>NZ_JBIAZG010000002.1:0-798499 GCF_042898885.1 Micromonospora sp. NPDC000316
TTCCGGCATCGCCAACCTCCACAACATCATCCTCGCCGGCTGACCACCGAGCCGGCTCCGGGCAACGCCTTCAACCAGTTACGAGACGTCCCTTAAGGCCACCGCCGCCTGACAACCGATGACCGGTCGCGTCGGCGGCAAGCCGGCGGCGGCGCGTGACGAATTTCGGGCTACGATTCAGCGGCCCACAAGGGCAACGGACCTTGCGAGTGGCGGCTTACGAAAGGCGCCAGCCAGGAAGGCCGGAGTCCGCCTGCATGGTCTTTGCGTCGACGCCCTTTTCGGCATGTGCGGACGCTTGGGGACCGCCATGGTCAGAATCGCGGCCGGTCCGAGCGAGCCCGGGGTGAACGCTCCGTGGTTCTCCGGTGGCGGTGCCGACGGTCGGCAGCGGACGGAACGTTGTTGACCTTTGATGATGTGCGCGGTGTGTGCTCTCCAGCGGATGCCAACCCGGGTGAACCGGTGCCAACGAGGGTCACCACGGCCGACCGCCGGTCGCAAACCCGGGGTTCGTGTGCTCCAGGTGTGGTCCTGGGCTGGGAGAACAGAGGTACGGGTGACGTGGGTGAACGCGGGCCACTCCCTGCCACCCCAGGTGAACCCCGGGTCGCTAGACTAGGCCCTCGCGCCCTCGTAGCTCAGGGGATAGAGCATCGGTTTCCTAAACCGTGTGTCGCAGGTTCGAATCCTGCCGGGGGCACCTCGATACACAGCCGAAACGCTATCTGAGCTGGCAATACGCACGCCGCTCGATTCGAACAGGTGTGCAGCCCTAAGCCACCGGAAGCCGCCGTTTGTCGCAGGTCGCGGAACAGGCGCGGAATGACCTTGAAGGCGTCTGCCCAGGTCAGCCGGCAAGGCCGGAGCAAGATCCGGAACGGCGACCATCATACGGGCCACGCCACACCAGTCAGAGCCTCAGCGATCCCGGTCGTTGACGGTGGCCTCCGCTCCGTCGATGCACTTGGCGTAGACCTTCAGCAGCACGTCCACGGAGTGTCCGGCCCGGTCGGCTACCTCAGTTGCCGGCACACCAGCGTTGAGCCAAAGCGACACGGCGGCGTGCCGCAGGTCGTACGGCCGACCAGCGAGCGGAGAGTCAACCTGGCGCGGCGTCAGAGCGAGTCGACGTGCCTCTTCCCAGACGCGTGAGTAGGTCGAGGCCGCAACGACGTTGCCCCGCTCGCTTTGGAATAGCCGGCCATCCTTGGCGACGCCGAACCGTTCGATGTGCGCGCGCAGGATCGTCACGAGCGCGGGCGGGATTGGCACACTACGGGCTCATCCTCGGCTCGGTGCTTCAGCCCTCGGTCGTCGTGAACCTCGCCGCTGTCTGTCCACCGCTTGCCCGCCTGGGGTCGACTCTTGGCCAACGTCAGCCGACCCCATCCGCTCTTGGGTAGGTCGCAGTCCAGATCGACCAGCAGATCCCCGTAGTGCACCTCGGCCAGGTCGAGGCGATCGACGCCGTCCGTAGGGCGCTCCCCGACACCCGGTGGACCATCGTCGCTCTGACCTGCCCCAGGCCCGAAGCGGCACGACGCATCGCAGACCGGCAGACCGGCGACGCGATCGAACGCCTAGGGCATGGGATGAGACAGAAACAGCGTTGCCGCCGAGCTGACCATCGACGCGTCCCAGTGTTCGCCCGACGCTGCCGCTGGCCTGGTTGACCAGGCGGTCCGACGCGGACAGGTAGCGGCGAGGTAGGGACCGGCCGGGCTGCCGGCAATGTCGGGTCTCAGGACCTCCGTGACAAATCGGTATCAGGACCTCCGTGACGCTCTAGCCATCCGCATCCGGCTGAGGCCAGTTACTCCAACGGGAACCGGCGGGCAAGGAACAGCTCGGCGAGCCTGGGCAGTCGCCTCAGCCACTCGTCTTCGCTTCGAAGGTCCCAGCGCTCCTCGGTAGGCACGGGGCTGCGGCTCGGTGGAGCCGTAGCGGGCTCCGCTGCATCGACACCGTCCCAGAACGCGTCAGGGTCGCCCGTCAGCCGCTCGTACGCCTTTTGCGCGGCGTACAGGAGCCGCTCGTCGCCAATCCAGAGGCCGCAGCCTTCCGATGAGCTGATCTCTTGCACCGCAGGATGTTCGGCGAGCGAGTCCGGGTCATTGACAACTGACTCGAAGGCCCTTCTGCCCAAACCGACGAGCCCTGCCCGGAAATCGGAGAATCCGTCGTCGGAGAGGAACCCGTACTCGATGATCCAGCATGCTGCGCAGGTATCCCAGGTATCGGTTTGAGCGAGCACGTCGCTGAGCACTCGGTCGAACGCGGCGATTTGTGGCAGCGGAAGCGATGTCAGCTCTGCCACCAGCGCCTCAGTGACCGCACTCGGCTGACCGTCCCGCCGGGCTTGGTCTGCCGCTGGACCGGCTGCCGCTCGTGCGCGCTCTACAACTTTCCAGAACCCATCCACGTCCACGGCCAAGAGTGTCCACGATCGCTCTGACAGATGGCGGGGCAGTGTCATGTAGGTCCTGATACCGATCTGTCACGCAGGTCCCGAGACCGGACAGCCGGCCGCCGGCGTGTCTAGTCCCACCTGATGCTTGACGGATGCGTCCCAGGTGAGCGACGCGCAGGACGCCGACGAGGCCGTCAATCAGGGGTGGTTCGCCGTGCGGTGCGTTTCTAGACCGGACGGCAAGATGTCCGGGAAGGTGTCGCTGTTTTCTGTGTGAGGGTATCGAGCTGGAGAGCAAATTCGTAGGAGAGCAAACATGCCGACCCGGCACAGCTGCCATGGCCTGACGTTAAGTCCGGAATACCGGATGGTCGTCCTACGCGATGTCTACTGCGACGCCGCCGTGGGCTCAACGGCCGCTATCATCGAAGCCTACAAGGGTGTGGCAGCGAGCACCGGATACGAGATCTACATCGTCGTGAGCCAGGGCCTCATAAAGGTACGAGCCGACGTGGAGATCTGGGACGAGGCCCCTAATGATGACCTGAGCGCGCACGGGTGGACGGGCCCCCTGACGTTCGACCTGGACTGTCCCACCGGCAATTTGCAGGTAGGCGACATTTTCGGCACGGTCATTACTGGCATTGACCCGCCAAGAGGGCCCGGCCGGTATGCGGTCGCGCTGTTTCATCGCGGGCGTGAGCAGGCAGAGGGGGCATTTCACGAGATTCTGAAGGTGATGGGCACCGGCGGCGATGACGAACGCATCGCCGTCCTGCAACGACAGCACTCCGGCATCGAGCAGTACCTGATGCGAATCTGGTGGCAGATCGACCTGCCGCCAGACGAAGACGATGAAGACCTGTGACGACGCGTGAATCGCTCGTCCGAGTGACGAACTGGGTGACGGCCGGGGTTGCTGCGGCATGAGCACGGCCCGGAGGGATGTAATCCCGGTACTCAGACGATGCCTCGTCTGAACGGCGGAAACCTGCGTTCCGCCTATGCCTTGCCGGCGCCCATGAGTCGCACTCCGGGCCGCGCTCCAACAAGGGTATTCCGCTCAGGCCGAGGGCGGACGGGCGAAGCTAGGCGAGCTTGCCCGAGGTGAGACCTGACGTGCAGGGTCGGTTGGGCCCGGTCAGGCTTTCGGGCCGGTCAGGACGGCCTTGGCGGCCAGCCGGAGATTCCTGATCATCGGATTCGGGTTGCCCTTGCGGCTGACCAGGACGACCTGGCTGGAGGGAGCGCCCTTGATCGGGACGGTGACGAGGCCGGGGCGCAGTGAGCTACGCCGATCGCCGACCGGTAGCACGGCGATCGCCTCGCCGCTCGCGACGAGTTCGAGCTTGTCCTCGTAGCTCGCGATCGGCGGCACGCCAGCCCCGAGGATCCGGTAGGAAGTCCAGTCTGCGGTCTCGAACGCGCACGGCGCTGCCTCTTCGCCGGCCAGTTCTTCCGCGGTCACCGACGCTCGGTCAGCCAAGGGATGGCCGCGCGGGACCACAAGCATCCGGGGCTCCTCGTACAGCGGGGTGGTGCTCACGTCGTCGTCGGCGAGCGGCAGCGGGGCCCGCGCGATTAGGGCGTCGACACGCTTGTCGGACAGCGCCCCGACGTCGCGGCAGCTCAGATGCCGGGTGGCGATTTCGGCGTCCGGGTAACGGCGGCGCAGTTCCCGTACGGCGGCAGTGATTACCAGGTCTTCAACGTAACCGATGGCGATTCGTTCGGTCTCGGCTTGTTCACGCACGGCCAGTTCGGCCTGGCGGGCGGCCTGCAGCAGGGCTTGGCCCCGGGGGAGGAACGTCTGGCCGGCCGGGGTGAGCCGGGTGCCCTGGGGTGTGCGGTCCAGCAATCGTGCGCCGAGATGCTTCTCGAGCCGTTGGATCTGGCGGCTCAGCGCCGGCTGGGCCACGTGCAAGTCGGCGGCGGCCCGGCCGAAGTGCTGGTGCGCTGCCACCACGGTGAAGTAGCGCACCAGCCGCAGTTCCAGGTCCTGTCCGAGATCATTCACCCTTCCAGCGTACGCATCATGCTGATTCGGAATGATCAGGTTGCCGAACCGGTCTTGGACGGCCGCGCGGCCCTGGGCCTTAACTGAGGGAGCAACGTTTCCCCGAGAAAGCGACAGGCGCAATGAAGGCGATTCAGTTCCACGAAGCCGGCGGGCCGGAAGTTCTGCGGTATGACGAGGTGCCGGTTCCCGAGATCGGCCCGGGCGAGGTGCTCGTGCGGGTGCACGCGGCGGGCATCAACCCGCCGGACTGGTACCTGCGTGAGGGGATGAAGGTCATGCCGGCCGAGATGAGGCCAGCGCTGGAGTTCCCCCTGATCCCTGGAACGGACATGTCGGGTGTGGTCCAGGCGGTGGCTCCGGACGTGTCAGGGTTCGCCGTCGGCGACGAGGTCTTCGGCATGCTGCGGTTCCCCGGATTCGACGGCCGGACGTACGCCGAGTACGTGGCCGCGCCGGCTTCGGACCTGGCACACAAGCCGGCCGGTATCAACCACGTGCAGGCGGCTGGTGCGCCGATGGCCGTGCTCACGGCCTGGCAGTACCTGATTGATCTCGGCCACGACGTGCCGTCTCCTTTCACCGGCCAGGTGCACAAGCCGGCGCCGATCACGCCAGGGATGACCGTGCTGGTCAACGGAGCCGCCGGTGGAGTGGGCCACTTCGCGGTGCAGCTGGCGAAGTGGAAGGGGGCACACGTCATCGCGGTGGCCTCGGGCCGACACGAGCAGTTCCTGTACAAGATCGGTGCCGATGAGTTCATCGACTACACCACGACGCAGGTCGCGGACGTGGTCAGCGGCATCGACCTGGTGATCGACACCGTCGGTGGCCCGGACAGCTCTCGCTTCCTGACGGTGCTCAAGCGCGGAGGCACAATGCTTCCGGTGTTCTTCGCCGAGTACGACCCGGAAGAGACAGCGCGTCTGGGCATCTCAGTCTCGAACATTCAGGTGCGTTCCAACGGCCCCCAGCTCGCCGAGATCGGGCGCCTGTTCACGGAGGGCAAGCTCCAGGTCGGGGTGGACAGCACCTACCCGCTGGCCGAAGCGGCCAGCGCACACACGCGAGCCGCGCAGGGCCACATCCAAGGCAAGATCGTGCTGACGGTGGTCTCGTGATCGCCGAGCTCCAGCAGGCGGTGGCGAACTACGCCCATGCCTTGGACGAGCTGAATATGCCCCAGCTGGAAGCGGTCCTGACCGAGGACACCACCTGGACTTTCATGATGCCCGGCCAAGGAGTGCTCGGCCCGGTCACCGGACGCACGGCGGTGCTCGATTTCGTCCGTGACGGGCACACGGCCCAGACCGGAAGGGTGCGGCACCACCTGAGCAATGTGGTGGTCACGACGACGGACGCCGCCACCGCTGAGGTACGGGCCTATTTGCTGCAGACGAGAAACACTGGTGACAGCATCCAGATGATCTCGACAGGGGTCTACACGTTCAGCCTGCGACGGTCCGGCGGTGGGTGGCGGATCGCCGAGCTCGTCCTGACGCTTGACAACGCTTTCTAGGCGAGGCCACGCAGTGCGTCCGGCAGGTCATCGGATGCGCGCCGGCGGTGCCCGGGTAACTCGCCGCGCCGCTCTCCCCGCTCCGGCCTGCGGAGCGGGGAGAGGCGCGCCGATCGCGCATCCGTGGCTACGCCGGGCAGTTCGCTCACATCGAAGGACCCGCCACCGCGCGTACTGGCTCGGTCAGCAGTAGCCACGTATCCGGAGGGATGTGCGGCTTTCCAGGAACAGCACGCCGTTCCTCGCGGTAGCCCGTCGGGCACATCTCGGCGGCGAGCCGGCGCCAGAAACGGGCGGCACCCGGGTTCTCCTCCTGGAAGGGCACCTCCCAATGCCCTGTGTGTTTGGCGAAGAGTTGCTGGGCGGCGAGACGTCCGACGCCCAATCGGCGCACGGCCCGCACGACAAAGAACTCGGAGACGCGCAGCGGCTGGATCTCCAGGCCGGAGACAAATGCGAAGCCCACGGGCTGCCTGTCCTGGCAGATGAGGTAGCCCGAGCTGTCTGGGTCCTGGAGGTAGGTCGGCAATCGGCCAGAGGTGAACAAGCCCGAGCCGTCCGGCAGGGTGCCCCGGAACTCGGACAGGTCGTGCCGGTACAGCTGCCAGAGCCGATTCACAAGGGACAGGTCGTCGGGCAGGACTTGTCGAAGAGTGACAGGGCTCAGCACGCCGTTATCCTGCCAGATCACGAGGGCCCGAGCGGGGCCCGGGTGGCGGTGGGGTGTGCGGAAGCGGACGTCCCTGCCCGGGCCCGCGTGACCAGACCGGAGCCGTCACTGGCCGCAACCGATTGCGCACGTTCGGAGATGCAGACCCGGTGCACTGAGTGACATCCTCGCCGCGCACAGTCATCGACGCCAATCGGTCTGGGGAGAGATTGATGACGCAAACGCCAACCACAGCCACCCAAAACCTCGTTAGCGTCTCCGCCGAAGAGCGACCACACCGCAACGGTGTCATCATCGCGGCCAGCGCGGCGGCCGGGGTTCTGCTGGCGGTGCTGTGGTCGTACGAGTTCGTCGACTCGGTCATCGGCGACAGCGTCGCCAGCGGGCTCCTTGGTCACGACGCGAAGGCGACCGCGATCTCCGGTACCGCTGCGGGCCTGGTGTTCGCGTTCGTGTCGGGCCTCGCCGGCACGTTCACCGCGTGCAACATTGCGATGCTCGCGTCCATCGGGCCGCTCGGCGCGGCCGGCAGCGGCAGCGGTGACCGGCTCCGGTTGTTGCTGCGGCCTGTCGGTTATCTCGCTCTGGGCATGATCGTTGTCGCCGCGGTGTACGGGTTCGTCGGCGTCCTGCTGGGTGACCGGCTCCCGCAGTTGTCGACCGACACCGCCGGCGGGGTGCCGGTACGCATCATCCAGTCGTCGGTGGTGTTCGGGCTCATCGGGCTGGCCCTCATCTATCTGGGGCTGGCCGCGATCCGGGCGGTGCCGGACGTGTTCGCTGACCGACCGGTCGCACGGGTGGTGACCCTCGGCGCGCTCATCGGCGGGTTCCTCATCGGGCGGCCCTATCCGTTGTTCAACAAGCTCTTCCACTGGGCGGTCGACAGCGGCAACCCGCTGTACGGCTCGGCCGCGTTCGTGTTGCAGTCGCTCGGCAACATCGTCGTGGTCACGGCACTTTTCGCGTTGCTGATCGTGCTCACCCGGGGCCGTTTCATCGGCTGGCTCACCGCCGACGTGCGGCGCAGCATGGTGCTCAGCGGCGCGCTGCTCATCGCGTTGGGCGTGTTCACAGTCGTTTACTGGGATGTCCGGGTGCCCGCCATCTTCGGCTTCGGCTGGTTCCCGACCATGTTCTACAACTGACGTCCGCGCGAAAGAGTGCACGTGCGAAGAAGCCGTCGCACGGCGAATGCACGATGCTGTTCGATGTGACTGACGTGGTGGATCCAGATCGTTGGAGTTTGGCCAACACGGCACTGCGGGCGGCTGCCGATCGGTTCACCGACCTGGTGGCCGCCGCGCAGTCGCCCCGAGTCATGGTGACAGCCGACTGGAATGTGGCCGACACCGTCGCGCACGTGGTGTCGATCGCGATGCTGTACGTGTCGAGGCTTGAAGGCAGCGAAGTCGCCATCCCCGTGCCGGGCCTGGAGGACATGCTTGCCGTCACGAACGTCGACACGGTGGCCGACGTCAACACCCATGTGCTCGCCCACTTCACCGAGCGGGACCGGGGTGTCCTGCTGTCGCAGTTGAACGCCGCGGTCGACAGCCTGCTGGCCACGACCGCGGATCCGCGGTCGACTGTGAGTTGGCTGGGCAACGCGCGGGTGACCGTCGGCGGTCTGTTCGCCCATCTGACCAACGAGTTGCTCGTGCACGGTTGGGACATCGCACGGGCGCTGCGCCGGCCGTGGCCGATGCCGGACGACCACGCTGCGCTCTACTGGGACCTGTTCATGTTCGACATGATGCGCGACACGTACGGGGTGCTGCTCAACACCGAACTGCCGATGCCCCGCCATCCCGTGTCGGTGCAGTTCCGGTCGCCGTACACGACGACCACGACGCTGACCCTCGGCGACCGCAAGGTGTGGATCGCGCCGCCCGACGGCCCGTTCGACGCGCGCGTGACGTTCCGTCCCGCCCGGTTCAACCTGATGATGTTCGGCCGGATCAGCATCGCGCACGCGGTGTTGCGCCGCGACGTCGTCATCGGTGGGCCGCGGCCGTGGCGGCTGCCCGCGTTCCTCCGGGTCGTGCACATGCCCAACGGCCGCCTCGCGCCGAAACCTGGGCGACGGAACGCGTGAGAGACGCCTGACCCAGCGACGCGACGGTGCCCTCCGGAGGAAATCCGGAGGGCACCGTGAACGGATCTGGTCAGAGGAACTTGTACATCTCCTCGGAGGCCGCCTCGGTGTCACCGGCCGGCGGGGCCTTCACCGTGACCGGCTCGCCGAAGCCGCTCATCTTCATCTCGGTGACGAGGTCACCGACGCTCTTCGTGGCGATGGTGTACGACAGCGCGGTGAGTCGGCCGTCGGCGTCGATGGACGCCTCGAACGGGATCGCCGTCGGGTCCTTGGCCAGCTTGGCGGTCGACTCAAGACCCTCGCGCATTCCGCCGTCGGCGCCGGCGGCCTCCGCCGCCTTGCCCAGGTCGGCCACGCCCGCGTAACGGCCGGGGCTCACCTCCTGGGCGGTCACGACGCCGCCGATGATGCCGGTCTGCGCCTTGAGGTCGAACGACTGGCGCATCGAGCTGGTCGGCTTGAGCTTGTTGAGGTCGATCTTCATCCACGGCTTGTTGCCGTCGAGTGAGTCCGACTTGATGTAGGCGACGTCGCCGATCAGGCGGGCCTCGATCGGCTCCGGCGCGTTTCCGGTGACCTGGATCGCCTTGGCGACGGGGTCCATCTTTCCGCTGAGGGTGATCGCCTGCGGGCCGGCCTTGACGGAGGCGTCCATGGTGACCGTGCCGTTGAGGCTGCGGTCCATGGCCTGCCGGATGGCGGCGACGGGCTCGACCTTTGTCGTCTCGGGAGCGGCGGAGGGCGCTGCTCCTCCGGTGTCGCTGGAGGTCGTGCCGCAGCCGGCCACGAGGACGGCGGTGAGGGCAATCGAAAGGGCTGGGATCAGTCGACGCATAGACGTGACCCTAACGGGCCGGTGCCAGCCGATTTTCCCGGGTGGGGAGTTGGAGGCGTCGTGATCCGGGGGAGAGCAGCTGGACAGGCGGCGTCTATCGCATTCGTGCCTGTCCGTGTAACGAGAATGTGGAGAAACGCGCTGCGGCGCGACGACGGCCCTATTCCCACTCGTGGGAATAGGGTCGTCGGTATCTGTTGGACGCGGATCGAGGGGGTCGCGTCCGGCATCGGCGCGGGTCACCGTCAGGTGGCGGCACGGGGCGCCAACCCCGTGTTGACCTGCGCGGGTTGGCGGTCGCGGTGGCGACCGGCGGGACCATCGCCGGCCGCCACCGCGGGTCAGCGCGCCGACAACTGATCGGCCCGGGTGAGCACCTGGTCGATGAGGCCGTACTCGCGGGCCTGAACGGCCGTGAACCAGCGGTCCCGGTCCGCGTCGCGCTGGATCTCGTCCAGAGATCGTCCACTGTGCTCGGCGGTCAGTTCCTGCATGGTCCGCTTTGCGTGCAGCATGTTCTCTGCCTGGATGGTGATGTCCGAGGCGGTGCCGCCCATCCCGCCGGATGGCTGGTGCATCATGATCCGCGAATGCGGCAGCGCGTACCGCTTGCCGGCCGCGCCCGCGCAGAGCAGGAACTGCCCCATCGAACCGGCGAGCCCGAGCGCCAGCGTGGCCACATCGTTGCGGACGTAGCGCATCGTGTCGTAGACCGCCATCCCCGCGCTCACCGACCCGCCCGGCGAGTTGATGTAGAGGAAGATGTCCCGGTCCGCGTCCTCGGCGGCGAGCAGCAGGATCTGCGCGCAGATCTGGTTTGCCAACTCCTCGGTCACCTCGCTGCCGAGGAAGACGATCCGCTCCCGCAGCAGCCGCTCGAACACGTGGTCACCGAAGGACGGCTGCCCACCGTCAAGCATTTGCACGCCGTACCCGATCATTCGTCGCCGCCTTCCGCCGTGCCGGTGGGCGGCGGGACCGCCCGGTGGACCGGCCCCTCCAGCGTGCGGCGGCGTGCGGTGGTGGCCCAGGAATTCTGCCGCCGGCAGATCCGCCGACGGCAGAACCGCGCGGCCTACGCGGCGGTCAGCCGCCGCGCGCCCGCCCGGGACGCCGCGCAATTCCACCGAGCGGTGGTACGCGGACCGGGGCGCGAGCCCCCGGCGGAGGCCATCGGCCGGATGCGCGACGTCGGCCCGGCTGCCCTGGCTGCCCGGTGCAGGATCGGGCCGTTGGTCCGCAGGGTGTGCTGGCCGGCGTCCTGCCGCGCGGCAGTGGCGCGTTCCAGGCGGCTCAACGAGGCCCGTGGTGCGGTCGGGATGCGCGGCTCGTCGCGGCGCAGGTCGTCGCGGGCCGCCTCCAGCAGATCGGAGAGGCGGATGCCAAGCGCTCGGCAGATCGCCGCGAGCACCTCGGAGGAGGCCTCCTTGCGACCCCGCTCGACCTCGGACAGGTAGGGCACGGAGACCCCGGCGGATGCGGCCACCTCGCGCAGCGTGCGGCCCTGGCTCTGACGCAGTCGGCGGAGCACCCCGCCAATCACTCGTCGCAGCAACGACATGCCGGCCTCACTCTCGCGGTCGTCGTCGGGGAACATCCCCATCATGCCCGCTGCCGGACTCGTCGGCCGTCCCGTCGGGGGCGGCCCGGTTGTCCGCCGCGCGGCCCGGACGTGCGGTGTGCGGCGTAACCGCTATGTTGTGGGCGTGCAGGCGACGGTGGTGGAGCAGGTTCCACGGTGATTCATTTTCCAGCTCAGCGGCGGGGTCCGCTGAGCGCGCTGAGCCTACGGCTCGCAGCCGCCCTGGGCCTGGTCTTCGCCGTGGTCGCCGCGGTCTACCTGGGCCGGGACGGCTACCGCGATGTCAACGGGGACGGCCTCACCCTGCTCGACTGCTTCTACTACGCGGTCGTGTCGCTGTCGACCACCGGCTATGGCGACATCACGCCGGCCTCACCGTCGGCCCGGCTGGTAAACGTCCTCTTCATCACCCCGGCCCGCGTGATCTTCCTGATCATCCTGGTCGGCACCACTTTGGAAGTCCTGACCGAGCAGTACCGGACCGGCCGTCGCCTGTCGCGGTGGAGGAGAACCGTGAAGGACCACGTCATCATCTGCGGCTACGGCACCAAGGGCCGTAGCGCGGTAAATGCGTTGATGGAGAACGGGCTGGACCGGTCGAGGATCGTGGTGGTGGAGCGCAACGGCGCCGCCCTGCGGCAGGCCACGTCGGCCGGACTGGTGGCCATCGAAGGGTCGGCCACCCGGTCGTCGGTCCTCAACGAGGCGCACGTCCGCAACGCGAAAGCCGTGATCATCGCGACCGACAGTGACGACGCCTCGGTGTTGGTGGCGCTTACCGTACGGCAGCTCACCGCCGGGCAGGTTCGGATCATCGCGGCGGCCCGGGAGGCGGAGAACGCCCCGCTGCTCAAGCAGAGCGGCGCCCACCACGTGATCGTCTCCTCGGCGACCGCCGGTCGTCTGCTCGGCCTGTCCACCTCGGCGCCGCCGCTTATCGACGTGGTGGAGGACCTGCTCACGCCGGGTCAGGGCATGGCGTTGGCGATGCGTTCGGCGGAGCGGGACGAGGTGGGTCGCTCGCCGCGTGAGCTGGAATCGTTGGTGATCGCCCTGGTGCGGCGGGGCAAGGTGGTAAGTCTGGCCGACCGCGCCGGCGCGGTTATCGAAACCGGCGACATGCTTGTGCACGTCCGCGACGACCGCCCTCAGTCGGCCACGACGGCCTGATCCTCCGCCGCCGTCAGCAGGCGTCGAGGTCGCTGCGCAGCGACTCGGTGCAGATGGCCTGCGTGGTGGCGACGGCCCGTCGAAGCAACTCGTAGAGCGTTTCCCGCTCGGCGGGATCCAGCGCGCCCAGCACCTCGTCCTCGGCGCCGGCGAGGGCGCATTCCGCCTGGCTGAGGCGTTTCGCCCCCTCCTTGGTGAGGTCGACGACGTGCCGTCGACGGTCCTCGGGTGAGCGGCGCCGCTCGACCAGCCGCATCGCTTCGAGGTCGTTGAGCAACCCGACGATGTTGGTGCTGTCCATTTCCAGTGTGGTGGCCAGCGACTGCTGGCTGGTGCCGCCGCCGTCGCGCAGCACGGTGAGCGCGACCAGATGCCGGGGGCGCAGGCCCAGCGGCGCCAGCACCGACTCCGACCGCAGCCGCATCCGCCGGGCCAGATGGTCCAGCAGAGCGCCTGAGCGGTGCTCTGCGGGATCCAGGGTCGGGGCGGACATGTGAGCCAGTCTACCGACCGAACGGAACATTGGCCTGCTATAAATGGTTGACGCCACACAGACGATCCTCGGAGGGGTAACAATGCACCTGCTACACATCGACTCGAGCATTCAGGGTGAGATGTCGGTCAGCCGGCGGCTCACCGCCCGTGCCGCCGCCGCCTGGCATGCGGCTCATCCAGGCGGAACGGTCACCTACCGGGATCTTGGCGCCGAGCCGCTGCCGCACCTGGACACGGTGGCCGCCCAGGCCCGGATGACGCCGCCGGACCAGCACACCCCAGCGCAGCGCGAATGCTGGGAGCTCAGCCAGCGACTTGTCGACGAGGTGCAGCAGGCCGACGTCGTGCTGCTCGGGCTGCCGCTCTACAACTACGGCGCACCCAGCAGCGTCAAGGCGTGGGTCGACCACCTGACCGTGGCCGGCCTGGCCTACGACCCGGCGACCGGGCAGAGCCTGCTCGGCGACCACGATTTCGTCGTGCTGGCCAGCCGGGGCGGCGGCTACGGCGAGGGCACCCCGCGCAACGGTTGGGACCACGCCGAGCCCTGGCTCCCGCACGGTCTGTCCCTGACCGGCATGCAGCCGCGCTTCATCACCGCCGAGCTGACCCTCGCCCCGGTCGTCCCCGCGATGGCCGAGCTGATCCCGCTGCACGAGGCGAGCCTCGCAGCGGCCGAGAAGGAGATCGACAACCTCTGGCTGCCGGTCTCCGCCGGGCACTGAGCAGCACCTCGCACGACGAAACGGCCGCCCCCGTTGTCCGGGGACGGCCGCTTCGTCATGCCGTACGCGTCAGATGATCGTCCAGGTGTCGCCACTGCCGAGCAGGCCGGCGAGCTGCTGCTCGGGGGTTTCGGTGACGGTCGCCTTCGCGGCGGCCAACTGGCTCTGCACCACGCTGTCGTAGGACGGCCGGTCCACCGAGCGGAACACGCCGATCGGGGTGTTGCGCAGGTCCAGGCCGGGCAGCCGGGACAGCGCGAAGGCGTACGCCGGGTCGGTGACTGTCGCGTCGTGCACGACGATCTCCTCCGGGCGCACCGAGCTCGTTTCCCGGACCTCCAGGCCGAACCCGCCAGGCGGGTGCACCACGCAGAACCGCCCGTCGGCGCCGAACGTGATCGGCTGCCCGTGCTCCAGGCGGATCAGGTAGTCGTCCCGGGTGGACGGGTCCTTGAGCTGCTCGAACGCCCCATCGTTGAAGATGTTGCAGTTCTGGTAGATCTCCACGAAGGCCGAGCCCTCGTGCTCGGCGGCGGCCCGCAGCACCGACTGGAGGTGCTTGCGGTCCGAGTCGATGGTCCGGCCGACGAAGCTGGCCTCCGCGCCGAGCGCGAGCGAGAGCGGGTTGAACGGGGCGTCCGCCGAACCGGCAGGCGTCGACTTGGTGACCTTGCCGACCTCGGAGGTGGGCGAGTACTGACCCTTTGTCAGACCGTAGATCCGGTTGTTGAACAGCAGGATCTTGAGGTTGACGTTGCGCCGCAGCGCGTGGATCAGGTGGTTGCCGCCGATGGAGAGCGCGTCACCGTCGCCGGTGACCACCCAAACCGACAGGTCCGGGCGGGACACCGACAGGCCCGTCGCGATCGCCGGCGCGCGGCCGTGGATCGAGTGCATCCCGTACGTGTTCATGTAGTACGGGAAGCGGGACGAGCAGCCGATCCCGGAGACGAAGACGGTCCGCTCGCGGGGGATGTTCAGCTCCGGCATGAACTGCTGGATGGCGGCCAGGATCGCGTAGTCACCGCAGCCGGGGCACCAGCGCACCTCCTGGTCGGACTTGAAGTCCTTCGCGGTGAGCTTGAGGGCGACGGGCTCAGACATTCTTCAGGACCTCTTCCAGCGTCGTCTCCAGCTCGGCGGACGTGAACGGAAGGCCGCGGACCTGGTTGTAGCTGATCGCGTCGACCAGGTAGCGGGCCCGGATGACGTGGGCGAGCTGGCCCAGGTTCATCTCGGGGATGACCACCCGGTCGTAGGAGCGCAGCACCTCACCGAGGTTGGCCGGCATCGGGGCCAGGTGCCGCAGGTGCGCCTGGGCGATGGACAGGCCGCGCTGGCGAACCCCGCGGCACGCCGCACCGATCGGCCCGTACGTGGAACCCCAGCCGAGCACCAGCACCCGGGCGTCACCGTCCGGGTCCTCCACCTCGATGTCCGGCACCGGGATGGTCTCGATCCGGGCCGCCCGGGTACGCACCATGAAGTCGTGGTTCGCCGGGTCGTACGAGATGTCGCCGGTCTTGTCGGCCTTCTCCAGGCCGCCGATCCGGTGCTCCAGCCCCGCCGTGCCGGGGATCGCCCACGGCCGGGCCAGCGTCTCCGGGTCGCGCAGGTAGGGCAGGAAGGTGGTGCCGTCCTCGCCGTTGGGCTCGGTGGCGAAATCGACACGCAGGTCGGGCAGCGACTCCACGTCGGGCAGCAGCCACGGCTCCGAGCCGTTGGCGACGTAGTTGTCGGACAGCAGGATCACCGGGGTGCGGTAGGTGAGCGCGATCCGGGCCGCCTCCAGCGCGGCGAAGAAGCAGTCCGAGGGTGAGCGTGGTGCGATCACCGCGACCGGCGCCTCGCCGTGCCGGCCGTACAGGGCCATGTTGAGGTCGGCCTGCTCGGTCTTGGTCGGCATGCCTGTCGACGGGCCGGCGCGCTGTACGTCGACGATCACCAGCGGCAGCTCCAGCGCCACCGCCAGGGAGATCGTCTCGCTCTTGAGCGCCACGCCCGGGCCGCTTGTGGTGGTCACGCCGAGCGACCCGCCGTACGAGGCGCCCAGCGCCGCGCCGACAGCGGCGATCTCGTCCTCGGCCTGCATGGTGAGCACGCCGAAGCGCTTGTGCTTGCTCAGCTCGTGCAGGATGTCCGACGCCGGCGTGATCGGGTACGCGCCGAGGAAGACGGGCAGCCCGGAGCGGACACCGGCGGCGACAAGGCCCAGCGAGAGGGCGGCGTTGCCGGTGATGTTGCGGTAGGTGCCGGGCTGCATCTTCGCCGGCTTGACCTCGTAGCGGACCGCGAAGTCCTCGGTGGTCTCACCGAAGTTCCAGCCGGCCCGGAACGCGGCCACGTTCGCGGCGACCAGCTCGGGGCGGGACGCGAACTTGCGCTCCAGGAAGCGCAGCGTCGACTCGTAGGGACGCGAGTACATCCAGGAGAGCAGACCGAGGGCGAACATGTTCTTCGACCGCTCGGCGTCCTTCTTGGACACCTCGAAGGAGGCGAGCGCGCCGACGGTCATCGAGGTCAGCGCCACCGGGTGTACGACGTAGCCGGCCAACGAGTCGTCGTCGAGCGGGCTCGTCTGGTAGCCGACCTTGGCCAGGTTGCGCTTGGTGAACTCGTCGGTGTTGACGATGATGTCCGCGCCGCGCGGCAGGTCGGCCAGGTTGGCCTTGAGCGCCGCCGGGTTCATCGCCACCAGCACGTTCGGCGCGTCGCCGGGGGTGAGGATGTCGTAGTCGGCGAAGTGCACCTGGAAGCTCGACACGCCGGGCAGGGTGCCGGCGGGTGCCCGGATCTCGGCGGGGAAGTTGGGCAGCGTGGAGATGTCGTTGCCCAACTGCGCCGTTTCGGAGGTGAACCGGTCGCCGGTCAGTTGCATGCCGTCGCCGGAGTCACCGGCGAACCGGATGACCACCCGGTCGAGTTGACGGATCTGCTTGGTCACTGTGCCACCTTCGATCGCGACTGCGGGGCTCGCAAAACCGGCTCACTCCTCGCACTCATGCCTGCACCTCGCTTCGCTGCGCGCGGTCGCGCGGGCGGCTGAACATGATGGTGACCATGCCTTGCCCGGTCACGGGACCTCCTTGACGCAACGCTGGGCCGCACCGCCCAGGCAGGCCCGGTCCGCTGTTGTTTCCTCACCGAGAGCCTACGTCCAACGGACCCCTGAGCCTTCCTGTAGGTAGGCCAACTGGGGCCAGATAGGGGCGAGAAATGCCCCAAATCACGGGCTTTCGCACCGCCCGCCGTAATTCAGATCACCAGCACAGGCCGGCCGGTGACTCTGGCCGGGCGTCGATCAAGTGTCGCGGGTGATCAATCAGTCAGCGGGCTCGGGGGCGGGCCCGGGCACCGGTTCGTTGAACCGGCGACGCAGTGCGGTGGTGGCCAGCACGAGGGCGAGCACCACAAGTAGCGCGGAGACCGTGACCAGGATGGCCGCCGTACGCTGCACCGAGGTCATCGCCTGGCCGTCGCCAGCGGCACCCGCGGGGAGGACGCCCTGGGAGCCGGTCGGCGCGGGCGGCGACACCACAGGTGTGGCAAGCGCGGCCGCCGCGGTGATGCGGAAGCTCATCTGCACCCGACGGGTCGGGCCGCTGCGCGGGTCGAGTTGACCGATCACCGCGCCGGACAGCGGCGCGTTTCTCTGGGCGTGCGGAGTTGCCTCCACCGGCAGCCGTAGCTCACCGGTCTGGCCCGCCGGCAACAGACCCGCGTCGCACCGGGTACGCGTCGGGTCGACAGCCGTGCAGCCGTCCGGTGGGGTCGGCACGCTCACCCCGGCCGGCAGGACCACCTCGATCAGGCCGGCCGCGTCCACCGTGCCGGTGTTGGCCAGCCGGACCGCGAGGCTGCTCGCCGCGCCGCTGATGTCGAACTCCACCTCGTCGGCCGCCAGCGAGATTCCGGGTGCCGGCGGGCCGGGCGGAAACAGCACCGCGAAGCCGTGGTCGTCGGTCGCCTGGCCGGGCACGCCCGGCGCCTCGGCGATGACCTGGACGGAGCCGCTGAGTGGCATCTGCTTCCACGCGGTGCCGGCGACCCGCAACCGGATCAGGCTGCTGAACCGGGTGCCTTCCCCGACCGTCCAGGCTCCACAGCGGTACGCGCCACCGCCTGCGGTGACACACCCCTTCGTGCCGGCGTCGGTCAGCCCGGCCGGCAGCGTGTACGAGAGTCGGATCTGTTGTGCGGTGGTGCCGGTGTTGGCCACCGTCACCCGAAGCGTGGCGGCAGTGCTCGCCGCGTTCCAGTACGCCCCGGGCAGGGCGACATCCTCGGTGGTGACCTGCACGCCGAGCGGGCTCGGCGGCGCCTGCGTACCGCCCGGTGGTGCCGGCCGGACCGGGGGCGCCGGTGGGCCGAGCGTCGGCGACCGCGTGGCGCCGCCCGGCGCGGGAGCGGTGGTGGGCGGCGGCGGTGGTACGTCAGGTGCGGTGGTCTGCGGCGCAGGCGGCGTCGTCACCGGCGGCGGCGCTGTGGTCTCCGGGGCGGGGATGGTGGGCGGGGGACCGTCACTCGGCTCCTGGGTCGGGGTGGGTTCCTGCGGGGGTGCGGTGGTCTCCGGGTCCGGTCCGGGCTCGGCGGACGGGTCGGTCAGGGCCAGGAGCGGTATGCCGGCCGGCGTCGCCGCGCCCGCCCACGCCGGAGCCACAGCGAGTGCCGCGAGCAGGCCGGCCGCGAGGGATGTCGCCAGCAGGCGCGTGGGAAGCCGCCCTGCCGCCCGGTGCCCGGACGAAACCTTCAGGCGGGCCATCTGACCTCCGGTGCCCTGGATGGAAGTCCAATATTCGGTAACAGTTGCCCATGTGCACTAGTCCCAACCGGAAACAAATCCGTAACGTGTTTGGGACGGGCCTTCCGGCCGGGCGGTAGGCTCCCGGCGTGACCGGTTACCTGGGCTCGTACGCGACGCTCGGTCTCTTGCTGCTCGTCAGCGTCGTGTTCTTCGTGACAGCGTTCGCGGCCAACCGCGTGTTACGTCCGGCCCGTCCCGCCGAACCGATCGGCAAGCGGACCAGCTACGAGTGCGGGCTCGACCCGGTCGGCGCTGACTGGGCGCAGATGCAGATCCGCTACTACGTCTACGCCTACCTGTACGTGCTGTTCGCGGTCGAGGCGGTGTTCCTCTTCCCGTGGGCTGTGGTCTTCGACCGACCGGGCTTCGGCCTGGTGACGGTGGTGGAGATGGCGGTGTTCGTGGCGGTGCTCGCGCTCGGCATCCTCTATGCCTGGCGTAGGAACATCCTGCGCTGGACCTGACCGCCCCGACCTCCGGCGATCGTGCCGATCCGCCAGCCGTTCACGGTCGGTCGCCCCGACGACCGGTCAGGCCAGGCCACGGCGGGTCGCCGCGGGTGGCCGGTCACCGCGAATCGACGCGACCATGTCCAACACCCGGCGGGTGGGCCCGACCTGGTGCGCCCGGAACACCCGGGCACCCAGCCAGGCGGAGACCGCCGTCGCGGCGAGCGTGCCCTCCAACCGCTCGGCCACCGGCAGGTCAAGCGTCTCGCCGATGAAATCCTTGTTGGAGAGCGCCACAAGCACCGGCCAACCGGTAGCGGTCAGCTCGCCCAGCCGGCGGGTGATCTCCAGGGAGTGCCGGGTGTTCTTGCCGAAGTCGTGGGCCGGGTCGATGAGGATGCCGTCGGGGCGTACCCCTGCCGCCACCGCACGCTCGGCGAGCCCGGTCACCGTCGCGACCACGTCGGCGACCACGTCGTCGAAGGCGGCCCGGTGCGGCCGGGTCCGCGGGACCAGCCCTCCGGCGTGTGAGCAGACCAGCCCGGCGCCTGTGCTCGCCGCAACCCGGGCCAGCGCCGGGTCGGCGCCCGACCAGGTGTCGTTGAGCAGGTCCGCACCGGCCGCCACCGCCTCCGTCGCCACCTCGGCCCGCCAGGTGTCGATGGAGATCACCACATCCGGGAACGCGGCCCGCACGGCGGCGATGGTGTCCACCGTGCGTCGGATCTCCTCGGCGACGTCCACCTCGGCGCCGGGGCCTGCCTTCACCCCGCCGATGTCGATGATCTCCGCGCCTTCGTGCACCGCCCGCTCGACCGCGCGAAGCGCGCTGTCGAGGGCGAATGTGGCGCCACGGTCGTAGAACGAGTCCGGCGTGCGGTTGACGATGGCCATCACGACCAGTTCACCGGGGGCGAACGTCCGCCCGCCCAGCCGAAGTGCCCCGGCCATGCCGCCTCCTGAGGTTCCACACCGCCGCCGCCGCGTCGGCCGCTCCCGACGCTAGCCGGTCGATCGACCGCCACACGGGGCGGGCATGGACGTCGATCGTGATCGGGGTGTGGGGTCGCTCCGGGCCGACGGTCGTGCCACGATCAGTACATGGGTCAGCTTCTGCTCTTCCTGGTTGTCGCGTTGACCGTCGCGGCGGTGGTGTTCGGCGTGACGGTGCTGATCAGCGGCCGCGATCCCGGCCTGGTGCCGACCGAGCCGGATTCGCAGGCCGTGCCGCTGCCAGGCACCCGGCCGCTGCGCGAATCCGATGTGGGCGCGGTCCGCTTCGACACCGCGCTGCGCGGATATCGGATGGCCCAGGTCGATCAGGCGCTGCGCCGTGCCGCCTACGACATCGGCTACAAGTCGGAGTTGATCGGCGTGTTGGAGTCGGAGGTCGTCGCGTTGCGGGAGGGGCGCATCGAGGACGCGGACGTGCTGCGCCAGGCCCGGGAGCAATCCACTGCGGCGGTGGCGAGCACAGCCGAGCCGAGCGCTGACCTGACCCCTGCCGACGACGCGACAGCGGCCGGCTCGACCGACGCGGGCGCTGCCGCCACGTCGTCCCTGGCGGACGCCGACGGCGTGGCCCCGGCTGGCGACGGGACCCCGGCTGGCGACGGGACCCCGGCTGGCGAAGTGCCGGCCGACGGCACCGGCCAGCGCGACGCGGTGGTGCGGTCGGAGTCGGCGTGACCGGCCCGCATGGCGCTGGCGATCTTGGTGAGGTTGCCCAACCCGGTGCCGGTGAGGTGACCGCCACGGTGATCGTCGACGCCCCGGCGGCCCGGGTCTTCGCCGCGTTGCTCGCCTGGGAACGGCAGTCCGACTGGATCCCGTTCACCCAGGTGCGGGTGGTCGAGGGCGACGGGCGGGAGGGCAGCCGGATCGAGGCGGTGACCGCTGTCGGCCCGGCCGTGCTGCGCGACGAGATGCGGGTCGTCCGAGTTGACGAGCCGTACGAGATCGGCGTGGTGCACTACGGCCAACTGCTGCGCGGCCCGGGCGTGCTGCGCTGCACCCAACTGGACCGGTCCCGCACCCAGGTCGTCTGGCACGAGTGGTTCCACCTGCCCGGTGGCCGGGCCGGTCGACTGGCCTGGCCGGTGCTCTGGCCCGGCTCCAAGCTCGGCCTCACCCAGGCGCTGAAGAGGTTCGCCCGTCTGGTCGAGCAGGGCCGGCTGCCCTGACCACCCCGGCGCCGTCCGGTGGCGCTGGGGTGTCGGTGTGATGCCCTAGCGTGTACGAGGTGACTGACCTGGTGATCGGTGCCGACGGGCTGCCCCGCTGCGCCTGGGGGTCGAACGCCCCCGACTACGCCATCTACCACGACACCGAGTGGGGGCGGCCGGTGCGCGGTGACGACGCGCTCTACGAGCGGATGACGCTTGAGGCGTTCCAGTCCGGCCTGTCCTGGCTGACCATCCTGCGCAAGCGCCCGGCGTTCCGGCTCGCCTTCGACGAGTTCCGGATCCCCACCGTCGCCAGCTACGACGACGGCGACGTGACCCGGCTGCTCGCCGACGCGGGCATCGTCCGCAACCGGGCCAAGATCGAGGCGGCGATCGCCAACGCACGCGCCGCGCTGGAGCTGCCCGACGGGCTGTCCGCGCTGCTCTGGTCGTTCGCCCCGGCGCCCCGGGCCACCCGACCCGGCTCCTTCGCCGAGGTCGCGCCGATCACCCCCGAGTCGACGGCGATGGCCAAGGCGCTCAAGAAGCGCGGCTTCCGGTTCGTCGGCCCGACCACTGCGTACGCGCTCATGCAGGCCACCGGGATGGTCGACGATCACATCGCCGGCTGTCACGTCCCGCTCGCGTCGGCGTCGTGATGGGATGGCAGGCATGACGACCGAGACCGCGCACCGGGCCGACGGGACCGGCCACGCAGACGGGGCTGGCACCTGGGCCGTTGTTCTGCCCGCCGAGCGTTACGAGGCCGAGCGACTCGTCCACCACGACACGTTGGAGCTGACCGGGCTGACCGACGTCGTCCGGCCACGCCCGGGTGACCGGGTGGCGGTGCTGGCCGACGAGCCGCCCCGGCTGGTGGCCCTCGGCCGGGTCACCGCGCCCACGCAGCGGCACCGGGAGGACCCGGACGACCCGCAGTCCCCGGTCGAGCCCGGGACGCTCGTCGTGGCGTACACCCGGCGGACCTTCGACGAGCCGGTGCCGGCCGACCTGCTGGCGTTCGACGGGCCGCTCACCGCGCTGGCCCCGGCGGCCTTCCGGGCGCTCGTCGACCAGCTCGGCCCGCCCCCGGCGCGGCGCACCTGGCTGGTCAGCCTCGACCTGCCGATCGAGGCCGACACGCCGGCCGAGGCGGTCCGGCTGTTCTGGTCCTACGTGCAGGATCTGGGGCCGCGTGAGCTGCCCGCGTTCGTGTCACCGTCCGGCGACGAGCTGGCCATGCAGGCGTTCGTGCTGGGCGCGGAGGCCAACCAGGACCCGGAGGAGGACGACTAGCTCAGCGTCCCTCGAAGACCGGCTTCTGCTTGGCGACGAACGCCAGGGTGGCCGCCCGGTGGTCCGCAGTGGCGCCGCAGATCGCCTGCGCCTGCGCCTCCGCCGCCAGGGCGTCGGCGAGGGTGCCGGCATCGGCGATGGAGAGCTGCCGCTTGATGGCCCCGTACGCGATTGTGGGGCCCGCGGCGAGGCGTGCGGCCAGCTCCTGTGCCGCAGGCAGCACCTGCTCGTCGTCGTCCGTCAGGCGCGTGATCAGCCCCAGTCGGCAGGCCTCCTCGGCGCGGACCGGCTCGGCAAGCATCAGCAGCTCCACCGCCTTCGCGTGGCCGACCAGCCGGGGCAGCGTCCAGGACGCGCCGGTGTCGGCGGCGAGGCCGACCTTGGCGAAGGCCATCAGGAAGCTGGTGCTCGGGCCGCCGACCCTGATGTCGGCGAGGAAGGCCAGCGACGCGCCCGCCCCGGCGGCCATCCCCCGGACCGCTGCCACCACCGGCTTGGGCAGGTTGGCCAGCCGCGCGGCGATCGGGTTGTAGTGCGCCCGCACGGTGTCCAGCGGCGGGCCTGCGGAGTTCTCCAGGGTCGACACGTGCTCGCGCAGATCCTGACCGGCGCTGAACGCCGCACCCGCCCCGGCCAGCACGACCGCTCGGCAGGACCGGTCGGCCTCCAGCTCGGCAAGCGTGTCCCGCAGCGCCTCCTTGAGCGCCAGGTCGAGCGCGTTCATCGCGTGCGGCCGGTTCAGCGTGAGGGTGACGACGGCGTCGGTCCGGTCGACGAGCAACGGTTCGGTCACTGTCTAACGACCCTTCTGTCGAACGATGCGGCTGCCGGCGTCGAGGCACTGCTCGACGTACCGGTCGGCGGCCGGACGCAGGCGGGCCGCGTGCCGGTCGAAGAAGCTGGCCGCGGCGGTGCCGGGCCAGCGCTCGGGCAGCAGCGCCGGCGGCAACTGCGGGTCCCGGAACAGGAAGGTACGCCACGCGTGCACGAGCCGGAACCGGGCCGCGTACGCCTCCTCGTCGCTGCTGCGCACGGTGACCGTGGCGAGCAGGGGGCGCTGGTCGGCGACGAACTGCTCGTAGGCGTGGCCGATCTCGGTCAGGTTCCAGGCGCGGCGGACCACACCCATCGCGCCCGGGGTGCCGGAGAAGTGCGCGGCGGTGAACCGCTCGAACCGGATGCCGGCCTCGGCGAGCAGCAGGTCGACGTCCTCGGCGGGCCGGGTGGCCACCCAGGTCTGCTCGTCGAGGGTGCCGTAGCCGAGGAAGCTGAGGTTCGAGGCGAGGCGCTGCCGGTCCCGGCGGGAGCCCGGCGCCTCCAGGACGAGCAGATCGAACCGGCCGTCCCAGGTGACCCGGCCCGTCCGGTAGATCCGGGCCGCCGCCTCGTCGAGTCGCCGGGCAGCTTTTGGTGTGATCGAATACCCCGGTCCGGAGGCCAGTCGGAGCGGGTCGAGCCAGCCTTGACGCACCATCCGGGACACGGCGGTGCGAACGGCGGGCGGCGCGATTCCCAACGGTGCCAGTAGCTTGACCAGGGCGGCGACCGGTGCGCGGCCACCTCTCGGTCGGAGGTGGTCGCCGTAGAGGTCGAAGAGTGCCGACCGTGCCTGCATGACCGCACATTGTGACAGGCCTTCTCAAGATAAGCTAGATGCTGTTACATCAATGCTGCTCCGGTTTGGGTCCGGCGGTGTTCATCAGGGAAAATCGTTGGTCGACACCCCCGCGACCGTTGCGGGTGGCGTGACGAAGTGGCTGTGGGGCAACCCACCGACCCTGGTGTAGGTCTGAGGGGAGACAACATGGCGGCGATGAAGCCGCGGACGGGCGACGGTCCGCTGGAAGTCACCAAGGAGGGCCGGGGCATCGTCATGCGAGTCCCGCTGGAGGGCGGTGGCCGGCTCGTCGTCGAGATGACTCCCGACGAGGCCAACGCGCTCGGCGATGCGCTGAAGGCAGCCGCCGGCTGAGTGAGGAGCGCCCCGGGCGGCGTATGCCGCACGGAACGCTCCCGGACCCTGAGCCACCGGCATCGCCGGTGGCTCAGGGTCTTCATCCGCGCGGACAGGCGGGTCCGGCTCCCGCTCCGCGACATTTCCTGGAGGTACGGTTCCGCGTGCTCGTCATCCGTCCGATCGCCGAGCCCGTGGGGCTCGACGTCCTGGTCCTGCCCGTCCGTCCCTCCGATGCGGCACCGGGAGGCGATGCCACAGCGGTGCCGGTGCCCACCGCCGTGTCGCCGCCGGACGGCACCGCCGAGGAGGCCGCCGCACTGGTGCCGGTCGCCCGGCTGAGTGGCCGGGCTGGCGAGATTCGTACGCAGTTGCGCCCCGGTCGCAGCCCTGGCCGGCTGCTCCTGCTCGGCATCGGTGACGGCAGCGAGTCGGCTTGGCGGTCCGCAGGCGCGGCCCTGGCCCGCTCTGCGGCAGATGAGACGCACATCACAATCGCACTGCCGGCCGACATGACGCCCGGCGCGATTCGCGGGTTGACCGAAGGGCTGCTGCTCGCCTCGTACCGGTTCCGGCTGACCGACGCCGGCGACCCGCCCGCGCTGAGCGGCGTCGATCTGCTGCTCGGCGACCCGGCCGCGCACGAGAGCACAGTGGCCACGGCTCAGACCACCGCCGCGATGACCCGCCTCGCCCGCGACCTCACCAACACCCCCTCGTCGCAGAAGAACCCGCAGTGGTTCGTCGATCAGGTGATCTCCGCCACAGCCGACCTGCCCGACCTCCGGCTGCGGGTCCGTGGCCCGGCCGAACTCGCTGCCGAAGGCTTCGGCGGGATCCTCGCGGTGGGCGGCGGCTCGGCCAGCACCCCGCGACTCGTCGAGCTGGACTGGCACCCTGCCGACGCCCGTACCCACGTGGTGCTTGTCGGCAAGGGCATCACCTTCGACACCGGCGGTATCTCGATCAAGCCGGTGCCGGCGATGAAGCTCATGCGCAAGGACATGGCCGGCGCGGCAGCGGTCATCGCTGCCACCCTCGGCGCCGCTGCGCTGCGCCTGCCGGTCCGGGTCACCACCCTGGCCCCGCTCGCCGAGAACATGGTCAGCGGCTCGGCGTTCCGCCCGGGCGACGTCATCCGGCACTACGGCGGCATGACCAGCGAGACGACCAACTCCGACGCCGAGGGCCGCCTGGTCCTCGCCGACGCGCTGACGTACGCCGCGCAGCAGCTCAAACCCGACCTGCTTATCGACCTGGCCACCCTCACCGGAGCCAACGCCGTCGCGCTGGGCAAGCGCACCGCCGCCCTGTACAGCGAGAACGACGAGCTGGCCGTCGACGTGCTGGCCGCGATCGACGCGGCAGGCGAGGCGGCCTGGCGGATGCCGCTGCACACCGACTACGTCGAGTACCTGGGCAGCGAGATCGCCGACCTCTACAGCGCGCCCACCCAGGGCGCCGGATCGGTGCTCGCCGCGCTCTACCTGCGCGAGTTCACAGGCGAGCTGCGGGACCGCTGGCTACACCTGGACATGTCGGCCCCATCCTGGGCGGACGGCGATCACGCCGAACTCACCCGAGGCGCGACCGGCTGGGGCGTACGTTCGCTGCTGCGCTGGCTGGCCAGCATCGACTGACCGCAGGTCAGCACTTCACGGCGGCGAGCACCCCGTGCCCGACCGGGAGCAGCGCGGGGATCCAGTGCTCCGACTCCCGGACCGCCTTGATCGTCTCGCGGACCGTCACCGTCTCCGCGTCCCGGGCGGCCGGGTCAGCGATCCGGCCGCCGGCCAGCATCCCGTTGAGCGCGAGTACGCCGCCGGGGCGCAGCAGCCGCAGAGCCGCCTCGACGCAGGCATGGAACGCGGTCGCCTCGGCGTCGACGAAGATGAGGTCGTACGCCCCGTCGGCGAGGCGTGGCAGGACGTCAAGCGCCCGACCGGTGATGATCCGGGTGCGGCCAGCGGCGAAGCCCGCCTCGGTGAAGATCCGGCGGGCGATCCGCTGGTGCTCCACCTCCAGGTCGATGGTGGTGAGCACGCCATCGGCGCGCATGCCGCGCAGCAGCCAGACACCACTCACCCCGGTGCCCGTGCCGATCTCCACCACCGCGCGGGCGTTGCCGGCGGCGGCCAGCAGCCGCAGCGCCGCTCCCGCGCCGGGGGTCACCGCATCCAGACCCACCTCGTGGGCCAGGCTGCGGGCGGTGCGCAGCACGAGATCCTCGGTCACGTACGACTCGGCGAACTGCAGAGCCTGGGTCGTCGAACTGCCGGAACCGGCGACCGTGGCGATGGGGCACCTCCGGGGGCGGTGCGTGGTGCGGGGGCGGGTGGGCACTGTGAGCGTAGAGGCGACCGCCGAGAGGCGCAGCCGCGCCTCCGTCCCAAGCGATCACCGATGGCAACCGCTGACTCCACCGCGCGCATCCGTGCAATCCTGGAAGCGGTATCCCGTGGGCCTCGACCGCGCCGAACCGTGGCCGGCGACGCCGCGCGGGATCCGGGGACGGGACTGGGAGGCACCGACGTGACCGACGGCTGGGATTGGCGCCGGGGCGGTGAGACTCCGGCTCCGGCGCGACCGCCCGGGGCAGGGGCCCCTCCGGCGGGGTCGCCGGCCATGCCGGGGCACGGCACCATGCCCATGGCCGGGTCGCCGCCAGCGGGGTCATCGCCCGGAGCGGGTGTGCCGTACGCCGGATCGACACCGACCTGGCAGGCGCCGACCGCCAGCGGACCCGGTGCGGCCGGCGCCTCGCCGTGGTGGTCCGACGCGCTCGGCGATCCGTGGCGCGACCCGGCGGCACCGACAGCGGTGGTGGTACCCGGGGTGGTGGTCCCCGGCACCGAGCCCGAGCCGGTCACCGACCCGGACGCTCCGGGCCGACCGACGCTACGCCACCTGCTGCTCATCCCGTTGATCACCGCGCTGCTGGCCGGGACGCTCGGCGGTGCGTTGGGCTACGCGTTCGCGGTGCGCGGCGGCGTCGGTCAGACGGTGCTCGGCGCCGAGCCGGCAGAGCCGCCGGCGTTGGCCCAGCGCAAGCCGGAGTCGCTGGCCGGGGTCGCCGCACGGGTCCTGCCCAGCGTGGTCACCATCCGGGTGAGCAGCCTCGGCGGCACCAGCGAGGGCTCGGGCTTCATCGCCAGCGCCGACGGTCATGTGATCACCAACGACCACGTGGTGGCCGGTGGCAGCGGCAAGGCCTCGGTGGTCTTCAACGACGGCACCACCGCGCCGGCGACCGTCGTCGGTCAGGACCCGGAGTCGGACGTCGCGGTGATCAAGGTCGACCGGACCGGGCTGCGGCCGGTGGAGTTCGGCGACTCAGACGCGCTTGCCGTCGGTGACCCGGTGCTTGCCATCGGCTCACCGCTCTCGCTCGCCAACACGGTCACCGCCGGCATCGTGAGCGCCCTGGACCGGACGATGCAGGCCGGTGAGCCAGGTGGCCCGGTGCGCTACTACGCGGCCATCCAGACCGACGCAGCGGTCAACCACGGAAACTCGGGCGGCCCACTTGTCGACGGTGCTGGACGGGTGGTCGGGGTCAACTCCACGATCAAGTCGTTGGTGGCCGAGGGGCAGGAGGCCGGCAACATCGGGCTCGCCTTCGCCATCCCGATCAACCAGGCCAAGCGGGTGACCCAGGACATCATCGGCACCGGCAAGGCCCGGCGTACGGTTATCGGCGCCCAGGTCGGGGGCCCGGGTGCGGGTGCTGGTGGCGGCGTACGCCTGGCGGCCGTGGAACCGTCCGGGCCGGCGGCCGACGCCGGGTTGAAGGTCGGCGACGTGATCACGAAGCTCAACGGCCGGCCGATGACCGAGCCGACGGACCTGATCGCCCTGGTCCGCAAGTTCGCTCCCGGCTCGGTGGTGACTGTCGAGTACCGGCGCGGCGCTGCCCGGCAGAACACCTCGGTCACCCTGGCCGCCGATGCCAAGTGATCAGCGGGCCACCCCTTACCCGAAAGCCGGCTCACGTGCGTAGTCTTGCTGCTGACGCCGATAGGAGGCCCGCGGAATGTTCGACAACCTGAACTGGTGGGAGATCGGTGCGCTGCTGCTCCTGGCGCTGTTGATCTTTGGTGACCGGTTGCCCGCCGTGATCAACGACGGCCTGCGGATGGTCCGTAATCTGCGCAACATGGCCCGCAACGCCACAGGTGACCTCAGCCGGGAGTTGGGCACCGACATCCAGCTCGAGGATCTGCACCCGAAGGCCTTCATCCGGAAGCACCTCCTCAGCGAGGAGGACGAGGCGGCGATCCGCAAGCCGTTGCAGGGCGTCTACGACGACCTGCGCGCCGACGTCACAGGTGTGCACAACGATCTGAAGGACGTGGCCAAGGCCGCAGATATCCGGTCGAACGGCTCCCGGCCCAGCACGGTCGCCAGCACCCCGTCGGCGCCGGCCCCCCGGGTCAGCTACGACGACGCCACCTGATCTGCGAAACGGCGCTTGGCACGTTCCTGCGGCCCCGACCCTCAGCCCTGTGGCACGGTCCTGCGGCCTTGGCCCTCAGCGTCGTTGTAAACGCCGCCTGATCCGGTTCTGCGGCCGGCCCTCAGCCCAGCTGCGACGACGCGGCCTGACCCCCACGGCCCTCAGGCCAGGTGCGACATCGCCGCCTGACCCGTCTCACGGGCCAAGAGGGCGCCTCGGGCCGCCCCACTCCGGTCGTGTCCTTTGGAGCTGAATCGTTCGCGTCATCACGGCCGGAGCCGGAGCCGGAACCGGAGGGGCAGCCCGAGCCCGAGCCGGCGACGCTGATGGCTTCTTGCGCACCGTCACTGTCGGGGCCGGCTCTCGAGCGGCGCGGTCTGCACGGGTCCTCATCTCCGACCGAACGACTCCGCCGGAGGCGATCCATTTACGGCATCAGCTCCAAAGGACGCCACGAGAGGGCGCCGACCCAGGCCGTGCAGGACTCTGCCCGTGCGGAATCCAGGCCGGATCAGGCCGTGCGGACCCGATCCGTCCGGACCCGGTCCGTGTGAGCGCCAAGGTGGGACCGGGTCTGTGCGGACCCGGTCCGTGCGGGACCGGGTCCGGGGGAAGCCCGGTCCGTGTGGAACCCGGGCAGGCCCCAGCCGGATCCGGCCCGTCGTGCCGGCTCAGCGACCGGCGGGCTTGAGACCGAGCGGCTTGCCGAGCAGCGACTCACGGCGCAGTGCGAGCCGGTCGGCGATCGTGTTGAGCGCCTGCGCGGCCGGGGACGTCGGCTCGGCCAGCACGATCGGGTTGCCGGCGTCACCGCCCTCGCGGACGCGGGTGTCCAGCGGGATCTGCCCGAGCAGCGGCACCGGAGCGCCGATCGTCCGGCTCAGCGACTCGGCGACGGCAGCACCGCCGCCGGCACCGAAGACCTCCATGCGGGAGCCGTCCGGCAGTTCCAGCCAGGACATGTTCTCGATGACGCCGACCACCCGCTGGTGGGTCTGCAGGGCGATCGCACCGGCCCGCTCCGCGACCTCGGCGGCTGCGGTCTGCGGTGTGGTGACCAGCAGGATCTCCGAGTTGGGCAGCAGTTGGGCCAGCGAGATGGCCACGTCGCCGGTGCCCGGGGGCAGGTCGAGCAGGAGCACGTCCAGATCGCCCCAGTACACGTCGGCCAGGAACTGCTGCAGCGCCCGGTGCAGCATCGGGCCACGCCACACCACGGCGGCGTTACCCGAGGTGAACATGCCGATCGAGATCACCTTCACGCCATGCGCCTGCGGCGGCATGATCATGTCTTCGACGCGGGTCGGCCGGCCGTCCGCGCCGAGCATCCGGGGCACCGAGTGGCCGTAGATGTCAGCGTCGACCACGCCGACGGAGAGCCCACGCGCGGCGAGCGCCGCCGCCAGGTTGACCGTCACGCTGGACTTGCCGACGCCACCCTTGCCGCTGGCCACCGCGTACACCCGGGTGCGAGAGCCCGGCTGGGCGAACGGGATGACCGGCTCCTCGCTGGCACCGCCGCCGCGCAGCTGCGACTGCAACGACTGCCGCTGCTCGGGGCTCATCACACCGAAGTCGATTTCCACGCCTGTGACACCGGGCACCGCGGCGACCGCGGCGGTGATGTCCGTACGCAGCTTGTCCTTGAGCGGGCAGCCGGCGACGGTGAGCAGCAGCTCGACCCGCACGACGCCGTCGGTGCCGATCGTGGCGGAGCGGACCATGCCCAGCTCGGTGATGGGCCGGCGGATCTCCGGGTCGTTGACGGTGGCCAGGGCGGCCTGGATCGCGTCCTCGACGGTGCTGACGGGTGCTGACATGCCCGCAATGCTACGTCGCGGGGCATCCGCTCCGACCGCTGGCCGGAACGGTGTGAGCCAATCGATGACCCGCCTCGACTGACTGGTCAACCGTCCTGGGGACGCGGGCCGGTGCCGTCGGACTGGGCGCCCCGGGGGAGGTCGCCGTCCAGGTCGTCGCGCGGCTCGTCGAGCCCCGCGCCGTCGGTCGCCCGCTGGGCGCGTCGCTCCTGCCGGCTGTCCTTCTCCTGCTGGCGGCGCTCCAACCGCTGGCGGCGCTGCCCCGCCTCGTCCAGCTCCTCGGCCAGCCGGGTCAGCTCGGAGCGGAGGAAGTCGCGGGTCGCCACCTCGCCCATCGCGATCCGCAGGGCGGCGATCTCCCGTGCCAGGTACTCGGTGTCCGCCTTCTGCGCGGTGGCCCGTCGCCGGTCCTCCTCCAGCGCCACCCGGTCCCGGTCGGCCTGCCGGTTCTGCGCCAGCAGGATCAGCGGTGCCGCGTAGCTGGCCTGCAACGACAACACGAGCGTGAGGAACGTGAAGGTGTACGGGTCGAAGCGCATGTCGGCCGGGGCGAGGGTGTTCCAGCCGAACCAGATGGCGATCACCACAGTCATGACGACAATGAAGTTCGCGGTGCCCATGCCGCGGGCGATGCCCTCCGACCACCTGCCGAACGCCTCCGCGTCGAACCGGGGCAGCTTGATCGCCCGGGGCTCGCGCGGCTGGTCGAGCCGCTCCGTCCGCCGCTGGTCAGCCATCGGTGCCGTCCAGCACCACATCGGTGGCGCCCGGGCCACCGAGGGCGTCCCGGTCCCGCCAGTCCCGGGGCAGCGAGTGGTCCAGCACGTCGTCGACGGTCACGGCGCCGACCAGCCGGCTGTTCCTGTCGATCACGGGCATGGCCACCAGGTCGTACGTGGCCATCCGGCGGGTGATCTCCGGCAGCGGGGTGGTCGGGCGCAGCGGGTCGATGTCGTTGACCACCACCTTGCCCAGCAGGTCGGCGGGTGGCTCGCGCAGCAACGCCTGGAAGTGCACCATGCCCAGGTAGCGGCCGGTCGGGGTGTTCTGCGGCGCTCGGGTCACGAAGACCTGCGCGGCGACGGCGGGGGAGAGCTGCGGCTCCCGGATCCGGGCCAGTGCCTCGGCGACGGTGGCGTCCGGCGGCAGGATGACCGGCTCGGAGGTCATCACGCTGCCCGCCGTACCCGGCATGTATTTGAGCAGTTGCCGCACCGGGTCAGCCTCGTCCGGCTCCATCAGGTCCAGCAACACGTCCTGCTCCGGCGGTGGCAGCTCGTTGAGCAGGTCCGCCGCGTCGTCGGGGTCCATCTCCTCCAGTACGTCCGCGGCCCGCTCCCGGTCCAGCGCGGCGAGGATCTCCACCTGGTCGTGCTCCGGCAGCTCACTGAGGACGTCGGCCAGCCGCTCGTCGTTCAGCGCGGCCGCTACCTCGTTGCGTCGAGCGTCGGGCAGGTCCTGCAGGGCGTTGGCCAGGTCGGCTGGGCGCATGTCCTCTAGGACGGCGAGCAGATTCGCCGTACCCCTGTTGTCGGCGATGCCGCTGAGCCCGCGCACCCGGTCCCACTCGACCTGGTGGAGGTGGCCACGGCGGCTGAGCCGGCCGGTCTGCTCGCGGACCGCGACCCGGGTGAGTGACCACTCGCCGCCGCGGGCGCACTCCATCGCGACGTCCACCACCGCGCCGGGCTGGCCGCCTGGTTCGAGTTGCACCCGCCGGTCCAGCAGTTCCTGGAGCACCAGCAGCTCGTTCAGGCGCTTCTCGAAGCGCCGCAGATTGAGGGTGCCGGAGCCGAGCACCACTGCGTCCGCGTCGATCGAGGTGATCCGGTTGATGGACAGGAAGATCCGCCGGCGCATCGGCATCTCGGCGACCAGTCCGACGACCTCCGGGGGACGGGCGGTCGACCGCAGCCGGGCCACCGCGTCACGGACGCGGCCCACCTGGTCGCCGTTCGGATCGAAAACGGCGACTCCGGCGAGTCGGGCGATGTAGATCCGAGTCGGCGTGCTCACGGGCACCAGCCTAAGCGCCTAGTGTTTAGCAACATGTCGACCTTGGCCTACGAGATCGTGGACGTCTTCACCGACCGCCCGTTCGCCGGCAACCCGCTGGCCGTGGTGTTCGGTGCGGAGGCGCTGGCCACCGAGCAGATGCAGGCGCTCGCACAGGAGTTCAACCTCTCCGAGACGGTGTTCGTGCTGCCACCGACCCAGGTGGGCGCGACCTACCGGGCGCGCATCTTCACGCCGACCGAGGAGTTGCCGTTCGCCGGGCACCCCAGCGTCGGTGCGGCGGTCACCGCGAGCCGGCGCGGCATGTTCGGCGTGGGGCAGGTTCTCCAGGAGTGCCGTGCCGGGGTGCTGCCGATCGAGGTGACCGCCTCCGGCGCGACGCTCACCGGGGGCACTCCAACCCTCGGCCCCGAGTTGGAGCCGGAGCCGCTGCTGGAGATCGCCGGTCTGGTCGCCGGCGACCACGACCACGGCGGGCCGGCGCCCCGGGTGGCCGGCTGCGGGCTGGAGTTCCCGTACCTGCCGGTGTTTCCCGATGCGGTGGCCCGGGCCCGGGTCAACCCTGCGGCGGCGCAGCGGTACGGGGTGGATCACGTGAGCGTCTTCTCCTGGGATGCCGCAACGCAAACCGCGCACGCCCGGGTTTTCGTGCCGGGGCTCGGTGTGCCGGAGGACCCGGCGACCGGTTCGGCGGCGCTCGGCCTCGGTGTCTGGCTGGTGGCGACAGGTCTGCTGCCGGGGGACGGGTTGTCCCACTACGCGGTGCGCCAGGGTGTGGAGATGAACCGCCCCTCGGCGCTGACCTGCACGGTGACGGCGGCGAACGGCGTGGCGGTCGGCGCGACCGTCGCCGGCCACGTGATGCCTGTGGCCCGGGGCGAGATCGCCGTACCGCCGTTCGTGGGCTGAGCGGCGCTGATGCGGGAGAATGCGGGTGTGACGGACGAGGATGCCGCCGGTGGCACGCCGCTGGTCGACGAGGCGATGAAGAAGGCCGCTGTGGCCTGGGTCAGCGTGTCCGGCGGGCCGGCGCTCGCGCTGTGGTGCGCTCCGCTGGAGGGCGCGCTCTTCGTGGTGAGCGGGCCGGGCGAGCAGGCCGCCCCGGGGTTGGCCGACGCAGCCGAGGCGCAGGTCACCCTGCGCGGCGACCACGGAGGTCGGATCGTCACCTGGCCGGCCCGTGTCACCAGGCTGTCGCCGGCCACCGAGGCGTGGGACACCGCGGCGCCGCTGGTGGCCGCCAAGCGCCTGAACGCTCACGGCCCGGCGGCCGACCTGGTGGCCCGGTGGGCCGCCGACGGCTGCGCGGTGAACCGCCTCGACCCGGCCGGTGTGCCGGTGTCGGGCGCCGACCTGCCGTCCGACGCGCAGGCCGAGCCGCCCCGAGAGACGCCGGCGGTCCGTGCCACCCGCAAACCGTTCCGCCTGCACCGGGTCCGCCGCCGCTGACCTGCCGGCCCGTTGCGCTGGTCTGCCGGCCCGGTCAGCCTGCCGGCCCGCCCATCCCGGTGGCGGCACCGACGGCTTCGACGCCCACACCCACGGCTTCGGTGGCGGCCCCCGCGAGGTCGGTTGTGCCCACGACGTCGAGCACCTCGCGCAGGCTGCCCAGTGTCGGGCCGCGCCAATCCCGTTCGACGTTGAACGCCATGTGCTCGGCCAGGTCGGGCGCGACCAGCCGGACCGCTGTCATCCCGGCCCGCTCGGCGCCGGTCAGTTCCTGGCTGCCGCCGTCGCCGACGTACAGGCAGTCGGCCGGCGCCAGCCCGAGCCGCTGGCACGCGGTCAGGTAGAGCGCCGGGTCGGGCTTGCACCGGCCGACCTGCACGGAGAAGACCCGCACGTCGAGCAGTGGGGCGACCGCGAGTCGCGGCAGGAAGGACGGCAGTTCGTGCGTACAGTCGCTGATCACGCCGGTGCGCAGGCCGCGGTGGCGCAGCGCCGCGAGCACCGGCACCGCGTCGGCCCGCAGCCGGGTGTCCGCGCGGACCGCCCGGTGCCGGGACGCCACGGCCGCCCGGACCGCATGGTCGTTTGGGTGTACGCCGGCCAGGGCGCAGACCCAACGCAGGGTCGCCTCCGCGTTGCCGAGCCGACCGGTGGCCCGCTCGTAGAAGGTGCGGTTGAGCACCTCGTTGAGCGTGTCGACGGAGCAGCCGAGCAGTTCGGCGGTGTCGAGGTGCGCGGCGCCGCGCTGCACCGAGTGGGTGAGCGTGCCGAAGAAGTCGAACAGCACCGCCTGGTAGCTGGGCATGTGGCGCGCCTCCGGGCGGTCGACGGTCGCTGGCGCAACGCTGCCCGATCGTAACGGAATGATGACGTTCCGTACCCATGATGATCGTGTGAAGATTGCTTCCCGTGCCCCCTGCTTCGCACCGCCCGCCTCTGGATCCGCTGACCACCGGAGCGGTGGGCCTCGCCGTGGTCGCGGTGTCGTCGTCCGCGCCGCTGATCGCGTACGCGGCCGCACCGGCGCTGGCCATCGCGTTCTGGCGCAACCTGCTTGCGGTGGCCGTGCTGAGCCCGTTCTCGCTGGCCCGACGTCGCGCCGAGTTCCGCGCACTGGTCGGGCTGGCAGGTCGGCGGGAGGGCCTGTTCTGCGTCCTCTCGGGGGTCGCGCTTGCCGCGCACTTCGCCGCCTGGATGCCGAGCGTCCAGCTCACCTCGGTGGCCGCGGCCACCGCTCTGGTCGCCACCCAGCCGGTCTGGCAGGGGCTGATCGCCCGCGCGCAGGGCCGTCGGCTCCCACCTGTGGTCTGGGTCGGCATCGCGGTGACGGTCGGCGGCGCGGTGATCGCCACCGGCGCGGACGTGGGCATCTCCGCCAGCGCTGTCGTCGGCGACCTGTTGGCGGTGGCCGGTGGCGTGTTCGGCGCCGTCTACACCGCGTTCGGCGAGCGCGCCCGGGCCAGCATCAGCACCACCACCTACACGACCATCTGCTACGGGATCTGCGCGCTGATCCTGCTGGTGATCTGCCTGCTCGGCGGGGTCCGGCTGACCGGCTTCGACGGGCGCACCTGGCTGGCCATCCTGGCGCTGGTGGCCGGTGCGCAACTGCTCGGGCACTCGATGTTCAACTACGCCCTGCACCGGATCCCGGCGACCACTGTGAGCGTGCTGATCCTGCTGGAGGTGCCCGGCGCCGCCCTGCTGGCCTGGGTCTGGCTGGGCCAGGTGCCTCGTGCGTACGCGCTGCTGGGCATGTCGTTGCTGCTTGTCGGGGTGGCAGTGGTGGTGCTCGGCGGCGCCCGTGCCGGCCGTCGCGCCGCGCCCACGGCGTTGCCGGCCGACCCGGCGCCGCTGACCGACTGACGCCCAGCGGTCAGCCCGGGTGCACGTCGCGGGGTCGGTCGGTGCCGCGCCGCCGCGGTGAGCACGGCGGCCACGCTACCCGTCGATGCCGACGGCGGCGGCGCTTGCTGCCCAGAGCCGGGCGGCGAGCTGCGGGTCGGCGGCTTTGCGGTACGGCCGGCGCAGCCGACGGTTGTAGTAGTAGCCACCGGCGACGAGCCGGGCCGGGTCCTGGTTGGCCAGCCACACAAGGGTTTCGGCGGCGTTCTCCGGGCTGCGGAACGGCAGCACCCGCATGCCGAACGCGACAATTCTGCTGTCGTTGGCGAACCGGGTGCGCACCACTCCCGGGTGGAAGCTGTGCGCCGGGATGTCCGGCCAGCGGCGTGCCGCCTCGGCGGTGAACAGGATGTTCGCCTGCTTGCTGGTGCCGTACGCGCCCATCGGCCGGTAGCCCCGCAGCGGCTTGTTGAGGTCGTCCGGGTCGAGTGCGCCGAAGCGGTGGGCGCCGGAGGCGGTGACCACGATCCGGCCGACCCGGTCGGCGAGCAGGTTTGTCAGCAGGAACGGGGCGAGATGGTTTGCCTGGATCGACAGTTCGAAGCCGTCGACGGTGGTGAGCGGTTGGAGGGCGATCGCACCGGCGTTGTTGACGAGCACGTCGATCCCGTCGTACGCGTCGCGCAGCCCTTCGGCGAGCCGGCGGACGTCGTCGAGCACCGCGAAGTCGGCCCGGAACAGTTCCGGGCGCTCACCCGAGTTTTCCCGTACCCGTTCCGCCGCCGCCTGTAGGCGGGCCGGGTCCCGCCCGACGAGCACCACCTGGTCGCCACGGCACGCGAGGTCGACGGCGGCGGCCAGCCCGATGCCGGAGCTCGCGCCGGTCACCACCACCAGCCGACGCCCAGTGAGATCTTCCACAGGTCCATTCACCCCGGTCATGGCGCGAGGTTACCGTGGCGTCACCACGCCCTTTGGGATCGTTAAGTTTCTCGGATCTGTCGTCAGGTGGCGTCGGCGTGCCCGCCGAACGCTGGAAGGAGTGCATCCATGGCCGTAGTCGGTCGTCCTCGCCGGTCCTGTCTCGCCGTACCGGGGTCCAGCGTCAAGATGCTCGGCAAGGCGCAGGGCCTGCCTGCCGACCAGGTCTTCCTCGACCTGGAGGACGCCGTCGCCCCGCTGGCGAAGCCGGATGCGCGCAAGAACATCGTGGCCGCGCTCAACGAGGGCGACTGGGCCGGCAAGACCCGTGTGGTGCGGGTCAACGACCTGACCACCCCGTGGACCTACCGGGACGTCATCGAGGTCGTCGAGGGTGCCGGCGCGAACCTCGACTGCATCATGCTGCCCAAGGTGCAGAACGCCGAGCAGGTGCACTGGCTGGACCTGCTGCTCACCCAGATCGAGAAGACGCTCGGCCTGGAGGTCGGGCGGATCGGCATCGAGGCACAGATCGAGAACGCCGCCGGGCTTGTCAACGTCGACGCCATCGCGGGCGCCTCGCCCCGGGTGGAGACCATCATCTTCGGCCCGGCCGACTTCATGGCGTCGATCAACATGAAGTCGCTCGTGGTCGGCGCGCTGATTCCGGACTACCCGGGCGACCCGTACCACTACATCCTGATGCGCATCCTGATGGCCGCCCGGATGCATGACAAGCAGGCCATCGACGGCCCGTTCCTGCAGATCCGGGACGTGGACGGTTTCCGTGAGGTGGCCAAGCGTTCGGCGGCGCTGGGCTTCGACGGCAAGTGGGTGCTGCACCCGGGTCAGATCGACGCCGCAAACGAGGTCTACCAGCCGGCGCAGGCCGACTACGACCACGCCGAGCTGATCCTCGACGCCTACGAGCACTACACCTCGGAGGCCGGCGGCAAGCTCGGCGCGGTGATGCTCGGCGACGAGATGATCGACGAGGCGTCCCGCAAGATGGCGCTTGTGATCGCCGCCAAGGGCCGGGCCGCCGGGATGAGCCGTACCTCGTCGTTCACCCCGCCGGCGGAGTGAGTGGTCGGGCCGGGTCGACCGCCGCCGGCTGTCGACCCGGTCCGACATTCGCTTTGTACGTCGACCCGCCCGCCGTCTCAGTAGCCGCTGTTGCTGGCGGAGCTGGTCGTGATCGCGAAGATGACGATGGCGACGTAGGCGGCGATCCCGAGCACCATCAGCGCCGTGACGATCCAGCCGACGATGATGCCGGCCTTCGCCATGCCCTCACCGCCCTCGCCGCTGACGCGGATCTGCTTCTGCGCCACGTGGCCGAGGATCGCCCCGATCGGCGCGGTGATGCCACAGGACGTGATACCGACCAGAGCCAGCACCAGCGAGGCGATTGCCAGTCCGTTGGTCTTCGGCGGCGGCGGGTAGCCGTAACCGGGGTACGGCGGCGGATAGCCGGGCGGGGCGTACGCCATCGGCTGCCCGGGCGGCGGCGCCTGCCCACCGGCGTACGGGTCGGCCGGCGCGTAGGGGTCCGCGGGGCCGGGTTGGGTAGGCACTGGCTGACCGGCGGCCACCAGGGTCGGGTCAGGTGGTGCACTCGACGGCTGAGCCGACCACGTGGGGTCGTTCCAGTCGCCGGGGGGTGGGGGATTGGTCATGCGTACTCTCCGTCGGCTCGGGTGCGCCGTCAGGGTAGCCAGAGGTGACCAAACCCGACGCGCCCGCTCCCGGGTGCCGCGTTGCCCGGGCCGGTCGCAACGGGCAGGATCCCTGGCATGGCAATAGACTCGCGCGCCGCGGACCGTTCCGGCAGCCGACCGAGACGGGACGTGAGCCGGCCGGGTGTGGCCCGGCGCGGCCGTGCGGCAACGCCGGCCGGCGCTCCCGGCCCCGACGAGCCGGTCGCGCTACCCGACCCGGTGACCATGCGGCTCGACGGGCGGGTCGCCCTGGTGACGGGCGCGGGCAGTCCGGACGGCATCGGGTACGCGACGGCCCGGCGGCTCGCCGACCTGGGTGCGCGGGTGGCAATCGTCTCCACCACCCGGCGCATCCACGAGCGGGCCGGCGAGCTGGGTGTGACCGGCTTCGTCGCGGACCTCACCGACGAGTCGGAGGTCGGCGCGCTTGCCGACGCGATCGCCGAGCAGTTGGGCGACGTCGAGGTGCTTGTCAACAACGCCGGCTTGGCGAGCCGGGCCAGCCAGGGGGTGCTGCGGCCGGTCGCGCAGCTCACCTACGACGAGTGGCGCGGCGAGATCGACCGCAACCTGTCGACCGCGTTCCTGTGCAGCAGGGCGTTCATCGGCGGGATGGCCGAGCGGGGCTGGGGGCGGATCGTCAACCTGGCGGCCACCGCCGGGCCGGTCAACGCCCTGCCCACCGAGGCCGCGTACGCGGCGGCGAAGGCCGGGGTGGTCGGGCTGACCCGGGCGCTGGCTATGGAGATGATCGCCGACGGGGTGACAGTGAACGCGGTGGCGCCCGGCACCATCTACACGGCGGCGTCCACGATGGCCGAGATCAAGCAGGGTCTGGGGACGCCTGTCGGTCGGCCGGGCACCCCGGACGAGGTCGCCGCGGCCATCAGCTTCCTCTGTTCACCGGCCGCCTCGTACATCACCGGGCAGATGCTTGTGGTGGACGGCGGCAACAGTGTCCGGGAGGCCCGGTTCCGCTGACCGGTCCACCGTCGCTCAGTAAGTGCCGCTGTTGCCGTTGCTGCCGATGACGGCCAGGGCCAGCCAGCCGCAGCAGGCCAGCAGGGTGAGTCCGGTGAAGACGTACCCGAGGATCAGCCCCCAGGTTGCGAGCTGGTCTCCCTCCTCGCCGCTGGTGCGGATCTGGCGCTTGGCGACATGGCCGAGGACGGCGCCGGCCGGGGGGAACACGAAGGCGAACACCAGCGACAGGATCGCCAGCACGTTCGTGGGCCGGCCCGGTCCGAGCGTCGGCGGACCGTACTGGCCGTAGGGGCCCTGCGGCGGGTACGGCGGTTGCTGCCCCCAGTGCCCGGGCGGCTGATGCGGCCACTGCTGCTCGTACGGTGACGGCTCGTTCCCGGGCGGCCCGTACTGCGGGTGTTCCGGCGGTCCGAAGGACGACTGGTCCGGTGGCGGCGGGTACGGCGTCTGGCCGGCAGGCGGCGGCGCGTACGGCGACTGGTCCCGGGGTGGCTCGTAGGGTGACGGCGGCGGTTCGTCTCCGGGTGGTCCCGACGGTGGCGGGTAGCTCACAGCTGTCCTCCTCCTGCCGGTGCCGGAAAAGTCCCTCTTGCCGGACGGTACCCGCAGCGGTGAACCTTTTCACAGCGGTTGTGTGGACTGGTCACCTTGGCCTCGCCGGCCCGGAGGCCGATACTGACCGAGCGTTCAGTTACCCACGAGTAGTGCGCTGATCCCCGGAGGCTGAGATGGCCAGACTCGCCCAGACGCCCGGCCTCACCGATGTGCAGCTGTCGATCCTGGAAACCGTCCGCGAGTTCGCCGACAAGGAGATCATCCCGCACGCGCAGCGGCTGGAGCACGCCGACGAGTACCCCACCGACATCCTCGACGGGATGCGCGAGATGGGGCTGTTCGGCCTCACCATCGACGAGGAGTACGGCGGGCTCGGCGAGTCGCTGCTCACCTACGCGCTCGTTGTGGAGCAGTTGTCCCGGGGCTGGATGTCGATCTCCGGCATCGTCAACACCCACTTCATCGTGGCGTACCTGATCTCGCAGCACGGCTCGGCCGAGCAGAAGGCCCGGCTGCTGCCGAAGATGGCCACCGGCGAGGTGCGCGGCGCCTTCTCGATGTCCGAGCCCGAGACCGGCTCCGACGTGTCGGCGATCAAGTCCCGCGCGGTCCGCGACGGCGACAGCTACGTGCTCAACGGACAGAAGATGTGGCTGACCAACGGGGCGTACTCCTCGGTGGTGGCCACCCTGGTCAAGACCGACACCGGCGCCGAGTCGGTGTACGGCAACATGAGCACCTTCCTGCTGGAGAAGGAGCCGGGCTTCGGCGAGACCGCTCCCGGCCTCACCATCCCCGGCAAGATCGACAAGATGGGCTACAAGGGCGTCGAGACCACGGAGATGGTGCTCGACGGCGTGACGGTGCCCGACTCGGCCATCCTGGGTGGCGCCGACAAGGCGGGCCGGGGCTTCTACCAGATGATGGACGGCATCGAGGTGGGCCGCGTCAACGTCGCCGCTCGCGCCTGCGGCATCTCCATCCGCGCCTTCGAGTTGGCCGTCGCCTACGCCCAGCAGCGCAAGACCTTCGGCCAGCCGCTCGCCAAGCACCAGGCGATCGCCTTCAAGCTCGCCGAGATGGGCACCAAGATCGAGGCCTCGCACGCCCTCATGGTCAACGCCGCCCGACTCAAGGACGCCGGCCAGCGCAACGACGTCGAGGCCGGAATGGCCAAGCTGCTCGCCTCGGAATACTGCGCCGAGGTCGTCCAGGAGGCGTTCCGCATACACGGCGGCTACGGCTACTCCAAGGAGTACGAGATCGAGCGGCTGATGCGCGAGGCCCCGTTCCTGCTCATCGGCGAAGGCACCTCAGAGATCCAAAAAACCATCATCAGCCGAGGCCTCCTAAAGGAGTACAAGCTCTAACCCCACCCCCCCCGCGGCCCCGCCCCCACCACCCCCGCGATCTTGCACTTTCTGCCGGGGCGTACCCGGCATAAGGGGTAAAGCGGCGACCGAAAGTGCAAGATCGCGGAAGGTGGGGGTGGGGGTTAGGCGCGGCGGGTTAGCGCGTTTACGGCGCGTTCTACGGCTAGGCATCGGTCTTCGACGTAGTCCATGCCGGCCTCCTCGGCGATTTGCCGCGCTTCGGCCGAGACGATCCCCTGCTGCAGCCAGACCGCGGGGGCGCCGATCGCTGCCGCATCCCGGACCACCTGCACGGCGTCGGCGGCCGGCCGGAACACGTTCACCATGTCGACGGGGTGCGGGATGTCGGCGAGCGTCTTGTACGCCCGCTCCCCGAAGAGTTCGTCGACTGTCGGGTTGACCGGGATGATTCGCCAGCCGTGTCGCTGCATCTGCAACGGCACGGCATGCGCGGCCTTATTGGGGTCGCGGGACGCGCCCACGACGGCGATCACGGCGGAGTCGGCGAGGATCTGCTGAGCGGTACGCACCCGCCGACTGTAGCTCTGGGCAGGGGCTAGAGCAGTGTCAGCTGCTCGGCGGCCGGCGGTGCAGGCGGCTCGGGCAGGTTGCGGTTGTCGCCCGGCTCTGCGCGGTGCAGCCCGTGCCGGCGTGCCGCGATCCGCACCCGCGCCGTCAGCTCCCGCTGGTACGCCTGGGGCGCGTAGGAACCGGCCCGATACAGCTCGCGGTAGCGGGGCACGAGGTGCGGGTATTCCCGGGCGAGCCAGTGCGCGTACCACTCCCGGGCGCCGGGGCGCAGGTGCAGGGCCAGGGGAGTCACGCTTGTCGCGCCGGCGGCGGCGATGGCCGACACGGTGGCGTCGATCGACTCGTCGCTGTCGCTCAGGCCGGGCAGGATCGGGGCCATCAGCACCCCGACGGGGAGGCCTGCGTCGGTGAGCGCCCGGACAGCATCCAGCCGGCGACGTGGATGTGGCGTGCCCGGCTCGACGGTGCGCCACAACTGCTCGTCGACGAAGCCCACCGAAAAGGAGATGCCGACCCTGGTCACCTCGGCGGCCTCGCGCAGCAGCGGCAGGTCGCGCAGGATCAGCGTGCCCTTGGTCAGGATCGAGAACGGGTTGGCGAAATCCCGAAGCGCCGCGATGATCTGCGGCATCAGCCGGTAGCGACCCTCGGCCCGCTGGTAGCAGTCGACGTTGGTGCCCATCGCCACGTGCGCACCCCGCCACGTGCGCGCGGCGAGCTCCCGCCCGACCACCTCACCGGCGTTGACCTTGACGATCACCTTGCGGTCGAAATCCGCGCCAGCATCAAGGTCGAGATAGGTGTGGGTGTTTCTCGCGAAGCAGTTGTGGCTCACCACGCCGTTGGCGATGAAGTCCCCGGTGCCGGTGGTGATGTCCCACAGCGGCAGCTCCAGCCCGAGCGACTGGATGCTCGCCACCCTGAGCGCAGTCTGATGCTTCAGCGCCGCACCCTCGATCGACCGCTTGCGAGTGTTGGCCGGGTCGGTCAAATGGAAAAACCGGAGCCGGGCGGCCAGGCCGCCGGTCAATCTGACGCTCCGCACACGGCCGCGAGCCTCTCGTACGAAGGAGAGCCCGAACCGTTGCAGTGCCTCCGCCGTCTGGTCGAGGACCGCGTCGTCGCTGTTCGTGATGCGTAGGACGCCTCTGTCGCAACTGCCCTTGGCGTCGAAGATGCCGGCCAGGAAGCCGAGCTGCCAGTCGTCGCCAGGGGTCACCGGCCAACTGATCAGCTCGGTGATCGTTTCGATGTCCCGCTGCCTGGAGCTACGGATGGCGGTCATCGCCTGGCTCGTCGGGCTGCCCGGCGTGAACGTGAAACGCCGTGTCGGGATGCCAGCCTGGGCAAGGTAGCGCTCACTGCGGCTCAACGCCTCGTCGTCGCCGAGAGCCAGCCGGAAGCAGTGCGCCGCCCCGTTCGAGTGCGTGAAGGTGCCGGCGTGTGCGCCTCCGCGGATCATGCCGCAGAGGTAACCCCGGCGGTAGTCGTACGACTCCTTGGGGCCGGTGGCGAAACGGCCGGTGCCGATCAGGCGGTTGTTGGTGGTGAGGTAGGGGCGTCGGGCGTCGCCATGCATGCCGCCCGTGACGTGCTTCCAGCCACGGTCCGACAGAAACCGGTGGTCCCCGCTGGCGACGAGTGTCGTGCCGTCCTCCAGGGTGACCCGGTAGGCCGGTTTCACGGTGGACCACTTGTCGAGGACTGTGGTGACGACGTATCGGCGGTAGGCACCGCGTCGCTCGGTCCCGTAGATGCGGTCGCCCGGCTCCAGCTCGCTGATCGGTTTCGTGCGTCCGTCCGCCATCAGAATGGGGGTATCGCCCGAGACGCAGTACACACACGCATGGGAGCAGCCCCGGTATGGGTTGATGGTCCACTCGAACGGGACGCGGGACTGCCCGGGCACCCGGTTGAGAATGGACTTGGCCTGCACCTCGTAGAACGTCATCCCGGCGAACTCGGGGGTGTCGAAGGTGCGGGTGACGGCGCCGGGCAGCGCCAGCGGCAGGGGTGGCGTCGCTGGCGCTGCCCGCTCGGGGTCTCCCTCAACCGGGGGAGCGGTGAGGTTGTCCCAGCGCATGGCCACCATTCGAACACGTGTACGAGCATGGCGCAAGTGACCCGCCGAACACCCGTGCTTGATCTGCCGCTGGAAGGGGAGGATGGACCCCATGGAGAGGTCGACCTTCGTCTACGACGGGGACTGCGCGTTCTGCACCAGGTGCGCGGAGTTCATCGAGCGCCGCATCCCCACCGGCGCGCGGGTGGTGCCCTGGCAGTTCGCCGATCTGGACGCGCTCGGCCTCACGGCCGCCGAGTGCGAGGAGGCCGTGCAGTGGGTGGGCGCGGACGGCTCCCGCGCGGCCGGCCCGGACGCCATCGCGAAGCTGTTCGGCGCCAGCGGCCCGCTCTGGCGGGTGGCAGGCGCCGGGCTGCGGCTCCCTCCGGTGCGCGCTGTGGCCTGGCCCGTGTACCGCTTGGTGGCGCGCAACAGGCACCGGCTCCCCGGCGGCACGGCGGCCTGCTCGCTGCCGCAGGAGGCCCGGGAGCGGCTCTACGGCCCGGCCGGTCGCCGCGCCACCGGCGTCTGATCGACGAGCGACCGCTTCGGGGCCGAGGCCCGGGACCAGGCACGCATAACGCCGCCGGCACCGGCACTCGGGGTGCGGTGCCGGTGCGTCTGTCGCTGACGCGGGAAAGTTGAGGCCCTTCAGCCGACGCGCCAGGTGGTGACCATGGGAGGGGTGTCCGGGTACGACGAAGGCCGGGTCCGAATCGGACCCGGCCCTTTCGTGCCGTCGCAGGCGGACGGCTCAGTGGTTGTGCTCGGCCAGTTGCTTGCGGACGTCGTCCATGTCCAGCGCCTCGACCTGCTCGATCAGGTTCTCCAGCGCCGACTCGGGGAGGGCGCCCGGCTGGGCGAAGACGATGACGCCGTCCCGGATCGCCATGATCGTCGGGATCGAGCGAATGTCGAACTTCGCGCCCAGCTCCTGCTGAGCCTCGGTGTCGACCTTGCCGAAGACGATGTTCTGGTGCTTCTCCGAGGAGCGCTCGTACACCGGGGCGAACCGCTTGCACGGACCACACCAGTCGGCCCAGAAGTCGACCAGGACGATGCCGTCGCTGCCGGTCACCTCGTCGAAGTTCGCCGAGGTCAGCTCAACGGTTGCCATTGCACTCTCCGATCACCGCGGTTTATCTACGTCCCGTAGAACCAGGGCTGACCGTATCGAATTCCCGGGCGGTGGTACACGAAACGTGCTCCGGGGCTGCCCGAGGGGCCGCCTGCGTCATCGACACAGATCTGTTCATCTCGGTCCTGCTGATCGCAAGTGCACGACGCACTTGCGTGACCTGCCGTGATGGGAGCGTTTCCAGAGAGATCCACTCGATCGAGCTCTACGAATCGGTAACTTGAGCCTTGACAAGGAGGTATCCGGCCTGCAGAGATCGCTTATCAACCCGCGTTTCGTCACTCACAGTATTGTTACAAAAAGATAAATGTGACCTCGATCTCTGTTGGACCTACGCGACCGTAGGGCAGAATTCACCGCATCAGAGCGTGGGCGGCGGGTGCCGGGGAGGGCCCCGCCGCTCATTGCGTCTCCCCCTCCGTGCGAGTGACCGGTGTGACATTTCCGCCGGGGTCACGCCCCGCCGGCCGCCCTACTCACCGGTAAGGCATGCTGTCCCGAACTCCATCGCCGCCCGTCGAAGGGGACCCAGGATGCAGTTCGGTCGCTACTACGAGGAGTTCGAGGTCGGCGCGGTCTACCGGCACTGGCCGGGCAAGACCGTCACCGAGTACGACGACCACCTCTTCTGTCTGCTCACCATGAACCACCACCCGCTGCACATGGACGCGCACTACGCCGAGACGTCCAGTCAGTTCAAGCGCAACGTCGTGGTCGGCAACTACATCTACTCGTTGCTGCTCGGCATGTCGGTGCCGGACGTCAGCGGCAAGGCCATCGCCAACCTGGAGGTCGAGTCGCTGCGGCACGTGGCGCCCACCTTCCACGGCGACACCATCTACGGCGAGACCACAGTGCTGGACAAGCGGGAGTCCGGCTCCAAGCCCGACCGGGGCGTGGTGTCGGTGGAGACCCGCGGCTACAACCAGGACGGCACCATGGTCTGCGTCTTCCGCCGCAAGGTCATGGTCCCGAAGCGGGAGTACGCGGCAAGCGCCGTCGCCGACGGAGTGGACCCGGAGCGGCCCAGCTTCCCCGACCCGCGCTGAGCATCGAGGCGGAGTGGTCTCCGCCGGTAACCGGCCCTTTCCCCGGCAGCGGGTTCTGCTGGGGAAGGGGCCTTGTTCCTATTTCGGGGCTTATGCTGACGCCGGAGGTCCGATGAGCCACTCCGTCGCCGGAGAGCCGCCCTCAGCCGGGCGCCGCGCCGCACCCTTGACCACCGCCGCCTACTCCGCGGCTGAGTGGGACCTGCTCACCAGCCTGCCCGGTCGGGTTCTCGTGGCCGCCGCCGCATCCGGTCCCGGCCGCCCGGAACGCGGTGTGCTGGCGGGCCTGGCTGGCCTCGACGCGGTGGCCGCAGGCCGTGGCTTCGACAGCGATCTGGTCCGGGCAGTGGTCGCCGCCATCTTCGCCCGCCACGACGGCGCACCGGCACCCGCCGCACGCCTCACCGACGTGGTGGACCTGCTGGCCGCCTGCCGGGCCGCGGTCCGGGTCCTGCAACGGCGCGCCGACCCGGCCGACTCGGCCGCGTACCGCCAATGGGTGCAGTCCGTCGCGGGCCGCGTCTGCCGGGTCGTGCCCGGCCCCGGCGGACTCGCGGCCAGCCCGGCCGACAGGCGCTTCCTGGACCGGCTCGGTGGCGCGCTCGGGTTGGGCTGACCCGGCGGGCCCTCGCGGTGGCCGCCGGGCGAGGGCCGTACCCTCTGATGACCGTGACCGACGACCAGCTTGAAGTGGGTGTGGGCCCCTGGCCGGGTGACCCGCCCCAGGACCCGCGCTACGACCCGCAGTTGCTGGCCGAGGGGGACCGGCGCAACGTGGTCGACCGCTACCGCTACTGGCGGCACGAGGCGATCGTCGCCGACCTGGACCGGCACCGGCACGGCTTCCACGTCGCCATCGAGAACTGGCAGCACGACTTCAACATCGGCACTGTGGTCCGCAACGCCAACGCCTTCAACGCCGCCGAGGTGCACATCGTCGGACGGCGACGGTGGAACCGGCGCGGCGCGATGGTGACCGACCGCTACCAGCACGTGCGGCACCACGAGACGATCGAGGCGTTCGTCGACTGGGCCGCCGGGCGGCGGCTGCCGGTGGTCGGCATCGACAACCTGCCGGGTTCCCGGCCGCTGGAGACCGGCACCCTGCCGCGGGACTGCGTGCTCCTGTTCGGCCAGGAGGGGCCCGGCCTCTCCGAACCCGCACGAGACGCGTGCGGCCAGCTCTACTCCATCGCCCAGTACGGCTCGACACGCTCGATCAACGCGGGTGTGGCCAGCGGCATCGCCATGCACGCGTGGATCCGTACCCACGCCGGCCCGCCGCCGGACTGATCCCGCGCCCCGCCGGTGCAATCGGACGTTCCGGCTTGACGTGCCGGTGTTGCGGGGTGACGGTAGGGATGTGAGTGTCGCGGTGAGTTGTCCGAGATGCGGGGGCCCGGTACGGGCGCCGGATCTGATGCACACCGAGTCGAGGTGCCTGCGCTGTGGCCCGGTGCCGCCGCTGCACGTACCCGAGAACATCGGGGCGGAGATCGTGGCGAGCGTTGTCGAACGGATCACCGCGACCGCGACCGCGGGTCCACCGGGGACGCCGCTGTGGTGCCCGTGGCCGCTGCCGCCCGGCTGGACCCTCACCGGTGTGGCGTACGCCGGGGACGACCGCACCGGAGTGCGGGCGACGGCGGTGGCCTGCGCAGGCCCGGAACCGCTCGGTGGTGGGCCGGCGGACCTGGTCTTCGTGGCCGAGGAGCCCGGCGTGGGCCTCGGCACCAGACTTGCCGGTCTGTCCGGCCCGGACCCTGGGCTGGAGTTGGTCGACGCGCTCACCGACCCCGGGCCGGGGCACCCGGAGCACGTCGGGCAGGCCAGGATCCGCGTCGGTGGGCACCCGACTCCACTGTGGTTGGTGAATTCGTCGACGGATCGAAGCGCGTACGCCGGCGAAGCTCGGGGAATGTGGCTGCATGCGATAGCCTGGCCGGCGAGTGCGGGTCACCTGCTCGCGGAAGACGTCGTGCTACACGACCTTACCGAGTGGACTCCCCCCGAGCTCGTGTACGGCGCACCGTCCCCGTACCTGCCCGGGAGGGCTTGACAACCCCTCCGGACTGACGGAGAACGGACGCAGATATTCACTGTACGACACCACACTGATACTCTGGGTGCCGCTGCGGTAATGGGACCCGGCGCCGCGCGAGAGGATGGCCCGCCATGGTCAAGAAGGTCCTCACCTGGGCCGGAATCGCATTCTTGATCTTCTTCGTCGCCTATCGGCCAAACTCTGCGGCTGATGTGTTCAAGTCTTTGGGCGGCGGGATCATGGATATCGCCCAGGGCTTCGGCGATTTCTTCACAAGCCTCGTCGCCTAGCCGCCGATGGGCAGCCCCTCCGGTCCACCCTTCGACCCGGACGACCCCGACCGGGAACGTCGCGAGCGCGACACCGAGCCGATCCCGCGGATCGACCCCGATGACGGCCCGGGCTACGGGGCTGGCCCCGGCCTGTCCGGCGGGCCGTCCCTTTCGGACGACGTCGGCTACGGCGACGGGCCCGGCTATGCCGGCGAGGGTCGGTCCGGTCGGGGCTGGATTCGTGATCCGGAGGCTGCCTACCAGCCGCCGCAGATCTCCGAGGACGAGCTGGCCGGCCTGCGCGCCGACGCGGCCGGCTCGACCCCCCGGCGGGTGCTCCCGCTGGAGGACGAGCCCAGCTCGCTTGTCGCCCGTTACCTCTTCCCCACCGAGCGCTACCGGGGTGAGTGGAAGCGGCACTGGATCCACCTCACCAACCCCCTGCTGATCGGCATCGCGGCGACCTTCGTGCTCGGCTACCTGTCCGGGTTCCTCGCCGGGCAGAACGTGGGCGCGCTGACCACGATCGCCGTGCTGCTCTGGTTCGCGGTGATGGGCTGGGTGGCCTGGAAGGTCGCCGACTGGTGGTATGACCGTTTCATCCTGACCAACAAGCGGGTCATGGTGGTCAACGGCATCATCACCCGCCGGGTCGCCATGATGCCGCTGGTCCGGGTCACCGACATGAAGTACGAGCAGAGTCCGACCGGCCGCGCGCTCAACTACGGCACCTTCGTGCTGGAGTCCGCCGGCCAGGAGCAGGCGCTCCGCGAGATCAAGAATCTGCCCAACCCGAACGAGCTCTACCTGCGTGTCGTCGAAGAGATGTACGAGCCGCAGGCGGTCGAGGCGCGGCTCGGCAAGGAGGCCGACGAGGCCAAGGCCGACGACGGGGCGTGAAAGTTTTCGTCCGAACATCGGAGCAAGTGCGCACCTTTCGTCATGGACCGGAACGTCTCTGACGTGGCACTCTGCCAGGACGGCTTTGGTGCGGAGGTGTGTGGTGGCGAGCAGGGACCCGTTGGAGGAGGAGTTTCGCGAGTTCGTCGCGGCTCGCTCCGCCGCCCTGCTCCGCACCGCCTACCTGCTCACCGGCGACTGGGCCACGGCCGAGGATCTGCTCCAGACGGCACTTACCAAGACCTACCTCGCGTGGAAGCGGCTCGGCGGGATCGAGGCTGTCGAGCCGTACGCCAGACGTGTGATGGTCAACACGTCGACGAGTTGGTGGCGGCGCCGCTGGCACGGTGAACGCCCCACCGAGGTGCTGCCCGAGCGTGCCGGCGTCGACGAGATCGAGCAGCAACTCGACCGCGACCTGCTCTGGCGGCACCTCAAGGAGCTGCCCAACCGGCAGCGGGCGGTGCTCGTGCTGCGGTACTACGAAGACATGTCGGAGGCCCAGACCGCCGCGATACTCGACATCTCGCCCGGCACCGTGAAAAGCCAGGCATCCCGGGCGCTGGGCACGCTGCGCCGGCGGATGGGCGCCGCCATGCCGGACCTGTTCGGTGACGCCGCCCGGCCGGACCAGGCCGCCAAGCCCGCCGCCACGGGCCGGGCACCCCTCGCCGGCACCGCCCGGCCCGGCGCGGGCACCCCGAGCAGGCGGGTCCCGACCGGGGCGACGGCCCGTCCCCGGCACGCTGCCGAGCGTGCCGTGCCCCGCCCGTCCGTGCCCCACACGACCGCCCTGCCTGTCGAACTGCCCACCGCCCCGGCGGCCGTGCCCGTCGGCACCGGCCCCGGAGACCGGCAGTGAGCGCATTCCCGCCCTCGTCCGACAACCTGAAAGACGGGCCGGCGCGTCCTTACCAGGTGCGACGTGACGAGCTGGAAGATGCGGTGCGGGAGACCCTCTCGCACCAGGTCGCCGTCGCCCGCCCACTGAGCGCCGACCCGGCCGGCCAGGCCATCCGTCGGGCGAACCGGATCCGGCGGCGGCATGCCGGGGTCGGTCTCGCCCTCGGAATGGCCACCACAGTGCTGATCGGCGCAGGCATGGCGCAGCTCGCCAGCGACACCGGCCGTCAGGGCACACCCATCGTCGTGATCGGCGACCCGGACCTCTCGGACCGGTCCATCCCCACGGCCACCGTCGAGGCCCCCGCGCCCTCGCCCGGAACGTCCGCCGGCCGGCTCCTCGCCGGTGTCCTGATCAACGCCGACGGGACGCGGCTCGCGCTGCCCACCGCCGGACCAGCCGAACGTGCCCGCCCACTGCCGAGCGGTGAGGGCATGCTTGTGGTCGGCGCGGAGACAAACGCCGGCCGCTCCCTCTGGGTCATCCAGAACGACGGGCTGGTGCAGGTCCTGCTGGCCGGTGCCGGCGAGATCGTCCTGGCACCCGACGGCCGCCAGGTCGCCTGGCGCGACGGCACCGACCTGCTGACGGCGGGCGTAGTCGGCACCCAGCTCATCGGGACGGTGCGCGTGCCGGTGCCGGCCGGCGCGGAACCCGTCCGGTTCGTCGGCGGCAGCGTCCTGGTCCGGCTCGACCCGACCAGCCCAGGCCACGTCCTGTGGCGGCCTGGCGCCGACCGGATGACCACCGTCTCCGAGCGCAACACCCTCAACGTCTACGGCACGCTGCCCGACGGCCGGCTCGTCGCCCAGGTCGCCACGACCGAGCCCTCCGGGGCCTGCCTGGCGCTGCTCGACCCGAAGCGTGACCTGAGCCGGGTCCGTACCCTCTGCGGCCCGCAACTGAGCCAGGACGGCACCGGTGAGATCTCCACCGACGGGCGGTGGCTGCTGGTGAACGGCAAGGCCGGCAAGGCCGACCACGTGCTCCTTGTCGACCTGCACCGGGCCGGGACGACGCTGACCGCCGCGCCGGCCGGGCCGCCGGCGACAGGTGCGATCGCCTGGACGACCGCATCGGCGGCCTCGTACGTCGACAGCGCCGGGAACCTCGTCCGGGTCGACGTCAAACGGGCGCAGGCCGGGGAGCCGGCCGACGTGAAGCCCGTGCCCGGCCTGCAACCCGGCGACCGGCCCGTCCTGGTCACCGGGCCCTGACCGGCACCGCAGCTGTCGCGCTCGCTGGTCCTCGGTAGCGTCGGGCGGGTGACCTCGCGTACCGGCCCCGCGCCGCGGATCGACCTGCACACCCACTCGACGGCCAGCGACGGCACGTTGAGCCCCGCCGAACTGGTGCGCGCCGCCGCCGACGCGGGGCTGGACGTCCTGGCCATCACCGACCACGACACCACCGCCGGCTGGGCACCGGCGGTGGCCGCACTGCCCCCGGGGCTACGCCTGGTCCGGGGCGCGGAACTTTCCTGTCGCTGGTCCGGCGCGCGTCCGGAGGTGCCGCTGCACCTGCTGGCCTACCTGTTCGACCCGGACTACCCGGAGCTTGTCGGCGAGCTGACCCGGGTGCGGGCTGCCCGCGAGGAGCGCGGCGAACGGATCGTGGCGCTGCTACGCGCCGACGGCATCGACGTGAGCTGGCCCGAGATCCTCTCCGGCGCGGCAGGGGGCACTGTGGGGCGTCCGCACATCGCGCAGGCGCTGATCCGAGCCGGCCTGGTCGGCAGCACCCAGGAGGCGTTCGGCCCGGAGTGGCTGGGCGAGCGGTACCGGCTGCCGAAGGAGGACATCGACGTCTTCCGGGCGATCCGGCTGGTCCGGGCGGCCGGCGGCGTACCGGTCTTCGCCCATCCGCGCGCCACCCGACGCGGCCGAGTCGTGCCCGACGAGCTGATCGCCGAGCTGGCCGCCGCCGGGCTGGCCGGTCTGGAGGCCGACCACGAGGACCACAGCCCGGCCGAGCGGGCCCATGTGACCGCGCTCGCCGCCGACCTGGACCTGTTCGTCACCGGCTCCTCGGACTTCCACGGCACCCACAAGACCGTCCAACTCGGCGCGTTCACCACAGGCGTCGAGGCGTACGAGCGGATCGTGGCCGCCGGGGTGACCGAGGTCGCTTCCGGCTGATCGCGATTTCGGTCGGCCGTCGCGCGGCTAGGTTGATCACGTGGACCTGAAGCTGTTCGGCGAGGTTTTCGTGACCCTGCTGGTCATCACCGACCCGCCGGGCATGATGCCGATCTTCCTGGCGCTCACCGGCCCGCTGCCCGCCCGGGACCGCAACCGGGCGGCGTGGCAGGCCGTCACCCTGGCGCTCGGCGTGATCGTGATCTTCGCGGTGGCCGGGCAGACGCTGCTCGACTACCTGCACGTGGACCTACCCGCCCTGCAGGCCGCGGGCGGCCTGCTACTCGTGCTTGTCGCACTCGAACTGCTCACCGGCAAAGCCGACGACCCCAGCCAACAGGTCACCTCGAACATCGCGCTGGTGCCGCTTGGCACCCCACTGCTGGCCGGTCCGGGCGCCATCGTGGCGACAATGCTCTTCGTCCAGCAGGCCGACGGGCTTGGCGACTTCAGCGCCATCGCCGCGGCGATCCTCGCCGTGATGGCAGCGGTCTGGGTCGTGCTGCGCTTCTCCGGCGGCATCGTGAAGATCCTGCGCCCCGGCGGCATCGAGGTGCTGACCCGGATCGCCGGCCTCCTGCTGGCCGCGATCGCCGTGCAGCTCATCGCCGACGCGGTGGCCGCCTTCGTCAGGCAGTACATGAACATGGCCTGACCGGGCCACCCCAATGTCGGAGGTGGATGGCAGGATCGCAGGCGTGCGACGAGCCTCTTCAGCCGGACGACCCGCCGCAGGCGGCCGAACCCCTCAGCAGCGCCCCGGCGGCGCTGAGCAGCTCGGCTTCGAGGGCATGCCGGAGCGCCTGTTCGTCTGCACCCCGAGCAAACTCGGCGCGTACGCGGACTGCCCCCGCCGCTACCGCTACTCCTACGTCGACCGGCCCGCGCCGCCGAAGGGCCCGCCCTGGGCGCACAACTCCCTGGGCGCCAGCGTGCACACCGCCCTGAAAAACTGGTACGCGCTGCCCACCGACCGGCGCCGCCCCGAGGCCCTGGCCGCCCTGCTCAAGGGCACCTGGGTGCGCGAGGGCTACCGCGACGACGAGCAGGAGCGAGCTGCCTACCGGCGGGCGTTGGGCTGGCTGGAGGCGTACGTCGAGACGCTGGAGCCGGACGCCGACCCGCTCGGCGTCGAGCGGGTGGTGGCCGTCAAGACCGCAGTTCTCGCGTTCAACGGCCGGGCCGACCGCATCGACTCCCGCCCCGGGCCCGACGGCCCGGAGTTGGTCATCGTCGACTACAAGACCGGTCGCACCGGGCTCGACTCGGACGACGCGCGGGGCTCGCAGGCGCTGGCGCTCTACGCGTACGCGGCCGAGCGGGTCTTCCGTCGGCCGTGCCGACGGGTGGAGCTGCACCACCTGCCGACCGGCACCGTCGCCGGCCACGACCACACCGTCGAGTCGCTGGCCCGGCAGCTGACCCGCGCGGAGGAGACGGCCCGCGACATCATGGCCGCCGAGCGGGCGGTCGCGGCCGGCGGCGACGCCGACGAGGCGTTTCCGGTGGCGCCCGGCCCGCGCTGCGGCTGGTGCGACTTCCGCAGGCACTGCCCGACCGGGGCACAGACGCCGGGCAAGGAGCCGTGGGCGGCCGTGGACCGACCCACCGACGGCTGACCAGTGCGGGCGGCGGCTGATTGCCGGGCGGTGGCTGACCGGTCGGGCGGCGGCTGGTTGCCGGGCGGTGGCTGACCAGTCGGGCGGCGGTCGGCCTGTCGGGCGGCGGCCGCAAGCCCGGTTCGCCGACGGCTCGGGACCGAGGGTGTGGGGTGGGTCAGCCGGCGAGCTGCGCGGCGGCGTGGCGCGCCGCCCGCTCCTTGGCGGCCTGCGACAACGGCCCCTCCAGATAGCGGCGGGGCACCGCGCCGAGCGCCAGCCGCAGGGCGCGCACGGAAAGATCCGCCGACAGCGCGGTGGTGGGCAGGCCCAGCCCGCCGTACATCCGGTGAGCCCACGCCGGCAGCAGGGCCAGCGCGGTGCCGGCGATGCCCAGGTATGCCCAGCGCGGTGGGCCAAGGGTGAGCCCCAGCCGGGCCGGCAGGCTGAGCTTCCACGGCAGCGGCGGGGCGGTGAGGAAGAGCGCTGTCTCGGCGGCCTCCCGGGTCATCCGCAGCTCCGGCCGCACCGCTCGGTAGTACGCCTCCACCTCGGCGGCCGTCCCCGGGACGGTGGCCGGATCCAGGCCGACGAGAGCGGCCGAGCGGCGCTGCTCGGTGTAGTAGCCGTCCACCTCGTCGTCGGTGAGCGGCAGGCCCGCCCGCCGGGCGGTGCTGAGGAACGACTCGACCTCGGTGACGTGCACCCAGCGCAGCAGGTCCGGTTCGTCGACGCGGAACTCCTCGCCGGTGAGCTGGTCGGTGGCCCGCATTCGCGCGTGCAGCCGGCGTAGCCGCGCCCCGGCCGCCTCCGCCTCGGCGGTGGTCCCGTAGACGGTGGTCGCCACGTAGGTGGCGGTGCGGACGAGGCGCCCCCATGCGTCGGTGCGGTAGTTGCTGTTCTGCGCGACCCCGGCCATGGCTCGGGGGTGCAACGCCTGGAGGTAGAGCGAGCGCAGGCCGGCGACGATCAGGATCGGCTCCTCGTGCACCTTCCACGTGACCGAACCCGGACCGAAGAGGCCGAGGTCATCGGAGTCCACCGACCAAGAGTGCCACGGCCCGCCCGACCGCGCCGGTGGGGCGGCAGGGTCAGCTGTCGGCGGAGCGGCGGGACTGGCAGGCCGGGCAGAGACCCCAGAAGGTGACTTCCGCCTCGTCGACCTCGAAGGCGTGCGCGACGCCCGGCTCCAGGCATGGGGCGCTGCCCACCGCGCAGTCGATGTCGGCGATCTCGCCACAACCCCGGCAGACCACGTGGTGGTGGTTGTCGCCGGCGCGTGCCTCGTATCGGGCGGGACTGCCGGCCGGCTCGATCCGGCGGGACAGGCCGGCCCGGGACAGCGCCCCCAGCACGTCGTAGACCGCCTGGGTGGAGACCGAGTCGAGGCGTGCGCGGACCCGCCGGGTGATCTCGTCGACCTCCAGGTGGCCGCCACCCGCGAGCACGTCGAGCACCGCGAGGCGCGGTCGGGTGACCCGTAGGCCCTTCGATCGCAGCAACTCCTCAGCACCGGACATGCGCCAATGACAGCACGCGTGGCCGGCATCGACAACCGTCCTCCTGTGGCCGTGGCCACGAACACAGCCCGGACAACCAGACCCGAGGCTGGGCTGCGCTGAACCCTATGACGGCGGCGCGCGTGTCACCGGGGGAGAGCCCGGGAGACGACCGGCGATCCGTACGCTGGCGGTCCCGTGATCATGACCCCTGGAGGAGTCGATGTTCGAGGAGATCCTGGGTCTGCCGGCTCACGTTCTCGTGGTCCACGCGGTGGTGATCTTCGTGCCGCTGCTGGCGGTGCTGGCCATCGGGTACGTGGGGTTGCCGCGCTGGCGGCACCGGTTGGACTGGGCGCTTGGCATCCTCGCGGTGATCGCACCGGTGACCGCCTTCGTGGCCGTCGAGTCGGGGGAGGCCTTCACCGATGCGCTGGTCGCCAAGGGCTACCAGGGCCAGATTCTCAACCAGATCTTCGAGCACTCCCGGTACGGCGACATCCTGTTCCGGATCGTGGTGCCGCTCGGGATCGTGGCCATCCTGCTGCTCGTGGTGACCAGCGGGCACCCCCGGGTGCCACGGCTGCCGGCCCTGGTGACACCGGTGCTCGCGGTGGCGATCGTCGCGCTGTCCATCGCGGCTCTGGTCTACGTCTACCTGACCGGCCACTCGGGTGCCGAGGCCGTCTGGGGCACCACCCTCTGACGGTCCGCCACGGCAGCCGCCGGGGGATCAGAAGATGATCCGCGAGCAGAGCAGGCAGACCAGGAACACCAGCACCACGGCCGCGGCCGCACCGAAGCCGTAGGTGACCCGCTGCGAACGCTGCTCGGCTATGTCCAGGTCGGCCATGTCCTGCGGAGGCAGCCGGCGGGGCGGCGCCGGCTGCAGATGGACCGGGGGACGCCAGCCAGCCGGGGGCGGCACGCTCGGGGGCGGGCCTGGGTACGCGCGCGGGGGCGCGGCGGGGGGTTGCTCTGCCTTTTCGCCGTCACCGGCCCCGGGCCGCCGCCAGTAGTCGTCCGGGGTGCTTCCACCGCTGGGGGTCGTCACGCCGTCCGACGCTACCAACGCGGCCGGCGGCCCGGTCGCTTCTGACCGGCGCGCCCTGCCTGATCGCTTCTGACGGGGCGGGCGCCTACCGGCCGGCCCGGTTGCTTCTGGGCAGGGCGCACACCGCTCTGCCAGGGTGGATCCGGCCGGTGTGCCTCCGCTTGCGGACGGTTCGCTGCCGTCGGCTGCGCTAGTCTTGCCGCTCGTGAGCATCGAGGACCCCGGCACGTCTGTCGCGCGCGGCGACGATGACCGCACCGTCGACCTGAGCGACGACTTCGTGGTGCTGCCCGAGCAGACCTCGGACGACACCGACGAGGGCTGGGGCGAGCGGACCAGCGGCAACGACGACTGGCTCCTCGCCCAGCGCCCCCCACACTGGGACTGACCTTGAGCCCTTCCACCAGCCGCTGAGACAACGCCCGGTCGACGGGGTGCGGCTCGGTGCCAAGGGCTGAGCGCTTTCGCTTCCCGGGCATCGTTTCCGCCGTGCGAGGGCGGGCGAAGAACGACGCGATCACGGTGCGGATGGTCAGGCGCGTACGACTATCGCGAATCGGCTCCCCTCAGGCAGCCCGACTGCGCGTTGCGCCTGGTCAGGGCGGAGCGCCAGATACAGCGCGGCGGTACCGTCGGTCGCGCCGGCACCCAAGACGTCCAGGACCAGCGCCCTGGGTGCCAGCAGGATCGCCTCGGCGGCGTCCGCCCCGCCCGGCGGCGCAGCCAGCAGGTCGACCCGCGCGCCGGGCCGGACGACAGCCAGAGCGGCCGGCTCGGCCAGCCGGATCGGCACCCCGACCGCGCCGCTGGGCAGCGGTAGCGGCCCTGAGGACGCCTGCGCGCCGCCGTCGCCCGCGCCCGCGTCGGCCTGCCCTGCGCCGGTCTGGGCCGTGCCGGTCTGTCCCGCGCCGCTCTGGGCCGTGCCGGTCTGTCCGTGGCCGGCGCCGGTCTGGCCCTGGCCTGCGCCGGTCCGGCCCTTAACCCCGTCTGTCGGCCCGCTCGCCGGTAGCGGCTCAGTGCCGGCCCCGCCGGAGCGCGTCGGGGACGATTCGGCGGCATCGGTCGGCGGGCAGCCGGTCGGGGTGTGCAGGATGGCGGCGGCCAGGCCGAGCAGCACGGCTACCAGCCCGGCCCGGAGCAGGGTGCGCCCGCCGGGCAGGGCCAGCCGACGCAGTGGGCGCAGCGCCCGTGCCGAGCCCGGATCGCCTGTCGTCATCTGCCGCCTCCCGTCCCGGGCGCCGCAGTGGCACCCGTGGGCGGCAGATTAGGCCGATCGTGGCCGGCAGATCCGACCGTGCGCGGGTGCCTGTGGACAACCGGCCGGCCTGTGGACAACCACCCACCGACCGGTCGGGCCTGCTATGGCACGAGAGGCCGGCGCGGCGCTGATCGACTCGGGTTCCTGGAAACCGGGTGATCAGGCCAGTACGGACAGGCCGACTTCCAGGAAGCCGAGTGGATCAAGGTGGCCCCGGCCCCGGCCCCGGCCCCGGCCGCTGTCGTGGATCGGTGCGGCCAGGCGCCAGCGCGAGATCCCGCCCGCCGCGAGGTGGGCCCCCGGCGTCACGCGTCAGGCGTCGGGTGGGTCAGGGGGCGGAGCTGCCCGCCGGGGCCTTCCCACCGCTCGACCCGCCGGAAGACGACCCGGACGACCCGGAAGACGACGACCCGGAAGACCCGGACGAGGACGACCCGGACGACGACGAGCCAGCGGACGAACCGGACGAGGTAGACCCGGAATCCCCACCCGAGGGCGAGGAGGACGACGAGGACGACTCGGACTTGGCAGCCGTTGCGCCGGCCGAAACCTCGGAACCGGACGCGCGGGAGTCGGTGCGGTAGAAGCCCGAGCCCTTGAAGACGATGCCGACCGAGTTGAAAACCTTGCGCAGCCGCCCCTGACACGTCGGGCACTCGGTCAGCGGGTCGTCAGAGAAGGACTGCACCGCCTCGAGCTGGTTACCGCACGCGGTGCAGGCGTACTGGTACGTAGGCACGTTCTCCTCCGGTATCTGGCTCGGCCAGTTGGCACTCGACGTATTCGAGTGCCAATGGTGCGTCATGCGCCCCGGGTTCGTCCAGCGGACGTGTGGGGCGCGACACCCTGCGCCGTACCCGGGCCGTCATCAAGCGTACGCACCCCGTCGGCGGGGGTGACGACCGCGCGGACCGGACGGTCGTGCGCCTCTGCGGGCAGCGCCTCGACCAGCTCACCGTCGTGCAGCGGCACCACGGTAAGCGTGGCCGCCGGCACCCGTGCCAGCACCCGGTCGTACGAGCCGCCGCCCCGGCCCAGTCGCCGGCCGCGCCTGTCGACGGCCAGCGCCGGTACGACCACCAGCTCCGCCTCGGTCACCGCGGCCAGCCCGAGCCGCGGCCCGACCGGCTCGCGGAGGCCCCGACCGCCCGCCACGAGAGCATCCGGTCCGGTGTACGCCGCCCAGTCCAGATCCAGATCGGCGCGGAGCACCGGCAGCAGCAGCTCGGCGTCGGCAGGCAGCGCGTTCCGCAGCACCTCCGGCAGGTCGGCACCGCCCGGCTCGGAGCCGACCGGCACGTACGCCGTCATCCGGCGGGGCCGCAGCCGGCGTACCAGCGTGACCAGCTCGGCCTGGACGCGCCCGGCAGCGGCGGCCCGCGTCGGACCCGGCAGCGCTCGGCGGCGGGCGAGCAGTTCGACGCGGGCTTCCCGCTTGGCCGCTCGGGCCACTTCCGCTTCATCAGAAAATTCCGGCACGCAACACTCCTGACGCAACACCACTACCGCGGTCGCTCTGTGTCAGCATCGCAAGCAACGGCTTCGGCTTCCGGGGGGACCGAGTGACGCTACGCGGACGGTTGACGGCAGCCTTCCTCGTGGTGGTGCTCGGGCCGGTCCTGCTCGGCGCCTTCTTCGTCGCCTCCACCGTCGCGGCCGTCGACCGCAGCCGGTCCATCGAGCGTCTCGCGGTCGCCGCGTCGACCGTGCGGACCTCCGTCGACGCCCTCTGCCAGCAGTTGCGCGCGACTGCCGACGCGGTCGCCCTCACCGGTGACCGGGCCGCCGCCGCCAGCCAGCTCATCGGGCGAGGGCTGGCAGCCGCCGTTCTGATCACCGACGTGACGGGGCGGGTCACGTACGCCTCGCCCGGCGCGCCGTCGACCCCCTGGCGGGACTGCTCGGCGTCGACCGTCGCGTCGCCCGGCCCGGTCCACGCCTTGGCCGCACGGGTCGAACTGCACGACCGGGCCGGCACCATGCTGGGCACGGTGGCCGCTGCGCAGCTCGTCGACCCGGCCTTCGTGGCCCGGCTGGCGGCGGTGACCGGGGTGGCGGTCACCCTGCTCGACGGCGGCGCGAGCGCCGCCCGGTTCACCCACACCACCGAGGCCCGCGAGGTACGCGACGCGGTGCTGGCCGCGGCCAACGCCACCGACGGCGAACGGGTCACCGAGACAAGCGACGGCCGGTACGTGCGGCGCATCGGACCGTCGAGGGGGCAGCCCCTGCCGTTGGTGCTCTCCGTGCCCAGCGAGCGCCCACCCGGTCTGCCTGCCACGCTGGCCGGCGTTGTCGTGCTGGCCGGGCTGCTCGCCGTGCTGGCCGCCTGGCGACTGGCCCGGGTGACCACCCGACCGCTTGTGGAGTTGGCCAGTGCCGTGGACCTGGTGGCGCAGGGCGACCTGACCGCCCGGGTGCCGGTGCGCAGCCGCGACGAGCTGGGCCGCCTGGCCGCCGCGTTCAACCGGATGACCCGGGAGACCGGGTCGTACGTCGCGGCGCTCACCAGCAGCCGCGACCAGCTACGCGGGCACCTGACGGTGCTCGGCGACACCCTGGCCAGCACCCATGACCTGCAACGCATCCTGCGGGTGATCCTGCACAGCGCCATCGCGGCCACCGGGGCGCGGGCCGGCGCGGTGCTGCTGGTGGAGGCCGGCGGGGTGCTCGTCGCACAGTGCAGCGAAGGGCTCGACGGGCGCTGGCCGGCGGGGGATCCGGGCGGCCCGGAGACCCTGCGGGTGCCGGTGGGCGTCGGTGTGGTCGGCGCGGTGGCGGCCACCGGCGTGCCGCAGCGGGGTCGCGTGGAGGCGACCGAGACTCCGACGGGGGAGCCGCTCTGCCGCACCTACGTCGCGGTGCCGTTCGCCACCCCGGGCGGCGGGGCCACGACAAACCCGGGCGGCGGGACGACGACAACCCTGGGCGGCGGGGCCGCGACAACCCTGGGCGGCGGGGCCGCAGCCACCCCCGGCGGCGGGGCCGCGACCTTCGGGGCCACGACCGTCCCGAGTGGGCCGACGGCGGACGCCGACGAGGGCGCACCGGCGGCGGCGCTCGGGGTGCTGGCCCTCTACGACCGGGTCGGTGCCGACGAGTTCGACGACGACGACCTCGTCACCCTGCGCACCTTCGCCGGCCACGCGGCAGTGGCTGTGGACAACGTCCGGGTGCACGAGGAGGCGCAGCGGCTCTCCCTCACCGACCCGCTCACCGGGCTGTGGAACTACCGCTATCTGAGCGAGTCGATCCGACGGGAGGTGGAACGGGCCAGTCGGTTCGGTCGGATGCTCAGCGTGCTCGCCCTCGACCTGGACCGCTTCAAGGACGTCAACGACACGTACGGGCACGCCGCGGGGGACACCGTGCTCGCCGAGTTCGCCCAGCGCGTACGAGGCGAGATCCGCGAGGTGGACCTCGCCTTCCGGCAGGGCGGCGAGGAGTTCGTGGTGCTCCTGCCCGAGACCGACGCCCGGGGCGCGGCGATCGTCGCGGAACGGCTGGGCGCGGCGGTACGGGAGACACCTGTCGTCGTCGAGGCGTACGCCGGGCCGATCGTGGTGACCGTGTCGGTGGGCATCGCCGTCTACCCGCACCACGGCAGCACCGGCCGGGAGGTGCTGGAGGCCGCCGACGACGCCCTCTACGCCGCCAAGGCCGCCGGTCGGGACACCTGTCGCGTGGCCGAGGTTCGCCCCGACGTGCCGATGTGTGAGATCCCGGTGCCGGCGGGGCCCGTCAGCCCACCCGACGGGCTGCCGCGCGCCGGTCGACCCGTGCAGGTCCAACGGGAGCCGGGCGGCCACGCCCGGTCGGAGTCGGCTGTGGGCGTACCCGAATCGAACCCGCCGGGGCCGGCGCACGCCCGGCCGGAGTCGGCGGACGACCCGGCGGCCACGGCCGGGGAAGGCGCGCGGGCCGGCCCGGACGTCGGCCGGCCAGGGCCGGGCGGCGGCGCGTCTTCTGGGCCACACCCGCCGCGACAGAGCCGTGGCCGATAGTCTCGCGGCATGTCGGAGCACTCAGCGAACCCTTCACCGACGGTCGCCGCAACCGGCCGTCCCCTGGCGGTCAAGGCCGTCATCCCGGCCGCCGGACTGGCCACCCGCTTCCTGCCGGCCACCAAGGCGGTGCCCAAGGAACTGCTGCCGGTGGTGGACCGGCCGGTGTTGCAGTACATCGTCGAGGAGGCCACCCAGGCCGGCATCGGCGACGTGTTGCTGATCACCGGTCGGGGTAAGACGTCGATGGTGGACCACTTCGACCGTCGCCCCGACCTGGAGACCAGGCTGGAGGAGAAGGGCGACGCCGAGCGGCTGGCCGCCGTGCGTCGGCCCAGTGAGCTGGCCGAGATCTACACCGTCCGGCAGCCGGAGCAGCTCGGGCTCGGTCACGCCGTCGGGTACGCCGAGTCCCACGTCGGCGACCAGCCCTTCGCGGTGCTGCTTGGCGACGAGTTCGTCAAGCCGTCCGAGCCGCTGCTGCCGGCAATGCTTGAGTTGCAGGCCCGCACCGGCGGCGTGGTGCTCGCCTTCTTCGAGGTCGACCCGGCCGAGACCAAGCGGTACGGCATCGCCTCCGTCGAGCCCGCCGAGTCGGAGCTGACGGACATCGGCGAGGTCGTCAAGGTGACAGGCATGGTGGAGAAGCCGCAGCCGGAGGACGCGCCGAGCAACCTCGCCGTGCTCGGCCGGTACGTGCTGCCGGGCAAGATCTTCGACGCGATCCGGCGGACAAAGCCGGGCAGCGGCGGCGAGATCCAGCTGACCGACGCCATGGAGTTGCTGCGCACCGAGGGCACGCCGGTGCACGCGATCGTCTACCGGGGCACCCGCTACGACACGGGCATGCCGCTGGGCTACCTGCAGACTGTCGTGCAGATCGCCGCCGAGCGCGAGGACCTCGGCGCCGAGTTCCGCTCCTGGCTTGCCGAGTTCGTGAAGGCCGACGCGGCAGGCGGATCTGGTACATGACAGCTACGGCCGACGCCGAGGCGGCCGCGAACGAGTTGACGCCGCTCGCCGACTACCTGGGCAGCGTGCTGCGCAGGTTACGAGCGCTGCCGCCACTCGACCTCGACCTCACCCAGGCGCACGGCAACGTCCTCGCCGAGGACGTCGTCGCGCCGCACGCCTTCCCGGCCTTCGACCAGGCGGCCGTCGACGGTTACGCGGCCCGCTGGGAGGACATCTCCGGAGGGGGCCGGGGGCCGAGCTACGTCCCGGCTCCCTCCGGCACGCCCGGCGGTCGGACGATCCGGCTCAACGTCGTCGGCGACCTGGGCGCGGCGAGCTGGCGACCCGTGCGGCTCACCCCGGGCTCGTGCTTCTCGGTGGCCGCCGGTGCGCCGCTGCCGATCGCCGCCGACGTCGTGGTCCCGGTGGAATGGACCGACCAGGGCATGGCCGCCGTGGAGATCTTCCGCACCCCCAAGCGGGGGTACGGGGTCCGCCGCGCCGGTGAGGAGTTGCCGGCCGGCACCCTGCTCGCCCGGGCCGGCACGTACGTCTCCCCGGCGCTTGTCGCGGTCTTCGCCGCCACCGGCATCGGGCACGTGGTGGTGCGGCCCAGCCCACGTGTGGTCATCGTGGCCACCGGCGACGAGTTGGTCGACGTGGGCCGGGGCAGCCAGCCCGGTCAGGTGGTGGACGCCAACTCGCACGCGTTGACCGCCGCCGCGGCCGAGGTGGGCGCCCTGGCGTACCGGGTGGGCATCTGCGACGACGACCCGGAAGGGCTGCGCGGGCTTCTGGAGGACCAGACCCTGCGCGCCGACCTGATCATCACCACCGGGGGGACCGGCACCGGCCCCGGCGACATGGTGCGCCGGATCCTGTCCCGCCGTGAGGGCGGGCGGGCCGGCCCGGTCACCTTCACCGACGTGGCGCTCTATCCGGGCACCGCGCTCGGCTTCGGCACCGTCGGCGCCGAGGAGGTGCCTGTGGTCTGCCTGCCCGGCGACCCCGGTGCCGCGCTTATCGGCTTCGAGGTGCTCGCCCGCCCCGCGATCCAACTGCTCGCCGGCGCCGAGCCGGTGTTCCGGCCCAGCGTCCGCGCGCACCTGCTGGAGACCGTGTCGTCACCGGGTGGGCTGCGCGAGTTCCGACCCGCGCACGTCGCCGAGCGGCGCGGCGGCGGGTACACGGTGCAACCGCTCAGCGGCGGCCCGTTCACGCTCTCCGGGCTGGCCGAGGCGAACGGGCTGCTGGTGCTCGGCGAACGGGTCACGTCCGCCGCAGCAGGCTCCACCGTGGACGTACTGCTGCTCGACCGCCGTCGGTGACGCCACCCGACCGGGCCCGTCACCGGTTCCTCGCGGGTCCACTTGCGCGCGACAGGGTCCCGCGCGGGAGACTGTGCGGGTGAGTCTCTTCGGACCCGCGCGGGCACCCGGCTGGCCGGCGGTGCTGACCGACGGCCCGGTGCTGCTGCGCCCCTACCGGCGCTCCGACGCGGTTGCCTGGTCAGAGGTGCGACGGGCCAACCGTGCCTGGCTGGCGCCCTGGGAGTCGTCGCTGCCCGGCGGCTGGGACGAGCTGAACTCGCCTGCCGCGTTCCGCTGGGTGCACCGCGACCAACGGCGGTCGGCCCGCGAGGGCGAGGGCATGCCGTTCGCGGTCTGTCTGCGGGAGGCCGACCGGGAGCGACTGGTCGGGCACATAAACGTCGGCAGCATCGTTCGGCGCGCCTTCTGCTCCGGGTACGTCGGCTACTGGGTGGACGCCCGGGTCGCCGGGCAGGGCGTGATCCCGACGGCCCTCGCACTCGCCGTGGACCACGCCTTCGGGCCGGGCGGGCTGCACCGGGTCGAGGTCAACATCCGGCCGGAAAACCGACCGTCCCGGCGGGTGGTGGAGAAACTCGGCTTCCGCGAGGAGGCGTACCACGTGCGCTACATGCACATTGACGGTGCCTGGCGAGACCACATCGGATACGCGATGACGAGCGAGGAGATTGCCGCCGAGGGCGGTCTGTTGGCCCGCTGGCATCGGGTACGCGCCAATGCGCGGTGAGCCGTCCCACGCACGGGATCGGCGCGGCGCGGTGGCATCCCGGTCGGCGCGCCGTAACCTCAAGTAACTGCAAGCTGCGGCAAGCGCTCCTCGTCCGGACGATCTACGCACCGAGGCACGATTGGTGGAAGATCCTGCGGTCCGGAGGCGGTTGCTCCGAATTCGGTGACGGGAGGGGTGAGGGTGCCGACCTCGGTGCTCCTCGCCGTCCTCGCCGCCGCCGGCCTGCTCGCCCTGGCCCCGGCGTTGGTTCGCCGGTACGACGCCACCGAGCGGCTGGTGGCGGAGCGGGCGCAGTCGACGGCGCGGGTGCTCCAGCGCCGCCGACGGCGCCGCACTGTGCCCGGACGCCAGCCCGTCCACCCGCCACGCTCGCTCACCATCACTCTCAGTGAAGACGCGACTACAGGGAAGTTGGCGGCGCCGGTCTCCGCGCCCCCGGCGGCACGCCGCTCCGGCCGGCTGCGCGCCGTACCGCCAGCCCCGAAGCGGTCCCGCCGCCGCCCGCCGCCGAGCCGACAGCACACCCCCGCCGTGTACCGTCGCCGCCGCGTGCTCGCCGCCCTGCTGCTGCTCAACGTCGTCGAGCTGATCGGCGTCCTGTTCGTCAGCCCCGGCTTCTGGATCAGCTTCTCGGTCACCTTCCTGCTGCTCGCCACGTACGTCGTCCACCTGCGCGGTCAGGCCCTCGCCGGCCGCCGCCGACGCCGCGCCCGAGCCCGCGAGGCGGCCTGGCTGGCCGCCCGCCAGGCCGAGGTCCGCCGGGAACAGGCCCGCCGTGCCGCAGCCCGCCGGGAGGCGCAGCGCCGCCTTGCCGCCCAACGCGAGGGGGTACGCCGAGCCGCCATGGGCCTCGACCGCCCCGGAGACCTGCCGGCGGCAGTCAACGGTGGCTCGGTGTCGTACCGGCGCTCGGGCGGGCTCCGCGGCCGCCCCTACGAGGCCGGCCGAGGCGCGTAGCCGCGCGCGGCGCAAGTGGGGCGCCCTCGGCCTCGACGGGCGTTCCGGCGGTTGGTGGGCGTCCCGGCCTCGACGGGCGGTCCGGCGGTTGGTGGGCGCTCTCGGCCTCGACGGGCGGTCCGGCGGTTGGTGGGCGCTCTCGGCCTCGACGGGCGGTGTTTTCGGTTTCAGGGGCCCTGTCGGCGCGGGGGTGATCGACTCCATGTCGCCGACCTGGCGGTATCGCTGGCGCGGGACACCGCCAGGTCGGCGATATGGAGTCGATCAGCGGTCAGGTCGGGTGGCCTGCGTTGATCGACTCGGTTTCCATGAAGTCGGGGTGTCGTGGCGTCCCGAATGCCCCGGTTTCAAGGAAGTCGAGTGGATCTTCCGGCAGGGGGCAGCGCCGCGCCGGGGGCGGATTCGCGGTGAGGGCCGGCGACCTGTTAGCCTTGCTGCCGGCCCGCCCGGTGTAAGCCGGGTGGGACCGAAGCCGGTTCGCCGGTGGGGGGCTGTGGCGCAGACTGGTAGCGCACCTCGTTCGCATCGAGGGGGTCAGGGGTTCAAATCCCCTCAGCTCCACCCCAGGTCAAAGGCCGTTTCCCGTAGTGGGGGACGGCCTTTTTCGCGATCACTTGCCGCACGCCCGGCCTGCCGCGACACCCCCCGCGTTCGGGCAGGATCCGTCGGACCGTCTCGACACTGACCGATGCGATGTAACCGCGTCGAACAGGTCCTTCCCGCAGCCTGCTCAAACCTCAGCAGGAACGGCAGGCCGAGGGTCACGCTCCTGAGCGCGAGGCGGCCTGCTTGTCCGCCCGCCAGGCCGAGGTCCGCCGGGAGCAGGCCCGCCGTGCAGCGGCCGGGCGATGACCAAGGCGCTAGGTCAGGAGTTGGATACGAGGTGCGTCGTGGCTGTGGGCGATGGGCGCCGCGCAGTGCTCGCAGGTGTAGGTCACCGGGCGGATGAGGTTGGACTGGGTTGAGAGGGTGCCCGGCTGGACCGGCTCCGGGCAGAGGTAGGCAAGGTGGAGCCGGACCCACGGGACGTGGGTCGACGCGAGCGACGGTTGGTCCTGTTTGGCGTCTTGGAAAGGTGCCCACCAGTAGTCCACGACTGCGCGCAGGATCGTTCGTTTCCGCTCGTCGGTGCTGTCGAACGCGGCGATCCGCGCGGCCGCGGGATGCCGGCCCTTTCTGCTGTCACCCGAGCACGTTCCCTGTTCGGCGCCGTGTTCCAACTCGGTGGTGCGGCCGGCCCGTTGGCAGATGAAGCAGTCCAGGCTGAGTTCGATGCCGCTCTTCCAGTGCAGGTTGTGGAATGGCGATTCGCCGAGGGTGAGGACGGCCGACACTTCGAGGGATCGCAGCATGATTCGATCTTGGCAGGCGTAGTGCCCAGCCGGGGAGGGCCGGACGCCTGGGTGCGGTAGCTGAAGGTCTGACCGGGCGAGGTAGCGCCTGCGTGGGGCCGACCCCGATGGGTCGGCCCCACGTCACCGCGTCAGGGCTTCCAGCTGGCGGCGGTCTTGAGCCTGTGCTGGTATTCCAGCGTGCCGTTGGTGTCGGGCACGTTGAACACGACGCTACCGGCGTGCGTGGTGCCGGCGGGCAGGTTGGTGCCGGAACGCAGCGACGTGCCGCAGCCGGACAGGACCCCTACGATCGAGCTGGTCTTGGTGCCGTCGGCGGCAACCCACCAGAAATACAGCGGGTTGATCGAGCCGGTTCCCTCGGTGATCGACACGGTCACGTCGGCGATCACGTACATGCCCTTGTCGGGCTTGCGGCCGCCCGTCCTGCACGGTTCGGTGGAGGTGCTGAACTTGGTCACGGTGACCTTCATGACGCCCCGGTCGTCGTCGATCTGAGCGGAGTTCCCGGCCGGCATGTTCATCGACGGGCCGCCGCTGGACGACGGGGCGGGCGTCGGCGGCCTTCCGATATCGGGTATGGAATCGATCGCCTGGTTCGTGGCGCGGTTCGCACTGACGACCAACGTCACGATGCCGCCCACGCAGCACAGCAGGGCGAGCACGGCTGCGATGACCGCGATGATCAACACGGTCTTCGTGGAGTTCGACCCCGTCGCGGGCGGCGGCCCGGCCGGCGGATAGCCCGGCCCGGCCGGCGGATAGCCCGGCCCGGCCGGCGGATAGCCCGGCCCGGCCGGCGGCGGGTACGCGCCGCCGCCGGCGGGCGGGTACGCACCTGCTGCGAGCGGCGCCTGCTGCCAGTGCGCACCCGGCGGGGTCGGACCCGGCGGGGTGGGGTACGGCGGGGTGGGGTACGGCGGGGTCGGCTGTGGAGCGCCCGCGAACGGCGGCTGGGGCGCGTTGTCAAACGGCTGCGGCGCGCCTGCGAACGGCTGCTGTGGAGCGCCTGCGATCGGCGGCTGCTGCTCGTCGCTGTCGGAGGGGTGCGGTTCGGCAGGCTGCTGCGCACCGAACTCCAGCGGTGGGGGTGGCAACCACGATTCGGGCGCCTTCGGGGCCGTGGAGTCGGCGTTCTGCGGAGGTGTCGCCGGGAACTGCTGAGCCGGCGGCTCGGGGTTCGGCTGTTGAGGGTCCTGCGGCCCGTTGGAGGGCTGGGGGTGGGTCAACGTACTCCTTGGCGCTTCGGCACGTGCGATTCGGGAACCCGCCGACGTTACCGTGCCTGTCGAGAGTCCTGTCGATGCGTCGCGCCCTGTCCCATCGACGCGTCCGGCTGGACAGTGTGGACGACCCTCGGGCGGCGACTCAGCTGAGCGTGAGGACGGCTGCGGTTCGGACCAAGCCGTCGGCGACCACGAACCGCCCGGTGATCGTGGCCGGCGGATCGACGACGTCGGCTGCGTCCACCCGGGCCGGTGCGATCCGGGCGGTGAACGTGCCGGCGTCCGGGTCGAGGGTCAGGTGGGCGTCGTGGAAATCCAACCAGCTGCCGACGATCGGGTACCACACCTTGTAGACGGTCTCCTTGGCGCTGAAGTACACGACCGGCCAGGAGATGTCGGCGGGCAGCCGGGAGCAGTTCTCCTCCTCCTCGGGCAGCAGCACGAGTCGGCGTACTCCCTCATTGATCTCGCGGTGCCGCTCGGCGTCCATGCCGACGGACCGGATGTCGGTGGCGTGCGCGGCGGCGGCGGCGCAGTAGCCGCTTGTGTGGGTGATGGTGCCGACGACGCCGGCCGGCCAGACCGGCGCCCGGTCGGCGGCGGCCGGCACTGCCGTCTCCGGCAGACCGAGGCTGGTCATTGCCCGGCGGGCGCACACGCGGCCGGCCGTGAAGTCCCGGCGACGGGTCTGCACCGCCCGCTCACCGAGGCACGCCTGCTCGGCGGCGAGCAGTTCCCCGGCCCAGTCGTCGGGCCCGGCGACGGCCACGGCGACCGTGGTCGGCAGCAGGTCACGCATCGGTGTCGCCTACCGATCGGTAGAAACGGGCGTGGAGTGCCGACATTCGGCCGACGGTCAACTTTCTGACTCCCACGAGGGGAGAACGTACCGCAAAGATGTATCACCGGAGGGACGCGTCGCTCCCTCCCTGATGGCTCCGGGGGGACCACCATCAAAGCTGGCCGGATATAGGCGGCCGCCAGTCCCGTGGACATCTGGAGAGGACGTGCGATGACCGATGGTGCGGAACGGCCGGGGGCGCGGGCCGACGACCACGCCCCGGCGACCCCGGGCTGGACGTGCGGCTCCTGCGGTGAGGAGTGGCCGTGCGCGACGAAGCGCGGCCGGCTGCTCGCGGAATACGGAGGTGACCGGGCGATGCTCAGTGTCTATCTGGGATCGTGTCTCGCCGCCGCCACGGAGGACCTGCGCACCGCCCCGGTCATGTCTCTCCAGGATCGCTTCATCGGCTGGTTGCCGCGCCGCCGCTGACCGCCGGGCCGCCTGTCCGCCGGGCCGCCTGTCCGCCTGGCCGCCGGTCAGCCGGTGGCCCCGCCCTGGGGTGGGGCCACCGGCCTGGGTCGGGCGGCGTTCAGGCGCGTCGGGGCCGCCGGGTCAGCGCGAAGCCGAACACGCCCGCCACCGCGGCGAGCACGCCGCCCACGCCGGTCCAGATCCAACGCGAGCCGAGATCCGGCAGCCAGCCCGTCAGCGAGTCACCCTCGTCGTCGGCTTCCGGGTCCACAGTTGGTACGGCGGTGAGCACGGTGCCCGCCTGGGTGTTCGGCACCAGCGGCGTGGCCAGCTCGCCGTCGTCGGCCGAGGAGCCCCGATCGGCGATGACGCCGACGAGCAGGTCCACGTCGATGGGCGCGCCGAGGTCCGGCTCCGGCAGGTCCACCACGGACAGCCGGATGACGTACGTGCCGGGCAGCGGGTCGGCCGACCACGGCTCCGCCCAGGGCCGCACCTCGCGCAGCGTGCAGCCCAGCGCCACACTCGTCGCCTGCTGATCCACCGTCGGGGTCTGTGCCCCTGCGGTGCAGGCCTGCCGCCGCCGCAGCCCGTCGAAGACGTCGACGGTCCAGGTGGAGGCACCACCGCGTGCCTTCGGGAAGGTGACGGTGGCACTGATCTCGTGCACCTGGCCGGCGGTGGCGGGGAACGACCAGTACAGGTGGTCGCCGACCGAGGCGTCCACCCGTACCGGCTGCCCGGCGGTGATTGGGGTGGCGGTGAGGAACGAGGTGCCGGCCCGGGTCACAGGTGTGGCGCCCGGCGACGGCGTGGGGGCGGCGACGGCCGCCGCGGGCAGCAGGGCGGCCGCGCCGGCGGCGAGCAGCGAGGCCAGCGACCGGAACAGAGCGGTACGCATCAGTTCGTCCTCCAGGTGGCGACCCACCAGCGGGTGAGCAGGCCGGCGAGCAGACCGGTGAGCAGGCCGGCGACCGTGAGCAGGGCGAGCAGCACCCAGCCACGGCCGAGGTCGGGCCCGTCCGGGCCGGGTGCGGCGGTGACCACGTCGATGGTCAGCTCCACAGGCATGCCGGGGGTCGCGGCTGTTCCCGGGCGAGGGGCGAACGAGTTGCTCACCACCAGGCAGACGGTGGTGGGCTCGATGACGGGTGCCGGGGTCTGCTCGGCCTCGGTCGCGTCCTCGTCGTCGGCGGTGGCCGACCAGCGCAGCCCGGCGGAGAGCACGTCGGCGCGTCCGCTGCCGGCGTCCGCTCCACGGACGAGTTCCCGCCCGTCGGCGGCGGTGGCCCGCAGCAGCACCCCGTAGTCCCTGTTCACCGGCCGGTCCAGCGCCATGCTCACCGAGGCGCGCAGCTCCTGCCCGGGGCGGACCGGCACCCGGTAGTAGCGGTGTTCGGAGAACGCCTCCCGGTCCGCGTAGACCCCGGGGGCGAGCAGCGGGGCCGAGTCACACGCGTTGGTGCCGCCGACGACTGTCGGCGCCCGGGTGTGGGTGTCGGCGGCCCGCTCGACGAGCTGCTTGATTCGGCCGGTCAGTTCCTCGGCGCTCTGCGCGGCGGTGTAGGTGCCGCCTGTCGCGCTGGCGATGCAGAGCAACTGCCGGCGGACCTTTTCGTCGGGCGCCAGGCCGAGGGTGTCGACGACCAGGCTGGTGCCCTGCGCAGCCAGTTCCCGGGCCACCTCACAGGGGTCCGGCGGGGCGCAGGTGTCCTCCCCGTCGGTGATCAGCACGATCCGTCGGGTGGTGGAGCCGGTGCCCAGATCCTGCGCGGCGGTGCGCAGCGCGAGCCCGACCGGGGTGAACCCGGTCGGCCGCAGTGTCGCCACCGCCGCCTTGGCCTGGGCGCGGTCCACCGGCCCGACCGGAACGATCTGTTGGGTGTCCTGGCACCCGACCTTCTTGTCCTTGCCCCGGTAGGTCGCGCCGAGCACCCGGATGCCGAGCTGTGTCTCCTCCGGCAGCGCGTCCACCACCTCGTTGAACGCCTGCTGGGCGACGGCGATCCGGCTGCGTCCGTCGATGTCGGCGGCACGCATCGAGCCGCTGACGTCGAGGACGAGTTCGACCCGGGGCGGCTCCGCCACCGGTTCTTCGTCGGCCGCCGCCGGGGCCGGCCCGGTTAGCGCGGTGGTCGCCAGCAGTCCGATGAGGACGGCCGCCGATCGTCTGAAGTTGATCACGGCCGGCAGTGTAGTGAGATCCACTTTGGATGATCACCCGGGTGGTTGGTTCTCGCGACCGTCCGGCGGACCGGCGGCACGCCCCCGCAGGGCGGTCGGTCAGGCGGGCGCGTCGAGCAGGGCAACGAGCCGTTTCGGCGCGACCTCCCGGTACGCGTCCCGGCACAACTCGTCGATCTCGGTCCAGTCGACTGTGCCGTCGAGGCGTACGCCGAGCCAGCCCCGGCCGCCCACGTAGGGCGGACGGAAGAAGCGGGCCGGGTCGGCGGCGATCAACTCCGCCTGGGCGCCGGGCGGGGCCGCGCACCAGAGGTGGGGGAATTCGTTCTGGTGATGCCCGTCGGCGTGCAGGGTGACGAAGACGGTCTTGTCCCGGATGAACCAGGTAGGTGACCCGTGGCTGGGCCGCTCGGTCGCCTCGGGCAGGGCAAGGCAGATCTCGCGGACCCGGTTCAGCAACTCCACGGCACCCTGTCTCTCGTCGCAATCGCCAGACCCCGCACGGCGAGCCGGGTCGGAGAGGGCCCGCAGTGGCGCGCGGCATCGGAGCGACCCGACAAGGCGCTGGGTCCACGGCGGGTCACCCTGGGTCAACTATCGAAGGAAACGACCGGACGCGGTTGGAATCGTCGGAAATCTGACCCAAGTTGACCCGTTGTGCCTGTGGTGTGGGGTGGTTAAGCTCTCCATGCGCGCCCCAATCGCCCGCTTCCCCCGTGGCAGGCGATCGGGGCGCGCGTCTTTGTCGAACGGGCCCGCACGCTTCACGCGTGCGGGCCCGTCTCCGTCGCGCTGCGCGGCGCGTCGCCTGTCGGTGCTTATATCCACCGGCCGTCGAGCCACATCCTCGACAACCAGTCCGAGTACGGAATCACCGAGCCCACGAAGATCGGATAGAAGTACGCGAAGCACAGCCCCACCAGCAGCACGTAGGCGCCGGCCGCGACACTGCCCACAAGCCGCCGCTCGTACGCCGGGTCGCCGGGCGTCAGCCGCGTCATCTCGCCCACCTCGCCCCCGGCTGGGGCGATAAGCGCACCCAGCACGTAGACGACTGCCAGCACCAGGAACGGCAGCACGGGCGCGGCGTAGAACGAGAACATCGTCCGGCCTTCGAGGGCGAGCGCGAACCAGGGCAGGATCCCCGCCGCCACGCTCAGCAGGATCGCGCCGGCCCGCCAGTCGCGCCGTGCCACGCCCAGCCACGCAAGCGCCACGAGGGCGGGGAGGAACGACCACCACAGCAGCGGGGTGCCCAGCAGCAGGATCTCCGAGGCGCAGGTCGGTGCGCCGCAGGGCCCGTCGGTCGCGTAGTGGAATGCCACCGGCCGGCCGAGCAGCAGCCACTGCCACGGCCACGACTGGTATTTGTGCGCGTCGTCGAGTTGGGCGTGGAAGCCGTACGCCGCGCGGTGGTATTCGAAGAGGTTGATCAGCGGGCCGATCACCGGGGTGTCACTGAGCGAACCGGTCGGGTATGCCGGCGACGACGCCAGCCGGTAGTAGCCGTCATCGGTGAGCAGCCATCCCGACCAGGTGGCGATGTAGGTGACCAGCATCAGCACGCCGGCCAGCACCAGCCACGGCAGCTCGTCGAGCGCGGTGTCCCGCCAGGGCCGGCGGACGCCCGCGGACCGGCGGACCCCGACCTCCCAGAGGATCACCAACAGCGCGAAGGCGGGCACGAAGTAGACAGCGCTCCACTTCACCGCGCAGGCGCAGCCGATCAGCACCCCGGCGGCCAGCCGCCACCAGGGCCACGTGCGCCAGCCCGTCGGCGGACGGCCCGCGCGGCCCGGCAGGCTCGGGTCGAGCCCATCGTCGAGAGCGCGTGCCCAGCGCCGCCGGCGGGCGTCCCGGTCGAGCACCAGCGCGCCGAAGGCCGCCAGCACGAAGAACAGCAGGAAGATGTCGAGCAGCGCCGCCCGCGACAGCACCAGGTGGAAGCCGTCCAGGGCGAGCAGCAGACCTGCCGCGCAGCCCAGGACCGTCGAGCGGAACATCCGCCTGCCGATGCGGACCAGCAGCAGCACGGACAGGGTGCCGATGACAGCCGCCGAGAACCGCCAGCCGAACTCCGGCGCGGTGGTGATCAGGTGGCCGGGTACGGAGACCTTCGAGTCGGCGTCCTGATAGCCGAAGGCCCACTCGCCGAGGCCGATCAACCACTTGCCCAATGGCGGGTGCACCACGTACGAGGGGACGTTGTCCTTGTAGTTCCACTCGACGCCGCGGCTGATCAGCCCGTAGGCGTCCTTGGCGTAGTACGTCTCGTCGAAGATCTTGCCACTGGGGGTGGACAGGCCCACGAAACGTAGGATCGCCGCGATGGCCACCACCACCCAGGTGGCGAGCCACGAGAACCGGTCCGCTCGGGCATCGACGGTGGCGAACCGGCGGCGGATGACAGCGGCTGTGCCGCCGCCGTCCACGCGGGGCGGCGGCGGATCCGCCGTGGGGCCGGGCTCGCCGGTCACCTCGACCGTGTCAGCCGGGTCGGCGCTCGGGCTCTGCGCTGTCGACGCACTCGTCACCCGGCGATCGTAGGCTGCCAGGGTGTCCGGTGGCGCCCGTCGTCCCTGATACCGGTATGGATTGTCGATGAAGGAGACGATGTCGTGGGTGAAATGTCCGAGGCTGGGCGCCTCATTCTGCTCGGTGCCCCGCTCGGAAACCCCGCCGACGCGTCGGCCCGGCTCCGAGAGGTGCTGGGAAGCGCCGACGTGGTCGCCGCCGAGGACACGCGTCGCCTCACCCGGCTGGCCCGCGATCTCGACATCACAGTCGGGGGCCGGATCGTCTCCTACTTCGAGGGCAACGAGGAGCGGCGGACCCCCGAACTCGTGGAGGTCATCCTCGGCGGGTACACGGTGGCGCTTGTCACCGACGGCGGCATGCCGAGTGTCTCCGACCCGGGCTACCGGCTGGTCCGGGCCGCACTGGACGTCGGGGCGCCGGTCACCGTCGCCCCCGGGCCCAGCGCGGTGACCACCGCCCTCGCCGTCTCCGGGTTGCCCTGCGACAGGTTCTGCTTCGAGGGGTTCCTGCCCCGGACGCCCGGCGCCCGTCGGTCTCGGCTGCGGGCGCTCGCCGCCGAGGAGCGCACCCTCGTCTTCTTCGAAGCCCCGCACCGGATCGGCGCGGCGCTCACCGACCTGGCCGACACGTTCGGCGCGGACCGGCCGGCCGCGCTCTGCCGGGAGCTCACCAAGACCTACGAGGAGGTGCTCCGCCGGCCCCTCGGCGAACTGGCCCGCTGGGCAGCCGAGGGCGATCCACGCGGGGAGATCACCCTGGTGGTCGCCGGAGCGCCGGTGACCGCCCCGGAGCGCCCCGACGACGACACCCTGCGCGCGGCGGTCGCCGAGCGCGAGGCCGCCGGCCGGTCCCGCCGGGACGCCATCACCGAGGTCGCCACCGAGTACGCCATGCGTCGCCGCGACGTCTACACGATCGTGCACAGCTGACCGGCGCCCCCGACCGCGCCGGGTTCACCACGCGGCGACGAGGAATCCGAGGGTGATCAGCGCAGGGCCGGCCAGCGCGGCGGTCACCGCCCAGCGGCGGTGCCGCCGACCGGGCAACCGGGTCGCGCCGGTCCACCTGGCGATGCCGGCGGCGCAGCCGGCCACCACCAGCAGGCCGGGCAGCCAGCGCAGGTGCCGACCCGCGCCGGCGTCGGCGTACGCGGTGCCGCTGCCCGGGCCGGTCATCCTTGCCGGCAGGGCCGTCCCGGGAGCGTCGCGTCCGGCGGGCACGCCGCTGATGCGTACCCCGTGGGCCAGGAACCGACCGTCGGCCGCCGTGAAGACGCCCCGGCACCGCTGGGACAGCCCGCCACCGGTGCACTCGTCGATCACCACGGTGCCGACCCGGGCGTGCCCTACCGCGAGCCAGAACGGCCCGGCGCTGACCCAGGCGAAGAAGGCCGCGACCAGGCTCAGCAGCACAAGCGCGGCCAGCCCGGGCAGCGGGTCCGGCAGCGCCGTCGTCCGGGTCGGCGCGCGGCGGGCGGGCCGGCGACCCCGCCGCGGCTCGGAGTCCTGCCGCACCGGGGTGCCGTCCCAGTGCACCTGCTCGATCGGCGCCCAGAAGGCACCGCCCTCGTCCTCCGGCGCGTCCGCGTCGAGCCGGCGGGCGCCCCGGTGCCAGCGATTCTGCTGGCGGACCGGCACGCGACGTGGCAGCGCGTCAACGGGTGCCCCGGTGGTCGGCTCCACGTCGACTGTCGGCTCCACGTCGACAGGCGCCCCGGCCAGATCCGCAGGCGTGTCGGCTCGTGGCGCGGAGCCGGGCCGAGGGACGGAGTCGGGTCCGGGCGTGGGACGCGGACGTCTGGTGCCGCCGTTGCCGGTGTCGGGCACCACCCGGGGCGCGGGCGGCACGCCAGCGGCCCGGGCCGCGGCGGGTGCCGGGGTGGGCTCGTCGTCGACCACCGGCCCGGTGGGAGGGTCGTCGTGATCCCGGGCCGCTCGTCTGCCAGTCACGACGTTCATTGCACACCGGGCAGGGAGGCAGAACGGGCAGCTGGACAGCGTGTCGGCGACAAATCGGACCAACGGCCGGTGTGGCCGGCCCGGTCCGCCGGGCCGGCACCCCCCATTGGTTCGCGGGCTCCCCGGACGGGTCACTAGGCTTGCTGCTCATGAGTCACGTTCTCGCGGCAGTGGCATGGCCGTACGCCAACGGCCCCCGCCACATCGGCCACGTCTCCGGTTTCGGCGTTCCCTCCGACGTCTTCGCCCGGTACATGCGGATGGCCGGCCACGACGTGCTCATGGTTTCTGGCACCGACGAGCATGGCACCCCCATCCAGGTGCAGGCCGACGCCGACGGGGTCACCCCGCGCGAGCTGGCCGACAGGTACAACAGGGTGATCGTCGAGGACCTGCACGGCCTCGGGCTCTCCTACGACCTGTTCACCCGCACCACCACCCGTAACCACTACGCGGTGGTGCAGGAGTTGTTCGAGGGGATGTACCGCAACGGCTACATCGTGCCCAAGACCACGATGGGGGCGATCTCGCCGTCGACCGGGCGCACGCTGCCCGACAGGTACATCGAGGGCACCTGCCCGATCTGCGGGTACGACAGCGCCCGCGGCGACCAGTGCGACAACTGCGGCAACCAACTCGACCCGATCGACCTGATCGACCCGAAGTCGCGGATCAACGGAGAGACCCCGAAGTTCGTCGAGACCGAGCACTTCTTCCTGGACCTGCCCGCCCTCGCCGACGTGCTGCGGCAGTGGCTGGACAACCGGGACGGGTGGCGGCCCAACGTGCTGCGGTTCTCCCGCAACCTGCTCGACGACCTCCAGCCGCGGGCGATCACCCGGGACCTGGAGTGGGGCGTACCGATTCCGCTCGACGACTGGCGGGACCGCCCCGACAAGCGGATCTACGTCTGGTTCGACGCGGTGATCGGTTACCTGTCCGCCTCGATCGAGTGGGCCCGCCGCTCCGGCGACCCGGAGGCGTGGCGCAGGTGGTGGTCGACCGACGGCGAGGGCAAGGACGCGCGGTCGTACTACTTCATGGGCAAGGACAACATCGTCTTCCACTCGGTGATCTGGCCGGCGTTGCTCTCCGGTTACTCGGGCGAGGGCTCCCGCGACGGCGAGCCGGGCCAGCTGGGCCGCCTCAACCTGCCCACCGAGGTGGTCTCCAGCGAGTACCTGACCATGGAAGGCCGCAAGTTCTCGTCGTCCCGCAAGGTCGTCATCTACGTCCGCGACTTCCTGGAGCGCTACGACGCCGACGCGCTGCGCTACTTCATCGCCGCCGCCGGCCCGGAGAGCAACGACACGGACTTCACCTGGGCCGAGTTCCTCCGCCGCAACAACGACGAGCTGGTCGCCGGCTGGGGCAACCTGGTCAACAGGTCCGTCTCGATGGCGGCGAAGAACTTCGGCGCGATCCCGCCGGTCGACCCGGCCGGCCTCACCGAGGCCGACGAGGCGCTGCTCGCGGTGGCCCGGGCGGGCTTCACCACTGTCGGCGACCTGATCGGCCGGCACCGGCAGAAGCAGGCCATCGGCGAGGCCATGAAGGTGGTCGCCGAGGCCAACAAGTATCTGTCCGAGCAGGCGCCGTGGAAGCTCAAGGCGGAGGCCGACAAGCCCCGCCAGGGCACGATCCTGCACGTCGCCCTCCAGGTGGTCAGCGACGCGAACACGCTGCTCACCCCGTTCCTGCCGCACTCCGCGCAGCAGGTGCACGAGCTGCTCGGCGGCACCGGAGTGCACGCGCCGATGCCTGTCATCGAGCAGGTCGACGACCTGGACGGCGGGCCGGCGTACCCGGTGCTGACCGGGGACTACACGGTAGGTGCGCGCTGGGAGTCGGTGCCGCTGGAGGCCGGCCGGCCACTGGCCGCGCCGACGCCTGTGTTCCGCAAGCTCGACCCGTCGATCGTCGACGAGGAGCTGGCCCGCCTGGCCGACTGAGCGTACGACGCGCGGCGGTGAGCGTCCTGCCGCCGCGCGTCGTCACATCGCGTACCGGGTGTCCATCACCTGGTCGTCTGTCACGTCGGCGCGCGGCGCCCACGTCTCGTAGACGCCCCGGTCGTGGCACTGCGCGCCGGTGGTGACCACCGAATCCGGGTCCGGGTGGCGCAACCGCAAACGCAGCCAGCCGGCCTCCTCCCGCAGCACGAGGCACGGCACGCCCCGCCACTGCGCGAACCGGAGCCGGCGGGCCACCAACTCCACCGGGTACCGGGCCGCCCGGGTCATGGCGAGGACCCGGAAGCCGCCGGGCAGGTCGGCCACCGCCTCGTACTCGGTGTCGCCGTACATGCCGACCAGTTGGGTGGAGCGCGGCGCGTCCCCGGTGGGCACATACTCCTGGTCGGGGGACAGATCCGGCACCGCGGCCAGCAGGTGTCGCCACTGCGGGCCCGCCATCCGCAGCCATCCGCGCTGCTCGGCCTGGTAGGTGTAGAGCACCACCTCCACCCCGTCGGCGGGGTACGCGAGCAGTGTGGCGTTCGCCGGCATCGGCAGGTCGGCGAAGTCCCGGGTGATGAACTCCGGGATGAGCTGGCCGTTGCTCGGCACGAAGCCGGTGCCCAGCACCGGTGGACCCACCCGGTCCCGGGATGCCAGGGCGGTCAGCCCACGGTGGGCCGCGCCCGCCGGTACGTCGTAGTCACCCGGGTCGGCGGCCCGCCACCGCAGCGCGTACGCGACGTCCAGGCCGTCCCGGCCGGTGTCCCCGTCGGTGCGCAACACAGTCGTCGCCGCCGGAGTGCGCAGGTGCGCCACATCGTGCTCCCGGTAACAGAAGCCGCGCGGCAGCCAGCCCCGTACGTAGCCGGAGAGTTGCCGGGCGGAGAGCATCTTCACCATCCGGGTGCCCCGCCGCAGGGCCGCCGACGCGCGCACCGCGACGAGAGTCGGGTCGCCCGCCGCGGACGGCTGCTGGCTGAGCTGGTGCAGGTGGTTCCAGCCCTGCTCCCGGTGCGCCGGCATCATCAGCGGCGTCTCCGGCTCCTCGGCCGCCGAGGTGGCCCCGTGCACAGCGGTCACCTCGGTGACGTGCACGAACCGACGCCACGGCAGGGCACTGCCGGGCCGGGGCGCCCACTCGAAGCCGGCCACCTCGCTGGCGCTGAACAACTCGTACGCGGCACCCCGGGCGATCTCCTCGGCCGGGTACAGCCCGCCACCGAACGCCACGCGCAGCCCGGTCCGTTCGCCGGCGGCGCCGCCGGCCTGGGGAGTGACGCTCATGTCGCCACCTCCCTCTGCTCGGTGAGATGTGGGCCGTCACGGCCCGGTGGCGCACTCAGTCCGCTCACGCGGCGACGCTAGAGTCGCGCGGCGTAGTCGGGGTGAACGCCGGGTGGCGGGCGGATGGACAGGCCCGATGTGTGATGCTGTCGCTGATGAGCGAGCCGACTGAAACCCGCCGCGAACGTGCCGCCCGGCGGGCCGGAGAGTTCCCGCCCGCCCCCGAGCCACTGCCCCGGCCGGTGCTGGACAGCCACACCCACCTGGACCTCACCCTCAGCGAGGCAGGCGTGCCCGGCGGCGGGCCGGCCGACGACCCGATCGCCGCGGCGGTCGGCGCGGCCGCCACGGTAGGTGTGGACCGGCTGGTCCAGGTGGGCGTCGACGTGGCGTCCTCACGCTGGGGCGCGGACGTCGCCGACAGTCATCCCGCCGTGCTGGCCACCGTGGCGCTGCACCCCAACGAGGCGCCCCGACTGGCCGACCTCGACGAGGCGCTGCGGGAGATCGAGTCGTTGGCCGCCCGCGACCGGGTCCGGGGGATCGGCGAGACCGGGATGGACTTCTTCCGGACCGGTGACGAGGGGCGCGCCGCGCAGGAGGAGAGCTTCCGGGCGCACATCGCCATCGCCAAGCGGCACGACAAGGCGCTCGTCATCCACGACCGGGACGCGCACGCCGACGTCCTGCGGATCCTCGACGACGAGGGCGCCCCGGACACGGTGGTGCTGCACTGCTTCTCCGGTGACGCCGACTTCGCCCGCGAGTGCGTCCGCCGGGGCTTCCTGCTCAGCTTCGCCGGCACTGTCACCTTCGGCAGCGCCGGCCCGCTGCGGGAGGCCGCCGCGCTGACACCTGTGGACCAGATCCTGGTGGAGACCGACGCCCCGTACCTCACCCCGATGCCGTACCGGGGCCGGCCGAACGCCTCGTACCTGATCCCGCTCACTGTCCGCGCGCTCGCCGCGACCACGGGCACCGACCTGGACGAGCTGTGCGCGGCCATCTCGGCCACCGGCGACCGGGCCTTCGGCCCGTGGTGAGCCCGGCCCGCCGGTCGGCACCGACGCCGCCGCTACGCTGCCAGCCATGACCGGTCTCCTCGGCCCGGCGGAGATCCGGGAACTCGCCGCCCGGCTGGGCGTCGCGCCCACCAAGAAGCTGGGCCAGAACTTCGTGCACGACCCGAACACCGTGCGCCGGATCGTCACCGCCGCCGGCCTGACCCCCGACGACGTGGCCCTGGAGGTCGGCCCCGGGCTCGGCTCGCTGACCCTGGGGCTGCTGCCCGTCGCCGGGCACGTGCACGCCGTCGAGATCGACCCGGTGCTCGCCGGGGCGCTGCCGGAGACCGCCGCGCGGCACGCCGGGCCGGACGCCGGCCGGCTCACCGTGCACCGTGCCGACGCGCTGCGCATCCGCGCCGCCGAGCTGGCCGACCCGCCGCCGACAGCGCTTGTGGCGAACCTGCCCTACAACGTGGCCGTGCCGGTGGTGCTGAACCTGCTCGCCGAGCTGCCCACCCTGCGCCACGGCCTGGTCATGGTGCAGAAAGAGGTAGCCGACCGGCTTGTCGCCGGTCCCGGCTCGAAGGTGTACGGCATCCCGTCGGTCAAGCTCGCCTGGTACGCGAAGGCCCGCAGCGCCGGTCGGGTGCCGCCGAACGTGTTCTGGCCGGTGCCCAATGTCGACTCCGGCCTGGTGGCCTTCACCTGCCACGAGCCGCCCCGCGCCGACGTACCCCGGGAACGGGTCTTCGCCGTGGTGGACGCGGCGTTCGCGCAGCGTCGCAAGACCCTGCGCGCCGCGCTGGCCGGCTGGGCCGGCGGCGCGGACCGGGCCGCTGCCGCGCTCACCGCGGCCGGCGTCGACCCCGGCGCCCGGGGGGAGTCGCTTACCGTCGAGCAGTTCGCCGCCATCGCCGCGTCGGCCCCGGTGGGTACGCCGGCCGCGAAGTAGGCTGACGCCGTGCCCGCCAAGGAGTTGACCTTGATCAAGCCGTTCGACGCTCGCCTGCTCGTGCGGGACGTCACCCCGTGACCGAGGCCTGGCGACCGGACGACGAGGACGAGCGGCGCGGTGCCATCGGGCCGGTGAAGGTCCGGGTGCCCGCGAAGATCAACCTGCACCTCGGGGTGGGTCCGCTGCGCCGCGACGGCTATCACGAGTTGAACACCGTCTACCACGCCATCTCGATCTACGACGAGTTGACGGCCCGCCGGGGCGACACGCTCGCCCTGACCATGGAGGGCGAGGGCACCGGCGAGCTGGCGTTGGACGACACCAACCTGGTGATCCGCGCCGCGCACGCCCTCGCCGGGTACGCGGGGGTGCTGCCGCACGCCCGACTGCATCTGCGCAAGCAGATCCCGCTCGCCGGTGGGCTGGCCGGCGGCAGCGCCGACGCGGCCGCCGCGCTTGTGGCCTGCGACGCGCTCTGGGGCACCGGGCTGTCCCGCGACGAGCTGGCCGGGATCGCCGCCGACCTCGGTTCCGACGTGCCGTTCCTGATCTACGGCGGCACCGCGCTGGGCACCGGCCGGGGCGAGGCGGTCAGCCCCGTGCTGGTCCGGCCGACGTCCTGGCACTGGGTGGTGGCGATCGCCGACGTCGGCCTGTCCACACCTGCCGCCTACCGCGAGCTGGACCGGCTCCGCGACTCCGGTGCCGCCGGCACCCCGCTGGGCAGCACCGATGCCCTGCTGGGCGCGCTGCGTCAACGTGACCCCCGGGTCCTCGCCCGTACGCTCGGCAACGACCTTCAGGACGCGGCCCTGGCGATGCGCCCGGCGCTGGCGGACACGCTGAAGGCCGGCGAGGCGGCCGGCGCGCTCGCCGGCATCGTCTCCGGCTCCGGCCCGACCTGCGTCTTCCTCGCCCCCGACGCGGCGAACGCGGAGCGGATCGCCGCCGAGCTGGCCGCCGCTGGCGTGTGCCGACAGGCCCGGGTCGCGCACGGCCCGGTCGCCGGAGCCCGCGTCGGCTGACGTCGCGTCCGGCCCGTCGTCTGCCGGGGCTGCCGCGGCGGCCGAGCTGGACGCCGGTGGGCGCGCGGCGCGGTAGGCCGGGGCGTCCGCGTACCCTTGTGGCAGGCGTCCAGGTGCCCGCCGGCACCCGGACGCCTTGATCATGAAGGGTGGAACGTGGCCAACATCGTCAATCTGGACCGGGTGTCCAAGGGGTACGGCGCCGCCGGGCGGCTGCTCACGGACGTCTCGCTCGGCCTGGACGACGCCGACCGGATCGGCGTGGTCGGCCTCAACGGTGCCGGCAAGTCCACCCTGTTGCGGCTGCTCACCAAGCAGGAGGACCCTGACGACGGCCGGGTGACCCACCGCCGTGACCTGCGCGTGCTCTGGCTGCCGCAGCAGCTCACGCTCGCCCCCGACGCCACAGTCCGGGACGTAGTGCTCGGCACCGCCTGGCTCGGCGAAGGCATGGGCGCCGAGCACGAGTGGGCCGGTGACGCCGGTGTGCGCGCCATCCTCGACGGCCTCGGCATGCCACACCTCGGCCTCGACCAGCCGGTCGGCCCGATGTCGGGTGGCGAACGTCGCCGGGTGGCGCTCGCCGCGCTGCTCGTCCGCGACTCCGACCTGTTGATCCTCGACGAGCCCACAAACCACCTCGACGTCGCCGGTGTCGACTGGCTGGCCCGGCACCTGGTCGGCCGCAAGGGCGCCCTGGTGGTGGTCACCCACGACAGGTGGTTCCTGGACGCGGTCTGCACCAACACCTGGGAGGTCGCCGACCAGGCCGTCCGCGCCTACGAGGGCGGGTTCGCGGCCTGGATCCTCGCCCGAGCCGAGCGTGAACGCGTCGCCGCCGCCACCGAGGCCCGCCGGCAGAACCTGCTCCGCAAGGAGATCGCCTGGCTGCGCCGTGGCCCGCCGGCCCGCACCTCGAAGCCCCAGTTCCGCATCGACGCCGCCAACGCGTTGATCGCCGACGTGCCGCCGGCCCGCGACACCATGTCGTTGCAGCGGATGGCCACCTCCCGGCTCGGCAAGCAGGTGTACGACCTGGAGAACGTCGAGCTGCACGCCGGGCCGAAGGAGATCCTGCGGGACACCACGTGGCTTGTCGGCCCCGGTGACCGGATCGCCATTCTCGGTGCCAACGGCGCCGGCAAGACCACGCTGCTGCGGATGCTCGCCGGCATCACCCGCCCCGACGGTGGCCGCTTCAACACGGGCTCCACGGTCCGGCCGGCGTTCCTGTCCCAGGAGCTGGCGGAGCTGCCCGGCCACCTGCGGGTCCTCGAAGCCGTCGAGGAGGTCGCCCGCCGCGTCCAGCTCGGCGACCGGGAGGTCTCCGCTGCCCAACTCGCCGAGGTCTTCGGCTTCGACGACCGCCGCCTCTGGACGCCTGTCAGCGACCTGTCCGGCGGTGAGCGCCGCCGGTTGCAGATGCTGCGGCTGCTCGCGGGTGAGCCAAACGTGCTGCTCTTCGACGAGCCCACAAACGACCTGGACACCGACACCCTGGCCGCGCTCGAAGATTTGCTCGACTCGTGGCCGGGCACGATCATCGTGGCCAGCCACGACCGTTACCTCATCGAGCGGGTCACCGACACGGCGTACGGGATGTTCGGCGACGGACGGCTCGTGCACCTGCCCGGTGGCGTCGACGAGTACCTTGCCCGAACGGCCGAGCGGGGCGGCGCGCCCCGGGCCGCTGCCAGCCCCACCACCGCGTCCGCCGTTCCTTCCGCTGGCGGCATGTCCGCGGCCGAGGTGCGCCAGGCCCGCAAGGAGCTGACCCGGCTGGAACGGCAGCTCGGCAAGCTCGACCAGCGCGAGGTCACCCTGCTCGACCAGCTCGCCACCGACGCCACCGACTATGCGAAGGTCGCCGACCTGGACACCCAGCTCAAGGATCTGCGCGCCGAACGGGAGCGGATCGAGGAGACCTGGATGACCCTCGCCGAGGACCTGCCCGAGAGCTGACCGGGTGTGGATCGCGTCGGCCGGGGCCGTGTGCGGCGTCACACCACCACATGCGGGACAATCGTCGGCGACACCTCACCCACGGCGTTGGAGACTCAGACATGGCCCACACCCCCGTCAACCACCCCGCGCGGCCGATCTACCGGGCGATCGGCGGGCTGACCGGTCTGTACCTGGTGGTCTTCGGTGTGCTCGGCGTCATCGCGACCGCCGGCGACGAGATCTTCGCCCAGGACGACACCCAGGTGCTCGGCCAGGGCACCAACTTCGGGTTCTCGCTGCTCAGCGTGCTTCTCGGGGTCATCGTGCTGGTCGGCACCGCGCTCGGCCGCAACATCGACGTGGCGATCAACCAGTGGATGGCGTACGGCCTCATGGTGCTCGGCATCGCCAGCCTCGCGTTCATCCGGACCGATGCCAACATCTTCAACGTCAGCATCTTCACCGTGATCGTCCTGCTGACGGCCTCCATGGTGCTGCTCATGGCCGGCATGTACGGCAAGGTCGGCTCGGAGGAGGAGGCGGAGGCGTTCCAGAAGGCTCGCCTCGTGCTCTGATCTTCTTCCCCGGTCGCTGTTGGTTTTCGCCGGAGCCCGAGCTGCTCCGGGCGGTCAGGCTTGATCCCTGCGCAGCTCGGGCTCCGGCGAAAACCTGACCCGGTCCAGCCTTCGGCGGACCGCTTCGGCTTTGCCCGTTCAGCGGACAGCTTCTGTCGCCTTGGGTGACAATCCTCCTGAAACGGTCGAATCAGGAGGACGGGGCAGGGGCATGGCGCACTTTCCGGTGAACCATCCGGCACGGCCGCTCTACCGGGTTTTGGCCGGTCTGGTCGGCCTCTACATCCTGGTCTTCGGCGTCTGGGGTGTCGCCGAGACGATCGGTGACCCGCTCTTCGACAGGGGCAACCACTGGGCGCTCGGCCTGCGAACCAACCTGGCCTTCTCGCTCGCCTCGGTGATCTTCGGAGTCGTCCTGATCATCGGGGCGTCCCGGCGCACCAACCTCGGCCACTACATGAACCTGACCGCCGGCGTGGTGTTCCTGGTGACGAGCATCCTCATGATGTCGGTGCTGCAGACCGAGGCGAACTTCCTCAACTTCTCGATGTCGACGGTTGTCGTGTCGATGGTGTTCGGCCTGATCCTGCTCGGCACCGGCCTCTACGACAAGGTCGGGCCCGAGGAGCACGCCGAAATCGAACGACAGAGACGCAGCCACCCGGTCGCCGAGGCGTACCGCCGCTGAGGGGGGAACGGCCGCAGCCGTCGCTGACGGGGTCAGCGACGGCGCGCCGTGATCAGGGTCGGCTTCGCCTCCAGGTGCGACAACCCGTTCCAGGCCAGGTTGACCAGGTGCGCCGCCACCACCTCCTTGCGGGGCTTGCGCACCTCCATCCACCAGCGGCCGGTCAGGGCCACCATGCCCACGAGCGCCTGGGAGTACAGCTCGGCCAGCTTGGGGTCGTACCCGCGGCTCTTGAACTCGGCGCCCAGGATGTGCTCGACCTGGTGGGCCACGTCGTTCATCACGCTGCTGAAGTTGGCCGTGCCGGACATCAGCGGCGACTCGCGGACCAGCACCCGGAACCCGCTTGTCTCCTCCTCGATGTAGCCGAGCAGCGCCATCGCCGCCTGCTCCAGCAACTCGCGCGGATGCCCTGCGGTAAGTGCCGTGGTGATCCGGTCCAGCAGGGCCCGGACCTCCCGGTCCACCACCACCGCGTAGAGCCCCTCCTTGCCGCCGAAGTGCTCGTAGACCACAGGCTTCGAGACCTTGGCGCGGGCCGCCACCTCCTCTATCGAGGTGGCGTCGAAACCGCGCTCCGCGAACAGTTGACGGCCGGTCGCGATCAACTGCTCCCGCCGCTGCGCCGCCGACATGCGTACGCGGGAGGCGGGCTTGGGTTTTGGCGCGGAGGCCGCGGCCGGCGCCGCGCGCCGGCCGACGGCATCGTTACTTACCTCAGGCATGTCGCCGCCTCGCTGGCGCTCGGTGACGCCCTGCCGTGGGATGGTGCCTCCGCTGTGCCCGTTCACATCGTCGCCTCACTGGCGGGCGGCCTGGCCGCCCTGCCGTGCCGTGCGACCGCGCCCGGATCGGGCTCGGCCCTGCCCGCCGAGCTATCCGGTCCCCCCGCGCCGCTCGGCCATCCGGCCATCCTGCCAGGCGCCCGCTCGGAGTACCGCCCGGTTTAGCTGGGTGGGACCGGCTTCACGAGCTTCGCCGCGATGCGCTCCGGCTTCGGCCAGCGCACCTGCGACGCCGCGCCGGCCTTCTCGAACAACCAGATGACCCGGGCGGAGATGTCCACCTGACCGCGCAGGACGCCGTGCCGCGCGCTCGTGGGGTCGGCGTGGTGCAGGTTGTGCCAGCTCTCGCCGAACGACAGGATCGCCAGCGGCCAGAAGTTCGACGCCCGGTCACCCTGGCGCATGGCGAACGGACGCTCGCCGTAGACGTGGCAGACCGAGTTGATCGCCCAGGTGACGTGGTGCAGCAGGCCGATGCGGACCAGCCCGGCCCAGAAGAACGCGGTGAGCGCGCCCTGCCACGACCAGGTCACCAGGCCGCCGATCAGCGCCGGGCCGAGCAGCGACACCATCACCAGGACCGGGAAGAGCCGGTCCACCCGGCTGATGTCGCGGTCGGCGATCAGGTCGGGTGCGAACCGCTCCCGGTTGGACAACTCCCGGCGGAACAGCCAGCCGACGTGGGCGTGGAACAGGCCCCGGGTCAGCGCCCAGAAGCTGGTGCCGAAGCGCCACGGGGAGTGCGGGTCGCCCTCCATGTCGGAGAAGGCGTGGTGCCGCCGGTGGTCGGCCACCCACTGGATGATCTCGCCCTGCACCGCGAGGGAACCCGCGACCGCCAGCGAGACGCGCAGCCACCGCTTGGCCTTGAACGAGCCGTGCGTGAAGTAGCGGTGGAAGCCGACGGTGATGCCCAGCCCGGAAACCACGTAGAAGACCAGGCCGATGATGACGTCGGTCCAGCCCAGCCAGCCGCCCCAGGCCATCGGCACGGCGACGAGCAGAGCCACGAAGGGGATCACCACGAAGGCATAGAGGGCGGCCAGGATCCCGGGGGACTGGCTCCCATCGGTGAGCGGTTTCGGGCCGGGGCCGGCGGTGTTGGGTTCGAGCAGGGCAGTGGACACGGGACCTCGCAGGGGGTGGGAAAACGATCACTAACTTACGCCTACGTCACCGTAACTTACGGGTCTGTAGATCGCACGAGGAAGTTTCCAAAAAGGCACGGAGAGGCAGGTCAGAGCACTTGGGACGATTCCGCTCCTCGCCGCCAAAACCGCCCTCGATCGGGCCGCCGGTGGGTGTCACCTGGTCGGCCGGCCACCGGTGCCCGAGTCGAACCGGACGGTCCGCCCTGGTGCCCGAGGCAGGCGTGGGCGGAATGAGCGATGGCGTCCGGCGGCCGGGGCGCTAAGGTGTAGCGCGGGATGTCCATCCCGATGTGACGCCCTCGCTTCACTGATCGGCCGTGGTGTAATTGGCAACACCCGGGTCTTTGGTACCCGTATTTCAGGTTCGAACCCTGGCGGCCGAGCTGCACCCTTTGGTCCGTTCTGGGCCCCACTGGGGGTAAGAGGGAACCGAGCCGGGCCTCGCGGTTAGCATGACCGCGAGAGTGTCCGCCGTCCCGACGGGAGCCACGTCGTGCCCCAGCCCCACCTTCGTACCGTCGTCGTGCTCGCCGCCGGTGAGGGCAAGCGGATGAAGTCGACACTGCCAAAGGTGCTGCACCCCCTGCTCGGCCGCACGCTGCTGGGCCACGTGCTGAGCGCGGCCGCCCCGCTGGCCGCCGACCGGACCGTCGTGGTGGTCGGGCACGGCGCCGACCAGGTGCGCGCCCACCTGACCGAGGTCGCCCCGGACGCCACTCCCGTGCTCCAGGCCGAGCAGCTCGGCACCGGGCACGCCGTGCGCATCGCGCTGGAGGCCGTACCGGACGGGGCCGGCACCGTCGTGGTGATCAACGGGGACGTTCCCCTGCTGCGCCCGGAGACGGTCGGCGCGTTGGTCACCGCGCACGAGCAGGCAGGCGCCGCGGCCACCGTGCTGGCCGCCGAGGTGCCCGACCCGACCGGGCTCGGCCGGATCGTCCGGGACGCGGACGGGCGACTGGAGCAGATCGTCGAGGAGCGCGACGCCGACGCGACGCAGCGCGCCATTCAGGAGATCAACGCCGGCATCTACGCGTTCGACGCGGTGCGGCTGCGCGAGGCGCTGGGCAAGCTCTCCACCGACAACGACCAGGGCGAGGAATACCTGACCGACGTCTTCGGGCTGCTCCGCTCGGCCGGCGAACCGGTCGCCGTGCACGTGGCCGACGACCACGTGGAAACGTTGGGCTGCAACGACCGGGTGGAGTTGGCGACGCTGCGCCGGCTGCTGCGCGACCGGGTCAACGAGGCCTGGATGCGCACCGGGGTCAGCCTGCTCGACCCCGCTACCACCTGGATCGACGTGACTGTGGCGCTGGACCGCGACGCGATCGTCGACCAGAACACGCAGCTGCGCGGCAGCACTGTGGTCGGCGCGGGCACCCTGATCGGGCCGGACGTCACGCTCGTCGACACGATCGTCGGCCCGGCCGCCTCGGTGGTGCGCAGCCACGCCGTGGGCGCCGAGGTGGGCGCGGGCGCCAGCGTGGGCCCGTACGCCTACCTGCGGCCCGCCGCACGGCTCGCCGACAGGGCGAAGGTCGGCACGTTCGTCGAGGTGAAGAACTCGCAGATCGGCGCCGGCTCCAAGGTGCCGCACCTGACGTACGTGGGTGACGCGACGATCGGCGAGCAGAGCAACATCGGGGCGGCGTCGGTATTCGTCAACTACGACGGGGTCAACAAGCACCGCACGGTGATCGGCAGCCATGCCCGGACCGGCGCGGACAACATGTTCGTGGCGCCGGTCGAGGTGGGCGACGGCGCGTACACGGCGGCCGGCTCGGTGATCGTGGACGACGTTCCGGCGGGTGCGATGGGTGTCGCCCGGGCACGCCAGCGCAACATCGAGGGCTGGGTGGTGAAGCGGCGGGCCGGCACGGCCGCGGCCGAGGCCGCCGAGCGGGCACGCGACGTGCAGGGTGCGTCGAAGAGGGCCGGCGCCGCAAGCGACAGTGAGGCAATGCACGGGCCGGCCGAGACGGTGGGCGGTGCGTCCGGCGCGGGAGATACTGCAACCGAATAGTCTCCGACCCACCACCACAGGGCCGGGTATCGCCGACAAACGGGAGCAGACGGGCCCATGGGCAGCATCGTCGCCGAAAACCGCAAAAGCCTGATGCTCTTTACCGGACGAGGTTTTCCGGAGTTGGCCAAGGAGATCGGCGAGGTGCTCGGTGTCGCGCCGACGCCGGCCGACGCCTACGAGTTCGCCAACGGCGAGATCTTCGTACGATTCAAGGACTCGGTGCGTGGCTCGGACGCCTTCGTGGTGCAGTCCGTGACGCACGGGGTGAACACCTGGGTCATGGAGACCCTGATCATGGTGGACGCGCTGAAGCGGGGGTCGGCCAAGCGGATCACCGTCGTGCTGCCGTTCTACCCGTACGCGCGGCAGGACAAGAAGCACCGTGGTCGGGAGCCGATCTCGGCTCGGCTGGTGGCGGACCTGCTGAAGACCGCGGGTGCGAACCGGATCCTCACCGTCGACCTGCACACCGCGCAGATCCAGGGCTTCTTCGACGGTCCGGTGGACCACCTCTTCGCGATGGACATCCTCGCCGAGTACGTGGAACGCAAGTACGCCGGCCGCCCGATGACAGTTGTGGCACCGGATTCCGGCCGAGTTCGGGTGGCCGAGCGGTGGACCGACCGGCTGGGCGGTTGCCCGCTGGCGTTCATCCACAAGACCCGCGACCCGATGAAGCCGAACCAGGTCGTGGCGAACCGGGTGGTCGGCGAGGTGGAGGGCCGGGTCTGCCTGATCGTCGACGACATGATCGACACCGGCGGCACGATCACCAAGGCCGCCGACATCCTCAAGGAGTCGGGCGCGGCGGAGATCGTGGTGGCGTCCACCCACGCCCTGTTGTCGGACCCGGCTACCGAGCGGTTGAAGAACAGCCCGATCAGCGAGGTGGTGGTGACCAACACGCTGCCGCTGCCACCGGAGAAGCAACTGGACAAGCTGACGGTGCTGTCGATCGCGCCGTTGCTGGCGCGGGCGATCCGGGAGGTCTTCGACGACGGCTCGGTGACCACCCTCTTCGGTGGCCTGAGCTGACACTCGCGGTGCGGTGAGCTCCGTTTCCGCCATTCGGCACGTTTGTGGTTCCGGAGCTGGCAGGCTGGGGGGAAACGGGGCTGGCACGCGGGCGGGACCACCGTCGGCGTGCCAGCCCGGAGCCGTGACCGGGGACTGCCGCGAGCCCTGGAATCAGCTCGGGTAGACTAGTGCGGTTGCCACGGCGAGGGTGCCCGGCGGGCCGCTGAAAAGCGCCGCACGGAGGCACCGTCATCGACGCGGTGCTCCGGGCAGTCGTTCATGACGCATGAGCCCCAGCGAGCCCCTCGCCCCAGCACCGCAAGACGACAAGCCGCCGCAGCGAAAAGCATCAGGAGTTTCCCCGTGTCCGAGGTAAAGATCAGCGCCGAGCCCCGCACCGAGTTCGGCAAGGGTGGTGCCCGTCGTACCCGCCGGGCCGGCAAGGTGCCAGCCGTGCTGTACGGCCACGGCGAGAAGCCCAAGCACATCGCGCTGCCGTCGCGGGAGTTCGCCGCGGCGATCCGCAAGGGCGGTGCCAACCAGCTCTTCGCGATCGACATCACCGACGGCACCCAGGTGCTGGCGCTGCCGAAGGCGATCCAGCGTGACCCGATCCGGGACACCTTCGAGCACGTGGACCTCATCCTGGTCCGCCGGGGCGAGAAGGTCACCGTCGAGGTCCCGGTCCAGCTGACCGGCGAGGCCGCCCGCGACACCCTTATCGTGCACGACCACGACACCCTCTCGGTGACCGCCGACGCCACGAAGGTGCCGGACCACCTCGAGGCCTCGATCGAGGGCCTGGAGGCGGGCTCCCAGGTGACCGCCGGCGACGTGCAGCTGCCGGCCGGTGTCGAACTGGCCGTCGACGCGACGCTGCCGGTCGCCGCCGTGACCGCCGCGCCGACCGCCGAGCAGCTCGAGGCGACGCTGCCCGAGGTCGAGGAGGCCACCGACGAGGCTGAGGCCGAGGTCGGCGAGGTCACCGAGGGCTCCGAGGGCGCGGACGCCGCTCCGGCCGCCGAGGGCGCGGAGAGCACCGAGGCGCGCACCGAGGCCTGATCGGTTCGTATCGTGCGGCAGGCGTCCCCGAGGCTTCGGGGGCGCCTGCCGGCGTATCGGGAGTCGGTCGGACGGGACTGCGAAAGGGACGGGTCGTGACGGACGAGGCGGGGCCGTGGCTGGTGGTCGGCCTGGGAAACCCCGGTCGGGAGTACGCCGGTAACCGGCACAACGTCGGCTTCATGGTGGCCGACCTGCTGGCCGGACGCGTGGGTGCGCGGTTCGGCCGGCACAAGCGGGCTGTCGCCGACGTGGCCGAGGGGCGGCTCGGGTTCGGCGGGCCGAAGCTGGTTCTGGCCAAGCCACTGACGTACATGAACCTCTCCGGTGGGCCCGTCGCGGCGTTGGCGCAGTTCTACAAGGTGCCGCCGGCGCAGGTGATCGCGGTGCACGACGAGCTGGACATCGACTTCGGCCAGGTACGGATCAAGTTCGGCGGTGGCGAGGGCGGGCACAACGGCCTGCGCTCGATGTCGAAGTCGTTGGGCACGAAGGACTACGTCCGGGTGCGGTTCGGCGTCGGCCGCCCACCGGGACGCCAGGATCCGGCAGACTACGTGCTGTCGGATTTCGGCGCGGCGGAGCGCAAGGAGTTGGACTTCCTGGTGGACCGGGCTGCCGACGTGGTGGAGTCGGTGATCGTCAAGGGCGTCGAGCCGACCCAGAACGTCTACCACGGCGGTTGAGCCGGGCGAGGCGTACCGGATCGGAACTGGCGGGCCGGTAGTCTGCGCCTTTCGGCGTGCCGCGACAGGCGACGCGGATCGTGGCCAGTCGGTCCGTGCGGCGCGGGACGCGGCGAGGCGACGGGAGCGGGCAGATGGGCAGTCCTCCGATGATCGACGGCGCGTTCGCCAGGTGGTTGGCGTCGCGGGCCGGTCAGGCGCTGCTCGCCCTGCGCACGGAGTTGGGTTTCGCGGACGCCGGTGCGCTGAAGTCGGCGGGTGACAAGGTGTCGCACGACCTCATCCGCACGGAGCTGGCGAAGTGGCGGCCCGGCGACGCGGTGCTCTCCGAAGAGGACGAGGGCTCGCGGCTGGCCTGGGCGGCCGAGGTGAATGCCGGGGCGGTGTCCCGGCTGACGGCGGACCGCGTGTGGATCATCGACCCGTTGGACGGCACCCGGGAGTTCTCCGAGGAGGGCCGCTCGGACTGGGCGGTGCACATCGCCCTCTGGGCGCGTAGCGCGCCGAGCGGGCACGGGTTGGTGGCCGGGGCGGTGGGGCTGCCGGCGCAGCACCGGGTGCTGGGCACTGACTACCCGCCGGCGTACCCGCCGATGACCGTGGAGGCGGCGACGGCCGGCGAACGGAAGATCCGCCTGGCGGCGAGCCGGAGTCGACCGCCCGTCTTCCTGACCGATCTGGCCGAGGACGTCGGGGCGCACCTGGTGCCGATGGGCTCGGCCGGCGCGAAGATCGCCGCGGTGGTGACCGGCGAGGTGGACGCGTACATCCACGCCGGGGGGCAGTACGAGTGGGATTCGGCAGCCCCGGTGGCTGTGGCGACTGCCACCGGATTGCACGCTTCCCGGATCGACGGTTCTGCGCTTCGATACAACGAGGCGGATCCGCGCCTGCCGGACCTGCTGGTCTGTCGCAAGGATCTCGCCCACCGGTTGCTTGCAGCGTTGCAGAGACATTCCGGGTAGCCTGAGCGAACGATCTTGACATGTCCGACCGGAAAGGTCTGGAAATCGGATGAGTGAGCGAATCGAGCAGCGGTCATGACCACCCCTGCGGCCTACCGGGTCTCCCACCTGGACGCCCTGGAGGCGGAGAGCATCTTCGTGATGCGCGAGGTGGTCGCCGAGATGGAACGCCCGGTGCTGCTCTTCTCCGGTGGGAAGGACTCGATCGTCATGCTGCGGCTGGCGCAGAAGGCGTTCGCCCCCGCCAACATCCCCTTCCCGGTCATGCACGTCGACACCGGCCACAACTTCCCCGAGGTCCTGGAATACCGCGACCAGCGGGTCGCCGAGCTGGGGTTGCAGCTCGTGGTGGCGAGCGTGCCGGAGGCCCTGGCGAGCGGCATGGTCCGGGAGTCCGGCGACGGGATGCGCAACCGGATCCAGACGCCGGTGCTGCTGGACGCGGTCGAGAAGCACCGTTTCGACGCCCTGTTCGGTGGCGCCCGCCGGGACGAGGAGAAGGCCCGGGCGAAGGAGCGGATGTTCAGCTTCCGCGACGAGTTCGGCCAGTGGGACCCGAAGAACCAGCGGCCGGAGCTGTGGTCGCTCTACAACGGCCGGCACCACCCGGGCGAGTCGATCCGTATCTTCCCGCTGTCCAACTGGACCGAGTTGGATGTCTGGCACTACATCGCCCGGGAGCGGATCCCGCTGCCCTCGATCTACTACGCGCACGAGCGCGAGGTGATCGAGCGCGACGGCATGTTCTACGCGGTGAACGAGTTCTTCCGCCCCCGCGCGGGCGAGGAGCGGTTCAAAGCCCAGGTGCGCTACCGCACCGTCGGCGACGCGTCCTGCACCGCCGCGGTCCGCTCCGACGCGGACACCGTGGAGAAGGTCATCGAGGAGGTGGCGGCCACCCGGATCACCGAGCGTGGCGCGACCCGCGGTGACGACCGGGTCAGCGAGGCCGCCATGGAGGACCGCAAGCGGGAGGGGTACTTCTGATGAGCACCGACATTGTGGCCCCGGCCGCCGCCGAGGCCACATCGGAGGCGCGGCCCATGGACCTGCTGCGGTTCGCGACCGCCGGCAGCGTGGACGACGGCAAGTCGACACTTATCGGGCGACTGCTCTACGACACCAAGTCGCTCTTCACCGACCAGCTCGCCGCCGTGGAGGCGGTAAGCGCGGCCCGCGGTGACGAATACACAAACCTGGCGCTGCTCACCGACGGTCTGCGAGCCGAGCGGGAGCAGGGCATCACCATCGACGTGGCGTACCGATACTTCGCCACCCCCCGGCGCAAGTTCATCATCGCCGACACCCCGGGCCACATCCAGTACACCCGGAACATGGTGACCGGGGCGTCCACAGCCGACCTGGCGCTGATCCTTGTGGACGCGCGCAAGGGCCTTGTCGAGCAGTCCCGCCGGCACGCGTTCCTCTGCTCGCTGCTGCGGGTGCCGCACCTTGTGCTCTGTGTCAACAAGATGGACCTGGTGGACTGGTCGCAGGAGGTCTACGAGCGGATCGCCGACGAGTTCACGGCGTTCGCCGCGAAGCTCGACGTACCGGACCTGACGGTGGTGCCGGTCTCCGCGCTGCGCGGCGACAACATCGTCTCCCGGTCGGAGAACATGCAGTGGTACGAGGGCCCCTCGCTGCTGCACCACCTGGAGCGGGTGCACATCGCGAGCGACCGCAACCTTGTCGACGTCCGGTTCCCCGTGCAGTACGTGATTCGGCCGCAGTCCACAACTGTCACCGACTACCGTGGCTACGCCGGTCAGGTCGCCTCGGGTGTGCTCAAGCCCGGTGACGAGGTGATGGTGCTGCCGTCCGGCTTCACCAGCCGGATCGCCGCCGTGGAGACCGCCGACGGGCCGGTCGCTGAGGCGTTCCCGCCGATGTCGGTGACGGTACGACTGGCCGACGAGATCGACATCTCCCGCGGCGACCTGATCTGCCGGCCGAACAACGCACCGGCGGTCGCGCAGGACATCGAGGCGATGGTCTGCTGGATGGACGAGACGGCCCCGCTACGGGTCGGCGGCCGGTACGCGATCAAGCACACCACCCGCTCGGCGCGGGCGATCGTGCGCGGGCTGCACTACCGGCTGGACATCAACTCCCTGCACCGCGACGAGTCGGCCGACGAACTGCGGCTCAACGAGATCGGCCGGGTGCGACTGCGCACCACAGTGCCCCTTCTCGCCGACGAGTACCGCCGCAACCGCACCACGGGAGGCTTCGTCATCATCGACGAATCCACCAACCGCACAGTAGGCGCGGCAATGATCGTCGAAGCAAGCTAACCCCCCCGCCCCCCGCCCCCGCGCCCTCGCCCCCGCCCCGTTCGCCCCGCGATCTTGCACTTTCGGTCGCCGTTCTGCCCCGTTATGAGGGAATTGTCGCGGCAGAAACTGCAAGATCGCGGGGGTGGAATGGGGTGCGCGGGGTGTGGGGGTGGGGGAGCGGGGGTTAGTTGAGGCGGGTTGCTCCGGGGGCTGGGAGGACTGTCAGGGTGCCTGGGGTGGTGAAGCCTTGTTTGGCGTAGGCCGTCTTGACGGCGGTCGCTACTGCTTCGGCCTGGTCGGCCTTTACCAGGGCTAGGACGCAGCCGCCGAAGCCGCCGCCTGTCATCCGGGCACCCAACGCGCCGGCCGCCAGCGCCGCCTCGACGGCGGTGTCCACCTCGGGCACCGTGATCTCGAAGTCGTCGCGCATCGAGACGTGTGAGGCGGTGAGCAGCGGGCCGATGTCCCGGACCCGCCCGGCGCGTAGCAGCGCGACAGTGTCCAGCACACGCTGATCCTCGGTGACTACGTGTCGGACCCGACGGCGGGTCACCTCGTCGTCGAGGCGGGTCAGCGCGGCGTCGAGTTGGTCGACGGCCACGTCGCGCAGCGCGGGGACGCCGAGCGCCTCGGCCGCCGCCTCGCAGGACTGGCGGCGGGCGGCGTATTCGCCGTCGGCGTGCCGGTGCGGCGCCCGGCTGTCGATGACCAGCACGGCCAGCCCGGCGGCGTCCAGGTCGAACGGGATGTGCTCGACGGACTCGTCACGGCAGTCGAGGAAGAGCGCGTGCCCGGCCCGGCAGCGGATCACCGCGGACTGGTCCATGATCCCGGTCGGCGCGCCGACGTAGACGTTCTCCGCCCGCTGCGCCAGCCGGGGCCGCCGTTCGGCGGGCAACTCCAGCCCACCGAGGTCGAGCAGAGCCGCGAGCACCGCCGACTCCAGCGCGGCCGAGGAGGAGAGCCCCGAACCCAGCGGCACGTCGGAGGCGATGGCCAGCCGGGCGCCCGGCACCTGATGACCGGCCTCGCGCAGCGCCCACACCACCCCCGCGACGTACGCGCCCCAGCCGGTGACCCGGCCCGGCTCGGCCACGTCGTCAGCGCCGAAGGTGATGGTCTCGCCGGAGAGCTCGGACCAGACCGTCCAGTTGTCGCCGTCCTGCCGGTCGGCGGCGACGACGGTACGCAGCGGCAGCGCGAAGGGCAGCACGAAACCGTCGTTGTAGTCGGTGTGCTCGCCGATCAGATTGACCCGACCAGGTGCCGCCCAGCGGCCGGTGGCCCGGCCGCCGTACTTGTCGGTGAAGCCTGCGGCCGCCCGCTCGGCGACGTCCCCGTTGAGGTGGGTCACTGTTGCTGCTCCAGGATGTGCGTGCGGTAGAAGGCCCAGGCGTCGCCGACCATGTCGTGCAGGGTCGGCTTCTGCGGCACCCAGCCCAGCTCCTCGCTGGCCAGCGCCGAGGAGGCGACCAACTCGGCGGGGTCGCCCTCGCGGCGCGGCGCCACCTCGACCGGCACATGGTGGCCGGTGACCTCGCGGACCACGTCGACGACCTGCCGGTTGGTGAAGCCGTTGCCGTTGCCCAGGTTGTAGATCCGGTGCTGGCCGCTGACTGCGGCGTCAAGCGCGAGCAGGTGGGCGCGGGCCAGGTCGGCGACGTGGATGTAGTCGCGGACGCAGGTGCCGTCCGCGGTGGGGTAGTCGTCGCCGAAGAGTTGGAGCTTGTCCCGCCGGCCGGCGGCGACCTCCAGCGCGATGGGGATCAGGTGCGTCTCCGGGTCGTGCCGCTCGCCGAGCGCGACAGCTTCGGTGAGGTGTGCGCCGGCGACGTTGAAGTAGCGCAGCGAGACGGCGGCCAGCCCGTGCGCGATGGCCTCGGAGGTGAGCGCCATGTCGACGGCGAGCTTGGTGGCCCCGTACGTGTTGGTGGGCGCCTTGACCGCGGTCTCCGGGATGGGGAGCTCGGTGGGGTTGCCGTAGACGGCGGCGGTGGAGGAGAAGACCATCCGGGGTACGCGGGCGGCCCGGACGGCGTCGATCAGGGCCAACGTGCCGACTGTGTTGTTCTGCCAGTACAGCTCCGGCTTGACCATCGACTCGCCGGCGGCGATCAGGGCGGCGAAGTGCAGCACCCCGTCGAACCCGGCGTCGGGGGTGACGACCTGGGCGGCGTCGTGGATGGACGCTTGGACGTGGGTGGCGTCCGGGGCGAGTGCCTCGCGGTGGCCGGTGCGCAGGTCGTCCAGGACGACGACCTGGTGGCCGGCGTCGAGCAGCATGCGGGTCACCACGCTGCCGATGAAGCCGGCGCCCCCGGTGACGAGCAGTTTCACGTCGTTGCCTCCTGCCTGGCCCGCCGGGACGTGCCCTCGGTGATCACCCTACGGCTGCGGTCGGTGCCTCCACCGACCTCACCGTCAGCCCATTCCATCATAATCTCTCACGTTCAAACAGCACCGAACATGGCGGCTTCACGCGATCCCCGGTGCGGCGGGCCAACGGTGTCTACCATCTCTGTCATGCGGGAAGCGGCCCGTACCGGGCTCCGGCGACGCGTACGAGGGCGGCCCCGCCATGACCCCGGCCCGCTCGCCCGGGCCGTCGCCCGCGTGCTGGTCCGCGCCGCCGACGGTGCCAGCCGCCTTGTCACCGACCTGCTCGGCGCCGGCCCGGCGGCCGGCCGGGAGCGCATCTCCGAGGCCGAGTTTCGCGACCTGGTCGCGGCGAACACGGTGCTCGACCCGGACGAGCGGCGGATCATCGACGAGGTCCTGGTGGCCGCTGCCAGCCTGGTCCGCAAGGTGATGATGCCCCGCACCGAGGTGGTCTTCCTGCCGGCCCGGCTGACCATCGCCGAGGCGGCCCGGCTGGTCCGCGCCGAGACGCACACCCGTTACCCGGTCACCGACGGCACCCACGACGACGTGGTCGGTTTCGTGCACCTGCGCGACGTGCTGCTGCGTCCGGACATCGACCCCTGCGTCACCGTCGGCGAGTTGACCCGCGAGGTCAAGCGGCTGCCCGGCAGCAAACGCGTCCTGGCCGCCCTCACCGAGATGCGCCGGGAGGGCCAGCACCTCGCGGTGGTGATCGACGAGTACGGCGGCACCGCCGGGATCGTCACCCTGGAGGACCTGATCGAGGAACTCGTCGGGGAGATCCACGACGAGTACGACGCCGCGCCGGACCCGGTGCACGCAGGCCTTCCGGCGGTGGTGGACGGCCGGCTCAACCTCGCCGACTTCGCCGAGCGGACCGGAGTGGCGCTGCCCGTCGGGCCGTACGAGACGGTCGGCGGGTACGTGATGGCAGCGCTGGGCCGCCTGCCGCTGACCGGGGACGAGGTGCCGGTGCCCGCCGAGCCGGCCGGCGACGGCCTGCCCGATCCGGCGGACCCGCCCGGCGGCTGGCTGCTGCGCGTACTGGCCCTGGAGGGACGTCGGGTGGCCCGGCTCGCGGTGTCGGCCGTACGGACGCCGGAACAGCGCCGAGATGCCGCCGCCAGTCCGGCACGTGAGGGTGGAACGGGGCAGCCCCGGGAGAGCGGCGGCGGGCGGTCGGGTGGACCCGCAGCCGCACCGACACGACGTTTCGGGGCGGGGGAGCCGGGCGAGGTCAGCGCCCCGACACCGGCGGGCCGCGGCCGACCCGCCGGCCCGTCATGACGGACCCGGTTGCTTGCTGACAGAATTGTCGCCATGTCCGACGTTCCCGCCCGCCCGCGCGTCTTCTCCGGCATCCAGCCGACGGCCGACTCGTTCCACCTCGGCAACTACCTCGGCGCCGTGCGGCACTGGGTGGCCCTACAGGAGACACACGACGCGTTCTACTGCGTCGTGGACCTGCACGCCATCACCGCGGGCCACGATCCGGCGGTGCTGCGCCAGCGGACAAGGGTGGCGGCCGCGCAGCTCTTCGCGGTCGGTCTCGACCCGGAACGCAGCACCCTTTTCGTGCAGTCGCAGGTGCCCGAGCACCCGCAGTTGGCCTGGGTGCTGGGTTGCATCACCGGCTTCGGTGAGGCCAGCCGGATGACCCAGTTCAAGGACAAGTCCCAGAAGCAGGGAAACGAGCGGGCAAGCGTCGGGCTGTTCACCTATCCGGTCCTGCAGGCCGCCGACATCCTGCTCTACCAGGCCAACGCGGTGCCGGTCGGTGAGGACCAGCGGCAGCACCTGGAGCTCTCCCGGGACCTGGCCCAGCGGTTCAACTCGTTGTTCGGCGCGACGTTCACAGTCCCCGCCCCGCACATCGTGAAGGACACCGCGAAGATCACCGACCTACAGGACCCGACCGCGAAGATGTCCAAGTCGTCGTCCTCGCCGGCCGGCATCATCGACCTGCTGGAGGACCCAGCCCGGTCCGCCAAGAAGATCCGCTCGGCGGTGACCGACACCGGCCGTGAGATCGTCTTCGACGCCGAGACCAAGCCGGGCGTGTCCAACCTGCTGACCATCCACTCGGCGCTCAGCGGACGCAGCATCGACGAGTTGGTCGCCGCGTACGCCGGCCGTGGCTACGGCGACCTGAAGAAGGACCTGGCCGAGGTTGTGGCGGACTTCGTCCGCCCGATCCAGGAACGCACCCGCACCTACCTCGACGACCCGGCGCAGCTGGACAAGCTGCTCGCCGCCGGCGCGGAGAAGGCCCGGGCGGTGGCCGGGGCGACGCTGCGGTCCGCGTACGAGCGGGTCGGGTTCTTCCCGCCGGTGCGCGGCGAATAGCGCCGCGGGACAGGTGGTCGGGTCGGTGGCCGAAGAAGCGGCACGGAGCGTGGATCGCAGTGGCGGGGTGACGCCATCCGGCGACACCATCCAGATCGGCATCGCTGTGGACATCCCGGAGCCCTGGGGGGCCCAGCTCACCCAGCGGCGGATAGCTGCGGGTGACGCCCTCGCGGTGCCCGCGCACGTGACGCTGCTCGGTCCGACCGAGATCCCGACCGCCGTCCTGCCGGCCGTCGAGCGCCACCTCGGCGCGGTCGCCGCCGCGCATCCGCCGTTCGCGCTGCACCTGCGGGGCACCGGCACGTTCCGGCCGGTGACCCAGGTGGTGTTCGTCGCGGTCGCCGCCGGGATCAGCGAGTGCGAACTGCTGGCCGGGGAAATCGCCGCCGCGCCGGGGGTGCATCGCGAGTTGCGCTTCCCCTACCATCCGCACGTCACTGTGGCGCAGGACGTGTCGCCGGAGGCACTGGACAAGGTGTACGAGGATCTGGCCGACTTCTCCGCGATGTTCCAGGTCGAGGCGTTCACCCTCTTCTCGCACAGCGGGCAGGCCCGGTGGCAGCCCCGCCGGGACTTCCGCCTCGGCAACTGACCGTCGGCGACGCGCCGAGTGGCGAGCATTCGGAGTCGTTGCCGTGACGGCTGTGGGAGATCGGCGAGGATGACCGCGTGAACGTGATCGGGGCGATCGAGGCGGGCATCGACCGCGGGGTGACTGCCGCACGCCGCCGGTCGCGGCACTTCGACCACCTGTGGCGTGCCGGGACGCTCTACGGCGAGGTGCTGGCCGGGCGACTGGCGGCGGCGATCGCCTACTACGGCTTCTTCGCGGTCTTCGCTCTCGCGCTTGTCGCGTACTCCATCTTCGGCGCGATCCTGGAGGACAACGACGAGGTCAGCGAGGCGGCGGCAGGGTTCCTGAAGGAGAATCTGCCGTTCCTGGACTCGGAGCAGATCGCCAACTCCAGCGGCACTGTCGGCGTGGTCGGCCTGATCATCCTGGTGTTCACCGGGATCGGCTGGGTGGAGTCGATCCGCTCCTCGCAGCGGCTGATGTACGCGCTCAACCAGCAGCCGGGCAATCTGGTGGTCAGGCGGTTGGTCGACCTCGGCGTGATGATCGGCGTTTTCGTGCTGCTCGGTGTCTCGGTGGCGGCGGTGGACGCGCTGGAGTCACTGCTGCGCTTCCTGCTGCGCAGCACCGGCTCGGTCGGCCTGACCACGATCAGCGCGGTCCTCAGCGTGCTTTTCAACGCGGTGCTCGCCACCGCTCTGCTTGTCGCCGTGCCCCGGCTGCGGATGAGCCGGTCCCGACTGCGCCCGGTGGTGGTGCTTGTCGCGATCGGCATCACGCTGCTCAACACCGTGGGGCGCTATTACGTCGTACGCACCGAGCGGAACCCGGCGTACACGGTGGTGGCCGGCGCGGTCGGGCTGCTGCTCTACCTCTACCTGCTCAACCAACTGGTGCTGTTCGGGGCGGCGCTCCTCGCGACCAGTGGGAAGGGGCGGGTGGTGGATCTGGCGGAGGGGCCGCGGGTGACGAATCTCGAAGACGACACCGATCCCGGTACGCCGGGCGGTGGGGGCTGACGGCGTGGAAGGTGCGCAGGTGTTGATCTCGGTCGACCAGGACTCCCCGGTGCCCCCGTACGAGCAGGTGCGCGGGCAACTCGCCGAGCTGATCGGCGACGGCCGGCTCCCGGTGGGCAGCCGACTGCCGACCGTCCGGCAGCTCGCCACCGACCTGCGGCTGGCGGCGAACACGGTGGCCCGCGCGTACCGGGAACTGGAGGCGGCCGGGCTGCTGGAGACGCGGGGGCGCAACGGCACCTTCGTCGCCCCGGGCCGGGACGACGCGGTGGACCGGCTGCACCGGGCTGCCGCCGAGTACGCCGCCGAGTCGCGGCGGCTGGGCGTCTCCCCGGATCGTGCCGTCGCCCTGGTCCGCGCCGCCCTCGACGCCATCCGCCACGACTGAGCGGGACGGGACGCGCCGGCGACGGGTACGTCACCTGCGGTGATCGCCCGGCGTGGCCAACTGAGCCGCCGGTGAGCCACGTCGGCGTACGTTAACGCGAATGACGCCCATCTTCCGGCTGGGAGCGGCCATGATGAGCCAGTGGGCGCACTCATGACACTTGACCTGCCGTCCGACTCGCCGCTGCTCGGCCTGCCGTGGATCATCACCTTCGGTCCGCTCGGTGACCTCGACGAGTGGGAGCCGGTGGTCTGCGGGCCGTACGAGCGACCGCACGCGTTGGCGCTGGCCGAGGCGGTGGTGGCCGACGAGCAGTTGATGGCGGTGGTGGAGCCGCTGCTGCCGGCGCTGTCGCCCGACGAGATCCGCAGCGAGATCGCCGCCGCGCAGGTCGCCGCCGCGGACGAGGCCAGTCAGGTCGAGGGAGCCGATCTGTACGGCGACTTCGAGGACGTGATCGACGAGGAGTTGGACGCCGACGCCGACGAGGCGGGCCACGGCGAGCCCGCCGAGCCGCCGGACGCGGCCGAGGTGCGCGCCGGCTTCACCCGGATCGCGGCGCTGCTCACCGCGAAGTGACCTTCTCAGGGCTGGCCGTTGCGGCGGGTCGCGCCGATGTCGCGCCGTCAGCGAGTCGGTGCGCTGTGCAGCACGCAGAACTCGTTGCCCTCGGGGTCGGCGAGCACGGTGAACCCCTCGTCCCCCGTCTGGCCGACGTCGACGTGCCGGGCACCGAGGGCCACCAGCCGACGTACCTCGGCCTGCGGGTCGGTGTCCGCGGCCAGGTCGAGGTGGACGCGGTTCTTGCCCTGCTTGACGGTGCCCGAGCCCTGCAACCAGATGGTGGGTGCCGCGGCGGTCGGCTGCCCCGGCGGCCGGAGCTTGGCGCTGCCGTCGTCGCCCTGTAAGACCTCGTAGCCGAGTGCCGCCGACCAGAACGCGACCATGACGTCCAGATCCTCGACATCGATCGTGTACTGCGCCATCCGTAAAACCATGGGGTGACCTCCGTCGCGACGGTGTCCCGAACGGTACCCACTCGGGGGACAAGGCACACCGCCGACAGACGGACACCGGCGCCACGCGGACGAATCCGCGTGGCGCCGGTGCACCTCACCCCCCACCACAAGGGGCCGGTACCCCAGTCGCCCGCCGGCGCGGGGCACAGCGGACGACCAGGTCCAGATCGGTTACCCGCTCAGCGCCGTTCCAACCAGGCGGACGCGTCGACAGGCAGCAGGTGATCGGTGAGCGGCGCGCTCGCGACGATGGGCTCGCCGTACCCGTCGACTGCCACGGGCACCCCACTGAAGTTGACCACGCAGGTCAGCACGGTGTCGCCGGCGGTGCGGGAGAAGGCAAGCACGCCCGGCCCACTCTCCAGCCAGGTGACGCCGCCGGCGTCGGCGGCAAGCGCCGGGTGCTCACGGCGGATCCGCAGCGCGGCCCGGTACAGCTCCAGCGTCGAGCCGGCCACGCCGGCCTGCGCGGTGACCGCCAGGGCACGCCAGGTCGTCGGTGCGGGCAGCCAGCTCGCCTCGCTGCCGGCCGGCCCGAAGCCGTACGCGGTCAGCTCGCCGCTCCACGGGATGGGGACGCGGCAGCCGTCGCGGCTCTCGCCGGTGCGCAGGAACGCAGGGTCCTGGCGCAGCTCGTCGGGGAGGTCGAGGACCTCGGGCAGGCCCAACTCCTCGCCCTGGTAGAGGTAGGCGCAGCCGGGTAGGGCGAGCATCAGCAGGCTTGCGGCGCGGGCCCGGCGCAGCCCTTCGACACCGTCGCCGTAGCGGGTGACGTGGCGCTGCTTGTCGTGGTTGGACAGCACCCAGGTGGTGGGCGCGCCGACCACCGTCGCCTCGGCGAGCGCGGTGTCGATCACCTTGCGGAACGAGTCGGCCGACCAGGTGGCGTCGAGGAAGTCGAAGCTGAAGGCCTGGTGCAGCTCGTCCGGGCCGATGTAGCGGGCCAGTCGCTCGGGGGTTTCGGCCCACGCTTCGGCAACAGCCATCCGACCACCGGGATAGCTGTCCAGGATGGGCCGCCACGCGCGGTAGATCTCGTGGACCCCGTCCTGGTCGAAGTAGGGCAGCCGGCCCTTGCCGAGCAGTTCGACCTGGCGTTGGCCGGTCGTCATCGTGCTGAAGCCGACGTCCGGCAGCCCTTCGGCCTTGATCATTCCGTGCGCCACGTCGATCCGGAAGCCGTCCACGCCCCGGTCCAGCCAGAACCGCAGCACGTCCTCGAATTCGGAGCGGACCTCCGGGTGGCGCCAGTTCAGGTCCGGCTGGGCCGGGTCGAACAGGTGCAGGTACCACTGGCCGTCGCCGATTCGGGTCCAGGCCGGGCCACCGAAGATGCTCTCCCAGTCGTTCGGTGGCAACTCGCCGTGCGTGCCCCGGCCGTCGGCGAAGAGGTAGCGGGCCCGTTCGGGCGAGTCGGGGCCGGCGGCGAGGGCGGCGGTGAACCAGCGGTGTGCGCTTGAGGTGTGGTTGGGCACCAGGTCGACGATGATGCGTAGGCCGAGGGTGTGCGCGTCGGTGATCATCGCGTCGAAGTCGGCGAGAGTGCCGAACATCGGGTCGACGTCCCGGTAGTCGGCGACGTCGTACCCGCCGTCGACCATTGGCGAGGTGTAGAAGGGGGTCAACCAGAGCGCGTCCACGCCGAGGTCGCGCAGGTACGGCAGGCGCTGCCGGATGCCCTGGAGGTCACCGACTCCGTCGCCGTCGCTGTCGGCGAAGCTGCGCACGTAGACCTGGTAGACGACCGCGGAGCGCCACCAGTCGTCGTCGGTGTGGGGCAGGGAGGCGGTGCTGATCATCAGAGCAATATGCCGGGCCGCTGCTGCAAGAGTCAAGCAGATCTTGCGTAAGAGAGTCGTGCGGCAGCCGGCGCGACAGCTGTGGAGCCGCGCACCACAAGCTCGGGGCGGAACAGGTATTCCGAGTGCGGGGCGCCGTGCCCGTTGATCTCGTCGACCAGTGCCCGGACCGCGGCCACCGCCATCGCGGCGACCGGCTGACGCATAGTGGTCAGCGGCGGGTCGGTGAAGGCCATCAGCGGTGAGTCGTCGTAGCCGACCACCGAGAGGTCCTCGGGGACTGTCATGCCGCGCTGCCGGGCCGCTCGGATCGCGCCGAGCGCCATCAGGTCGGAGCCGCAGACCACGCCGGTGACGCCCCGGTCCAGCAGGCGGCCGGCTGCTGCCTCGCCACCCTCCACACCGAACAGCGACAGCTCGGCAAGCGGGCCCAGGTCGGTCTCGGCGACGCCGGCCAGCCGGGTCATCGCCGCCCGCCAGCTCGCCACCTTGCGCTGCACCGGCACGAATCGGTCCGGGCCGGTGATCAGGCCGATCCGCCGGTGCCCGAGCGCGACGAGGTGGGCCACGGCCAGTTCGGCGGCCTCCCTGTCGTCGCAGGAGACAAAGGGCGCGCCGATGCCTGGCACATAGCCGTTGATCATCACGACGGGCAGCGGCCGGGCGATGAGCGCCCGGTAGCGGTCGTGGTTGGCGGCGGTGTCGGCGTGTAGGCCGGAGACGAACACGATCCCGGAGACCTGCCGGTCCAGCAGCATCTCCACGTACTCGTCCTCGGTGACGCCGCCCGCGGTCTGCGTGCAGAGCACGGGTGTGAACCCGCTCTGCGCCAGGGTCGACTCGATGACCTGGGCGAACGCGGGGAAGATCGGGTTGTCCAGCTCCGGCACCACAAGGCCGACGAGCCCGGCGCTGCGCTTGCGCAGCCGAGCCGGGCGCTCGTAACCGAGCACGTCGAGGGCGGTGAGGACGGCCTGCCGGGTCTCCGGGGCAACCCCGGGGCGGTCGTTGAGCACCCGCGACACCGTGGCCTCGCTGACTTCGGCCTGCTGGGCGATGTCGGACAGTCGAGCGCGCATGGCGGCACTTTAGCCCACCGGCAAGTTCTTGCGGGGGTCTCTGCAAGTGCTTCCATAATCTGCAACCTCTTGCTAACGTCCCCGCAACATCCGAGAGCAGCGGCGCAGTATTCACGCGCCGGTGGCAAGAACTTCCAGAGATTCCCATCGGTGGAGCCGTCCTTCCCCCGGCGGACCGCCATGACGAACAGGAGTACCGATGCGCATCCGTACCGCGGGTGTGGTCGCCCTCTTCACCCTGGCGCTCGCCGCCTCCGGGTGCGGCGGCGACAGCGACGAGCCGGCCGCGAAGGAATCCCCCAAGGCCGCCGGCGGCAAGCTTGTGATCTGGGCGGACGACAAGCGGACCGCCGTACTCAAGCCGTTCGCCGAGAAGTTCGGCCAGGAGAACGGCGTGAGCGTCGAGGTCCAGGCCGTCAGCAAGGACCTGCAGACCAACTTCGTCACCGCCTCCCAGCAGGGCAGCGGCCCCGACGTGGTCGTCGGCGCGCACGACTGGATCGGCAACCTGGTGCAGAACGGCGCCATCGACCCCGTGCAGCTCGCCGCCGAGCAGAAGAGCGCGTTCAACGAAACCGCCATCAAGGCCGTCACCTTCAACGGTCAGCTCTACGGCGTGCCGTACGCGCAGGAGAACCTGGCGCTGATCCGCAACACCGAGTTGGCCCCCGAGGCGCCGAAGACCATCGAGGATCTGGTCGCCACCGGCAAGAAGCTCAAGGCGTCGAAGAAGGCCACCGAGATCCTCTGCCTCCAGGTCGGCCAGAACGGCGACGCGTACCACATCTACCCGCTCTACACCTCTGCCGGCGGCTACCTCTTCGGCACCGGCGCGAACGGCGACTACGACCCGAAGGACCTGGGCGTGGGCAAGCCCGAGTCGATCGAGGCGTTCAAGAAGATCGGTGCGCTGGGCGAGAAGGGCGAGGGTGTGCTCAAGCGCTCCATCTCGGACACCAACTCGATCGCCACCTTCACCGGTAAGAAGTGCGCGTACCTGGTCTCCGGCCCGTGGGCGGTGGCCGACGTCAAGAAGGCGAACATCTCCTACGACATCTCCGCCATCCCCGGCTTCGCCGGTGCCAAGGAGGCCCAGCCGTTCGTGGGTGTGCAGGCGTTCTACGTCGCCGCCAAGGGCAAGAACAAGGCACTGGCCCAGGAGTTCGTGGCCAACTACACGACCACCCCGGAGCTGGCCGTCGCGCTCTACAACGCCGAGGCCCGCCCGCCGGCGCTGACCGCAGCCCTGGACCAGGTCAAGGGCAGTGACCCGGACCTGGCCAAGTTCCAGGAGGCCGGCAAGAACGGTCAGGTGCTGCCCGCCATCCCGGCGATGGCCGCGATCTGGGACCCGTTCGGCAAGGCCCAGGCCGCTGTCATCGGCGGTGCCGACCCGACAAGCACCATCACCGCCGCCGGCAAGACCATCTCCGGCCAGATCAAGTAATGAGTACGCCGCTGTCCGGCCCGGAGCCTGCCTCGCAGGCCCCGGGCCGGGAGCCCGTCGGCCCCCGGCCCTCGCGCTCCCGCGCCGCGCGTGACCACGCGCCGATCACCCTGACCGGCCTCGTCGGCAAGGTGCTCCTGCTCGGCCTGACCGCCGGTATCGCGGTCTGGGCGGCATTCCCCCTCATCGACGGTGCGATGTGGGCGGGCCTGGCCCTGCTGGCGGCGAGCACCGCCGGGCTGTTCTACCTGTACCTCACCCGCCGGCACATCCCGGCCAAGTACCTGGTCCCGGGCACCCTGTTCCTGATCGCCTTCCAGGTCGTCCCGGTGCTCTACACGGCGAGCACCGCCTTCACCAACTTCGGTGACGGGCACCGGGGCAGCAAGGACGAGGCGATCGTCGCGATCCAGACGTCCTCGGTCACCCAGGTTCCCGGCTCCACCGAGTACGCCCTGTCGATCGCCACCACCGGCGACCCGGCGACGGCCCCCCTGGTCTTCCTGGTCACCGACCCCACCACCGGCGAGGTCTCCGCAGGCGACGCCGGAGGGCTGCGCCGACTCGACGCCGCCGACGTCACAGTCAGCGCGGGCGGCAAGGTCACCGCAGCCGACGGCTACACAGTGCTCAACGTCGGTCAGGCCAGCGCCCGCAGCGAGGAGATCACCGACCTGGTCGTGCCGACGGCCGGTGGCGCGCTGCGCTCCAGCGGCCTGTCCCGCGCCTACGAGGGCAAGGCGGTGCGGGCGTATGACTCCGGGTGCGACTGCATCCGGGACACCGTGACCGGGCAGAGCTTCACCTCCGACGAAGAGGTGGGCGCCTTCGTCGCCGCCGACGGCGAGCGACTGGCACAGGGCTGGAAAGTGAACGTCGGGCTGAGCAACTTCACCCGGGTGCTCACCGACAGGGACATCTCCGGCCCGTTCCTGAGCACCCTGGTCTGGAACTTCGCCTTCGCCATCGGCTCCACGGGCGGGACGTTCCTGCTCGGCATGTTCATCGCGCTCGTGCTGCACTCGCCCCGGATGCGCGGAACCAACCTCTACCGGGTGCTGCTGGTCCTGCCGTACGCCATGCCGTCGTTCGCGATGCTGCTGGCCTGGCGGGACATGTTCAACGCCGACTTCGGGCTGATCAACAACCTCTTCGGGCTGGACGTCGACTGGTTCGGTCACTCGTGGACGGCCCGCTTCGCGGTCATCCTCGTGCAGCTCTGGCTCGGATATCCGTACATGTTCCTTGTCGCCACCGGGGCGTTGCAGGCCATTCCTCCTGAGCTGACCGAGGCCACCTCGGTCGACGGGGCGTCGCCCTGGCAGTCGTTCCGTGCGGTCACCCTGCCGCTGCTGCTCGTCGCGCTCTCCCCGCTGCTGATCTCGTCGTTCGCGTACAACTTCAACAACTTCAACGCGATCTACCTGACCACCGAGGGTGCGCCCTTCCCGGCCGACAACCCGACGAACGGCGCCACCGACCTGCTGATCACGTACACCTATCGGCTGGCCTTCGGCGGGCAGGGCGCGGAGTTCGGCTTCGCCGCCGCGATCTCCCTGTTCATCTTCGCCATCGTCGCAGTGGTCTCGACAGTCAGCTTCCGGCGGACCCGCAAGCAGGAGGAGGTGTACTCGTGACCACCCTCACCGCGCGTACCGGCGACACGGCCGGTCGTCCACCCGTGACCAACCGGAACGTGGCGGGCCGGCGGCGCAACCGCTGGTTCGCCGACGTCGGCTGGCGGCACCTGGTCGCCGTGCTCGGCGTGCTGTTCAGCCTCTTCCCGATCGTGTTCGTGCTCTCGGCGGCGCTCAACCCGCTGGGCACGCTCTCCACCACCGAGCTGGTGCCCACCGACGGGGTGTCGCTCGGCAACTTCACAGGGCTGTTCGAGCGGACCGCCTTCGAGCGGTGGTTCCTCAACTCGCTGCTGATCGCCGGAGTGGCCTCGTTCGCGTCGGTGTTCCTCTCGGCGCTCGCCGCGTACGCCTTCTCCCGGATGCGGTTCCGCGGCCGGCGGGTGGGGCTGCTCTCGCTGCTGCTGATCCAGATGTTCCCGCAGTTCCTGGCGATCGTGGCGATCTATCTGATCTTCGGGACGATCACCGACCTGTGGCCGGCGATCGGCTTCAACACCCCGTGGGGGCTGCTGCTGCTCTACATGGGTGGCGCACTCGGCGTGAACACCTGGCTCATGAAGGGCTTCTTCGACACCCTGCCCCGGGAGCTGGACGAATCGGCCACCGTGGACGGCGCCTCGCACGCCCAGGTGTTCTTCCGGATCATGTTTCCCCTGGTGGCGCCGATCCTGGCGGTGACGGGGCTGCTGGCGTTCATCGGCACCATCAACGAGTTCCTGATGGCGAACGTGTTCCTCACCAGCACCGACTCGAAGACCCTGGCGGTCGGCATGTACGGCATGTTGCAGGGCAACGAGCGCAACAACAACTTCGGCATCTTCGCGGCCGGCACGCTGCTCACCGCGATCCCCACAGTGCTTGTCTTCCAGCTCCTCCAGCGCTACATCGTCTCCGGTCTGACCGCCGGGGCGGTCAAGGGATGAGGCCCGTGACCGCCCCGCTACCGCACCACGACGGCTCCGCCACCTACGTCCCCGACCAGGAGCCCGCCCTCGGGCGCAGCGTCCCGGTCTTCGTCCGGGTCCCCGCCGGCGCGGACGTGCGGGCCGTGCACGTCCGCACCACCCCGGACGGCGAGCCACGCTTCGTCGAGGCCGTCGTCGACCGCCGCAGCGGCGGGGACATCTGGTGGCGGGCCGACGTCGAGGTGCGCAGCCCGGTCAGCAACTACCGGTTCATGCTCACCGGCACCCGTGGCTACCGCTGGCTCAACGCCGCCGGCCAGGTCGACCACGACGTGCCCGACAATGCCGACTTCAAGCTGGTCACCCACGCTCCACCGCCGGCCTGGACGCGTGACGCGGTGATCTACCAGATCTTCCCCGACAGGTTCGCCCGCTCGTCGGCGGCCGACGCCCGCCCGCTGCCGGACTGGGCGATCCCGTGCGACTGGGACACCCCGGTGATCGGGCGTGGCCCCGAGACGCCGCGCCAGCTCTACGGCGGCGACCTGGACGGCATCACCGAGCGGCTGGACCATCTGGACCGGCTCGGGGTGAACACCGTCTACCTCACCCCGTTCTTCCCGGCCCGCTCCAACCACCGTTACGACGCGGCCAGCTTCGACCGGGTCGACCCGCTGCTCGGCGGGGACGCCGCGCTTGCCCGACTCGCCGAGGCGGTACGCGCCCGGGGCTGGCGGCTGCTCGGCGACGTCACAAGCAACCACACCGGCGACGCGCACGAGTGGTTCACCGCCGCCGCCTCCGACGTGTACGCGCCCGAGCGAGGGCTGTACTACTTCGACGAGATCACCGGCGACTACGAGTCGTGGAACGGCGTGAAGTCGCTGCCGAAGCTGAACTGGGGCAGCGCCGAGCTGCGCCGCCGCTTCGCTACCGCCGACGACGCGCCGCTGCGCCGCTGGCTGCGACCCCCGTACGCGCTGGACGGCTGGCGGGTGGACGTGGCGAACATGACGGGCCGTCGGGGTGCGGACGCCTACACCCACGAGGTGGCCCGGCTGCTGCGCGAGGTCGTGGCCGAAACCCGGGCCGACGGGCTGGTGCTCGCCGAGCACGGCCACGACCACACCGGCGACCTCGACCGTGACGGCTGGCACGGCACGATGAACTACGTGGGCTTCACCGACCCGGTCTGGTCCTGGCTGCGGCACGGCGACGACCAGGTGCCGAACTTCCTCGGCACCCCGGGCGGGGTCCAACGGCGGGATGCCGCAGCGGTGCTGTCCACCATGGACGCCTATCGGTCGCTTGTCTCCTGGCGGTCGTACGTGCACTCGTGGCAGCTGCTCGGCTCGCACGACTCTGCCCGGATCCGCACAGTGGTCGGCGACGCGGCCCGGCAGGAGGTGGCCGCCGGCCTGCTCGCCACCATGCCGGGCACCCCGGTGATCTTCGCCGGGGACGAGTTGGGGCTGACCGGAGCGTACGGGGAGGATTCGCGTACCCCGATGCCGTGGCACCGACCGCAGAGCTGGGACACCGGCACGTTCGCGGCGTACCGGGCCCTTGTCGCGCTGCGCCGCACCGAGCCGGCACTGCGCCACGGCGGCCTGCGCCGGGTGTACGTCGACGCGGACACCCTTGTCTTCCTCCGCGAGGCGCCGACAGGCTCGGTTCTCGTGCTGGCCCGACGCTCCGCCGGCGCCCCGGCCCGGATCGCCGGCCTGCAGGCGGGGGAGAACGTCTACGGCGGTGCTCCCGCGCTGCGCCCGGACGCCGACGGTGTGGTCGTCCTCCCCGCCGACGGCCCGACCTTCCAGGTCTGGCGACTCGGCTGACGGAAGCCGGCTCGAGTCGAGCGGTGGTTGCTCTCAGCCGGCCAGCGCCTCGCGCATCCGTTCGATCTCCACTGCCTGTTCGAAGCCGACGCTTGTCGCCATCTCGTTGACGATGCTGTCGACGCCGAGGGTCAAGGCTTGCTGGGCCATGTCGATGGCGCCCTTGTGGTGTTCACTCATCATGGCCACGAACATCCGGTCGAAGGCGGCGCCACGGGCGGCCTCCAACCCCCGCAGGGCCTCGGCCGACTGCATGCCCGCCATCTCGTGCTGGTGCGCGCCGCCGCTTCCGGAATTCCGGTCCAGGCCCCGGGCCGCCAGCCAGCCCTCCAGCGCCCCGATCTCGGGCCCCTGCGACGCGAGGATCCGGTCGGCGATGGCGAGGATCGCCGCATTCTCGGCCCGGCCCGGGGCGTACCGCGCCATCACGAGCGCCTGCTCGTGGTGCGGGATCATCATCGTGACGAACCGGACGTCCGTGGCGTTGTAGGACGGGCTCGGCCCCGGTGTCACCTCGTTGGCCCGGGTGGTCCGGGCGATCTCGCCGGGCCGTCCGGGCAGCACCACAGGGGCTGTGGAGTCCGGCAAGCCGGGCTGAGCGATGGGCGCTGGCGGGGTGGCCTCGGCGCCGGCCCGTGCCGCTGGCGTCGGGGCGTCCTCGCGCAGTCCGAGGGCCACCGCCGTGCCGGCGGCCAGCACCAGAACGACGGCGAACTCCACAAGGAGGATCACCCGAAGTCGGGGAGAGATCATCCGAATCCGCTCACTTAGCACAACTTGTCTCCCGCCGCTGATCAGGTTGGCGGGGATCGTAGCGCGCGCTGACCTGGGCGAAAAGACGTGCCGGGATATGGGCCATAGGCCCCACCTTGCGCTTTTGGTGACGGCCATCCCGAGCATTCGTTATTTGATCGTTACCTCAGACGGTTCCCGATTGTGCCGTAGATCACAATAAACAGCCTGAGCACTGGATATGGTCCGCCTACTTCATGATCCACCTTTGTTGGAAAGGGCGTCACCCAGTGTTCAGACAGACATCACCAGGGGTGCGCAGAGTCGGGGCCGTCAGCCTCGCCGCCGCCACCGCTGTTCTCTTTACGGCCGTCGCAGGGGCTCCGGCCGTCGGCGCGGTCGACACCAGCGAGACCGTCGACAACTGCGAGTCGCTGCGGGAGGCCGGGGACAACTTCGCCGAGCTCTGCCTCTCCGCCGACGAGACCGGCACCCCGGCGGCGTACGTCGCCCCGGGCGTGGACGAGATCGCCAGCACCCCGAACCTCAAGCAGATCGCGAACCTGCCGAAGTCCGGGGCGTTCGCCCGGGAGGCGTCGTACAACACCGACATGGCGTTCCAGGGTGACTACGCCTTCGTCGGCAACTACGACGGCTTCACCATCTACGACGTCAGCAAGCCCAGCGCGCCGCAGGTCACCAGCCAGGTCGTCTGCCCCGGCTCGCAGAACGACCTCTCGGTCTTCGGCAACCTGGTGTTCCTCTCGGTTGACTCGTCGCGCAACGACGACTCGTGCAACAGCACCAGCCAGTCGGCGAACATCAAGACCTCCTGGGAGGGCGTCCGGATCTTCGATGTGACCGACAAGGCCAGCCCGACCTACATCAAGGCCATCGAGACCGACTGCGGCTCGCACACCCACACCCTCGTGCCGGGCAAGAACGACGGCAACCTCTACGTCTACGTGCAGTCGTACAGCCCGTCGAACAACGCCGCGGACTGCAAGCCGCCGCACGACAAGCTGTCGATCATCAAGGTGCCGCTGGCCAACCCGACCGCGGCTGCCGTCGTGGCCACGCCGAACCTGTTCCCCGACACGTTGGGCGCGAACTCGACGAGCGGTTGCCACGACGTGACCGTCTACCCGGAGCTGGACCTCGCGGCCGGCGCCTGCATGGGTGACGGCATCCTGATGGACATCTCCGACCGGGAGAACCCGGTGGTGCTCAGCCGGGTCCGGGACGCCAACTTCGCGTTCTGGCACTCGGCCACGTTCAACAACGCCGGCACCAAGGTGGTCTTCACCGACGAGCTCGGCGGCGGCAGCAGCGCGACCTGCAACGCGACCATCGGGCCGAAGCGCGGCGCGGACGCGATCTTCGACATCGTGGGCTCGGGCGCTAACCGCTCCCTGGAGTTCAAGAGCTACTTCAAGATCCCGCGCGAGAACACCAGCACCGAGAACTGCGTGGCGCACAACGGCTCGCTGATCCCGGCGATGGGCCGCGACATCATGGTCCAGGCCTGGTACCAGGGTGGCATCTCGGTCTGGGACTTCACCGACTCGGCGAACCCGCAGGAGATCGCCTACTGGGAGCGGGGGCCGATCTCGGCGAGCCGCCTCGTCCTCGGTGGCGCCTGGTCGACGTACTACCACAACGGGTACATCTACTCGAGTGACATCCAGAAGGGCCTGGACGTCCTCAAGCTGACCGACCCGCGTACCGACAACGCCCGCGCGATCGCCTTCGGTGAGCTGAACGTGCAGAGCCAGCCCAGCTACCCGTCCTGCACCGAGGTCATCACCGAGCGCCGCAACGGCGGGCTCACCGTCAAGTCCGGCGTCGTCTGCCTGGACGGGGCGACGGTCAACGGTGGCGTCAACGTTGCGCCGGGTGCCAGCCTGATCGCGTTCAACGCGAAGATCAACGGTGGCGTCAAGGCGAACGGCGCCTCTGTGGTGTCGGTCGTGGAGAGCCAGGTCAATGGTGGGCTGACCGCCCTCGGCGCCAAGGCGTCGGTGCGGGACAGCAAGGTCAACGGCTCGGTCAAGATCGACAGCTGACAGCACGGCACCGCCGCCCCACGGTGGCGGACAGTTCGTTGAGGCGCTCGGCCGGGAGATTCCGGCCGGGCGCCTCGCCCGTTCGCCCCGCCCCCGGGCGGGCCCTACTACACAGTGTCGTTGATAGGGGAGAATGGCTTGCATGGAAACAACCCGACTGATTCTTCTCTATGTCCACCTGATCGGCTTTGCCCTGTTGCTCGGCGGCGGGATCGCCCAATATGTCACCGGTCGTCTGCGGATCAACGCTGCCATGCTCTGGGGGTCGGTGATCCAGGTTGTCACCGGCATCGGCCTCTCCGCCCCGCTGCGTGACGGCGACGAACCGCACCCCGCGAAGCTTGTTACCAAGTTGGTGTTCGCGCTGCTGATCTTTGTCATGGTCTTCTTTTCCCGTAAGCGGGAGAGCGTGAACCGTGGCCACTTCCTCGCGATCGTCGGGTTGACGCTGGTCAACGCGGCTGTGGCGGTGTTCTGGCGTTAGTTCGCCAGGCATTGGGGAACCACGAGAAACGGACGTTCGTGACGCCCACGTGGTCGCCGATCCACACGATTTGTGATTTGCCGCACCCCAGGGTTACGCCGGGGTAACGGACGTTCAACAGTCGTGCACGATTGGCGGCCGGTGGGTGGGCGCGGGCGTACGCTCCCGTCCGTAACGTGGGACAGCCGACGGCACCCCGCAGGTCGGCTGATGGGCTGCCACCGCACTAGGCGCGGTGTGCAATGGGAAGGAGACGTCTTGCGCTCGGTGCGTGGGATGCGGATCGCCTCGATCTTCGCGGTGGGTGGGCTCGTGCTCGCCGCCGCCGCGTGTGGCGAGGCCCCCGATGAAGACAACAACGCCGGCAGTGGCGCCAAGAAGTTCAGCGCCTGCATGGTGACCGACGTCGGCGGCATCGACGACAAGTCGTTCAACACCTCGGCCTGGAAGGGTCTGCAGGAGGCCAAGGCCGCCAACGACAACATCGACATCAAGTACGTCGCCTCGAAGGCTGAGGCCGACTACGAGCCCAACCTGACGCAGTACGTCAACCAGAAGTGCGACTTCATCCTCGCGGTCGGTGGCCTGATGGAGAACGCCACCAAGAAGATCGCCGAGGCGAACCCGGAGCAGCACTTCGGCATCGTCGACGGCAACCCGGGCGTGGACAACGTCTACCCGATGCAGTTCGACACCGCCCAGGCCGCGTTCCAGGCCGGCTACCTGGCCGCCGGGATGAGCAAGACCGGCAAGGTGGGCACCTACGGTGGTCTGCCGATCCCGCCGGTGACGATCTTCATGGACGGCTTCGTCGACGGTGTGGCGTACTACAACACCACGAAGAAGGCGAACGTCCAGGCGCTCGGCTGGAACAAGGAGACCCAGAAGGGTTCCTTCTCCAACGCCTTCGACAAGCAGGACGAGGGCAAGAAGGTCTCCGACGCGCTTGTCGCCCAGGGTGCGGACATCATCATGCCGGTCGCCGGTGGCGCCGGTCTCGGCACCACGAGCGCGGCCAAGGCCTCGGGTGGCAAGTACAGCACCATCTGGGTGGACGTCGACGGCTGCGAGAGCACCCCGGACTGCGCCGCGATCATCACGACGGTCGTCAAGAACATCCCGGACGCCGTCAAGGAGGCCGTGATCAAGGCCGCCGGTGGCGACAAGCTGCCGGCCAAGCCGGGCTTCGTCGGCACCCTTGCCAACAACGGTGTCTCGATCGCCCCGTACCACGACTTCGCCAGCAAGGTTCCGGCCGAGCTCAAGGCCGAGGTCGACAAGATCAAGGCGGACATCGCCGCCGGCACCATCACGGTCAGCTCGAAGGCCCAGCCGGCCAAGTGACAACCGGCCGTCTCGTGCGGTGAGATCATCGCAGGAGCGGCGGGGGACAGGTACGACCGATCCGGCCGTTCCGCCGCCGCGGGTCAACCACCCGCGGCGGCGGAGCGGCCGATCGCGCGCCACGGTGACCGGGCCGGCCGGCCGGGTCAGCGGCAGCTACGCTGCACCATCGCTCGCACTCCAGGAGGTTGCGCTGAGACTCGAACTGCGCGGCATCACCAAGCGGTTCGGTGATCTGGTCGCCAACGACCACATCGACCTGACGGTGGAGCCTGGAGAGATTCACGCCCTGCTCGGCGAGAACGGCGCGGGCAAGTCGACCCTGATGAACGTGCTCTACGGGCTCTACCAGCCCGACGAGGGCGAGATCCTTGTCGACGGCAAGCCGTTGAAGCTGAAGGGCCCGTCGGACGCGATCGGCGCCGGGATCGGCATGGTGCATCAGCACTTCATGCTGGTGCCGGTCTTCACCGTGACGGAGAACGTGATGCTCGGCGCCGAGCAGGTCCGGGGCGGCATCGCCGGCTTCCTGGACCGGCGACGCGCCCGGCGCGAGGTCACCGAGGTGTCCGAGCGCTACAACCTCCGGGTCGACCCGGACGCGGTGATCGAGGACCTGCCGGTCGGCATCCAGCAGCGCGTCGAGATCGTCAAGGCGCTCACCCGCGACGTCGACCTGCTCATCCTGGACGAGCCGACGGCCGTGCTCACGCCTCAGGAGACCGAGGAACTGCTTACTGTCATGCGGTCACTCAAGGCCGCCGGCAAGTCGATCGTCTTCATCACCCACAAGCTCGGCGAGGTCAAGGCGATCGCCGACCGGATCACAGTGATCCGGCGCGGAAAGACAGTCGGCACCGCCTCTCCGGAGGCCAGCCGGGACGAGTTGGCGGCTCTGATGGTCGGTCGCGCCGTGCGGCTCACCGTCGACAAGTCCCCGGCCGCGCCGGGTGAGCCCGTGCTGGAGGTCGCCGGACTGGTCGTCGACGACGACCGACAGGTTCGGGCGGTCGACGGCGTCGACCTGACCGTGCGCGCGGGCGAGGTGCTCGGCGTGGCAGGCGTACAGGGCAACGGTCAGACCGAGCTGATCGAGGCGATCATGGGGCTGCGCCCGGCGCTCGCCGGCACGGTCAGCCTCGGTGGCGACCGGATCGACGGCTGGACACCCAAGAAGGTGCTCCGCGCCGGCGTCGGCTACGTGCCGGAGGACCGCAGCGTGGACGGCCTGGTCAAGGAGTTCAGCGTCGCCGAGAACCTGGTGCTGGACATCTACGACAGGCCGCCGTTCGGCTCCGGGCTCGCACTGAAGCCCGACGCGATCGCCGCCTCGGCCAAGGAGCGGATCGAGCAGTTCGACGTTCGTACCTCGTCGGCCGACGCGGCGGTGGGCACTCTGTCCGGCGGCAACCAGCAGAAGGTGATCGTGGCGCGGGAGTTGTCCCGGCCGCTGAAGCTCTTCATCGCCGCCCAGCCGACCCGTGGCGTCGACGTCGGGTCGATCGAGTTCATCCACAGCCGGATCATCCGCGAGCGGGACGTCGGCACCGCCGTCCTGGTGGTCTCCAGCGAGCTCGACGAGGTGGTCGCCTTGGCCGACCGGATCGCGGTGATGTACCGCGGCCGGATCATCGGCATCGTCGCCCCGGACACCCCGCGCGAGGAGATCGGCCTGTTGATGGCCGGCATCAGCCCGGACGCCGCCGCCGAGTCCGGCGCGGCACCCACCGCCGACGATCCCGGCACGGCCGGCAGGGGCCCGGCGAGCGCCGACGGCTCCGCGAGCGAGGACGAGGCATGAGCGACGTGAACCCGCAGTCGGGATCACCGGACAAGGAACCGGCGAGCGAGGCGCAGGCGGCGCAGTCCGCGCTCGGCAACACCGAGCAGGCCAGCACGGCCAACACGCCGAAGGTGTCCGAGCCGGAACCGAAGCAGTCCCTGGGCCGGTTGTTCCTGGACAACCTGTGGGCGGCCAACACCTTCACCGTGACGCTGCTGTCGCTGGTGCTGGCGATCGTGGTCGGCGCGGTGCTGATGATCATTTCTGATCCGGACGTGCTCTCCACCTACTCGTACATCACCTCCCGCCCGTCCGACGCGATCAATTCCAGTTGGACGCTCGTCAGCGAGGCCTACGCGAACCTGTTCAAGGGGTCGGTCTTCGACCCCGAGGCGTTCTCCGCCTGGGTGAACGGCGACGGCGGTTGGGAGGCCGTGCTCGCGCCGATCTCCGAGACGCTCACCTACACCGCGCCGCTGGTCTTCACCGGCCTGTCGGTGGCGCTGGCCTTCCGAGGCGGCCTGTTCAACATCGGCGCCCAAGGCCAGGCCATGATCGGCGTGATCATCGCGGCGGTGACCGGCTTCCTGCTGCCGCTGCCGCCCGGGCTGCACCTGCTGGTGGCGGTGTTGGCCGGCGCGCTGGGTGGGGCTGTCTGGGGTTTCATCCCCGGCATCCTCAAGGCCCGCGCCGGCGCGCACGAGGTGATCAACACGATCATGCTCAACTACGTGGCCACGTACTTCCTGGCCTGGATCATCGTGCAGAACGGTGTGCAGGACCCGTCCCGCGCGGACGCGATCAGCCGGGCGGTGAACAGCTCCGCCCAGCTGCCCCGACTGCTCGGTGACAACCTGCGCGTGCACGCCGGCATCCTGCTCGCCGTACTGGCCACCTGGGCGATCGCCTGGTTGCTCAACCGCTCCACATTCGGCTTCGAGCTGCGCGCGGTCGGCGCCAACCCGGACGCCGCCCGGACCGCCGGCATCAGCGTCACCAAGACGTACATCCTGATCATGGTCTTCGCCGGAGTTCTGGCCGGCCTGGGCGGCGCGAACATGGTCCTGGGCTCCACCGCCAGCGCGTTGACGCCGCTTGTCGTCGCGCAGATCGGCTTCGACGGCATCCTTGTGGCGCTGCTCGGCCGGGTGAAGCCCTGGGGGGTGCTGCTGGCCGCGCTGCTGTTCGGTGCGCTCCAGGCCGGCGGCAACCGGATGCAGTCGTACTCCGGCATCTCGCTGGAACTGGTGACCGTGCTCCAGGCACTGATCGTCATCTTCATCGCCGCCCCCGCCCTGGTGAAGGCGATCTTCCAGCTCCGGGCGGCGCGGGCCGCCCGGTTGCAGACGAGCCTGGCGAAGGGCTGGTAACGCATGTCCACCATGGCTGTCCCCGACGTCGCGGTCGCCGCGGTCGACGAGGGCTTCTGGACCCGGAACCGCAAGGTCGGCGCCGTGCTGCTGGCGCTCGGGCTGCTCTCGACAGTGCTCTTCGGCGCGCTCGCCACCGACCAGGAGGCCCGTTTCACACTCAGCGACGACGCCGCCGGCGCCGCGTTGGAGATCAACGGGACGATCGGCGCGATCCTGTTCGGCATCATCACGATCGCCGCCGGGGCGGCCCTGCTCGCCGGGGTGCCGAAGCGGTGGTTCATACCCGTGCTCGGCGCCGGGCTGCTCGGCTTCGTGCTGTCCTTCCTGTGCTGGCAGGTCTCGGCCGCGCCGGCCGGGCAGAACTTCATGCCGCTGGTCAACATCATCCGGGGCACCTTCATCCTGGCGCTGCCGCTGATCTTCGGAGCGCTCGCCGGGGTCCTGTGTGAGCGGTCCGGCGTGGTGAACGTGGCCATCGAGGGGCAACTGCTGATGGGCGCGTTCAGCGGCGCGCTGTTCGGCAGCATCTCCGGCAGCGTCTGGGTGGGCCTCGTGGCCGCCGCGATCGGTGGCGCGTTCATCTCGCTGCTGCTTGCCGTCTTCGCCATCCGCTACCTGGTCGACCAGGTCGTCATCGGCATCGTGCTGAACCTGTTCGCGGTCGGCGTGACGGGCTTCCTCTACGAGCGGCTGATGCAGACCAACGCGGAGAAGTACAACAGCGCGCCGCGTTTCAGCAACTGGGAGATCCCTCTGCTGAAGGACATCCCGGTGCTCGGGCCGGCGCTGTTCCGCGGCAACATCTTCCTCTACCTCGGCCTGCTCCTGGTCCTGGTGATCCACATCGCGCTGTTCCGGACCCGTTGGGGGCTGCGCACCCGGTCGGTCGGCGAACACCCGATCGCCGCCGACACGCTCGGCGTCAAGGTGCTGCGGGTGCGCTACCGCAACGTGCTGCTGGCCGGCGTGGTCGCGGGCATCGGCGGCGCGTCCTACACGCTGGCGCTCTACTCGTTCACCAAGAACATGATCGGCGGCAAGGGCTTCATCGCGCTGGCCGCGCTGATCTTCGGCCGCTGGAACCCGACCGGCGCGTTGCTCGCCGCGCTCTTCTTCGGCTTCGCCGACCAGCTCGCCACCTACCTGGGCGCGATCAACAGCGTCATCCCCAGTCAGTTCCTGGCCATGCTGCCCTACCTGGCGACGATCCTGGCGGTCGCCGGGCTGGTCGGCCGGGTCCGGGCACCGGCCGCCGACGGCAAGCCGTACATCAAGGGCTGACCCTCGGAGGCTCTGCCCCGGCGGGGTGGGGCGGCCCTGCCCGCTTCTGAACCGGGCTACTTCGGCAGAATGATGGCATGACAGACATTGACTGGGCGCGGTTGCGCGCCGCCGCCATCGACGCGATGCGGCACGCGTACGCGCCGTACTCGACGTTTCCGGTCGGCGCGGCCGCCCTGGTCGACGACGGTCGCGTGGTGGTCGGCTGCAACGTGGAGAACGCCGCGTACGGGGTGACGCTGTGCGCCGAGTGCGGGGTGGTCTCCAGCCTGCACGCGACAGGTGGCGGGCGACTCGTCGCGCTCTCCTGCGTCGACGCCACAGGCGAGCCGCTGATGCCGTGCGGCCGGTGCCGGCAACTGCTGTGGGAGCACGGCGGGCCGGAGTGCCTGATCGAGACGAAGACCCGGCCGCTGCGGATGGCCGAGTTGCTGCCGCACGCGTTCGGCGTGGAGGACCTGGAGGCGGTCACCGGTGAGTCTCCGGTGCCTGTGGTCCCGGAGCGGCTGGCCGCCTGGCGTGGTCGCGGCACCGTCTTCGTGCACCCGGACATGGCCGCAGGGAAGCAGGTCTGGACGGGGTACTGGGAGCGGTCGGCGGGCGACGACGCGGGCGCCGAGACCGGTGTGCTGGAGGAGGCGCCCAGCTGGGACGACCCGGCGGAGGCGATCGCCTGGGGAGCGGCCCGTACGCCCCGGGTCGTGGTGGTTGACGCCACCGGCACGATCTTCTGGGCCGGCGAGGGTGAGCCGCCTGCGGAGATTCCGGTTCGCTGGTCCTGACTAGGGAAGATCTTCTGATGAGTAATGGCTTTGCTGCTGTTGACGTTATTCGGGTCAAGCGGGACGGCGGTGTGCTGTCGGACGCGCAGATCGACTGGGTGGTCGACGCGTACACCCGGGGGGTTGTCGCCGACGAGCAGATGTCCGCGCTGGCCATGGCGATCCTGCTCAACGGCATGACCGGCCCGGAGATCGCCAGGTGGACCGCCGCGATGATCGCCAGCGGTGAGCGGCTCGACCTCTCGGCGGTACGCCGGCCGACGGTGGACAAGCACTCCACGGGCGGCGTCGGGGACAAGATCACCCTGCCGCTCACGCCGCTCGTGGCGGCGTGTGGCGCGGCCGTGCCGCAGTTGAGCGGGCGGGGCCTCGGGCACACCGGCGGCACGTTGGACAAGCTGGAATCCATCCCCGGCTGGCGCGCCGCGCTGAGCAACGACGAGTTCATCGCCCAGCTCGGCGACGTCGGCGCGGTGATCTGCGCGGCCGGCGCCGGGCTCGCCCCCGCCGACCGCAAGTTGTACGCGCTGCGCGACGTGACCGGCACCGTTGAGGCGATCCCGCTGATCGCCAGCTCGATCATGAGCAAGAAGATCGCCGAGGGCACCGGAGCGCTTGTGCTCGACGTCAAGGTCGGCTCGGGTGCCTTCATGAAGTCCGTCGACCAGGCCCGCGAGCTGGCCCGCACGATGGTCGAGCTGGGTGGCGCGCACGGCGTGCGAACTGTCGCCCTGCTCACCGACATGTCCACCCCGCTCGGCCTGGCGATCGGCAACGCGGTAGAGGTGACCGAGTCGGTCGAGGTGCTGGCCGGCGGCGGGCCGGCCGACGTGGTGGAGCTGACCCTGGCCCTGGCCCGGGAGATGCTCGACGCGGCAGGCCTGCCGGACGCCGACCCGGCGACGGCACTGCGCGACGGTCGGGCGATGGACTCCTGGCGGGCGATGATCCGCGCCCAGGGCGGCGACCCGGACGCGCCGATGCCGAGCGCGCCGGAGGTCGAGGTGGTCCGCGCCGAGCAGGACGGGTACGTGGCGGCCGTCGACGCGTACGCCATGGGGGTTGCCGCCTGGCGGCTCGGCGCGGGCCGCGCCCGCAAGGAGGACCCGGTCAGCGTGCCGGCCGGGGTGGTGCTGCACAAGCGGCCGGGCGACGCGGTGCGGGCCGGCGACCCCCTTTACGAGCTGCGCGCCGACGAGGCGACGCGGATCCCGGCGGCACTCGCGGAGGCAGCCCGCGCGGTACGGATCGCGCCAACCGCGCCGGCCGCGACGCCGCTTGTCATCGAGCGGATCGGCTGACCCGGGCGGTCGGTCGGGTCGGCATGGTGCTGGTCATCTGGGAGCGCTATTGTCGCAGGCCAAGGGGGGACGATCGGCCTTGCGCCGTCGCGAGCAGACAGGATGATCCGCCGTGACCGTACCTGCCCCCGACCCACGCGAGGTGCGCGAGGCGAGCCTGGACGAGCTGTCCCGGCTCGGGTTGCCGTTGCCGCCGGCACAGTTCCCGCTCGTCTGGGAGCCGGGTGACGAGATCGAGCTGCGCCCGAGGGCGGAGATCGAGGCGCGGATCGCGGTGCTGCACCTGATCCTGGCCCGCTGTTTCGGGATGCCCCCGCAGGCGGCGATGAGCTGGCTGCTCGGTTCGCACCTGGTCGAGATGGTCACGCCGCCGGAGTGGCAGTTCGTCATGGGTGGCAAGGGCGACCACCGTTCGTTCGTGCTGCATCACGACGCGCTCTTCGCGCTGGCCTGGGTGCTGGGGTTGAGCAAGCAGCTCGATCCGACCCTGGCCGTCGACGAGCGGCTGGTCGAGCGGTTGCCGCACATCGCCGAGGGGGAGACGTTCGCCCACTGGCGAACCAGGATCCTCGCCGCCCCGCAACACCCGGCCGACGCTGCTGCCCTGCTCGACCTGCACTACTGCCTGGACTGGGCATACCTGGAGACCGAGCGGAGCGGTCAACGGGCGCCGGGGCTTGTCGACGCGAACGCGATCGGGCAGCGGCGCTGGGCACTGGAGTGGGCGGTGATCCTGCGCGGGCCGTACCACGACGAGCCGCCGGGTTGGGAAGAGGTCGACCTCTCCACCTGAGCCGCGCCGCCGTCAGCGCGGCCGGTGGGTGTCCAGATGGACCGCAAGCGTCACCCGGATCGGCTCGGGCAGTGCGGCCAGCCGTTCGGCGAGCCTGGCTGGGTCCGTGTGCCAGGCGCTCGGGCCCATTCCGACAAGTGTGGCGACCTCCGGCCGGGTCAGGGCCAGCTCCGCGCGGTGCACAGTCGAGCTGACCGGGACGAAGTGCCCGCCCAGGCTGGCGGTGACCCGGTCGGCCTTGTCCGGGTCGACGCGCAGCAGGTCGAGCGCGTCTACAAGTTCGGTGAGGTGGTCGACGGCGGGCGTGACCACAAGCAGCGTGCCTGCCGGGTCGAGCACCCGGTGGAATTCCGCTCCGTTGCGCGGCGCGAAGACGTTCAGCAGCACTGCCGTCGAGGCGTCGGCGAGGGGCAGCCGCTGCCAGGTGTCGGCGAGCGCCGCGGCCGCCCGGGGATGCGCCCGCGCCGCGCGTCGCAGCGCCGGCTTGGACACGTCCAGGGCCAGGCCCACGGCGTCCGGCAGCGCCGCCAGCACCGCGCCGAGGTGCCGGCCGGTGCCGGCGCCGACATCCACCACCAGGGGGTACGCCCCGGAGTCCGGCGCCGGCGGGTCGGCCCGTACCCCTGCGGTCGTGTCCTTTGCTCTGCTTACCTCTACGCAACAGTCCTCGTCGGAGGCCGTCGCGTGGAGGTAAGCAGAGCAAAGGGCGGGCGGGGCAGGTGCTGGCCGCGTTGCCGCAGTCGCGCGGAGCCGGGCGGCGGCCTCCGTCGCGGCGGCGGCGAGGGCGGCCGAAATGACGTCATAGTGCCCGGCGGCCTGGAAGTCCGCCCGTGCGGCGACCATCTCGGCGGTGTCCCCGACGTGCGGGGCGCGACCGACGAGCAGGTTGACGTAACCCTGTCGGGCGATGTCGAAGCTGTGCCGGCGCGGGCAACGCAGCGCCCGGCTGGTGCCGGCGGTCACCTCGCTCAGCGGCTCACCACAGAGCGGGCAGCGCAGCCGTTCCAGAACGCGCCCGGCCCCCTCGTCGAGCCACCGAGCTGAGTCCACGGATCAAGTCTAGTGGTGGTTGACCTGTCGGAATTCACCGGCGGAGGCGCGGCGAGGACCCCGGCCGGCCCCGGCCCAGAGGGTCGCTGACTAGGGTCTGAGCATGGTCGCAACTATCCGATACGAGGACATCGTCAAGGTCCCGAAGGCGCTGCTGCACGACCACCTCGACGGCGGGCTGCGGCCGGCGACGATCGTCGAGCTGGCCGCGGAGGTGGGCCACGAACTGCCCACCACCGATCCGGAGGCGCTCGGGCGCTGGTTCGTCGACGCCGCCGACTCCGGGTCGCTCGAGCGCTACCTGGAGACGTTCGCGCACACAGTGGCGGTCATGCAGACCGGGCCGGCGCTGCGCCGGGTGGCGCGCGAGTGCGCCCTGGACCTGGCCGCCGACGGGGTGGTCTACGCCGAGGTGCGCTTCGCACCGGAGCAGCACCTGGAACGGGACCTGAGCCTGGACGAGGTCGTCGAGGCGGTGCTTGCCGGGTTCGCCGAGGGCACCGCCCAGGCCGCCGAGGCGGGTCTGGGCATCCGGGTGGGCACACTGCTCACCGCCATGCGCCACGCCGCCCGCTCACAGGAGATCGCCGAGCTGGCCGTACGGCACCGGGACGCCGGGGTGGTCGGCTTCGACATCGCCGGCGCCGAGGCGGGTTTCCCGCCCACCCGACACCTCGACGCCTTCGAATACCTCCAGCGGGAGAACTTCCACTTCACCATCCACGCCGGTGAGGCGTTCGGCCTGCCGTCCATCTGGCAGGCGATCCAGTGGTGCGGCGCGGACCGGCTCGGTCACGGCGTGCGGATCGTGGACGACATCACCCCGGGCGGGACGCCGGTGCTCGGTCGGCTGGCCGCGTACGTCCGCGACAAGCGGATCCCCCTGGAGCTGTGCCCCTCGTCGAACGTGCAGACAGGTGCTGTGGACTCGATCGCCGACCACCCGATCGGTCTCCTGCGGGACCTGCGCTTCCGGGTCACGGTCAACACCGACAACCGGCTGATGAGCGGCACCTCCATGTCGCGGGAGATGTCGCTGCTGGTGGAGACGTTCGGCTACGGCTGGCGGGAGTTGCAGTGGTTCACCATCAACGCGATGAAGAGCGCCTTCATCCCGTTCGACGAACGACTCCGGATCATCGACGAGGTGATCAAGCCGGCGTACGCCAAGCTGCTTGCCTGATCGTCAGGTGTGCGGGTGGCCGGAGAGCAGGCCGGCCACCCGGTGCAGCACCTCCCGGGCGCGGGCCGCCTCGGCGCCCAGCCCGGTCTGCCGGCGCAGCACCGCGGGCTCCGCCCGCAGCAGGGCCACCCCACGTCGGACCAGCACCCGGGGCGCCTTGCGCTGCTCGGCCAGGTCGCGGGCCAGCCGGCGCAGGAATGTCGCACCCCGCGGCCGGCGCAGCGCGTACGCCCCGGCGAGCAGCCCTCGCCGTCGGCACTCCTCGACGATCTCGGCGGCGAAAATCCCTTCGGCCACGAAAAGTGGCGATCCGTCGACATCGAATGCCCGGGTGGCTACCCGACGATCCGCGCCGATCGCATAAACCGGCACATCGGCACGACCCTCGCGGGCCAGTCGCGCAATCGTTTCGACGGCAGTCGCCGCGTCCCAGGACTGGGGGGAATCCCAATCGACCTGGCCGTTTCGTCTTGGCAACGTAGGGTCATCGCCGTTCTTGTAGAAGTCGTCCAGGCAAAGCACCGGGAGGCCGGTTTGCCGCGCTATGTACGACTTTCCGGAGCCAGAAGGGCCGGCGAGCAGGACAACACGATGCCGATGTTCCATTACCTTCAGTTACTCCGACCAGACGGACTGCTATCAAAACGTATCAACATCTCATCACACCTCCGGCGTGGGACAACCTGGGCTTTCTTCTTGCCGAGCGTCGTGATGGAATCTCGGGGGTCCGACCCGCCGGGTCGGTCGCTGGGCGTTGCCCGAGGCAACGCGTAAAGCTGTAATCGCGAGGGCGGTGACGTGAGCAAACGGCCAAAGACGGCGGGCTCCTTCCTGTCGCGGCTGCGCCGGCCGGCCAGCCGGCTCCGGGACATGCCGATCTGGTCCAAGCTCGGTCTCATCATGATCGTGCCGACCATCGCCACGGTCGTGGTGGGCACCAGTGGTCTCGTCGACCACCTGGATACGCTCGACAATGCCAACCGCGCCGGCGACCTGGCAAACCTGTCGAGTTACTCAGGTGACCTGGTCGACACGCTGCAGGATGAGCGGACCACCGCCGTGCTGTTGCTGCAGGCGACCGGGACGCAGCCGAAGGCCCAGTACCAGGAGGCCTACAACCGGGTGAACACCCGGGTCGACCGGGCGACCGGTCCCTACCGGCAGCAGCGTGGCCAGATCGACGAGCTGACGGCCAGCCTCGACGGTCTGCTCGACGGCATCGACCAGAGCCTGAAGGACCTGCCGGGCGTCCGTAGTCAGGTGTTCAACGGCAAGCTCAAGCTCGCCGAGGCCGTCCAGGCGTACGAAGGCCTGATCAACGACCTGCTCGCCATCCGCGACTCGGCCACCCAGCTCGCCGGTAACAACGACCTGAGCGACCGGATGCGCGCCGCCGCGGCGGTCGCCCGCGAGAAGGAATTCCTCGCCGTCCGCCGGGTCGTCGTGCACCGCGCGCTCGGCGTGCAGGGCGGGCAGCGACTGACCCCTGCGCTCCGCACCGACTACATCGCCAGCGGCACCGGCCAGCAGCAGGCGCTGCAGAGCTTCAAGGCCGTCGCCAGCCCCGACGAGGCGAAGTTCCACGACCAGACGGTCGCCGGCGGTGACCGCCGCGAGGCACAGAACTACATCGGCTGGATCGACGGCAACACCACAGGCGACATGCGCGGCGCGCCGTTCGGCCCGGACCAGTGGGACGCGGCCATGACCGCCAACGCCAAGTTGATCCGCGACGTCGAGGTGAAGCTCGACGGCGACGTGGTCGCCGAGGCCGACAACCTGCGCGCCGAGGTCCAGCGTCAGGTGTTCCTGGAGACCGGCCTGCTCCTCAGCATGCTGTTGCTGGCCATCCTCTTCGCGTACCTGGTCGCCCGCTCGATGGCCCGCTCCCTGCGCGAGCTGCGCCAGGGTGCCCTCTCGGTCGCCCAGTACGGCCTACCGCAGGCGGTGGCCCGACTCCGTGACCCGCAGGTCGTCGGTCAGCTCACGCCTGTGCAGTTGGCAAACCAGATCGCCGAGCCGCTGCCGGTCCGCAGCAAGGACGAGTTCGGCCAGGTGACCGAGGCGTTCAACGCCGTCCACCTGGAAGCCGTCCGGACGGCCGCCGAGCAGGCTGCCCTGCGCGCCTCCGTCGCGACCATGTTCGTCAACCTCGCCCGCCGTTCGCAGATCCTCGTCGACCGCCTCATCGGGCACCTCGACCGGTTGGAGCGCGGCGAGGAAGACCCGGACCGGCTGGCCGAGCTGTTCCAGCTCGACCACCTCGCCACCCGGATGCGCCGCAACGACGAAAACCTGCTGGTGCTCGCGGGCGCCGACTCCACGCGCGTGCAGCGCGAGCCCGCCGCGCTCATCGACGTGCTGCGCGCAGCTCAGTCCGAGGTCGAGCACTACACCCGGATCGAGTTCGGGGTCATCGACCGCGACATCGAGGTCGCCGCGCACGCGGTGAACGACCTGGTGCACCTCGTCGCCGAGCTGTTCGACAACGCCACCGCGTTCTCCCCGCCGGACTCGCAGGTGATGGTCGAGGCCCGCCGGGTCGGCGACCGCTCCTCGCTCTACGTCGAGGACCGTGGCATCGGCATCAGCCGCGAGCAGCTGAACGACCTCAACGAGCGGCTCGCTACGCCCCCGCAGGTGGACGTGGCCGTGTCCCGGATGATGGGCCTGGTCGTGGTCGCCCGCCTGGCGTCGCGGCACGGGGTCCGTGTCGAGCTGCGCCCCGGCGCCGACCGCGGCACTGTCGCCGACGTGACCCTGCCGACCTCGGTGCTGGTGCCCCGGGCGCTCTCCGGCCGGCAGCAGCAGTCGCCAGCCCTGCCAGCATCCAGCCCGCAGTACGGCGGGCCACCGCCGGCCCTCGGCGCGCTGCCCGCACTGGGCAACGGCCCTCGCCCCAGCGAATCCGGCAACCAGGTCACCCTCGGCGGTCGGCCGTTCGACCCGGCTTCGCGCAACGGTGCCGGCACGCCCGCCAACACCGGTGCGTACCGCTCGATGCCGGCCTGGTCCGACCTGACCGGCGCGAGCGCGACGAACGGCGTCAACGGCGGCGACGGGTTCACTCCCCGGACGACGAACGGCCAGCCGATCGACCCGCTGCCGCAGCGCCGGGCGGGCGACGAGCCCACGACCACCGGCCAGCAGCCGGGCATCCCCCGGCAGCTGCCCAGCAGCCCGGAAGCGCGCCCGTACTCCGCGCCGCCGGTCTCCGCGCAGCCGTACTCCGGCGCGCCGGCCTCCGGGCAGCCGTACTCGGGGCAGTCCTACTCCGGGCAGCCGTACTCCGGCCAGCCGTACTCCGGCCAGCCCTACTCGGGTGCGCCGTACGGCAGCCCGCCGGTGTCCGCCGCGCCGGCCTCCGGCCAGCCGTACGCCAGTCCGCCGGTGTCCGCGTCGCCGGCCTCCGGCCAGCCGTACTCGGGACAGCCGTACTCGGCGCCTCCGGCCTCCGGCCAGCCGTACTCGGCGCCGCCCACATCGGGGCAGCCGTACTCGGCGCCGCCCGCCTCCGGCCAGTCGTTCAGCGGCTTCACGCCCCGGTCCGCCCCACCCGACCCGGGACCGAGCACCCCCGCGCCGCCGGCCTGGCCGCCGGTGCCGGGCGGCGAGCGGGACACGCAGACCCCGCCAGTGCCCGAGCGGCTCGCCGCCGCCCTGGACATGACGACGGAGCTGCCCCGGGTGCCACGCGCCGAGCAGCAGACCGCTGCGGCTCAGCAGCCGGCGACTCCACCGCCGCCGACTCCCGCGCCGGCACAGAGCCGCCCGGCGCCCCAGCAGCCGCAGGCCCAGAACCGGCAGCGGTACGCGGACGAGACCATGGAGCTGCCGATCTTCCGGGAGCTCGAGTCGGCCTGGTTCCGTACCCGCCGTCCGGGTTCGGAGGAGGCGGCAGCCGCCGCCAAGCCGGCGACGAACGGCGGCGACGCGACCCAGCAGTTCGCCACGGTCGAGGCCACCGGACGGACGGTCCACAAGACACCACCCGGGACGACAGGTAACACGCCGATGGCAGAGACTCCGACGGCCGGAGGAGCGCCGCGGGACAACGGGTCGACAGCGAACGGGGGCGCCCGCCCCAGTCTCGCCGAAAGCCTGCCGAACCGCCGGCCCCAGCCGCAGACCAACGGCTGGCAGACCGCCGCCGACGACGGCTGGCGTGCAGCCTCGGCAGCGGCGAGCGCGCCCCCGGTGAACGAGACCACCACGACCGGTCTGCCGAAGCGCAAGCCGATGGCGCAGCTGGTGCCGGGCGCGGTGGAGAAGCCTGCCACCTCGGTCCAGCGGCGTTCCCCGGAGGCGGTCCGTGGCCTGCTCTCCGCCTACCACCGGGGCGTGCAGCGAGGGCGTAACACCTCGGACACCCCGACCAGCCCGGAGGCGACTCCGGGAGGGCAGCAATCCTCGCAGTCTGGCTCAGGCTCAGCGGCCGGGAGCGGGCAGAAGGAGCAAGAAGGATGACAACTACGCAGGATCTTGGTTGGCTGCTTGCCAACTTCGCCGACCGGGTGCCCGGTGTCGCGCATGCGGTCGCCGTCTCGGCGGACGGCCTGCTTCTCGCGTCGTCACGGGATCTCCCGCGGGACCGGGCCGACCAGCTCGCCGCGATCGCGTCCGGGCTGGTCAGTCTGACCCAGGGGGCGGCCCGCTGCTTCGAGGGAGGCGCCGTACTCCAGACCGTCGTAGAGATGGACAATGGCTTCCTGTTCCTGATGTCCATCTCGGACGGCTCGTCCTTCGCGGTGCTTGCCGCCCGCAGCTCGGACGTGGGGCAGGTTGGCTACGAGATGGCACTACTGGTCGACCGGGTGGGCGACGCCCTGACTCCGCAGCCGCGTGCGGCAGCGGGCATGCTGGGCTGACGTCCCACCAACCTGAGGTTGGCGCAACTGCAACGACAACAACGACGAGTTTCACCGGTGGGAGCCGGTTCCGGGTGCGAAGGAGGTGAGCGGCGACATGGTCGATCGTGACGAACCGACCGGAGCGTTGGTCCGTCCGTACGCCGTGACCCGTGGTCGTACCCGTCCCCGGCTCGACATCGCGCTGGAGGCGCTCGTCGAGACGACGGTGCGCGGCCGGGCCGCTGCTCATGGCAACGGTGGCCAGGGCCGCGAGCACCAGTACATCGCCGCGCTGTGTGACGGACGCGTGCAATCGCTCGCTGAGATCGCGGCGCGGATGCAGCTCCCGCTCGGTGTGGCCCGGGTGCTCATCGCCGACATGGCGACGGACGGCCTGGTCGCGGTCCACGAGCCGACCATCCTGGACGACTCCGACGACGCGGTGGGCACTGAACTGCTGGAGAGGGTGCTGAGTGGACTTCGCAGGCTCTGACATGTCGCACCGCCCGCCGAACCCGAGCGGGCGCGTGACGTCGGCGAAGATCGTTATTGCCGGTGGGTTCGGCGTCGGTAAGACGACGCTGGTCGGCTCGGTCTCGGAGATCACGCCGCTGACCACTGAGGCCATCATGACCTCCGCTGGCGTGGGCGTCGACGACACCCGGCAGGTGCCGGGCAAGACGACGACCACGGTGGCCATGGACTTCGGCCGGATCTCGATCGACCGTGACCTGATCCTGTACCTCTTCGGTACACCGGGTCAGACCCGATTCTGGTTCATGTGGGATGAACTGGTCCGGGGCGCGATCGGCGCGGTCGTGCTGGTGGACACCCGCCGGCTGGCCGACTGCTTCGCGGCGATCGACTTCTTCGAGCACCGGCGGCTGCCGTACCTGGTGGCCATCAACTGCTTCGACGGGATGCAGTACCACGACCCGCAGGACGTTCGGGACGCCTTGGCGATCTCGAGCGACGTGCCGGTGGTGGCTTGCGACGCCCGTAACAGGGAGTCGACGAAGCACGTGCTGATCTCGCTTGTCGAGTACGTGCTCACCATGCGCCGTACGCGCGCCGTCGCTCCGGCCTGACCGGGACGATCCCGCGCCCGGTGGTGGCCCTGGCCGCCACCGGGCGCTGAGTGCTGCCCGAGCCCACCCTCTCGGACGCCAGCGCACCGCAAAAAGATCTTGGATTGGTGTCGCCCCCGCGCAGGGGGTCACCTAGTCCAAGATCTTTTGCGTTGGTGCGCGGTGAGGGTGCGCCGCCTGGTATCCCGCCCTCAGGCTCGATACCTGAGGGCGGGACGGCACGTGTGGCGGAGCCGGGGACGCCAGTCGGTCAGGACTGGTAGCCGGCGGAGCGGTACTCGTACTCGCGGTCGTCGTCGCGGTCGCCGTGATCGCGGCTGAAGTCCCAGCCGCCAGCAGCCTCGCGACCCGGCCGGCCACCCACCGCGAACCCGCCGATCTCCTGCCCGCGACGCCAGCCGCGGAAGTAGCCTGTGGTGTTCTCGGCGAGGCTCGCGGCGTCACGCACTATCCGCAGAGGACGCTCCTCGCGCAGCGGGGAACCGGGGACCAGGTTGGCCTGGGGCACCCGCTTCGGCAGACCGGCGTTGGTCTCGGCACCCACCGAGGGACGGGCGGCCTGCTCGGCGGCCTGCCAACCGGTGTCGGCAGTGGTCGACCAGTCCAGATCGGACTCCTCGGGCTGGCCGACGAACCAGGCGGACTTGGCCTGCGCGAAGATCAGCAGGTCACCGTCGCCCTCGTCGGCCACCGGCGGCGGCCGGTGCTCGACCGGCGGCGCGGGCCGGTGCTCGGGGGCACGGTCGGCGCGGGGTGCGGGGCGGCCGTTGCGGGCGGCCTGCTCCCGGTCGACGAGCCGCAGCGGCGGCGTCTCCAGGCGCGGGTCGGTCGACGGGTTGAGCCCCTCCCGCAGCGCGCGGTCGGCCAGCGGCGGCGGCTCGACGAGCCGCAACATCGGCGGCTCCTGCGGCAGGTCGTCGGCGAGCCACGGCGGGGTGACCCGACCGTCGGCCCGACCCGGGTCCGTGGGGGCCTCGATGCCACGACCGCCGCCGTACGAGTAGGCGGCCGGGTTGTTCGGCGAACTGTCGGCCGGGTCCTCCGGGTTGTTGACAAGCGGCCAGTTCGCCCGGGAGCCCGGTGGCGCCTGCTCCTGGCCCGGCCGGGGGGCGGGCACCGGAATGCTGAGGTCGGTGGCGCTGAACCCGCCGGTGGGCGGCTCCTCGACCGGCCGCTGCAGGTGGCTCGGTCGCTCGCCGTTTGTCTTGGGGCGGGGCGGGATGACAGTGCGCTGCCGCTCGGCCCGCGCGTGGTTGATCGCGGCGGTGGTCAGGGTCGGCCGGAACGGCTCGCCCGCCTCGGCCGGCGGGACGGTGCCACGCTGCGCCGGAGCGATAGGGGTGATCCCGGGCGGCGGGGGCGGCGGCGAGGAGACCGGGCGGTTCGTCGGGCCGTCGATCCGGCTCGGTAGCGGCTCGGCGCGGCCGGGGGGCGCCGACACCGGCGGGCCCGCCATGGCGGCGGCCGGTGCGATCGGTGCGGGGGCGACCGGCGGCGGAGTGACCGGGGCCGGTGCGACAGGCGGCGGGCCGAGCGGGCGCGGCGACGCCAGTGGGGCACTGCCCGGGGCCGGCTCGGGGCGGCTGCGTCGGCCGACGACTGGCGTGGGCTCGGCGGCGGTCGGGGCAGGTCGGACGGGACGCAGGCCGGTGCCGGTGTTTGTCAGGCCAGTGCCGGTGTTTGTCAGGCCGGCCAGATCGTCGATCGAGTCGCCGCGACGGGCGGCGGCCCGGCGACCGGGAGCCGGAGCGGGCGTCCTGACCCGCGCGCCGAGCGCGCTCACAAGCGCCTCGCAACCGGCGTCGCAGGCGCGGACGGAGGCGACGGCCTGCCGCACCGTCTCGGCCACGGCGGAGGTGAGTGCCCGGTTGACGGTTGCGCGGCGCGGCGTCTCCGAGATGGCGACCCGCAGCGCGGTGACCGCCTCGTTGATCTCTTCGGCGTCGGCCACCCCGTCCGCCGCGAGGTGCGCGGCGATGGCGTCGGCGGCGACGGACACCTCACGACCCCGGGCTACGGTGCCGCCGAGCATTCCCGGCTCGGGCAGCGCGTCCAGCACCGCCAGTGAGACCGGCTCGGCCGGATCCGGGTACGCACGCAGCGCCGCCGGGTAGAGCTCCCGCAGGACCTCGCGCAGCGCCACGGCGGCGGAGTGCCGACCGCTTGCCAGGGCGGCATGCGCGGCGAGCACCTGCTTGTAGCCGGCGAGGTCGCGGGGCGCCGGCAGCGTGACAGCGGAGAGCGCACCCGCCTGCAGCGCGCGGGCCAGGCCGACGGCACGCCGCTCGGCCGGCGGTGACTGCATCTCCTCAAGCGAGTCGTCGTCGGCGAACCGCTCAGCGAAGTCATCCACCGAGTCGTCGTCCGCGATCGCCAGGGGGCGACCCGCCGCGCTCAACAGCGAGATGACTGTGTGGTCGTCGCTGTCGGCGGCGATGGCCGCACCGCTCGGCCCGCCCGACCGCTCCACGAGCAGCGCGACGAGCTGGGCGTAGCCAGCCGCGTCATCGCTGATCTCGCTGACATGCAGCAGACGGCCTGCGTCGTCGACCACCGCGGACGTCAGCGTCGACCTGACCGGAGCCGGTCGGTCAGCCGAATCCGCCGAGGCCAGACCGCAGTACACGCGCACGAGCGCCAAGGCGTCGTCCTCCTCCCGGGACAGGTCTTTCTACTGCCAGCAACTGATGCTCCCCGGTACGGGTCAGTCGCGCCAGTCCACGACCGCAGAGATCTTGCCGACAATCGTGCGCCAACCCAGACTTGCGGTTTGTGCCCCGATTTTTTTCAACCGACGCCGGCCCATGAAACCGCCGATCCCGCCGTTGACCGTTGCGCGCAGTGCCTCGTCCAGGTTGTCGAGGCTGGACCCGGCGGAGAGCATGTCCAAGACCGCAGGCAGCCGCAACGCGTACGACAGGTCGCGGGCGACCTCGCCGGCCTCGATGAGCAGCGTCGAATCCCAGGCGTCGTGCCCGCCGCGCAGGTTCTCCACCACGAGGTCGAGCTCGTAGGTGTCCTCGTCGAGCGGCACGATGTCGGCCGGCTCCACCCGTTCGGACAATTCATTCCAGCTGTCCAGTTGGGACAGATCGTTCGGTGCGCCGGAACGGATGAAACTGACCAACGACTCGGGGGTCTTGAACAGCAGCAGCTTGCCCCGGTGGCTGAGGAAGACCGGCACCTCCTCGTCGTCCGCCTCGTCGGTGGCGTCCTCGTCGTCCGCCTCCTCCTCCTCGTCGTCGTCGGCGGTCGCGTCGGCGTCAGTGCTGCCGCCCCGGCGACGGCGGGACGGCTCGTCCTCGTCGGCGAACTCCTCGTCGAGGATGACGACGGTCTCGTCGTCCTCCTCCTCGACGACCTGACGGCGGGCGAGGAACGGGTCGTCCTGGTCGCGCTCGCTCACGTCGGTAGGGGTCAGCGACCCCGCGGGCCGGTACGCCCGCAGCGTGAAGCCGGTGCCGGCGGGCAGGGCGATCTCCACCGGGTCGATCCGCAGCTCTTCCCAGAGCGCCCGGTCGGCCGCGGCGCGGGGGGTGTCGTCGGCCTCGTCGGCCTCGTCGGGCTCGGGGCCGGTGGTGTCGTCGAGCTCGGGCTCGTCGGCGTCGGGCCGTTGGGGCGACTGGCGGGCCACGCTGACCTCCGTGTGCTTCGGGTTGCTGACCCGTCGGCGTCTCGCACGACGAGTGACTCTGGGCACATACCCTAGTCGGCGGCTCGGGAAGCTTGGAGCCCGCACCCCGATGACCGGCCGGGCCTGCACGTGCGTGGCGGTGGCGCACGGGCCCGCTGACAAGTAGCGTTGCTACGCATGAAGGCCCAGTCGCTGCACGGCCACCTCGACGCCCTTCTGCTCGCCGTCCTCGAACAGGGCGCGCTGCACGGCTACGCGATCATCGAGTCGCTGCGTGCGCGCAGTGACGGCAGTCTCGACCTGCCCACCGGCACCATCTATCCGGCGCTGCGCCGGTTGGAGCGCGCCGGGCACGTGGCGAGCACCTGGAGCACTGTCAACGGGCGGGAGCGGCGCACGTACCAGCTCACCGACTCCGGCCGCCGGGCGCTGGCCGGGGAGCGGGCCGGGTGGCAGGAGTTCCGCGTGACGGTTGGCAGGTTCCTCGACCCCGGCACACCGCCCACCACCCCTGCCTGAACCGTGCCGAGCCGCAGGCGCGGCCATCCACGGATCAGCGAGCCGCGGCCAGCAGCCAGCCACGCGCCGCGCGGGTAAGCGAGAAGTACGCCCCGCCGGCCAGCACCAGCCCGATGATCATCGGCGGCCAGGTCAGTGCCGCGTCCCACCTGTCGATCGACCAGGCGAACAGGGCGCCGCCGGTCAGCATGCCGAGCACCAGAGTGCCGGTCAGACCGGCGCCCACCGCCCGTTGCGCGACCGCCAGGCCCGGTCGCGGCGACCGGGCGCTCGCCGCCACCACCAGCAGACCGGCCACGGCGAGCAGCAGCGCGCCCATCCAGATCCAGTCGACGGAGGCGGACAGCAGCCGATAGGCGGCCGGCGGGGGCGCGCTGTCACTCCAACTCGACCCGCGCCAGGTCAGGTCGCCGGCGACCACCGCCACCCCGGCCACGGCAAGCATCCGCAGAGAGAGCCCGCGCAGGGCGGCCACCGCCAACTCGGCCTGCCAGGAGGGGAGCAGCTGCGCCGGTGAGCCGAACTCGGCCACCGCCCGGCGCTGCGCCTCAGTGGGCGGCACCCCGCCTTCCCGGTACGCGTCGACGACGTCCAGCAGATCGTGTCGCGCCTCGGTCAGCAGGTCGGACTTCAGCCGCGCCGGCCCGTGCAGTCGGGAGGCCAGCTCCCGCAGGTGTTCCTCCACCAGGACGTCCTCAGCGCGTGGCATGACAACCACCCTGCCACGGACGCCGACGCCCTCACGTCGGGGAGAACCCTGGTCCGTCCCCGAGCCGACTCAGGGGGCGAGCGCCAGATAGCCGCGTTCGGCCGCGGCCTGGAGCAGCCACTGGTCCCGGTACCAGCCGGGGGAGGCGACAAGCTCGGCGTGTCGGCCGCGTTGGATCACCCGGCCGCCGTCCAGGACGACGATCTCGTCCAACTCGGCAAGCCCGCTGAGCCGGTGGCTGATCAGCAGCACCGAGTGCCCGGCGGGGGTGGCGGCGAGGGCGGAGGCGAGCACCGCGTCGGCGGCGGCCGGGTCGAGCCCTTCGGTGGGTTCGTCGAGCACCAGCACCGGGGGAGCGGCCAGGAGGGCCCGGGCGAGCGCGAGCCGCTGCCGCTGACCCCCGGAGAGTTGACCGCCCTCCTCGCCGACGACTGTGTCCCAGCCGGCCGGCTGAGCGCGTACCCAGTCGAGAAGGCCTGCGGCGGCGGTCGCCGCGGCCAGGTCGTCCTCGCTCGCGTCGGCCCGGCCGAGCAGCAGGTTCTCCCGCACCGTGGCGTGGAAGACGTACGCCTCGGCGAGCAGCCCACCGACAGTGCGGGGCAACTCCTCCTCGGCGTACGTGGACAGGTCGCGCCCGGCCAGGGTGATGCTGCCGGAGTCGGGTCGGACCGCGCCGGTCAGCACGGCGGCCAGGGTGCTCTTGCCGGCGCCGCTCGGGCCGACGACAGCGATCCGTCGGCCGGCCGGCAGGGCCAGGTTCAGCCGGTCCAGCGCGGGCGCGGCACCGGCCCGGTATCGCACGGTCAGGTCGGTGAAGCGCAGCTCGTGCGGTGCGTCAGGAGCGGCGTCGCCCTCCGCCCGCACGGGCCGGGAATCAGGGGTCTCGGCATCGAGCAGGGCTGCCACCCGGGCCAGGCCGGGCCGCAGTTGGGTCCACTGTCGGGCCGCCGCGACCACTGCCAGCGCCACCTCGACGGCGGCCAGTGAGCCGACGGCCAGCACGCCGACCAGCACCCCCCGCACGTCGGCGGCGAGCGCGACCAGCACCACCGCGGCGGCCGTCAACCCGGCGGTCAGCACCCCTGCCGCGTCCACAGCGAACCCGGTGGCGGCAAGCCGGCGTTCCAGCCTGGCCAGCCGGGCGGCCCGGTGCTCGGCGGCGCGCAGCGCGGCGTCGGTCGCGCCGAACGCGGCCAGGTCGGCGGCGCCGTGGGTGAGGTCGACAGCGTCGGTGGCAAGCGCGCCCCGCAGCGGGGCCACCTCTGCCGCGCTGCGTCGGGTGACCGCCGTGGCAAGCGCGGGCAGCGCCACCCCGGCGACGAGCAGGCCGATGGCGAGCACCCCGGCGGCCGGCAGCGAGATCAGCGCCGCGCCACCCACCGCCACCACGCCGACCAGGGCCGCCGCCGCACCGGGCACCAGCACCCGCAGCAGCAGGTCCTGGACCGCCTCGACGTCGGAGACCAGCCGGCTCAGGATGTCCCCGGAGCGGTGCGCGGCGGTGCGGCGGGCCGCGAGGGTGGCGAACACCCGGGCCCGGACGTCGGTGATCATGCGGAGGACCGCGTCGTGCCCGGCGAGCCGCTCGGTGTAGCGGAACACGCCCCTACTGATCGCCAGCGCACGTACGGCGACGATCGCCACGGTGAGCCGGTCCAGCGGGGGCATGCCGGCGGCACTCATCAGCAGCCAGGTCGCCGTGGCCATCAGGGCGAGCCCGGCGAACTCCGTGGCGGCGGCGAGCAACCCGGCGCCGACCAGCCGGTTCAGGTACGGGCGGGCCAGTCGCAGCACTGCCCGCTCGGCGGCGATCCGCCCGGCCGGCTCCGGCCCGGTTGCCTGTGGCACTGGTGCCGCGCTCATCGGGCTACCTTCGGCATCGGCTCGGGCGTCAGTTCGGTGACCTGGCCGTCCTCGATGCGCAGGATCCGGTCGGCGTCGGCCAGCAGCGCTGGCCGGTGCGCTACGAGCAGCGCGGTCCGCCCGGCGACCAGTCGGCGGGTGGTGTCGAGAACCACCGTCTCGGCGGCCGTGTCCAGTCGCGCGGTGGGCTCGTCGAGCAGCACCAGCGGGGCGTCCCGCAGGAACGCCCGGGCGAGGGCGACGCGTTGCCGCTGCCCGCTGGAGAGCCCGTGCCCGCGCTCGCCGAGCAGCGTGTCCAGCCCGTCCGGCAGGCCGGCCACCACGTCGTCAAGGGCCGCGTCGTGCACCGCCGAGGCGAGCGCCTGTGGTGGGGTGTCCGGCGCGCCGAGGCGGATGTTGTCGGCGAGCGAGGCGGCGAAGAGGTGGGCTCGCTGCGGCACCCAGGCGACCTGTCGACGCCAGGCGTCCGGGTCGGCGGTGGCGAGGTCGACGCCGTCCACCGTGACCCGGCCGCTTGTCGGTGTCACGAAGCCGAGCAGCAGGCCGAGCAGTGTGCTCTTGCCGGCGCCGCTGGGCCCGATGATGGCGATCCGCTCGCCGGGCCGGATGGTCACTGTCACGTCGCGCAGCGCTGTGGTCCGCTCGTACGCCACTGTCACGCCCTCGAACCGGATCTCGCCCCGGCCGTGTGGGGTGGCCGCGCCCTCGCTGGCGCGGAGGGCCGCAGGGGCGGCCGAGACGGTGAGCGCCTCGTCCAGCGCGGTGAGCCCCTCCATGCTGGCGTGGAAGCGGCTGCCGGCGGCCCGCAGTGGCAGGTACGCCTCAGGGGTGAGCAGCAGGATCAGCAGCGCGGTCTGTAGGGCCAGCCCGCCGTCGAGCAGCCGGATGCCGACCGGCACGGCGACCAGTGCCACCGACAGGGTGGCGACAAGCTCCAGCACCAGCGCGGAGAGGAACGCGATCCGCAGCGTCTTCATTGTGGCGACCCGGTGCCCGTCGGCCATCCGGCGCACCACATCGGTCTGCGCCCGCGCCCGGCCGAATGCCCGCAGCGTGGGCAGCCCGGCCACCATGTCCAGGAAGTGCCCGCCCAGCAGGGAGAGTCGCCGCCACTGCCGTTCGGTGGCGGCCTGCGCCTGCCAGCCGAGCAGCGCGCCGAAGATCGGGATCAGCGGCAGCGTGCACGCGATGATCACCGCCGAGCTCCAGTCGGCGAAGACGACCCGGGCCAGCACCGCCACGGGCACCGTGACGCTGAGCACCAACTGCGGCAAATACCCGGTGAAGTACGCGTCAAGCGCGTCCAGCCCGCGGCCGGCCAGGGTGGCGAGCTGACCGGCCCGCTGCCCGGCCACCCAGCCCGGCCCGTGCCGGCCCACCGCCTGGAACAGGTCGGCCCGCAGCGTGGCCTTGACTGTGGCGGCGACCCGCGCGGAGACCGTGCCCTGCGCCCAGACCAGCGCCGAACGGGCGGCGACCGCGACCACGAAACCCGCAAGCGCCCGGCTGTTCAGCTGCCCTTCGAAGGCGGCGGCAAGCGCCGACGCCAACGCGGTGGCCTGCGCGACGATCAGCCCGGCGGCGAGCACGCCCAGGAACGCGAGCACGGCAAGGTCGCGCCGGGCCGCGGGGACCCGACGCAGCAGACGCGGGTCGAAGGGACGACGGTTCACCAGTACACCGGTGCCCTGCCGTCAGTCCGTCCCCGGAAAACCCACAAACACATCGCCTGGAAGCCTAGTAGGGCCGGTAGCAGCGGCAGCGCCACCCAGCCGAGCAACCGCAACGTCGGTGTGCTCGCGGCGGCGTCGGCAACCGTCAGCGAGGCACCCGGGTCGGTCGTGGACACCAGCACGTAGGGCCAGAGCGCCGCACCCACAAGCACCACCGGCAGCGCCAGGGCCGCGCCGGTGGCGATCAGAGCCCACCCCGGCCGCCGCCGCGCCAGCGCCGCGCGGGCCGCCAGCAACGCCGCCACCAGCAACACCGGCAGGAGTACGCCAAGCGTCGGTCGCTGCACGGCGTCGCGTACCCGAGCGGAGAGCAGGCCCACGACGGTGGCCAGGGCGACGGCGGCCAGCGCCACCGGCACCAGCCGGCGGGCCGTGCGGCCGACCACGGCGGCGTCGGTGGCCGGCAGTCGCAGGGCGAGGAACGTCGCACCGTGCACCGCGACGAGGGCGACAATGGCCAGGCCGGCGGCGGCTGCGAACGGGGTGACCAGGTGCGACACTCCGGCGACGTGCCCGTCGGCGTGCCGGGGTACGCCCTGGAGCAGAGCGGCGAGCAGCACACCCCAGCCCAGCGCGGCGAGCGTGCTGCCGACGATCACGACCCGGTCCCAGCGGGCGCGGGTCCGCTCGTCGGCCGACCGGCTGCGCAGCTGCACCCCGGCGGTGACCAGGACGACACCGACGAGCGCGCCGGCGACGGCCGGATAGCAGCCGGCGAGCAACTCGCCCTCCAGCAGTGGGAACGCGCCGAACAGGATGCCGACGGCGGCGACAAGCCAGACCTCGTTGCCGAGGAAGAACGGGCCGAGGGCGTTGAGCGCGGCCCGCCGACCGGCAGGGCCCGTGCCGCGTGCGAGCAGGAGCCCCACGCCGTAGTCGTAGCCGGCGAGCACCAGGTAGGTGGCGAAGAAGAAGCCGAGCAGGGCGTACCAGGCGAGGGCCACGGTGATCTCCTCAGAAGAGGGCGGGTTCGGGGCGTGCCGGCTCACTGGACGGTGTCGGTGGGCGGCCGAGAGCCGGGTCGGCCGCGCCGCGTGCCGCGTGCCGGGCGAGCAGCACCCAGTTGGTGACGGCGAGGGTGCCCAGGAGCAGGCTGAAGCCGATGAACGAGGTGAGCATCACTGGCGCGCCGACCGGGGAGACCGCCTGCTCGGTGGGGAGCAGCCCGTACGCCACCCAGGGTTGGCGGCCGACCTCCCGGGCGATCCAGCCGAGGATCACCGCGACGAACGGCAGCGGCAGGGCGAGCAGGATCAGCCAGAGCGGGAAACGCAGCCGGATGATCCAGTCCTTGACGAGCAGGGGGAGCAGGAACCAGACGCAGCCGAGGGTCAAGCCGATCAGGATCATGAAACCCAGCCCGACATTTGCCAGCACGGGTGGGGTGTAGTCGCCGGGACCGAACCGGGCGGTCCAGTCGGCGATCAGCGTCTGCGCCTCGGGGCCCTGGCCGAACTTGGTGGGCTGCACGTCGCCGACCGGGCCGAACTGGGCGAAGCCGAAGCCCTGCACAAGCGTGATCGCCAGCGCCGAGGTGACCAGGCCGATCCGCAGCGAGGTGCGGAAGAGCAAAATATCGGGTGTACGCCGGATCAGGTGCCAGGCGCTCACGGCCGCCATCAGCATCCCGCCGACCAGCAGCGCGGCGGACACCACGTGCCCGAACGCCATGCCGAGGCTGGGGTTGGTGAGCAGCGCGCCGAAGTCGGTGAGGTGGGCGATCCCGTCGCGGACCTCGTAGCCGACCGGGTTCTGCAACCAGGAGTTGGCCACCATGATCCAGAACGCCGAGGCGTACGCGGTGAGCGCCACGCCCCAGAGCAGCGCGAGGTGGACACCCTTGCGGAGCCGGTGCCAACCGAAGATCCACATCCCGAGGAACGTGGACTCCAGGAAGAACGCCACGAGCGTCTCGATGGCCAGCGGAGCGCCGAAGACGTTGCCGACGTAGCGCGACAGGCCGCTCCAGTTCAGCCCGAACTGGAACTCCATCACGATGCCTGTGGCGATGCCGAGGACGTAATTGATCACGTAGAGCTGACCCCAGTAGCGGGTGAGCCGCTCCCACCTCGGGTTGCCGGTGAGCACCCAGGCGGTCTGCATGCCGACCAGCAGGGTGACCAGCCCGAGCGTGACGACCACGAACAGGAAGTGGATCGAGGTGGTGGTGGCGAACTGCAGGCGGGCGATGAGCAGCGTGTCCATGGCCGGCTCTCCGTAGATAGTCTCCCTTGAGATAGAAACCCTACACGTAGCAACGCTACCTATCGAGACAGCGCTGATCGGTCGCGCTGCGGCTCGCGCGGTGTGTGAGGTGTGTCGAGTGGCCGGCGGTTGCCGGGATCAGCTCAGGAAGAGGCTGATCGGGAGGGTTACCAGGGTGGCGGCGACCGCCAGGGCGATGGCGCCCAGCACCCGGGGTGGCTGGCCGTTGATCAGGAGGCGCTGCATCCGTACGTCAAGGTCCCGGTCGCCCACACCCAGCGCACCGGCCGGTGTGATCCGGTGGCCGGCGGCGGCGAACCGGCGCAGCGCGCCCGCCAGGGGCGCCTCGGCGTGCAACTCGCGCGCCTTGTCGTCGGCGCGCATCTCGACCAGGAGGGCGACCCGCTCGTGCGCGTCACGCACCCAGCCGAACCACGGCAACGCGCGGCACAGCGCGGTGAACGGCAGCAGCACCAGATCGTGCCGTTCGTGTGCGTGCGCACGCTCGTGGCTGAGCACCGCCGCCAACTCGGCCCGGTCCAGCAGGCTGAGCGTGCCGGCGCTTACCACCACCTGCGGCCTGACACCCGGCAGGCAGTACGCGGCGGCACTCGGATGATCCAGCACGAGCGCACCGGGCGCGGCCGGGTCGTTGCGGGCCACAAGGGTGAGCAGGTCCCGGTGCCGCCGCTGGGCGAGGACGGTGCCGTAGATGCTGTGCACTGTCGTGCCGAGCAGCACCGCCCCGATGCCGAACCCGACCCCGACGCCGGCGAGGTGGAGGGCTGTCTCGCCGGCCGGCAGGGTGCCGTGGGCGAGATCGGTGGCCAGGGCGAGCAGTGCGCTCCCGGTCGGCAGGTCGTACGCGGACAGGCCGAGCGCCATCGGCAGACCCATTGCGGAGAGGCCCAGCGCCAACCCGACAGCCTGCCAACAGATGATCGCCACCCGAGGGCTGCGCCACGTCCAGGTGGAGCGGGCCAGCACCTGAGCGGTCAGATAGCAGGCAAGCATTGTGGCGGCGAAGTGCGCGGCGTAGGGCATGACGCGCTACCGCTCCGCTGCCTCGCCGGCCGGTCGTCGGCCGGTCGGCCCGTCCACCCGGTCCGTCAGTTCAGGATCCGGCCCGCCCGTGGAGGCGGGCCCGGTCAGGCCGGCCTCGCTGCCGAGGGCTGCCCGCAGCACCTCTGCCTCGGTGCCGGTCACCGAGCGGGCGAAGCGCACAAGTGCCGCGTCCCGGCTGCCGCCCAGGTCGAGGGCGTCGAGCATGAGCTGGGCGATGTGCGCCTCACGGCTGGCTGCGGGCCGGTAACGCCAGGCGCGACCCTCCCGCTCCCGCTGCACCATGCCCTTGCCTGCGAGTCGGTCCAGCACTGTCATCACAGTCGTGTACGCCAACTCGCGGCCTTCGAGCGCGTCGGCCACCTCGCGCACGGTCACACCGTCCGACGTGCCCGGGACCACGTCCCACAGCACGTCCATCACCGCACGCTCAAGATCACCCAGCCGAGTCACGGCACAATCCTACCCCCTGTAGTAGATCAACCAACCCCCGAGATCCACTCACCCACGGACCCGGCCGCCAGAGGCAACACGACTGAAGCTCTACTCACCCACGGACCCGGCCCACGTCAGGTTTTCCGGGGGAGCCCGCCCACGCAGGGATCAAGCCTGACCGCCCGGAGTGGGCGGGCTCCCCCGGAAAACCCAAGGTCAGGACAGACTCACACCCCCTTGGGGTGCCACACCGTCTTCGTCTCCAACAGGGCTGTCATCCGGGTCAGGCCCGGATCGGCGAACCAGTCGACCTCGGCCGACGCCGGCCGGAGCACCCGCTTGAGGTTCTCCGCCGCCTTGACCTCCAGGTCGGTGGCGAGCGAGGCGTCGCTCACCCCGGTCAGGTCGATCGCGTTGACGTCCATGTGCGCGGCAAGTGTCGGCGCGGTCTCGGTGATCGCGCCGGTCAGGATGTTGACGACCCCGCCGGGCAGGTCGGAGGTGGCCAGCACCTCGGCGAGCGTCACCGCAGCCAGAGGCTCGGTCGCCGACGCCGCCACCACCACCGTGTTGCCCGTGACGATCGCCGGGGCGATCACACTGACCAGCCCCAGCAGCGCCGGGCGCTCCGGGGCGACCACCGCGACCACGCCTGTCGGCTCGGGAGCGGAGATGTTGAAGTACGGGCCGGCGACCGGGTTGGCGCCGCCGTACACCTGGGCGAGCTTGTCGGCCCAGCCGGCGTACCAGACCCAGCGGTCCACCGCGGCGTCCACCTCGTCGCCGGGCACGCCCAGGGCGACGAACTGCTCGCGGCGGCCCTCAAGCATCTCGGCGGCCCGGTAGAGGATCTGACCCCTGTTGTACGCGGTCGCGCCGGCCCAGCCCTTCACGGCGGCGCGGGCGGCGACCACCGCGTCCCGGGCGTCCTTGCGGGAGGCCAGCGACACATTCGAGGACTGCACGAGATACGACCGTCCCGACTCGCTGCGCGGGAACTTCCCGCCGATGAAGAGCTTGTACGTCTTGCGTACCGCGACCCGCTCAGACATTGAGGTAGCCCTCCAGCCCGTGCCGGCCGCCCTCGCGACCGTAGCCCGACTCCTTGTAGCCACCGAACGGCGAGGTGGGGTCGAACTTGTTGAACGTGTTGGCCCAGACGACGCCGGCGCGCAGCCGGTCGGCCATCCACAGGATCCGGGAACCCTTGTCGGTCCAGATCCCCGCCGACAGGCCGTACGGCGTGTTGTTTGCCTTCTCGACGGCCTCGGCCGGCGTGCGGAACGTCAGCACCGACAGCACCGGGCCGAAGATCTCCTCGCGGGCGATGCGGTGCGCCTGGGTGACGCCCGTAAAGATCGTCGGCGCGAACCAGAAGCCACGCTCGGGCAGCTCGCACGGCGGCGACCAGCGCTCGGCGCCCTCGGCGGAGCCGGCGTCGGAGAGTTCGCGGATCCGCTCCAACTGTGCGGCGGAGTTGATCGCGCCGACGTCTGTGTTCTTGTCCAGTGGGTCGCCGACCCGGAGTTGGGCCATCCGGCGCTTCAGCGACTCCAGCACGCGGTCGGCCACGTTCTCCTGGACCAGCAGTCGGGAGCCGGCGCAGCAGACGTGCCCCTGGTTGAAGAAGATGCCGTTGACGATGCCCTCGACGGCTTGGTCGATGGGGGCGTCGTCGAAGACGATGTTCGCGGCCTTGCCGCCCAGCTCAAGTGTGAGCTTCTTGCGGGTGCCGGCGACCGATCGGGCGATGGCCCGCCCGACCTCGGTGGAGCCGGTGAACGCGACCTTGTCCACCCCTGGGTGCTCGACAAGCGCGCGGCCGGTGTCGCCAGCGCCGGTGACGATGTTGACCACACCGGCCGGCAGGTCGGCCTGCTGGCAGATCTCGGCGAAGAGCAGCGCGGTGAGCGGGGTGGTCTCGGCGGGCTTCAGCACCACCGTGTTGCCCGCGGCGAGCGCCGGGGCGATCTTCCAGGCCAGCATGAGCAGCGGGAAGTTCCACGGGATGACCTGCGCGGCCACGCCGATCGGCTGCGGGTTCGCACCGAAGCCAGCGTGACCCAGCTTGTCGGCCCAGCCGGCGTAGTAGAAGAAGTGCGCGGCGACCAGCGGCAGGTCGACGTCGCGGGACTCGCGGATCGGCTTGCCGTTGTCGAGGGATTCCAGCACGGCCAGCTCGCGGGAGCGCTCCTGGATGAGCCGGGCGATCCGGTACAGGTACTTCCCCCGGTCCCGGCCCGACATCGGACCCCAGACCTTGTCGTACGCCTTCCGCGCGGCGCGCACCGCACGCTCCACGTCGGGGGCGCCGGCCTCGGCGATCTCGGCCAGCACCTCCTCGGAGCCGGGGTTGATCGTCTTGAAGCTGCCACCGTCGGTCGGGTCGACGAACTCACCGTCGATGAACAGCCCGTACGAGGGCTTGAGGTCCACCACCGAGCGGGACTCGGGGGCGGGTGCGTATTCGAACATCGGCTCTCAGTCCAGGGTGAAGTAGTCGGGACCGGAGTAGGTGCCGGTCGTCAGCTTGGTGCGCTGCATCAGCAGGTCGTTGAGCAGGCTGGACGCGCCGAAGCGGAACCAGTCCGGGTCGAGCCAGTCCGCGCCGACGGTCTCGTTGACCATCACCAGGTACTTGATCGCGTCCTTGGTGTTCTTGATGCCGCCGGCCGGCTTCACGCCTACCTGCCGTCCGGTCGCAGCGCGGAAGTCACGGACAGCTTCCAGCATCACAAGGGTCACCGGCAGCGTCGCCGCGATCGGGACCTTGCCGGTGGAGGTCTTGATGAAGTCGCCGCCGGCAAGCATCGCCAGCCAGGAGGCGCGACGCACGTTGTCGTAGGTGGCGAGCTCGCCGGTCTCCAGGATGACCTTGAGGTGGGCGTCCCCGCAGGCGTCCTTGGTGGCCACGATCTCGTCGTAGACCTCCTTGTACCTACCGGCCAGGAACGCGCCCCGGTTGATCACCATGTCGATCTCGTCGGCGCCGGCAGCGACGGCCGCCCGGGTGTCGGCCAGCTTGATCTCCAGCGGTGCCTGGCCGGACGGGAAGGCGGTCGCCACGCTGGCCAGGTGTACGGCGGATCCGCGCAGCACCTCGGCGACGTACGGGACCATGGCCGGGTAGACGCAGACCGCGCCGACGTGCGGGCAGGACGGGTCGGCCGGGTCGGGGCGCAGCGCCTTCGCGGCCAGCGCGCGGACCTTGCCTGGGGTGTCCGCCCCTTCGAGGGTGGTCAGGTCGACCATCCGGATCGCCAGGTCGATCGCCTGCGCCTTGGCGGTGGTCTTGATCGAGCGGGTGCCGAGCTGTGCCGCCCGCTGCTCCGCGCCGACCTGATCCACGCCCGGCAGGCCGTGCAGGAAGGTCCGCAGAGCGGTCTCGGATCGTCCCAGCTCGGAGAGCTCCGACCGGGCCGACGTCGTTGTCGCCGTCATGCCCCGAAGTCTACGCACCGGAGTGTCGCGTGATCTTGCTCACGATCGGCTGGAGGGCACGCCGACGTGAGCGGCGTCGCTGGTCCGGCCGCACGCACACCGCTACTCGCTACGGACCGGTAGGTTGAGCGATCGTGGATGTACACGTCATTGACCACCCGCTGGCCCAGTCTCGGCTGACCGCCATGCGGGACGCGCGCACCGATTCCTCGACGTTCCGGGCGGCGCTGCACGAACTGACCACCATGCTGGTGTACGAGGCGGCCCGTTCCTTCCCCGTCGAGCGGTATCCGGTGCAGACGCCGGTCACCGGCACGGTCGGCACCCGGCTGGCGAACCCGCCGCTGCTGGTGCCGGTGCTGCGGGCCGGCCTGGGCATGGCGGACGCCGCGCTCGGCCTGCTCCCCGAGTCGTCGATGGGCTTCGTCGGCCTGGCCCGCGACGAGGAGACCTACGAGCCGCGCGCCTACATGGAGTCGCTGCCCCGGGAGTTGGCCGGCCTGCCGGTGCTTGTCCTCGACCCGATGCTCGCGACAGGCGGTTCGCTGGAGCACTGCTGCCGGCTGCTCGCCGACCGCGGCTGCACCGACATCACGGTGCTCTGCGTGCTCGCCGCGCCTGTCGGCATCGAGCGGCTGGAACGCTCCGGCCTGCCGTTGCGCCTGGTCACCGCCTCGATCGACGAAGGCCTCAACGACAACATGTTCATCGTCCCCGGGCTCGGCGACGCCGGTGACCGTCAGTTCGGCGGCATGCCCCGGTTCTGAGGCGTTACCCGGTTGGTGCCCCCTCCGGCGGGTCCGTGCGCGGTGGTGCACGGACCCGCTACCGTCTCCGGCCATGACTGGTGTTGCGCTCGCCGAGGAGTTGCTGCTCCTCGCCTACGACGACACGACCGGCAAGGCGACCATGCCGCGGATCAGCCTGGACCTCGGCATGGCCGCGGCGGTGCTGGTCGAGCTGGCCCTGGCCGGGCGGCTCGCGTACGCCGACGGGTCCCTGACCGTGGTCGACCCGACGCCTACCGGCGAGCCTGTCGCCGACGAGGTGCTGGTCCGGATCGCGGCCGACACCCCGCACACCCCGGCCTCCTGGGTGCAGCGCCTACGGCACGGCCTGCGCGACCGGATCCTCGGTGACCTGTGCCGGCAGGGCGTGGTGCGGGACGTCGACGAGACCGAGATGGGTTTCATCCACGTGCACCGCTACCCGGTGGTGGACACCTCCGTCGAGGCCGACACCCGCCAGCGGCTGACCGAGGCGCTTACCGGCGCGGCAGCGCCGGACGAGCGGACCGCCGCCCTGGCCACCCTGGTCGTGGTGCTGCGGATGGAGTCCGCGCTCGGGGTGAGCGGCGAGGCCGCCGCCGACGCCCGCCGCCGCCTGACGGAGATCGCCACCGGCGCCGGGTTCTCCGGCGAGGTGAGCGTCGACGACTCGGTGGTCCGCCCGTCGGTGGGCCTGGTCGTGGCAGCCCTGGGCCGCGCGGTGGACCAGGCGCTCGGCCCCCGCCGCTAGACGTCTCGGCCCCCGCCGCCAGACGTTAGGAAGGGCCCCTTCCTATGCACCAGGCGTTAATGACGTGCCCTTCCTTGCGCTAGAGGTTGAGGGCTGCGGCGATCTCGGCTCGGAGTTGCGCGATCGCCGCGCCGGCGCGGGCGCGTGCGGCGGCGACGTCGCCGTCCGGCACCGGTTCCACCACCTCCAGGTACGCCTTGAGCTTCGGCTCGGTCCCGGAGGGGCGGATCACCACCCGGGCCGTCCCGGTGCGCAGGATCACCACGTCCGACTCCGGCAGTAGGTCCCGGACGCTGTCGACGGGCTGCCCCAGCAGGTGAGTGGGGGTGGCCGCCCGGATTCGGGCCATCGCGTCGGCGATCACCCGCAGGTCGTCCACCCGGGCGGAGAGCTGGTCGGTGTGGTGCACGCCGAACTCGGCGGCCAACTCGTCCAGCCGGTCGGTCAGGGTGCGCCCCTGCGTCTTGAGGCCGGCGGCCAACTCGGCCACGGTCAGCGCGGCGGTGATGCCGTCCTTGTCCCGGACGTGCCCCGGGGCGACGCAGTAGCCGAGCGCCTCCTCGTAGCCGAAGACAAGGGGTGCGCTCCCGCCGCCGGCCCGGACGATCCACTTGAAGCCGGTCAGCGTCTCGTCGTAGGGCAGGCCCCGCGCCGCGCACATCGCCCGCAGCAGCGACGACGAGACGATCGTGGTGGCGTAGAGCCCTGTCACCCCGCGCCGCATCAGGTGGTCGGCCAGCAGCACGCCCACCTCGTCGCCGCGCAGCATCCGCCAGCCACCGGCGCGCTCACGGACCACCACCGCGCAGCGGTCCGCGTCCGGGTCGTTGGCGATCGCGAGGTCCGCGCCTGTGGAGTCGGCAAGGGCGATGAGCCGGTCCACCGCCCCCGGCTCCTCCGGGTTGGGGAACGACACGGTGGGGAACTCCGGGTCCGGCTCGGCCTGGTCGGGCACCACACCGGGGACCGGGAAACCCGCGCTGGCGAAGGCGGCGGTGAGCACGGCCGCGCCCACCCCGTGCAGCGGGGTGTACGCCACAGTCAGATCGCGGGGCCCGTCCGGGTCGATCACCGCGGTGGCCCGCTCGACGTACGAGGCGACCAGGTCGTCACCGAGCACCTCGCCGGGCCTCCCGAGCGGCACCTGGGTCAGTGGGCCGACCGACCGGATGGCCGCCTCGATGCCGGCGTCGGCAGGGGGCACGATCTGTGCACCGGCACCCAGCTCACCGCCCAGCTCCGCGCCGAGGTAGACCTTGTAGCCGTTGTCCTGCGGCGGGTTGTGGCTGGCCGTGACCATCACGCCGGCCACCGCCCCGAGCTGGCGCACCGCGTACGCGAGCACGGGGGTGGGCAGCGGGCGGGGCAGCACCAGTGCCGGCCGTCCGGCGCCGGTGGCCACCTGGGCGGTGCGCTCGGCGAACTGCCGGGAGCCGTGCCGGGCGTCGTACCCGATCACCAGGGGGCCGGTGCCGCCCTGGGCGGCGAGCCAGCCGACCAGGCCGGCAGCGGCCTGGGTGACCACGGCGAGGTTCATGCCGTTCGGGCCGGCGCGCAGCGGGCCGCGCAGGCCTGCGGTGCCGAAGGTCAGCGGCCCGGCGAACCGGTCGGCCAGCTCCGGTGCGCTCGCCGGCAGAGCGTCGAGCACCGCCGTCAGCTCGTCCCGGCTGGCCGGGTCGGGGTCGTCAGCCAGCCAGCGCCGAGCTTGCTCGCGAATGTCGTCGATCTCAGGGGTGTCCGCCGCCATGCCCCTTGATAGCACGGCGGCGGATCACCGCTGTCGGTTCCCTCGGGCTCAGCCGTCCCCGGTGAGCTGGAATGTGCGCACCATCTCGTCGAAGATCGGCTTGCTCTCGGCGAACTTGGTGTCGGTCGAGGTGAGATAGAACGAGTACGCCTTGCCGTCCTGCGCAACGCCCCGCCAGATGCCGTGCCGCATGGCGTCGCCCTCGCCGCACGTGTATTCGAACTCGGCGGCCGGCTTGCTGGCCAGCTCGGTCTCCGTGGAGGCGACCTGGTTGTACGGCTTGACGCAGGAGGTGGCCCTGGTCTTGAGACCGTTCTCGGCCGTCTCGGCCCACCGGGCGGAGCTGCTGGACCACTTCTCGGTGATGATCCGCACCTTGCGGCCGCTGTCCTCCGGGTCGATGTAGTCGGTGTACGAGCCGCCGGTGGCCTTCTTCCAGCCCTTGGGCACCATGACCTGGATGCCCCGCGCGCTGTGCTCCTGCATCTCGACCGCCGGGCCCGCAGCGGCGGACGGGGTGGGCTGCGCCTGCGGGGTGGTCGGGCCGGGGTCGTCGCCGCCGGAGAGAGCAAACACGCCGAGCAGCAGCACCAGGGCCAACCCGCCGGCCGCGGCGAGCTGCACTTTGCGCGGCCAGCCCTTGACGGTGCCGACCAGTTGGCCGCCGGTAGCGCGGACCTTGCCCAGTGCGCCGCCGCCGGCCGTGGCGGACGGCGTCGTCCAGGGCTGGCCGGTGCCGGGCACCGACCACTGGTTGCCGCCGCCGTAGGTGCCGCCGATGCGCTGCGTGCCATCCGGCGCGCCGTAGTGGACCTGCTGGGTCGCGTCGGCTCGGCTGCCGTAGGTGACCCGCTGGGTGGCGTCCGGGTGTGCGCCCGCGTCCACCCGCTGGGTGGCGTCCGCGTTGCCGCCGTAGGTGCGCCCGCTGCCGGGTCGGCCGGTGGCGGGCATCGCGCCGGTGGGCGTGTGCAGCGGGCCGGCGAGCGCGTCGGCGCTTGTCTCATCGAGGCCGGCGGAGGCCGGGGCCCCGGCGGGCGGGGGGCGCTCGCCCCGGCGCAACGCGGCGAGCCGGTCGGTAAGCGACTCGTTCGGCGCGAGCATGGCCGGACCGCCGATCTGGCTGTCCGGCTTCGACTCCGGCTGCGGCGGGAGGACGGGCACCGGGCGCTGCTGCACCGGCACCACGGCGTACGGGTCGGTGACCGAGTGCACGGCGGTGGCGGTGCTGCCCAGCGGGCCGGCGAGCAGCTCGCGCAGCATGGCCCGGGAGGTGTGCACGTCCAGCCGGCGGGCCGGGTCCTTCTCCAGCAGGCCCATCAGCACCCGGGTCAGCGGGCCGCTGCGCTGGGGCGGGGCCGGCGGGTCCTCGACCACGGCGTGCATGGTCTCGATTGGGTCGCCCTTGTCGAACGGGGGACGCCCCTCGACCGCCGTGTAGAGCGTCACGCCAAGCGAGAACAGGTCGCTCGGCGGGCCGAACTCCTGGCCCATGGCCCGCTCGGGCGAGATGAAGTGCGGCGAGCCGAGCACCATGCCGGGGGTGGTGAGCTGCACGTCGGTGGGCATCCGGGCGACACCGAAGTCGGTGAGCACGCACCGCCCGTCGGTGCAGATCAGCACGTTGGCCGGCTTGACGTCGCGGTGCAGCACGCCGATGGCGTGTGCGACCTCCAGCGCGCCGAGCAGCGCGATGCCGATCTTGGCGACGGCGCGGGGCGCCACCGGGCCGTCCTCGATGACCATGTCGGCGAGGCTGCGGGCGTCCAGCAGCTCCATCACGATCCACGGGCGACCGGCCTCGGTGACCACGTCGTACACCTGCACGACGGCGGGGTGCTGGATGGCGGCGGCGGCGCGGGCCTCGCGCAGGGTGCGTTCGTACATGGCGTCGCGGTCGCTGGGGGCCAGTCCGGGGGGAAGGACCACCTCCTTCACGGCCACGTCGCGGCGCAACAGGGTGTCTGTGGCGCGCCACACCGTACCCATGCCGCCGTTGCCCACCGCGGACCGCAGCGAGTACCGGTCACCGATAATGGTGCCGGGCGCCGCACGTCCGCTGGCGGGACTTACCTGTCCGCCGCTCCACGTCGGGATCTGAGTCACAGAAAAGCCACCGGGGGAAATCGAGGGGGGCTGGGACACAACCCCCCTATCTTGCTGGTTCCGACGCCCGATGCGAAAGCCGACGCGGCGGACGTTTACCGAAGTCGACAGATCGTGCCCAACCGTTCACCTCCCGTCGACCGGTCGGGACACAGTGTGCGGTATCCCTCACCCGATCTGACGCCAACGCGCCATACCATCCGGGGATGAGTGAGCGGCGGTCAAGCGAGTCCGGTTTTCCGATCAACGGCGTCTACACGGCGTCCGACCTCCCGGAGGACCTGGACTCCCGACTGGGCGGCCCGGGCGAGTTCCCGTACACCCGGGGGGTCTACCCCACGATGTACACGTCCCGTCCGTGGACGATGCGCCAGTACGCCGGCTTCGGCACCGCCACCGAGTCCAACGCGCGCTACCACCAGCTGCTGCGGGCCGGCACGATGGGTCTCTCGGTCGCCTTCGACCTGCCGACGCAGATGGGCTACGACTCGGACGACCCGATCGCGCACGGCGAGGTCGGCAAGGTAGGTGTGGCAATCGACTCCATCGAGGACATGCGGCTGCTCTTCGCCGACATCCCGCTGGACAAGGTCTCCACCTCCATGACGATCAACGCGCCCGGCTCGGTGCTGCTGCTGCTCTACCAGCTCGTCGCCGAGGAGAACGGTGTGCCGGGCGCGGCCCTCAACGGCACCATCCAGAACGACATCCTCAAGGAGTACATCGCCCGGGGGACGTACATCTTCCCGCCGAAGCCCTCGCTGCGCCTGGTGGCCGACACGTTCGCGTACTGCCGCAAGGAGGTGCCGAAGTGGAACACCATCTCCATCTCCGGCTACCACATGGCCGAGGCCGGCGCGACGCCCGCGCAGGAGATCGCGTTCACCCTCGCCAACGGCGTGGAGTACGTCCGGGCGGCGCTGGCCGCCGGGCTCGCCGTTGACGACTTCGCGCCCCGGCTGTCGTTCTTCTTCGTGGCCCGCACGACGCTGCTGGAGGAGGTCGCGAAGTTCCGCGCCGCACGGCGGATCTGGGCCCGGGTGATGCGTGACGACTTCGGCGCCAAGGATCCGAAGTCGATGATGCTGCGCTTCCACACGCAGACCGCGGGCGTGCAGCTCACCGCCCAGCAGCCGGAGGTGAACCTCGTCCGGGTGGCGGTGCAGGGGCTGGCCGCGGTGCTCGGCGGCACCCAGTCGCTGCACACCAACAGCTTCGACGAGGCGATCGCGCTGCCCACCGAGAAGGCCGCCCGGCTCGCGCTGCGTACCCAGCAGGTGCTGGCGTACGAGACGGACCTGACCGCCACCGTCGACCCGTTCGCCGGCTCGTACGTGGTGGAGGCGATGACCGCCGAGATCGAGGCCGCCACCATCGAGCTGATGGAGCGGGTGGCCGACCACGGCTCGGCTGTGGACGCGATCGAGGCCGGGTTCCAGAAGCGGGAGATCGAGCAGTCCGCCTACCGGATCGCCCAGGAGATCGACTCCAGCGAGCGCGTGGTGGTGGGGCTCAACCGGTTCACCGTGGACGAGGAGGAGCCGTACGAGCCGCTGCGGGTCGACCCGACGATCGAGGCGGCGCAGGCCGACCGGCTGGCCCGGTTGCGCGCCGAGCGGGACGCCGACGCGGTGACGCGCGCTCTCGCCGAGTTGCGGGCAGCCGCCGAGGGCTCGGACAACGTGCTCTACCCGATGAAGGAGGCGCTGCGGGCGCGGGCCACGGTGGGCGAGGTGTGCGGGACGCTGCGAGAGGTGTGGGGGCTGTACCGGCCCACCGACCGGTTCTGACCGTCCCCGGCCGCCGGGCCCGGGGTGTGCCGCCCCGGGTTCGGGGGTACGCCGACCATGCACCGCGACGCACATGGTGTGCGGTCAGGGCGCACGATCGCGTGTGAGCGTCCTTATCCGGCCGTGGCGGAGTGTGGTCGGCTAATTGTCGGAGTGTCAGTTCATCACCCCGACTAATGCGACAATTCGCAAGCAAGGGTGTGTGAGTGGTACCGCGACTCGCAACGCCTGTTTTGGTTACGCGTTGTAGGAGGTGAGGGAGCGGATGACGGCCTTCGACCGTGATCTACCTGCTGTCTCGTCCATCTCCGAGCGTTCTCAGCAGGGCATACGTGACGCTGCGCGGTCTGATCATCACCGTAACGAGGTTGCGCAGCGTCACCGCCGGAGGTCTAGGCTGTCTGCTGTCCCCGATGATCCATCCATCTCCAGTAATCGAGATTTCGACGTGACGAGTGCGTTGACGCTGCCCACCGGCGGCCAGCTGGCGTCGTCCTGGCCGGACGCGCCGCCCGGGTCCCAGCCGCTGCCCCGCGACCTGGACCACCTCCTCGCCCTACGGGTACCCGGGCTCATCGCCACGCGCCGTCATATCCACTCGCACCCCGAGCTGTCCGGTGCGGAGTTCGAGACGGCCGCCCTGATCGCCCGGGAGCTCACCCTGGCGGGCCTGCACCCTCGACTGCTGCCCAAGGGCAACGGGGTGATCTGCGACATCGACGGCCGCCCGGACGGCCCGGTCGTCGCGCTGCGCGCCGACATCGATGCCCTGCCGCTCGAGGACTCCAAGGACGTGCCGTACCGCTCCACTGTGGAGGGCGTCTGCCACGCCTGCGGCCACGACGTACACACCACGATCATGCTCGGCGTCGCCATGCTGCTGGCGCAGCTCGCCGACCTCGGCGAGCTGGACGGCCGGGTCCGGCTGATCTTCCAGCCGGCGGAGGAGATCCTGCCGTGCGGCTCGCTTGAGGTCATCGAGGCCGGCGGCCTGGACGACGTGGTGCAGATCTTCGCGCTGCACTGCGACCCGAACCTGCCGGTGGGCCAGATCGGGCTGCGCGTCGGCCCGATCACGGCCGCCGCCGACAACGTCACCGTCCGGCTCACGGGGCCGGGCGGGCACACCGCCCGCCCGCACCTGACCGTCGACCTGGTCGACGCGCTCGGCCGCCTGATCACCGAGGTGCCCGCCCTGGTCAGCCGCCGGGTGCCGGCCAACAGCGGGCTGCTGCTGGTCTTCGGCCACGCCTCGGCCGGCACCCGTTACAACGTCATCCCCTCCGAGGCGTCCGCCTCGGGCACCCTGCGGGTGATGGACCGTGACACCTGGGAGCAGGCTCCCAAGATCGTGGCTCAGGTGGTGCGGGACGTCATCGCCCCGACCGGCGCCACCGTCGACCTGGAATACCTGCGCGGCAGGCCGCCGGTGTGCAACGACTCCCGGGCCATCCAGGTGCTGACCGCCGCCACCAGCGCCGCGCTCGGCCCCGAAGGCGTGGCCGAGACTCCGCAGAGCATGGGCGGCGAGGACTTCTCCTGGTATCTGGAGTACGTCCCCGGCGCCCTCGCCCGACTCGGCGTGGGCCGTTCCGGCCCCAACGTCGACCTGCACCGCGCGTCCTTCGACGTGGACGAGCGGGCCATCCCGGCCGGCATCCGCGTCATGGTGCAGACCGCGCTGCGGGCACTTGTGGCGGCGCGCTGACCGGAGCGGTCTGCGCCGGGGTCTTCCGCCGCCGGCCCAGCACCAGCAGCAACACCGCCAGCGGTACGCCGAACGCCACAAGCCAGGGCAGCAGCGCCCCCAGCACGGTGAGCAGGATGGTCATCGAGGCGAGGAACGCCTTCCAGCCACCCTTCAAGCCGACCAGGAAGCCGGTCTCGCTCTTCTCCCCGCTGGCCTTCGCCGCCGGCCCGGCCAGCGACACGGTGATCGTGGAGAGAGCGGTCAGGTCGGCGAGCCGTCGCTTCTTGGCCTCCAGCGAGGCCAGGTCCGCCTCCCGACGACCCAACTCGTTCTCCAGCGACACCAGGTCGGTGATGGAGGTGGCTCGGCCCAGCAGGCGACGCGCACTGTCCACGCGTGCCCGCTGACTGATGATCCGAGCCTCCAGGTCGACGGTCTCCTCGGTGACGTCCTGAGTGTTGATTTCCCGGCTCTGCTGCTGGCCGAGCTTCGCGACCTCCTCGACCACCTCGGCGAACTTCGCCGCCGGCACGCGCAACTGCAACTCCGCCACCGCGTCCGCGTCGGCGCTGCGCCGCACGTCACCGCCGATGAAGCCGCCGGCCCGGGTGACCATGGCACTGACGTCACGGGCCGCCGTGTCCACATCGGTCACCTGCACCCGCATCGCTCCGGTGTAGATGATCGCTCGCTGGTCGACCCGCAGGTCCGGAGCACCGGCCCCGGCCGCCCCCGCCGCGTCCGTGCCGCTGTTCCGGTCCGCCGCTCCGCCCTCCGCGACGGCCCGCTCGGGCGCCGAGGCCGCCGAGTCCCGCGCACCGCTGTCGCCGGCACCGCACCCGGCCAGTGCCAGCGTCGCCGTGAATGCTGTCGCCGTCAGTAGTGCGCCGCGACGCCAACCTGCCCGTCCGTCCATCCCCGCTCCCATCGTCGTCAACCGGTGTGGCGATACCTCGGACGCGGCGCGCCCGCCGGCTGGTTCCGGCAGACTGCCGGGAGGACATCACGATTCGATAGTCGAGGAGTCACGATGCGGCTCACCAAGTACGCCCACTCCTGCCTCCGGGTGGAACACGACAGGGGAGTGCTCGTCGTGGACCCCGGGGTCTTCAGCGACCCGCAGGCGTTGGACGGTGCGGACGCGGTGCTGATCACCCACGAACACCCGGACCACCTCGACCTGGCGGCGCTGCGCCTGCACCTGGACCAGCGACCGCTGGCGATCCACGGGCCGGCCTCGCTCGCCGGCACCCTTGGCGATGCCGCCGAGGCGTTGCGCCCGGTCGAGTCTGGCGAGTCGTTCACCGCCGCAGGGATCGCGGTCCGCGCGTATGGCGGGCGGCACGCGGTCATCCACCCGGACATCCCGGTGATCGACAACCTCGGCTACCTGATCAACGACGTGGTCTACCACCCCGGCGACTCCCTCGTGGTGCCGGAGGAGACACCTGTCGACACGCTCTTCGCGCCGATCCACGCACCGTGGTCGAAGTTCTCCGAGGTCGTCGACTTCATCCGGGCGGTCACCCCGCGCCGCGCGTACGCCCTGCACGACGCCCTGCTCAACGACAACGGGCTGACTGTGCTCAACCGGCAGTACGCGGCCCTGTCCGGCACGGATTACAAGCGTCTGGAGCCCGGCAGCCGGGTGGACGTCTGAGCCGATGCCCAGCCCGCCCTCGGAGCTGGTGCAGCAGCTCTACCGCACCCCACCGGACCGGTTCGTGGCGGCCCGGGACGCCGCCGTGGCCGAGGCCCGACGGTCCGGCGACCCGGGCACCGCCCGGGAACTGGCCCGGCTGCGCCGCCCCACCGTGGCCGCCTGGCTGGTGAACCTGCTGGCCATCCACCGTCCCGAACTGGTCGCCGACCTGGTCCAGCTCGCCGACGCGCTGCGCGTCGCACAGCGCGAACTGCGGGGGCCACGGCTACGGGAGCTGTCGGCCCAACGCCGGGCGGTGGTCGGCGCGCTTGTCGCCGAGGTCCGCAAGCTCGCCGCCGCCGAGCCGGAGGCGCCGCCGGCCAGCCGGCTGCCGCTGGCCGAGGTGGAGGCGACCCTGAATGCGGCGCTCTCCGACACCGAGGTCGCCGAGCAGGTCCGGACCGGCCGGCTGCTCCGATCGGCCAGCTACGCCGGCTTCGGCGAGGTGCCCCGGCCGCAGCTGCGGCTGGTCACCGACGACGAGGAGCCGGAGCCTCGCCCCGTCGCCCAGCGCACGCCCTCGGCGGCCCCCCGCGCCGACCAGGCCCGGGAGCGTGCCGCGCAGGCCGAACGCGCGGCGCAGCGGGCGGCCCGGGCCGAGCGGGCACGCCGACGTCGCGCACTGGACCGGGAGTTGGACCGCGCCCACGCCGACCAGCAGCGGGCCGAGGCGGAGTTGACGGAGGCGACCGGGCAGGAGCGCGACGGCGCCGCAGTGCTCGACGGGATCGAGACCGAGCTGGCCGAGTTGGAGCGGCGGCGTGCCGTCGCCGAGCAGGACCTCAGCCGGGCCAGGCTGGCGCGGCGCGCGGCTGAGCGGGCGGTGACTGTGGCCCGCCGACGCGCGGGTGAGGTCGAGGCGGCCGTCGAGGCACTGGCGGCCGAAGAGGGGGATGCGGACGTGGACGGTGGCGCGGCAGACTGACAATCGATGGACGACGACGAATGGGGCCACCGCGTGTCGACCGGGGCCGCCGCTGGCGTGCCGGGCGGCCACACCCACCGGGGCCGCCGGCCGAGCCGCCTGCCGGCGGTGACCGGATGACGCCGGAGCAGCTCGCCGCCGCCAGCAAACCAGTCGTCCTCGATCTCGGCGACGGGTTCAGCAGATGCCCGACCACGCTGCGCCGGGCCCGGCTGCTCGGCATCTCCGGCTGGGCGTTCTACATCAGCGGCCGGGCAGGCGCGCTCGGCGACGTACGAGCGGAGACAGCCGCCGCTGCCATCGGCTTCGTCGCCCCGGACGCGGTCGCGGACGGGTGGGACGCTGCCGCGCGGGTCCTCCCGCCGGTCGAGGTGGCCGCTGCCAGCCTCGCCGAGTGCTGCCGGTGGGGGACGGAGCGGTTGGGCGCGCTGCCGGGAACCGAGCGGCTGGCCGGGCTCGTCGAGCAGGCCGTGGCAGCCGCGAACGCCAGCGGGATGCCGCTCTTCGCCGCCTGGCGGGCCATGCCGCTGCCGGACCTCACCCCGGGAGCCCGGAGCGCCGCCGGGCTGCGCCTGCTCCGCGAGCACTTCACAGGCGCGTACCTGTTGGCGGTGCGGGCCGCCGGAATGACACCGCTGGAGGCGGTGCTGGCCGGGCCGGAGGGCGAGGCCGGCGCTGTGGCGTGCGGCTGGCCGCCGCCGTACCCGCCGATCGGTCCGCTTGTGCGTCGGCGACTCTGGGCGGAGGCGGTGACGAACCGGCTGGCCGCGCCGGCGTTCGCGGCGCTCGGCCCCGCCGACGGCGCCGAACTTGTGGAGTTGCTGCACCACACCCGCGCGGCCCTCGCCTGAACGGCCGGAGGCCTGACCCCCGGAGAAAATGGGCGGCGCTGGCGGCGGGCGGCTGTCAGGATGTGCTGCCGTGACGCTTCCCGCTGGCTGGGCGACGCGCCGGCCCACACTTGACGACGTACCGGCGATCCTCGCGGTCGTGCACGCGGCGGACACCTTCGCCATCGGCCATCCCGACTTCGACGCACAGGACGTCGAGGCGTCGCTGACCGCGCCCCACTTCGACCCGACCCGGGACTCCTGGCTGGCGACGGACCCGGACGGCACAGTGGTGGGCTGGGCGACTGTGGACAATCCGACAGGGGTCGGTCGGGAGTTCGTGGAGGTCTACGTCGACCCGGAGCGGGCGAGTCACGTCCGCGCGCCGCTGCTGGCCCGGCAGGTGGAGCGGGTCGCCGAACGCGCCGCCGAGCGAGGGCTGCCGGCGCTCACCGTCCGCTGCGCGGTCTTCGCGCCCGAGCGCGACTGGGAACGCGACCTGCGCGCCGCCGGGTTCACACTCGTGAAGCGGTACGTCCGGATGAACCGCCCGCTTACCGATCTGCCCGCCGAGCCGTCCCCGCCGGTCGGGGTGACGGTACGGCCGGTGCGGCGCGACGACGAGGCCGAGTTGCGGGAGTTCCACCGGGTCCACGACATCGCCTTCGGCGACACGCCGGATCACGAGCCGCTGTCGTACGAGCGGTGGCGCGCCCGGATCGGCGACGTGACCGCCTGGGACGAATGGTTCGTCGCCGAGGTCGACGGGGTGCTCGCCGGCGCGTTGCAGTCCTCGGATCAGGGGCTCGACCAGCAGGAGGGTTTCGTGCGGAGCCTGTCGGTGCTGCCCGCGTACCGTCGGCGCGGGGTGGGTGCGGCGTTGCTGCGCCGCGCCTTCGCCCGCTACGCCGAGAAGGGCCGGTTGTCCGCAGGCCTGGGCGTGGATCTCACCAACCCGACCGCCCCGGCGTCGCTCTACCGATCGGTTGGGATGCGGGAAACCTGGTGGAGCGACATGTACGAGCGGGTGGTCCCGGCCGCCGGTGTGTGATTGACGACGCCCGTGCGGCCCGGCGCACCGCCGCACCGGCGACGGTTGCAGACTGTGTGGGTGCGGAAGACCCGGTCAGGCCGAGGCGGTGCCGGTGGGACGCGACCGCAGTTCGGTGACGTAGTCGTCCGGCGCACCCGCCTTCTCGGCGGCGTTCGCGATCTCGGTGAGGTACCACGACGTCGGCAGGCCGCCCTCGTACCCGTCGAACACGTAGATCCACGCGGTCACGTCGCCGTCGAGGGTGGAGATCCGGACGTGCAGCTTGCGGTACGTCCCGGCGGTCACCCCCTCGAGCTCGTCGAGCTGGGCCGCGTCGTACGGGTGGATGTCGTAGATCGCCACGAACACCCGGTCGCCGGGGGACTCGACGACAGTGGTCACCGCGCCTTCCCAGCCGATGACGTCCTCCCCGGCGAAGGTCAGCCGCCACCCCTCCAGCCACCCGGTGCCCACCATGGGCGAGTGCGGGCAGTAGGCCCGCATCCGGGCCGGGTCGAGGTTTGAGCCGTAGGCGGCGTGATGACGCACGGCGATGACGATAGCCCGGCGGGCGGGTGGGGGAGAATACGACTGTGCGTGTCGGATGCGTTCGGGAGAAGAAAGTCACTGTGAGCATCAACGAAGGGCGAACGCTGTGAGCCGGATCGTGATCATCGGCGGCGGGCCGGCCGGGTACGAGGCAGCGCTTGTCGCCGCCCAACTGGACGCCGATGTCACCGTGGTGGAGGCCGACGGTGCCGGTGGCGCCTGCGTGCTGTCCGACTGCGTGCCGTCGAAGACGTTCATCGCCAGCTCGCAGGTGGTCACCGGCTATCGGGACACCGAGGAGTTCGGGGTGCACTCGGACGGACTGGAGGCGGTCACCGTCGACGCCCAGGCGGTGCACGAGCGGGTCAAGCGACTGGCGCTGGCGCAGTCCGCCGACATCCACGCCAAGCTGCTCAAGGCGGGGGTCACCTTCGTGGCCGGCACCGCCCGGCTGGGCGATGACGCCCTCGGGCACACCCACCTGGTCATCATCACCCCGGCCGACGGGGGCGAGGAATACTCGATCGCCGCGTCCACGGTGCTTATCGCCACCGGCTCGACGCCCCGCCAGTTGCCCACCGCCGTGCCGGACGGCGAGCGCATCCTGACCTGGCGTCAGGTGTACGACCTGCCGGAGTTGCCCGAGCACCTGATCGTGGTCGGCTCCGGTGTGACCGGCGCCGAGTTCGCCAGCGCCTATCTGGCGATGGGGGTCCAGGTCACGCTGGTGTCCAGCCGGGACCGGGTGATGCCGCACGAGGACGCCGACGCGGCGTCGGCAATCGAGCGGGTGTTCCGCAACCGGGGCATGTCCATCCTCAACAACTCGCGCGCCGACACGGTCCGGCGTACCGCCGACGGGGTCGAGGTGGAGCTCTCCGACGGCCGTAAGGTGACCGGTTCGCACGCGCTGATCGCTGTCGGTTCGATCCCGAACACCGCCGACCTGGGCCTGGCCGAGTACGGCGTGGAGCTGGGTCGGGGTGGCTACGTCACTGTCGACCGGGTCTCCCGGACCAACGTGCCAGGCGTCTACGCCGCCGGCGACTGCACAGGTGTGCTGCTGCTGGCAAGCGTCGCCGCCATGCAGGGCCGGATCGCGATGTGGCACGCCCTAGGTGAGGCGGTCCGCCCGCTGCGGCTGCGGACCGTCGCGGCGAACGTGTTCACCGACCCGGAGTTGGCCACCGTGGGTGTCTCGCAGGACGAGGTCGACGCGGGCAAGGTGCCGGCCCGGCAGGTGATGCTGCCGCTGTCCGGCAACGCCCGCGCCAAGATGGACGACCTGTCCGACGGCTTCGTGAAGTTGTTCTGCCGGCCGGCAAGTGGTCAGGTGATCGGCGGTGTGGTGGTCGCCCCGAAGGCCAGCGAGCTGATCCTGCCGATCACCATGGCTGTCGAGAACAACCTGACCGTCAACGAGCTGGCCCAGACCATCACCATCTACCCGAGCCTCTCCGGCTCCATCACCGAAGCGGCCCGCCAGTTGATGCTCCACGAGTTGGAGTGACCCTGCCCGCGTCGATCATGGAGTAGTGGTGGCCGGTCAACGCTGGTACGCCGCTGTTGCGGGGCACCACAACTCCATGATCGACCGGGAGGCGGGTTTGGAGCGCCGCCAACGTCGCCAGGACGCCTACCTCGGTCAGGATCAGCGCGCGCTCGATGAGGCCGAGCAGCACGCGGTCACCGGGGTAGGCGGACCAGATCATCGCCACCGCCAACGCCAGGCTGAGCGCTACAAGTGCACGCAGGGTCCCCGCCGCGGGTGCCAGGTCGGGCCTCCGGGCGAGCAGCCACCCGCCGACCGGCAGTGCCAGGAAGGCGACCACCGAGGCGTACCGGTGCAGGTAGGCGGCTGTGGTCATGGCGGTGCCCGGATCGTTCGTCGGCACGATCGCGGCCAGCAGCAGCCCGGCCACCCACGCGCCGAGCAGCAGCTCAGCCGTGCGGCCGGAACCCGGCCGGGGTGCTCCGGTGCGGCGTAGCCCGTACAACACCGCGATGCTTGCGAGCGCGAGCACCACCATTGCGACGTCGATGACGCCACCTCTGTCGGAGACGGCGAAGTCGCTGATGGTCAACGTCCACGGGTCGAGGTCGTCGCTGACCTCAAGATGGCCGATCACGGTCAGCAGGGCCGCGAGGGCGATCCCGCCGAGGGCCAGCAGACCGGTGTTCCGGGTTCCAGGCATGCCTCAGCCTGTCGCCGCGGACACCCCAACCAAATCCGGGAACCCCACCGAGTTAACCCCCCGAAACAACCCCTAAAGGCCCCCGCCCACCTATCCCCGCGATCTTGCACTTTCGGTCGCCCTTGTGCACCCTTCGCACCAATTACCCCGACACAAACTGCAAGATCGCGCGGGGATGACGCTCAGTCCAGGGGGACTTTTGCTGTGCGGGTTTGGCGGGTGTTTACCAGCGTGATTGCCCATCCGGCTGCTGCGAAGCCGGTCGCTGCGGCGGCGGCGATGATGGCCAGGCGCCACGCCGAATGGGTGAGTGCCGTGCCGCCCAGGTGCCCGACCATCGCCCCGTAGGTCGACCAACTCAGCGCGGCCACCGCCTCGTAGAGCACGAACAGGCGGTACGGGTACCGGCTGCGCCCGGCCGAGAAGCACGCCGCCATGCGTCCCCCGGGCACGAACCGGCAGAGCAGGATGACCATCGGCCCGGGTTGGCGCAGACCCTGCGTCACCCGGCTGGCCATCCGGCGGGCACGGCTCGGCTCGGTATGTCGAGGTGCTCGTCGGTCCGGTGCGCCCCGGCCGAGCAGGTAGCACGCCATGTCACCGACGAACACCCCGAGCGCGCCGACAGCGATGGTGACCGGCAGGCTGAGGCCGCCGTACACGGTGAGCGCGCCGCTGGTGATCATGATGATCTGGGTGGGGATCACCGGGACGAAGGCGTCCGCGATAAGCAATCCGAGCAGGACGAGGTACGCCCACGTCGGCGACGCGACGTCAGTCAGTAGTTCGGGCACGCCTGCCACCTCGCCGAATGCGGCCGATAGGGTCTATCGAGCCTGACGTCGTGTCCTGCGTCACCGAGCACGGCCCCATCCCGTCGTGACCATCGACACCGAAGGCCACCCGGTTACAACGAGGCGAACCGGCCTCGGGTGACGGCTCCGAGATCGTTTCACGGTGCCCGAAGCGGTCGGCGGATCGGCGTCTGTCGGCGTACCGTAGTCGGCGCGGCCCAGCCCGTCGGGTCCCCCGTTCCCGACGATTCGGGTCGAACAGGGCCGCCGGCGGGTCCCGCGCCGGCGGCCCGCCCCCGCCCCCTCACCGTCGCAAATCCGGGTGCGTCCTCGACCGCCCGACGCGCCCGGGTACGGGATGGGGCCCGCCGCCGTGTCCCGTACCTCGGGGTGCTGGGCCCTCGGGAGGTGGCCGACGGGCTCCTCGCACTGCGCCTGCGCGGTGGCCGCGCCCTGGCTCCGATGCCCGTCGCCGACGCGCTCGCCCTGATCGGCGGGCAGGTCGCCGCCCGCGCGAGCGACCTGCTGCCGGCCGGCTGACCGGATCGGAGGTGTGGGGCGGACCGTCGCCATTGCGCGGTCCGCCCTACACCGACGCTGGTTGGGCGGCTGGTTCCTCGTCGACCACCGCGCCGGTGAACTGGGATCGGTAGAGCTTGTGGTACGCGCCCTTTGCGGCGAGCAGTTGCTCGTGGGTGCCCTGCTCGACGATGCGACCGTTCTCCATCATCAGGATCAGGTCGGCGTCGCGGATGGTGGAGAGGCGGTGCGCGATGACGAAACTGGTCCGGTCCGAGCGCAGTGCCGCCATCGCCCGCTGGAGCAGCACCTCGGTGCGGGTGTCCACCGAGCTGGTCGCCTCGTCCAGGATCAGCAGCGACGGTTCGGCGAGGAACGCCCGCGCGATCGTGATGAGCTGCTTCTCGCCGGCGCTTACGTTGTTGCCCTCCTCGTCGATGACCGTGTCGTAGCCGTCCGGAAGGCTCCGCACGAACCGGTCCACGAATGTGGCCCGGGCCGCGGCGAGGATCTCCTCCTCTGTCGCGTCCGGCCGGCCGTAGGCGATGTTGGCCCGGATGGTGCCGCCGAAGAGCCAGGTGTCCTGGAGGACCATGCCGATCCGACCGCGCAGGTCGTCGCGGCGCATCGTGGTGATGTCCACGCCGTCAAGGGTGATCCGGCCGGCGTCCAACTCGTAGAACCGCATGATCAGGTTGACGAGGGTCGTCTTGCCGGCGCCTGTCGGGCCGACGATGGCCACCGTGTGCCCCGGCTCGGCGACCAGGGACAGGTCGTCGATCAGCGGCTTGTCCGGCTCGTACCGGAAGGAGACGTGCTCGAACTCGACACGACCGTGCGGGTCGACGACCCGGGCCGGCGCGACCGGGTCGGGGCTCTGCTCGTCGGCGTCGAGCACCGCGAAGACCCGCTCCGCCGACGCCACCCCGGACTGGAGCAGGTTGGCCATCGACGCGAGTTGCGTGAGCGGCTGGGTGAACTGCCGGGAGTACTGGATGAACGCCTGCACGTCGCCGAGGCTCATCGTCCCGGAGGCGACCCGCAGCCCGCCGACCACGGCGATCGCCACGTAGCTCAGGTTTCCGATGAACATCATCGACGGCATGATGATCCCGGAGACGAACTGCGCGCCGAAGCTGGCCCGGAACAACTCCTCGTTCTTGGCGTGGAACGCGGCCTCCACCTCACGCTGCCGGCCGAAGACCTTCACCAGCTCATGGCCTGTGTACGCCTCCTCGATCTGGCCGTTCAACTCGCCTGTGTGCTTCCACTGCGCGATGAACTGCTTCTGCGAGCGCTTGGCGATGCGCTGGGTGACAAGCACCGACAGCGGCACCGCGACGAGTGCGACCAGGGCCAGCAGCGGCGAGATCCAGAACATCACGCCCAGCACGCCGACCACTGTCAGCAGCGAGGTGAGCAGTTGACTGAGGGTCTGCTGGAGGCTCGTCGAGATGTTGTCGATGTCGTTGGTGACCCGGCTCAGCAGCTCACCCCGAGGCTGCCTGTCGAAGTAGGGCAGCGGCAGCCGGTTGAGCTTCTCCTCCACCTCGGCGCGCAGCCGCAGCACCGTGCGCTGGACCACGCCGTTGAGCAGCCAGCCCTGCCACCACGACAGCAGGCTCGCCGCCAGGTAGAGCCCGAGCGCCAGCAGCAGCACCCGGCTCAGGGCGGTGAAGTCGACACCGACGCCGGGCACCACGTCCATCCGGGCCAGCATGTCGGCGAAGTTGCCGTTGCCGCTGGCCCGGGCCGCCTCGACGGCCTGCTCGGCGGTGGTGCCCGCCGGCAGTTGCCGGCCGATCACCCCACTGAAGATCAGGTCGGTGGCGTGGCCGAGGATCTTCGGCCCGGCAACGCTGAACCCGACACTCACCACCGCGAGGCTGATGATCGCGGTCAGGTGCAGCCGGTGCGGGCGCAGCCGGCCGAGCAGCCGCCGGGCGGACGGCCCGAAATTCATCGACTTCTCGGCGGGCATCCCGGCGCTCGCCCAGTGTGGGCCGCCGGCCGGGCGGCCCGGCGGCAGCCGCTTCGGTGCCGCCGCGTCGCCGCCGGGTTGCCCCGCGCCGGCTGCCGGCGTCCGTGCGTCGCCGGCCGGCTTCTGCGTGGGTACGGCCGCGGTCCGCCGATCGTCGGGCTCGCTCATGCCGTCACCTCCGTCGTCTGCTGGGAGGCAACGATCTCGGCGTACGTCGGACAGGTCTCCAACAACTGCGCATGTCGTCCCACTCCGACGACCCCTCCGTCCTCAAGAACGATGATCTGGTCGGCGTCGACGATTGTGGAGACCCGCTGGGCCACGATCACCACCGCTGACTGCGCGGTGACCGGCCGCAGCGCTGCCCGCAGCCGCGCGTCGGTGCCGAGGTCGAGCGCGGAGAACGAGTCGTCGAAGAGGTAGATCTCCGGCTGGCGGACCAGCGCCCGCGCGATGGCCAGGCGCTGCCGCTGCCCACCGGAGACGGTGCTGCCGCCCTGGGCGATCGGGGCGTCCAGGCCGCCGGGCATCTGGGCCACGAACTCGCTGGCCTGGGCGATCTCCAGCGCCGCCCACAACTCCTCGTCGGTCGCGTCCGGGTTGCCGTAGCGCAGGTTGCTGGCGACCGTGCCGGTGAACAGGTACGGCCGCTGCGGCACCAGGCCGATCCGCCGCCACAGCTCGTCCGGTGCCATCTCCCGCACGTCCACGCCGTCGACGAGCACCGCTCCACCTGTGACGTCCACCAGGCGGGGGATGAGTGACAGCAGGGTCGTCTTGCCGGCGCCGGTGCTGCCGATGATCGCCGTGGTGGTGCCCGGGGTGGCCCGGAAGGAGATGTCCCGCAGCACCGGGTCGACGGCACCCGGGTACTGGAAGCGCACCCCGCGCAGCTCAAGCTCGGCGCGGGTGGGCATCTCGGTGACCGGCTCGGCGGCGGGGACCACCGACGAGTCGGTGTCCAGCACCTCGGTGATCCGCTCGGCGCAGACGGCGGCGCGGGGCACCATCATCAGCATGAAGGTCGCCATCATGACGGCCATCAGGATCTGCATCAGGTATTGCAGGAAGGCGGTGAGCGCGCCGACCTGGATCGCCCCGCTGTCGACCCGCTGAGCGCCGAACCACAGCACCGCCACGCTGGAGACGTTGAGCACCAGCATGACCACCGGGAAGATCATCGCCATCAACCGGCCGGTACGCAGGGCGGTGGCGGTCAGGTCGGCGTTGGCGACGGCGAAGCGGTCCGTCTCGTACGGCTCGCGGACGAACGCGCGGACGACCCGGATGCCGGTGATCTGCTCGCGCAGGACCCGGTTGACCGTGTCGATCCGGGTCTGCATGAGCCGGAAGCCCGGCACCATCCGGCGGATGATCGCGCTGAGCGCGATGGCCAGCACCGGCACGCTTACCAGCATCAGCCAGGAGAGCCCGATGTCCTCCCGCAGCGCCATCACCACACCGCCGACGCTCATGATCGGCGCTGCGACGAGCATTGTGCAGCTCATCAGCACGAGCATCTGCACCTGCTGCACGTCATTGGTGTTGCGGGTGATCAGCGACGGCGCGCCGAACCGGGCCACCTCGCGGGCGGAGAAGCGGTTGACGTGGCCGAACAGTCGGGCGCGGACATCACGGCCGAAGCCCATGGCGACCCGCGCGCCCAGGTAGACCGCGGCGATCGAGCAGATGATCTGGATGAGGCTGACCAGCAGCATCCAGCCGCCGGTGCGCACGATGTAGTCGGTGTCGCCCCGGGCCACGCCCTGGTCGATGATGTCCGCGTTGAGGCTGGGCAGATAGAGCGAGGCCATGGTGCCCACGAACTGGAGCAGCACCACCGCGAGCAGCGGTCGTCGGTAGGTGCGCAGTTGGCCGCGCAGGAGTCGGATCAGCACGCCGGGTCCTTTGGTTCGGTGGGGCGTCCGGTCATCGGCGGGTCGTCCGCGCTGGCGATGACTTCGAGCAGGAACTCGCGGATCACCTGGGCCTTCACCGGGTCGGCGTCGACCGAGGTGACGGGGCGGCCAGAGTGGATCATGGCGGTGAGCGCCGCCACGCGCTCCCGGCCGGCGGGGGTGATGGCGAGTCGGATGCTGCGCCTGTCGCTGTCGTCGCGCTGCCGCTCGACCAACCCGTCCCGGGCCAGCGTGTCCACGATGCCGGTCAGGGTGGCCGGGCGAACGAAGCCCATCTGGGCGACCTCGCGGTGCGGCATCTCGCCGTGTCGGGCGAGCGTTATCAGGGTCACCATGCCGGCATGGGTGAGGCCGTGCTCCTCGGCGAGGTAGCGGTTCCACCGCTGTTCGACGACGTGCCCGGCCACCAGCAGCAGTCTGCCGAGCGGTGCGTCCTGGAGGGTCGCGAGTCTCACGGAGAGCAGGTTAGCCCCCTGATAGTCAGGTTCCAAACGAATTCCCCAGACCCCCGCGCCCCGTCCCTCCTCCGCGCCCGGCCCTCTCCTCCGCCCGCGCCCTCCTCCGCAGTGTCGATCATGGAGTTGTGGTGGGCGGTTCACCCAGCAGTGCCCCTTTTGTGAGGCACCACAACTCCATGATCGACGCGGGAGACGGGCGGGGACGGCGGGGTGGGTTACCAGCTCGTGGGCAGCGGCATTCCCTCGGTGAAGCCCGCCGCACTCTGCACACCGACGATCGCCCGCTCGTGGAACTCCGTCAGGTTCCGTGCCCCCGCATAGGTGAAGGCGCTGCGCACCCCGGCGATGATCTCGTCGATCAGGTCCTCGACGCCGGGTCGGGCCGGGTCCAGATACATCCGGGCCGAGGAGATGCCCTCCTCGAACACCGCCTTACGGGCCCGGTCGTACGGGCTGTCGTCGGCGGTACGGGCGCTTACCGCCCGCGCCGAAGCCATCCCGAAGCTCTCCTTGTAACGCCTACCGTCCGGCTCGGTGTAGAGGTCACCGGGCGACTCGTAGGTGCCGGCGAACCAGGAGCCGATCATCACGTTCGACGCGCCTGCGGCGAGCGCGAGCGCCACGTCGCGGGGGTGCCGCACCCCGCCGTCGGCCCAGACGTGCCGGCCCAGCTCCCGGGCCGCCGTCGAGCAGTCCAGCACGGCGGAGAACTGCGGCCTACCCACGCCGGTCATCATCCGGGTGGTGCACATCGCGCCCGGTCCGACACCAACCTTGATGATGTCGGCACCCGCCTCGACCAGGTCGCGTACCCCCTCGGCGGTGACCACGTTGCCGGCCGCCACCGGGACGCCCGGGTCCAGCTTCCGGACCGCCCGCAGCGCGGAGATCATCCGCGACTGGTGGCCGTGCGCGGTGTCCACGACAAGCGTGTCCACCCCGGCCTCCAGCAGCGCGGCGGCCTTGCCGGTGACGTCGCCGTTGATCCCGACCGCCGCGGCGATACGCAGCCGACCCCTGTCGTCCACCGCCGGTGTGTAGAGGGTGGCGCGCAGCGCGCCCTTCCGGGTCAGCACCCCGACAAGCCTGCCGTCGGCGTCCACCACCGGGGCGAGCCGACGGCGACCGGCGGAGAGCAGGTCGAAGCCGGTACGCGGGTCCGCGTCCGCCGGCACTGTGTGCAGCTCGGTGGACATCACGTGCCGCAGTTGGGCGAACCGGTCCACCCCAACGGTGTCCGCCTCGGTGACCACGCCCATCGGCCGCCCCGCCTCGTCGACCACGATCACCGCACCGTGCGACCGCTTCGGCAGCAGGTGGATGGCGTCGCCGACGGTCTCGGTCGGGCCGAGGGTGATGGGGGTGTCGTAGACCTGGTGCCGCTGCTTGACCCAGGCGACGACGTTCGCGACCACCTCGATCGGGATGTCCTGCGGGATCACCGCGACCGCGCCCCGCCGGGCCACCGTCTCGGCCATCCGCCGCCCGGCGACCGCTGTCATGTTCGACACCACAAGAGGAATTGTGGTGCCGGTGCCGTCGCCGGTGGACAGGTCGACGTCGAGCCGGGAACCGAGGTCGGAGCGGGCCGGCGCCATGAAGACGTCGGTGTAGGTCAGGTCGTGCGCGGGGGCCGCGCCGTGAAGGAACTGCACCCGGCCATCATTCCCGCACCCGCCCGCCCGCGCCCACGTCGGTGCTGCAAACCACCCCCGCGACGCGCCGCACGCAGCCGGCAAAGCGTTAGGAAGGGCCCCTTCCTATACACCAGGCGTTAATAAGGTGCCCTTCCTTACCGCTCAGGCGATGGTGCAGATGGGTGCGCCGGCGGTGATGACCGCGCCGACCTCCGCGCTGAGCCCGCTGACAGTGCCCGCCTTGTGGGCGTGCAACGGCTGCTCCATCTTCATCGCCTCCAGCACCACGACCAGGTCGCCCTCGGCCACCGTGTCACCGTCGGCGACCGCGATCTTGACGATGGTGCCCTGCATCGGCGAGGTGAGCGCGTCGCCGCCGACCGTCGCGCCGGCCTTGGCACCACCGCTACGCCGGGTCGGCTTGCGCGTGGCGGGCGCGGCTGCGGTCGTACCCCCGCCGAAGCCGGCGGGGAGGCTGACCTCGAGGCGCTTGCCGCCCACCTCGACCACGACGGTCTCGCGTTCGGCAGGTGCCTCGATGGCGCAGGCGGCCGCGACGAACGGCGGCACGGTGTTGTGGAACTCGGTCTCGATCCACCGGGTGTGCACGGTGAACGGTTCGGCGGTGAACGCCTCGTCGCGCACCACGAGCCGGTGGAACGGCAGCGCGGTGGCCATGCCGTCGAGCACCATCTCGTCGAGCGCGCGGCGGGCGCGCTCCAACGCCTCGGTGCGCGTCTCACCTGTGATGATCACCTTGGCCAGCAGCGAGTCGAAGTTGCCGCCGATCACGTCGCCGGCCGAGATGCCTGTGTCGACCCGCACGCCCGGGCCGGTCGGCAGGCGCAGCGCGGTGACCGTGCCCGGTGCGGGCAGGAAGTTGCGGCCCGGGTCCTCGCCGTTGATCCGGAACTCGATCGAGTGCCCGCGCGGCGTCGGGTCCTCGGTGATCCGCAGCTTCTCGCCGTCGGCGATCCGGAACTGCTCACGGACCAGGTCGATGCCGGCGGTCTCCTCGGTGACCGGGTGCTCGACCTGGAGCCGGGTGTTGACCTCCAGGAACGAGATCGTGCCGTCCACGCCGACCAGGTATTCCACGGTGCCGGCGCCGTGGTAGCCGGCCTCGCGGCAGATCGCCTTGGCGCTGTCGTGGATCTGCGCCCGCTGGGCGTCGGTGAGGAACGGCGCGGGCGCCTCCTCGACAAGCTTCTGGTGGCGTCGCTGCAACGAGCAGTCCCGGGTGCCCACCACGATGACGTTGCCGTGCTGGTCGGCGAGGACCTGCGCCTCGACGTGCCGCGGCTGGTCCAGGTAGCGCTCGACGAAGCACTCGCCACGGCCGAACGCCGCGACCGCCTCCCGGGTGGCCGACTCGAAGAGCTGGGGGATCTCCTCCATCGTGCGGGCCACCTTGAGCCCGCGCCCGCCGCCACCGAAAGCGGCCTTGATGGCGACCGGCAGGCCGTGGTCGACGGCGAACGCCATCACCTCGTCCGGGCTGGCCACCGGGTCGGGGGTGCCGGGGACCAGCGGAGCGCCGGCGCGCTGCGCGATGTGCCGGGCGGTCACCTTGTCGCCCAGGTCGCGGATCGCCTGCGGGGTGGGGCCGATCCAGGTCAGGCCGGCGTCGATGACCGCCTGGGCGAAGTCGGCGTTCTCGCTGAGAAAGCCATAACCCGGGTGTACGGCGTCGGCACCGGCCCGGGCGGCGACGTCGAGCAGCTTGTCGATGCGCAGGTACGTGTCCGTCGCGCTGTCGCCACCAAGGGCGTACGCCTCGTCCGCGAGGGTGGCGTGCAGGGCGTCGCGGTCGGAGTCCGCGTACACCGCGACACTGTCCAGACCGGCGTCACGGCAGGCGCGGACAACCCGGACGGCGATCTCGCCGCGGTTGGCAATGAGTACCTTGCGCACCTTTGTGACTCCTCCCGGCAGGTTACTGACCGGGAGTTTAGCGGTCACCCTGCCCACCCTAACGGTCGCTCAGTGTGGGATGCCGCACTGTGGTCACAACGCTCTAATCAAACTTGTCTATTACGCTTATCAGGTGTCTGCGACTCGGATGATGATCCTCGGGCTGGTGCGGTGGATGCAGCCCGTGCACGGCTACGACGTGCGCCGTGAGCTGCTGAGCTGGGGTGCCGACAAGTGGGCCAACGTGCAGCCCGGCTCGATCTACCACGCTCTGCGCAAGCTCACCGAGGAGGAGTTGCTGCGGGCCGTCGCGACCGAGCAGGTAGGTGCCCGTCCGGCCCGTACGACCTACGAGGTGACTGCCAAGGGCGAGGACGAGTTCGAGACGCTGCTGCGCAACCTGTGGTGGGGTCTCTCGGAGCCGCTCGACCCGTTCTCGGCGGCGTTCTCCTTCCTGCCCGCGATGCCGCGATCCGAGGCGGCGGCTGCCCTGCGCAACCGGGCCAACCTGCTGCGCGCCAACGCCGCCTCGATGCGCGCATCGCTCGAGTCGGACTGGATCCGCAACGCCAAGCCGGTGCATGTCAGTTGGATGATCGAACTTTGGTCCGAGCGCGCCGAGGCGGAGATGGCCTGGTGCGAGCGGATCGCGGAACGCGTCGAGTCCGGAGTGTCGTACCTGCCTGCTGAGCTAGAGAACGCGGATGGTTGGTCGGGTTGGAGAGACGGCGAAGAGCGGCCCGACCCACACGCGACATAATCAACGTTGACTAAGAGAGTTATATCTCGTTAGCCTGCTGGCGGGCACATCGGGGGAGTGCGCCGTCTGGCGTCGTCCCTCTCGACAGCCGGCAAGGCCGGCACGGACGACCAGGAGCAGAAATGATCGAGACCAGGGGGCTGCGGAAGTCGTTCCGCTCCCGCGCGGGTCGAGAGACGAAGACGGTGGACGCCGTACGCGGCGTCAACCTCGAAGTCGCCGAGGGCGAGATCTTCGGCTTTCTCGGCCCCAACGGCGCCGGCAAGACCACCACCCTGCGGATGCTCGCCACCCTCATCGAACCCGACGGCGGCGACGCCACAATCGCCGGCGCCGACCTGCGCAAAGCCCCCGCCGAGGTGCGCCGCAGGATCGGCTACGTCCCGCAGGGCGGCAGCACCTGGGACGAGTCCACCGCCCGCGAGGAGCTGGTGCTGCACGCGCGGATGTACGGCATCAGCAAGGCCGACGCGCAGCAGCGCGCCGCCCGCGCCCTGGCGGCCTTCCAACTGACCGAGTACGCCGACCGCAAGTGCAAGACCTACTCGGGTGGCCAGCGACGGCGGGTGGAGATCGCGCTCGGCATCATCCACGAGCCGAAGATCGTCTTCCTGGACGAGCCGACCACCGGCCTCGACCCGCAGAGCCGCGCGCACATGTGGGACGAGATCCGGCGACTGCGCAGCGACGGGATGACAGTCTTCATCACCACGCACTACCTCGACGAGGCCGACGCGCTCTGCGACCGCATCGCGATCATGGACCACGGCGAGGTCGTCGCCGAGGGCACCCCCGCCGAGCTCAAGCGGGAGATCTCCGGCGACGTGGTGCTTGTCGGCCTCGACCTGGCCGCCACCCCGCAGGCCGCACAGGCGCTCGACGGCGAGCCGTACGTCAACAAGCTGGAGACCGCAGACGAGGGCGGCCTGCGTCTCTATGTCGACGAGGGCGCCACCGCCATCCCGCAGGTGCTGCGCCGACTCGACCACGCCGGGTTGGAGCTGCGCTCGATCGAGCTGCACCGACCCAGCCTCGACGACGTCTTCCTCACCAAGACCGGCCGCTCGCTGCGCGAGTCCTGACCACCGGAGAGACGACTCATGAAATTCGCCCGTGACACGTGGCTGATCTTCCAGCGCCAGACCCAACTTCTGCTGCGCAACCCGGTCTGGGTCTTCGTCGGCGTCTTCCAGCCGGTCATGTACCTGCTGCTCTTCGCCCCGCTGCTCAAGCCGGCACTCAACGCGCCCACCCAGGCCGCCGCCTACAAGATCTTCGTACCCGGTCTGCTGGTGCTGCTGGCCATCTTCGGCGGCCTGTTCCAGGGCTTCGGCCTGATCGCCGAGCTGCGTGCCGGCGTCATCGAACGCTCCCGGGTCACCCCGATCAGCCGGCTCGCCCTGCTGCTCGGCCGCTCACTGCGCGACGTGGTGTCGCTCCTCGTGCAGGCGGTCATCATCACCCTGCTGGCGCTCCTGTTCGACCTGCGGGTGTTCATCGGTGACCTGCTGCTGGCGTACCTGATGCTCGCCCTGATCGCCCTCATGACCTCGGCCGTCTCGTACGGCGTCGCCCTCAAGGTCAAGAGCGAGGACGCGCTCGCCCCGCTGATGAACACCGTCGCACAGCCGGTGCTGCTGCTCTCCGGCATCCTGCTGCCGCTGACCTTCGCACCCGGTTGGCTGCAGGGCATCGCCGACTGGAACCCGTTCTCCTGGGCGGTCGACGGCACCCGCGCGCTGTTCGCCGGCGACCTGGGCAGCGACAAGGTCTGGCAGGGCCTGACCATCACCGCCGTACTCGCCGCACTTGGCGTCTTCTGGGCGGCCCGCCAGTTCGCCCGCAGCGTCCGCTGACGCTCAGGTCTTTCGGGGTGCCCTGTTTGTGGTTCGGGGCACCCCGAAAGCCGTGTGGTGGTGACGCTTCTCAGTGCACCCGGGCGAGGGTGAGGCCGTCCGCGATCGGCAGCATCACCGGGTCCACCCGTACGTCGGCGAGGACCTCGTCGTTGAAGGCGGCGATGGCTCTGTCGTTTTCGTCCTGCGGGGCGATCACCCTGCCGCCGCGCAGCACGTTGTCGACAGCGATCACACCGCCCGGCCGCATCCGGGGCACCAGCTCCGCCCAGTAGACCGGGTATCCCGTCTTGTCCGCGTCGATGAACGCGAAGTCCAGGTGACGTTCGTGCGGCAGCTCCCGCAGCCGGTCTCCAGCCGGGCCGATCCGCAGGTCGATCCGGTCCTGCACGCCGGCCCGAGCCCAGTAACGCCGCGCGATGCCGGTGAACTCCTCGGAGATGTCGAAGCAGGTCAACCGGCCACCCTCGGGCAACCCGCGGGCGATCGCCAGCGACGACAGCCCGGTGAACGTGCCGACCTCGACCGCCTGCCGTACGCCGAGCAGTCGGGTCAGGAAGGTCAGGAACGCGGCCTGCTCCGGCGCTACCTGCATTGTCGCGTGCTCCGGCAGCACCGACCGGGTCTCCTCGGCCAGGTCGCGGATGATCTCGTCTGGTGGGGCGCCGTGCGCGACCAGGTACGTGTGCAGCTCGTCGGTGAGCGGGATCGACTTGGTGGTCATGATCGGACGTTACCGATCGGCTCGACCGTCTGACCGCCCGGCGCGACCTTTGTCCACAAGTCGGTGATTTGTAGGCCCAACTCGGCGAGAAGGCGACGCAGCAGGGGCATCGACAGGCCGACAACCGTCCCCGGGTCACCCTCGATCCGCTCCACGAACGCCCCGCCCAACCCGTCAATGGTGAACGCGCCGGCCACCGCCAGCGGCTCCCCGCTGGCCACGTACGCGGTGATCTCGTCGTCGCTGATGTCCGCGAAGTGGACGGTCGTCGAGGCGACCGCCTCCGCGCGCCGCCCGGCCGCGACGTCGATCAGACAGTGGCCACTGTGCAGGACGCCGCTACGCCCCCGCATCCGCTGCCAGCGCCGGGTGGCGTCCGCCGGATCCGCCGGCTTGCCGAGGATCTCCCCGTCGAACGCGAGCACCGAGTCACATCCGATGACGAGCGTCCGCTGGTCGGCGCCGGGGCTCAGTCGGGTCAACACCGCCTGCGCCTTGAGGCGCGCCAACTCCAGGCACAGATCCTCAGCCCGATCGGTCACCACAAGCGACTCGTCCACCCCGCTGACCAGCACATCTGGCTCGATGCCAGCGGCCTGGAGGGACTTGCGTCGGGCAGGGCTCGCCGAAGCGAGCACGAGGCGGAGCGGCAAAGATTCAGACACCCGTCCGACGTTACCGCCTCCCGAGTCACCACCCCGCCCACCACCGCCGTTAGGCACCCCGCGCCCGATGATCAACTCCATTTCGCCGATATCGGGCTATCCCCAGGCCTCCGACACCCCCACATCGCCGACCTCGTGTCGATCACCGCTGTTCAGACCCGCCGATCGGCGTTGGTCCACTCGGGTTCAATGAAGTCGGGCTATCCGACAGCCCAGGACACCGCGACATCAAAGAACCCGAGTCGATCACCACATCAGCGACTGATCCGGGGCGGTGGATCGTCGCCACGACGCCGACGGCGCAGCACCAGCGCCCACCCGACACCAGCGGCCACGATCACGCCGAGAGTGGCCAGCCCACGTACGGTCGCCCCATCGTCGTCGCCCGGCCGAGCACCGGCCGTCGTGCTCGCGCCACCCCCGGCCGGAGCGCTCACCGACTCAAACCCCAACGGGGGTACGTCTGCCGTCAGGGCCGCCACGAGGTCGATAACCCCATACCCGTACTCGTCGTCCCGCCCAGGCGGACCCTTGTCGACGGCCGTGGCCGTGAGTCGGTGCGCCACCTCCTGCGCGGGCAGGTGGGGATACTTCGACCTGATCAACGCCGCCGCCCCCGCCACAATCGCCGTTGCGTCAGAGGTGCCGGTGCCTTTGCGGTACTTGCCGTCGATGCTCGTGCTGTAGATATCGACAGCCGGCGCAACCACGTCAACCTCAGGCCCGGTTGTTGAGATAGCAGAATGCATCCCATTGCGCCCAATGCCGCCGACTGCAATAACGGCATGCGCTGACGCGGGGTAGCCGACAACGGTATCCTGCGGTGCGTTGCCGACAGAAGCAACTAATACTACATCAGCCGCGAGTGCTGCTTCAATTGAGCGCTGCAACGTAATCCCCGCGCCGCCGGTTGATGAGATGCAAATTACGTTAGCCCCATGGCGTACTGCATAATCAATACTTGCGGCAAGATCATCGGGTTGGCCCTGCCCGTCGCCAGGCGTGTCGCGAATGGGAAGGATCTTCGCTTCGGGTGCTATGCCTAGGGCTCCCAGGTTTTCCCCTTGCCCATGAGCGGCTATCAGGCCAGCCATGCCAGTGCCGTGGCTGTTTAAGTCATCTTGTCCGTTTCCGTCGCCGCCGGAGATTACGTCAGTGCCGTCAAGAAGATTGTCACGGAGGTCGGGGTGGGGTTGGACGCCAGTGTCAGGAACAGCAACGGTTACTCCCGCCCCCCGGGTGATACGCTGCGCTTCGCCTACATTCAAATATGTCAGGTGCCATTGGTCGGCTCGAACGCGCTTGGTTGGGCCGGGGTCGCTACCCGGCTCGAGGGCGTGGATTCCAGACGGCGGTACTGCCGCAATAGTCAACGATAGGGCAGCAGTCAAAATCGTTAGACCTTGTTGCCTGACGCGCATCACCGATTGAAGCCGATGGCAGGGCCGGGATCCGGAGGGCCTGGCTCTTCAGTTGAGCGGACCACGGGGTCCACACCGCGGCCGACCGCCCAAGGGTGGTCCGGATCCCATGCGCGCCTATCGTCTTCGTGTTCTTGCATCAGGCGATCACGAGGAGCGCCTCGGCCCGTGTAGTTGTTGGAAACGGGAGCGCCGCCGATAGGTGGGAAATTCGATCCACCGACCACGCTCCGACCCGCGCCTGGGCGCGAGCCAGCGCCGCCCGTCGGTGCTGTCCCTGCCCCGCCGCCACCTATTACGCCGCCAATCGGATTGACTCTTCGGGTCGAATTTCCTCCGGCGGTAGGTTGACCAAGCCCAGGTGCGCCACCGATGATGCCGTTAGGTGGCATAAATCGTGCCTGAGGGGTCGATGGAATGTGAGAGGCGTCGTTGACCGGCTTGACGGACGGCCACCCTAGCGGCCCGGATTTCCCCGGAGGTGGAACTAGTGGCCGGGTCGTTGAGCCACTGGACAATGGGGTCGGCAGCAGCGCTTGGCTAGGAGTTGAGGCGTTTGGTTGAACTCCCTGGTGCGCGGCATTCGTGGGCGCGGTCGCAACGCCTGGGCTAGCGCCGCCCAGAATTGGCCCTACGCCAGTGACGGTCTGAACGGGGCTCGAGATTGTCGATGAGCCTGGCAGGGTTGGTTTGGCGTTGATGGGGGCAAGCGGAACCGGCACAATCGGTGGAATTATTGGCGCGATCCCGGAATCGTAAGCATCCGGGCTTGAGGGATCTCGCCTCGATCGAGGTGGCGGCATCGCGGGTGGTTTTTGGAGGGTGGCTTGGGCTTGTTGGAGTTCGCCGCTCAGGCCGAACATCATCGCCCGTGCCCGCACATTCAGCCGCTCCAGCTCCGCATCGGTCACCGGCGACTCGGTGGCCCGGTTACCCATGGCCGCCTTGGGGTCGGCGGCGATCTCCTCGAACGCCTGCTTCTGCTGGAGCTTGGCGGCGTACTCCTCGTGGACCTGGCGGAGCGCGGCGCGGGTGGTGCCGATGGCCTGGGTGGCGGCGGACAGCGCCGTGTAGTTCGCCGCTGCAGCGTCGTGGGTGTGCCGCACCTTGTCGATCAGGTCGTCGAGTTGGGCGAGGTACGCGCCGGAGGCGGCGCTGGTCGCGGGTGGCCAGGCTTCGGCGAGGCCGCGACGGTATTCCTGGAGGCGGCCGAGGTGGATCTGGGCGAGGTCGCAGACCTTGCGCCAGCCGGCGACCTGCTTCCAGTGGTTTGTGGTGTCGTGGTCCTGTAGGCACGCCCACATGCTGTTGACGTCCATCAGTTGCCAGTTGGTGTGGCCGGAGGTGCGGCCGCTGCCCCGTTCGATCACGGTAGGACCCCCGGCCTCTCGCTGTCGGGGCCGGTGGGGTCGTTGAGGGTTGGCGTCCGGCCGCCGCTCAGGACGGTGCCGGGGTCGGCGAGGGCCCGGTGGACGTCCGTCGCGCGGGCGGCGGAGAAGGCGTCGGTGTCGGCGTACTGGGTGGCGACCCGGTTGGCGACGGCGGCGAGGTGGCCTGTGGCGCCTCGGACGGCGTACACCATGTCGGTGGTGGCCTGCTGCGTCTCGTGGTGTGCGTGCAGGAAGGTGACCAGTTCGACGAAGGCGTCGCAGGGGTTTGGCACCTTCGCGGACATGTCGTCGGCGATGTACGACAGGTGGGGCGCGTAGTTGCGCTGGACCTCAGTGGCGAGCCGGTCGGCGAAGTCCTGAAGCTGTCGGATATCGGCCTCGATGCCGCCGTAGTCGCGTAGCCAGGGCGCTGGCCGGTCCTCCTCGGGGATCACGGATCCTCCCTACCGTCACGGCACCGTTTCCCTGAGTGAGGTTAACGGCTGAGCGCCCCTCTGGCAGCCCTGCCCGGCGGTCAGGTCAGCGGAGCAGGCCGGCGGTGCGCCACCCGCCGGGTCCGGCGGAGGACGTCGTGCCGGCCGGTCGGGCGCTGCGTGCCCAGGTGGACGCGGTCGCGCGGGTCGGGGCGGCGGCGGGGCGGGATCGGACGACGATCGCGCCGACCAGGGCGGCCAGTTCCTCGGCGGTCGGTACGCCGCGGACGATCCGGAACAGCGGCTGTTCGGCAGACATGCCGCCAGGGTACGCGGCCCGAAGTTATGGGAAGCGCACAGTGGCGTGCCGGCGGTGTGAGCGTCGGCGCGTCCGGGTACCGTCTCAGCGATGTCGAACGCGCTTCCCCAACTCGTCGCTGACCGATACCGGCTTCTGTCGCCGCTCGGTCAGGGCGGCATGGGCCGGGTGTGGAAGGCGCGCGACGAGGTGCTGCACCGGGACGTCGCGATCAAGGAGTTGGTGCCGCCGCCGGGCCTCACCGACGAGGAACGCCGCGAGATGCGGGAGCGTTCGCTGCGTGAGGCGCGGGCCATCGCCCGGCTCAACCACGTCAACGTGGTGCGCATTTTCGACGTGCTGCGCACGGACGGCGACCCGTGGATCGTCATGGAGTACGTGGCGTCGAAGTCGTTGCAGGACACTCTCGCCGAGGACGGTCCGGTCACGCCGGCGCGCGCGGTCGAGATCGGGCTCGGTGTGCTTGGTGCGCTCAACGCGGCCCACAAGGCGGGCGTCATGCACCGCGACGTCAAGCCCGGCAACGTGCTGCTCGGTGACGACGGCCGGGTGGTGTTGACCGATTTCGGTCTCGCCACCATTCCGGGCGACCCCAACGTCACCCGCACCGGAATGGTGCTCGGTTCACCTGCGTACATCTCCCCGGAGCGCGCCCGGGAGGGCACCGCCGGGCCGGAGGCCGACCTGTGGTCGTTGGGCGCGACGCTGTACGCGGCGGTGGAGGGCAAGTCGCCGTACGCGCGACCGTCGGCCATCGCCACGCTTGCCGCGCTGGCCACCGAACCGATGCCGCCGCCGAAGAACGCCGGCCCGCTCAAGCCGGTGCTGAACGGGTTGCTGCGCAAGGACCCGACCGAGCGGATCACCGCCGAGGTGGCGGAGCGGATGCTGCGCCGCGCCGGTGGCAGGCGGTCGCGCGGGATCTCACTGCTTGATGGCGTACGCCGGCCGGGGCCGAACGGTCCACGCGAGCCGCGCCCACCGCACGTGCCGGTGCCACGGCCCGCCGAGGACACCGCGGACAGGTCGGTTCCGCCGCCGGTCGCCGCCGCCACGTCCGTCGCCGCGACCCCCGCCGAGGCCGCGCCGACTGCGACCGTGTCGTCCGGTGCGGATGCCGAGCCGACCGCGCTGGTGCCGGCCGAGCCGACTGCGAAGATCGACGGCACGGCTACGTCCGACGCGGACCCGACCGCGAAGGTCGCGGCCGCGAGCGACAAGACCGGTGACGGTACGACGAAGGGCGACGACGAGCCGACGGCCGTCGACGGCGCGGGGGTGGCGCCGGAGCAGCGCAAGCCGCCGTCCACGCCGACGTCGGTCATGCCCTCGGCCAGCCCGGCGGGGCGGGCCACGGTGCCGCCGTCGACAGGTGCGAAGCCGAACAACACCCGACGCAACGTGCTGATCGGGGCCGTGGTGGCCCTCCTGCTGATCGGTCTCGCGGTGATCGTGCCGAGACTGGGCGGGGGCGACGACCCGGACACCCCGCAGGCCGGCCAGACCGGCGATGCCGCGACGACCGCTCCGGCGCCGACGTCCGCTCCCGCCGTACCCCCGCCGACCACCGGCGCGCCCAGTCCGACGGCGTCGGCCACGCCCTCGGCCGATCCGAACGCCCTGCCGGCGGGCTGGAAGCTACACAAGGGGCCGACCTTCTCCATCCCGCTCCCACCCGGCTGGAGCGGCCGTCAGACCAACTCGGACACGGTCGTCTTCAACCAGTCCGGCGGGCCCGGCAAGATGCTGGTCCAGTGGACCCCCAGCCCGAAGAAGGACGCGGTCGTCGACTGGAAGGGCCAGGAACCGTACCGTCGGAATCTGGTCAGCAACTACCAGTTGGTGGGCAGCATCAAGGCCTGCGACTGGTATCGGACCTGCGCCGACTGGGAGTGGTTGGAGACCCGGGACAACACCCGCATCCACGTGCGCAACCGGGGCTTCGTAACCGCCAGCAACCGGGGCTACGCCATCCGGTGGGAGATCGCGGAGAAGGACTGGCAGGCCAACCTCGCCAACTTCGACCAGATCGTCAAGGGCTTCAAGCCCGACCGGGTCAACTGACCCGCGTTCCGCACCTGCGCGAACCTCTCTCGCATGTTCTTGCGTCGTTCGGGGTATCTGATCTCCAACGACGGAGGGAGGTGCGACATGGGTTACCGATACAGGAACGCCCGGCCCCGGCTGGCACTGTGGATGCTCGTCGCACTCGGCGATGTGGCACTGCTGCTGATCAGCGTTGGGCTTCCGGTACTCGTCGCGCTGTTCGGCGTCGTCGCCATCGCCGTTGGTGCGGTGGGCGCCCGGCGGCTCAGCCGGCGGGACGCGGTCGTCCGCGAGGACGCTCCGGTGATGGTGCCGGCGATGAGCCGACGGCGGGCCTGACCCGTAACCGGTGGTGTGGCGGCAGCCGGACCGATTGTCGACCGTGAGGTGACCGTCGATCCCGCTGCCGCCAACGGCCCGATCAGGTGTTGTTGGCCAGCGCGATGAGGCGGCTCCGGTCGCCGTTCCAGTAGTTGCGGTCCACGTTGCCGCTGATCCCGGAGACGGCGCCGGTGCTCGTGTACTGCCAGAAGCTCCACACCGGTGCGCCGGCCGGCAGCGTTCCCGGCGCGCTCGCCCAGCGGGCCAGCCACAGTGGGTGGTTGGCCCACGGACCGCTCCAACTGCCTGTGCACTGGTTCCACCAGCTCGTGGTGGTGTAGATGACCGCGTACCGGCCGGTGCGGGAGCGGTAGGTGTTCAGGAAGTCCTGCACCCAGTTGCGCATCGCTGTCGTGCTGAGGCCGTAGCAGTAGCCGCCGCTGTACGGGTTGCCCTCGATGTCCAGCGCCGCCGGCAGGGTGCGGCTGTCCGCCGACCACGCGCCGCCGTTGGAGGCCAGGTAGTTGGCCTGGGTCGAGCCGGCGGAGATGTTCGGGCGGGCGAAGTGGTACGCCCCGCGGATCACCCCCGCGTTGTACGCGTTGACGTAGTTCGCGTTGAAGTTCGGGTCCTTGTAGCTGGTGCCCTCGGTCGCCTTGATGAAGGCGAACTGGATGCCGGCGTTGCGGACGCTTGTCCAGTTGATGGAGCCCTGGTAGCGGGACACGTCGATGCCGGGCGTGGTTGCCGCAGCCGCCGGTCCGGCGGTCGCGACCAGGGCCGCCGCCGCGGTGGCGAGGACGGTGAGGCTGGCCGCGAGCACGCGGCGCAGCGGTGATCTGGTACGGGCCATGAGTGCCTCCAAGGACGATCTATTGACGCCCATCATTGGAGCTTAGTGCCCTAGATCACAAGAGCTGCTGAAGAAAGTTTCATTGGCGGGTGCCATTCGTCCGGGTGGCCGGAGGTGGACGAGTCAGCGCAACGTGGCCGGATCGAGTGACCGTCGCCGTCCTGCTCGACAAGCAGGTACCAGGGGATTCGCGCGATGGCGTAGAGCTGCATCTTGACCAGCCGATCGGCAGCCGCGTTGCCCGGCGAGACGATCTCGCAGACCAGGAGACCGGTGCCTCGGCAGCGACACCGAACGCCGCCGGTAGGCTCGCGCCCCATGATGTCGATCGACGGACTGGGCGAGACGTGGGACACGCTGTTCGGCGCGCAGCCGGACCCGCCCCCGCTGCTGGTGCTGATCACCGCGGCCGTCGCGCTTGTGGTGGTGTCCACGCGGCTGCCGTGGCGGGTCGCCCGTAACGCCATCACCATCGCGCACGAGGGCGGGCACGCGCTTGTCGCCCTGCTCACCGGTCGCAAGCTGCGCGGCGTCAGGCTGCACTCGGACACGTCCGGACTGACGCTCTCCGCCGGTCGACCGTCGGGGCCGGGAATGATCCTCACGCTGCTCGCCGGCTATGTCGCCCCGCCGCTTGTCGGGTTGGCCGGCGCCTGGCTGCTCGGCGGCAACCGCATCACCCTGCTGCTCTGGGTAGCGGTGGTGCTGCTGCTCGCCATGCTGATCATGATCCGCAACGCGTTCGGCGTGGTGTCGCTGCTTGTCACCGGCGCGGTGGTGTTCGCCGTCTCGTGGTACGCGACGCCGCAGGTGCAGGCCGCGTTCGCGTACACCGGGGTGTGGTTCCTGTTGCTCGGCGGCCTGCGGCCGGTGGCGGAGCTGCAACGCCTGCGCTCCCGTGGCCGGATGCCCGCCTCCGACGCCGACCAGCTCGCCGGGCTGACGCCGTTCCCGGCGTTCTTCTGGGTGGTCGTCTTCGCCCTGGTCAACCTGGCCGCCCTGGTCACCGGCGCGCTCCTGCTGGCCGGCCCCATCCTCACCGACGCCGGCCTGACGCTCTGACCCCACCCTCTCCCCGGTTGAGCAGGGGGTTGTGGTGGGTTACGAAAGCCGCGATCCTTCCGCATTCGGGCACGATGCAGAATGAGGGCATGCGATACGTGATCATCGGGGCGGGCGCGGTCGGCGGGACCATCGGCGTACGGCTGGCGCAGGCCGACCGGGATGTGACACTTGTGGCCCGCGGCGCGCACCTGGACGCGATCCGGGAGCGTGGCCTGACGCTGCGGCAGCCAGACGGCGACGTGACCGCCCGGCTCGCCGCCATCGACGGCCCGGACGACCGGCCGCTGCCGGCCGACACGGTGCTGGTGCTCACGGTCAAGTCGCAGGACACCGAGGCCGCGCTGGCTACCTGGGTGGACGCGCCGGTCGCCGGCGGCGGCACGGCCGGCGAGAGGCTGCCGCTTGTCACCGCGCAGAACGGGGTGGCGAACGAGCGGACCGCCCTGCGGCTCTTCGCCGACGTGCACCCGGTCTGCGTCTGGCTGCCGGCCACCCACCTGGACCCGGGTGTGGTGGTGGCCAATGGACACCCGCACCCCGGGATGCTCCACATCGGTCGCTACCCGGGCGGCGCCGACGACACCGACCGGGCCGTCGCCGCCGACCTGACCGCCGCCGGTTTCGTCGCGCCGGTACGCGAGGACGTGCTGCGCTGGAAGTACGGCAAGCTGCTCAACAATCTCGGCAACGGCCTCCAGGCGTTGCTCGGGAAGGACATCCCGGACGCCCTGGCCGAGCGGGTACGCGTCGAGGGCGTCGCCGCGCTCGCCGCGGCACGCATCTCGCACACCTCCCCGGAGGAGGAGAGGGCCGAACGCGGCGACCTGGTGCAGCAGCGCCCGGTCGACGGCGCGAGCCGGTCCGGGGGCTCGACCTGGCAGAGCCTCGCCCGGGCCACCGGCTCCACCGAGGTCGACCACCTCAACGGGGAGGTCGCGCTGCTCGGCCGGCTGCACGGCGTACCGACGCCGGCCAACGTGGCGGTGCAGCGGGCGGTACGGCGGGCAGCCCGGCAGCGGATCCCGGCCGGTGAGTTCCCGCTCGCCGAGCTGGAGAAGATGATCGGCTGAACGGGGCAACCGACAGCCCGGCCCGGCGCGTGTTCCCTGCGACCGACACGGGGAGGTAGCGGGTGCCGGACGTCGACGGGTTCGACGAGTTCTACCGTGGGAGCCGGCAGCGGCTGCTCGGTTTCGTCTACGCGCTTACCGGCGATCGGGTCGAGGCGCAGGACGCCGTGCAGGAGGCGTACATCCGGGCCTGGCAGCGCTGGTCGACGGTCAGCCGATACGACGACCCCGAGGCGTGGGTGCGGGTGGTGGCCAGCCGGGTCGCGGTCAGCCGGTGGCGCAGCCTGCGCAGTCGCGCCCGCGCCTACCTGCGGCACGGTGCCGTCGAAGCCGTCCCCGGGCCGGGCACCGACACTGTCGAGGTGGTCGCCGCGCTGCGTCGACTGCCCGAGGAGCAACGCACCGCCATCGCCCTGTACTACTTGGTCGGCATGCCCGTCGCCGATGTGGCCCGGGAGACCGAGGCCCCGGTCGGCACGGTCAAGGCCCGACTCTCCCGGGGGCGCGCCGCGCTCGCCGGTCTGCTCGCCGTCTCTGACCTGGAGGAGGCAACCGATGCGTGAAGACCCGACGTTCGTCGAACGGGTCCACCGCGACCTGAGCGACATACGGTGGCCGGAGCCGCAGGAGATCCGGGCCCGGGCCCGGCGCCGCAGCCGGCGTACGGCTGCGCTGGCGGCGGTCGCGGTGCTCGTGGCGGTGACCGGCCCGGTGTACGCCCTCACGGAGCGAACGGCGCCTCCTCCCGAGACGGCTGTGCCGAAACCGGTCGGGACCATGGCCACAGCGGACATCCCGCAGGAGTCCCTGCTGACGCCGAGCGAGGTCCCCGTCGTCACCGGTGTGCAGCTGGGCGACGCCGGCCTCGGTGAGGTCGTGCGGTTGGACCCGGTCCTGCAACGGTGCGGCGACGACCGTGGCCTGCCGCAGGTGCGCGCGTACTCCCGCTACTCGCGGTCACAGACCCTGTTGTCGCCGACGACCGACGGCGGCCCGGTGCGAGCGGAGCTCAGCCAGGACGTCTACCGGCTCGATCCGGGGGCGAGCGGGCAGCTCTTCGCCCAGTTGAGGACCCTGCTGAACGTCTGCCGCGAGTGGCGTCACGTCGAACCCGACGTGACGGACGGCGAGACGACGCCGGCCGAGACCTCGCACGCCTGGGAGATGGCGGCGAGCGACTTCGCCGGCGACGAGTCGCTACTGGTGCGGCACGTGCCGCTCGTGCCACTCGGTCCGCCCCCGGGGAGGAAGCTCCGGACCACCGGTCGGGTCGACATGACCCTCGTGATCCGGGTCGGTGACCTGGTTACGGTGCTAGTGCCCGGCTCCGACCTGACCCTCACCGACACGGAATTCCAGGCGCTCGGGCGAGCGGCGGCGCAGCGGATGTGCGCCGCCGCCGTCCCATCCTGCTGACCGCGCGGTCAGAGGGGGATGTTGCCGTGCTTCTTCGGCGGGAGGGTCTCGCGCTTGGTGCGCAGGACGCGCAGCGCCCGGACGATCTGCGTGCGCGTCTCGTGCGGCGGGATCACCGCGTCGATGTACCCGCGCTCGGCGGCCACGTACGGGTTGGCAAGGGTGTCCTCGTACTCGGCGATCTTCTCGGCCCGGACCGCTGCCGGGTCCTCGGCGCCGGCCAGCTCCGAGCGGTACAGGATGTTCACCGCGCCCTGTGCGCCCATCACCGCGATCTGCGCGGTCGGCCAGGCGAAGTTCAGGTCCGCGCCGAGGTGCTTGGAGCCCATCACGTCGTACGCCCCGCCGTACGCCTTGCGGGTGATCACCGTGACCTTGGGGACGGTCGCCTCGGCGTACGCGTAGATGAGCTTCGCGCCCCGACGGATGATGCCGTCCCACTCCTGGCCGGTGCCGGGCAGGAAGCCGGGCACGTCCACGAAGGTCAGCACCGGGATGTTGAACGCGTCGCAGGTGCGGACGAACCGGGCGGCCTTCTCGGAGGCGGCGATGTCAAGGGTGCCGGCGAAGTGCATCGGCTGGTTGGCCACCACGCCCACGGGCCGCCCCTCGACGCGCCCGTAGCCGACCACGATGTTCTGCGCGTAGAGCGGCTGGACCTCCAGGAACTCCCCGTCGTCGAGGACGTGCTCGATCACCTTCTGGATGTCGTACGGCTGGTTGGCCGAGTCCGGGATCAGCGTGTCCAGTTCGCGGTCCTCGTCGCTGATCTCCAGCTCGGCGGGGGCCTCGAAGACCACAGGCTCGTCGAGGTTGTTCGACGGCAGGTACGACAGCAGTGCCTTGACGTAGTCGACAGCGTCCTCCTCGTCGGAGGCAAGGTAGTGCGCGTTGCCGCTGCGCGAGTTGTGGGTGCGCGCCCCGCCCAACTCCTCCATGCCGACGTCCTCGCCGGTCACCGTCTTGATCACGTCCGGGCCGGTGATGAACATGTGCGAGGTCTGGTCGACCATCACCGTGAAGTCGGTGACCGCGGGGGAGTAGACCGCACCGCCGGCGCAGGGCCCCATCACCAGCGAGATCTGCGGGATGACGCCGGAGGCCCGGACGTTGCGGAAGAAGATCTCACCGTAGAGGCCGAGCGAGACCACGCCCTCCTGGATGCGCGCCCCGCCGGAGTCGTTGATGCCGACCACCGGGCAGCCGATCTTCATGGCGAGGTCCATCACCTTGACGATCTTCTCGCCGAAGACTTCGCCGAGCGAGCCACCGAAGACAGTGAAGTCCTGCGCGAAGACGCACACCTGCCTGCCGTCGACAGTGCCGTAGCCGGTGACCACCCCGTCGCCGTACGGGCGGTTCTTCTCCAGCCCGAAGGCGGTGGACCGGTGCCGGGCCAGCTCGTCAAGCTCGACGAACGAGCCCTCGTCGAGCAGCATCTCGATCCGCTCGCGGGCGGTCTTCTTGCCGCGTGCGTGCTGCTTCTCGACCGCGCGAGCCGAACCGGCGTGCACCGCCTCGTCGACCCTGCGCTCCAGGTCCGCCAGCTTGCCCGCAGTGCTGTGGATGTTGGTCCCGGTCTCGGTAGTCACCCAGGGAATATAACGATGGTTAAGGCCTTTGCGGCTGTGCAGTACGCCTCACTGCCGGGTTCGCCACCGCCGTAGGCTGGCGGGATGCCGGGCTCCCCGTACACCGATCTGGACCGCCCACCGCTGTCGGCGGCCCGCCTGCGGCGCGCACTTGTCGCGCCGCACGGCCCGTGGGCCCGGCTGGAACTGCGCACCGAGACGGGCTCCACAAACGCCGACGTGGCCGAGGCGGCGGCGGCCGGCGAGCCGGAGGGTCTGGTCGTGGTCGCCGAGCGGCAGACCGCCGGGCGCGGCCGGCGCGGCCGGATCTGGCAGTCCCCGGCACGGGCCGGAATCGCCACAAGCGTGCTGCTGCGGCCCGGAGATGCCGTGCCGGAGCGTGGGTGGCCGGCGGTGCCCACCACTGGGTACGGGTGGCTGCCGCTGCTGGCCGGCGTCGCGCTTGTCGAGGCGGTGGCCCGGCTGGCCGAGCTGGAGGCCGTCCTGAAGTGGCCAAACGACCTGCTGATCAATGACGCGAAGTGCGCAGGGGTGCTGGCCGAGGCGGTGCCGGGGCGTTCACCGGCCCAGCCGCCGGCCATCGTGCTCGGCATCGGCCTCAACGTGACGCTGCGCGCCGACGAGCTGCCGGTGAACCCGACCGGGTTGCCGGCGACCTCGCTGCAACTGTCCGGCGCGGCGGCCACCGACCGGGACCCGCTGCTGCGGGCCCTGCTGCGCTCCCTCGCCGACTGGTACGACCGTTGGCGATCCGCTGGCGGGGACGCCGTGGGCAGCGGCCTGCGCGACGCCTACGTGGCGGCCTGCGCCACGGTCGGCCGCGAGGTGCGGGTCCTGCTCCCCAACGGCAACGAGGTGACCGGCACCGCAACAGGCGTAGACCCAGGAGGCCAACTCCTACTAACAACCACCACAGGCAACCACTCCATAGCCGCAGGCGACGTCCTCCACGTCCGCTAACCCGTCCCGTCCCACCCCCCACCCACCCCTTCCCCGCGATCTTGCAGTTTCTGCCCGGGCTAAACGGGTGAAAGCCGCAGAAGGGCGACCGAAACTGCAAGATCGTAAAGACTTGGGGTGGGCCGCGTGGCGGATGTTGTGGTGGGCCTTGGGGGGTTTACGGTCTGCGCGTCGAGATAAGGCGTTGGAGGTTTACCGTGGCGTTTCCCGAAGACGTGCTCACCGAGGACGAGCACGTCGTGCTGCACCTGCACCCGCACTGGAAGGCGTTGATCCGGCCGATCGCGGTGCTGGTGCTGGCCATCGCCGCGGTGGTGGTCGGTGTGCTCCTGCTGCCCCAGAGCGGTGGTGGGTCGATCGCGCTTGCCGTGATCGGTGCGATCGCGCTGGTCGCGGCGCTCTGGTTGGGGCTGTGGCCGTTCCTGGTTTGGCGCACCACGCACTACCTGTTCACCAACGAGCGGGTGCTGCTGCAACACGGTGTCTTTTCCCGCGACAGGCGGGACCTCCCGCTCACCCGGGTCAACGACCACTCCATGAAGCAGCGCTTCATCGAGCGCCTGGTCGGTTGCGGCACGCTCACCATCGAGTCCGCCGGTGAGCGCGGCCAGTCGGTGCTCGTCGACGTGCCGGGGGTCAGCCGGGTGCAGACCACCCTGTACGAGCTGATCGAGGCGCAACACGACAAGCACTCGCTTGGTGACGGCGAGATGCGCGACATCCTCGCCGACATGCGCGAGGGCAAGCCGCTGCGCGACCCCACCAGCTGATCCCGACAGCCCCGGCCATCGTGCCGGGGCGGATCGGTCAGTGGGTCAGTTCCGCACCGGGCCGGTCGGCGTCGGGCCGTTCGACCTGCGCCGGTGCGGCGTTGGGCCGATCGGTTTCGCGCGGACCGGCCTGTTCGGCTTCGGGCGGTCCGTCCTGTCCGGTTTCGGGCGGCCCGGCGGGTCCGGTTTCGAGCGGTCCGGCTTCGGGCCGCCGCTCGGCATCGGGGGATCCAGCTTCGAGCCGCCGTTCGGCATCGATCGGGCCGGCTTCGGGCCGCCGTTCGGCTTCGGGCCGCTCGGCCTCGGGCGTTGGCTCGACCGGGCGCAGGGCGAACCAGCCGCGGAAGCGGGTCCGCAGCACCTCCTGCTCCGGCCGGTTGTCGGGGCCGAGGCGGAGCATGGTGCCGGTGAGGCTGACGGTGCCGAGCCCTGGGCGGGCCGTCGACGGCCGGGCGCCCATCACGTCCACCCGGACGGCGAGGCGGTCCCCGGCGCGTACCGGGGCCAGCCACCGCAGCTCCTCCAGACCGGGGGAGGCGTCGGCCGCCGCGCGGGACAGCAGATGGTCGACGTACGCCCGCATGAACAGGCTGACCGTGTAGAAGCCGCTGGCGATCAGACCGCCGTGCCGGCTCGCCCCGGCCAGTTCCGGGTCGACGTGGTACCACTGCGGGTCGAAGCGACGGGCGAAGGCACGCATCTCGTCGCCGTCCACGGTCACCACACCGAGATCGACGGTGAGCCCCGGAACGAGGTCCTCGAAGAACAGTTCGGCGGGCGCCCCGGTGCCGGAGCGGGTGTGGGGAGTGGTCACCGGCGGGGCGCGCGGCGGGTGCCGGCGTGCAGTTCCGCCGCCAGGTCGGCGGGGAGGCCGGCGGTCATCGGTGTGGGCCGTCCCTGGGCGGGAGTGGTGCCGGTCGGGCCGGGTGCGGCCTCCGGGCGGTCACTGGACTGCGCCTCTTCCAGCTCGGAGACGGATTCGGCCAGCTCGGCGACCGGGTCCATCTCGGCCATCGTGTCCCACTCGTCGCGCGGGATGCTGTGCCAGGTGGATTCGGCCTTCTCCTCGGCCTCGGCCGGTGCGATGGGCTGGAAGACGAAGGTCCGGTATGACCAGAAGCGGAACAGCGTGGCCAGCAGGACGCCGACGGTCTTGGCCAGATTCAGCGCCAGCAGGCTGTTCATGCCGAGGCCGTACTTGGCGGCCGCCAGCACCCCCAGCTCGATGAACAGCCCCGTCGCGTTGAAAAGGAAGAACAGGACGTACTCCCGCCGAAGCGCCGATTTCGGGCGATCCCGGTACGTCCAATGACGATTCATCAGATACGACGTGATCGTCGCCACTATGGTCGCGATCACGGTCGCCTTCAGCTGACCGTCGGCAAAGACGGTAAGTGCGAGGGCATTGAACACCGCGTAATTGATGACGGTGTTGATGCCGCCGACGATCCCGAATTTGAGCGCCTCGTTGATGAACTTCTGCCAGCGCTCAGGCAGCAGACGGACAAGACGCATGCGAAACACCTTAGGGCAGTCGGTGAAGCCGGCGATCACCGGCCGGACGAGGTGGGCGGCAGGTCACGCCCCGTGGTCGCGGTCGTGCTCCGCCTGCGGAGCGCGACCGTGCTCCGCCTGCTGAACGGGCCGAGTTCCCGCTTCGACGAAGACGAACCGCCGGTAGGACCAGAATCGGAACAGCGTCCCGAGGCCCGTGCCGACCACGAAACTGGCGAGGTTGTCGGCCAGTTGTGTCTGGAAGACAGCGGGCCAGATGCTGCCGAGCCCGTAGCGGCTGATCGCGAGGCAAGCCACCGCGATGCCGAGGCCAACCGCGTTGAAGAAGAAGAACAGTGCGTACTCGCGGGCCGGGTTGCTGCGCTGGCGGTGCCGCCAGGTCCAGAACCGGTTGCCGACGAAGGCGAAGGTCGCCGCGATCACCGTGGAGATCGTCTTCGCGGTCACCTGCTCGACGCCACGCGCGGTCGTCAGGTAGTTGAACAGCGCGAAGTCGATGAGGAACGCGATCCCGCCGACCGTGGCGAACTTGCTCAGCTCGCGGATGAGGTGACCGAAACGGTCGAGCAGTCCACGGACCAGACCCGGGCGGGTCTGCCGGGGACCCGGTTGCTCCCCGGTCATCGTCGCGGCCACGGGGCGAGCCTACCGGCTGCGGACCAGTCGGAGGGGTAGCAACGCGAGCGGGCGTCGCCGCTCGATGCGGCCTGTCGCCGGGTGCGCGCCGTTGAACGCAGCGTAACCAATTCGCAGGACTGAGGCGGCCTGGAACGGGAATCCCCGAACCGGTCGGCGATGCGGGTTCACGGCTCGACCGCAACGCGCGTCGGCCGGGGTGCACGACAAGATTTGCGTGAAACTGCGCAGGAAAGCGGGTATCAGCTCGTGATACCGCAGCGAAGCCGTACCTTGTGCAGTTCTTCACAACCAGTCCCACTGACTCGGAAGGCTGCCCGGTTTACGCTGAGGCCAATCCCAGGTTTCCACGAAGGCGACGCATTCGGCGCCGCCGAGTCTCGTGCATCCCATAGATCGGTCAGCGTCGACCACAAGGAGATGTGTCATGGTTGCTCCGGCTGTTGTGCGGGGTATTGATCAGGCCCCGACGTCCCACCCGAAACTGCTCGCCTGGGTCCGTGAGGTCGCAGAACTGACCACCCCCGACCGGGTCGTCTGGGTGGACGGGTCCGACGAGGAATGGCTCCGCCTCACCGATGAGCTGGTCGAGGCCGGCACGCTGATCCGGCTGAACCCGGAGAAGAAGCCGAACTCCTTCTACGCGCGTACCGACCCGACTGACGTCGCCCGGGTCGAGGAGCGCACCTACATCTGTTCCGTCGACGAGGCGGACGCCGGCCCCACCAACAACTGGATGGCGCCGGCCGAGATGAAGCGGACGATGACCGATCTGTACCGCGGTTCGATGCGCGGTCGCACCATGTACGTCATCCCGTTCGTCATGGGTCCGGTCGAGGCCGAGAGCCCGATGTTCGGCGTCGAGATCACCGACAGCCCCTACGTGGTCGCGTCCATGCGCATCATGACCCGAATGGGCGCGAAGGTCCTCGAGGCCATGGGTGACGACGCGGGCTTCGTGCACGCGCTGCACTCGATCGGCGCCCCGCTCGCCCCGGGCCAGCAGGACGTGGCGTGGCCGTGCAACGAGACCAAGTACATCTCGCACTTCCCGGAGACCCGTGAGATCTGGTCGTACGGCTCCGGCTACGGCGGCAACTCGCTGCTGGGCAAGAAGTGCTACTCGCTGCGGATCGCCAGCGTGATGGGCCGCGACGAGGGCTGGCTCGCCGAGCACATGCTCATCCTCAAGATCACCTCGCCGGAGGGCAAGGTCTACCACATCGCCGGCGCGTTCCCGTCGGCCTGCGGTAAGACCAACCTGGCCATGGTGGAGCCGACCATCCCCGGTTGGAAGGTCGAGACCATCGGCGACGACATCGCCTGGATGCGGTTCGGTGCGGACGGCCGGCTCTACGCGGTCAACCCGGAGTACGGCCTGTTTGGCGTCGCGCCCGGCACCGACTGGAAGACCAACGCCAACGCCATGCGGACCCTCGACCGGGGCAACTCCGTCTTCACGAACGTCGGCCTCACCGACGACGGGGACGTCTGGTGGGAGGGCATGGGTGAGCCGCCGGCGCACCTGATCGACTGGAAGGGCAACGACTGGACGCCGGAGAGCGACAGCCTCTCCTCGCACGCCAACAGCCGGTTCTGCACCCCGATCACCCAGTGCCCGATCCTCGCCGACGAGTACTTCGACCCCAACGGCGTGCCCATCGACGCGATCCTCTTCGGTGGCCGCCGCAAGGACACCATCCCGCTGGTGACCGAGGCCCGCGACTGGGTGCACGGTGTCTACATGGGCGCCACGCTCTCCTCGGAGACCACTGCCGCCGCGTCCGGCGCGGTAGGCGTGGTCCGCCGGGACCCGATGGCGATGCTGCCGTTCATCGGCTACAACGCCGGGGACTACTTCCGGCACTGGATCGAGATGGGCAAGGGCGCCGACGGCGACGAGGCCAAGCTGCCGAAGATCTACTACGTCAACTGGTTCCGCAAGGACCCGGACGGCTCGTTCCTCTGGCCGGGCTTCGGGGAGAACTCCCGGGTGCTCAAGTGGGTCGTGGAGCGGATCGAAGGCACGGCCGACGCGGTGGAGACCCCCGTGGGTATGGTGCCGGCGCCCGACGCGCTCGACGTCGAGGGCCTGGACATGACGCCCGAGGACGTCCGGATCGCGCTCAAGGTCGACCCGGAGGAGTGGCGCAACGAGCTGCCGCTCATCACCGAGTGGTTCGAGAAGTTCGGTGACAAGCTGCCCGGCGTGCTCTGGGCCGAGTTGGACGCGCTGCGGGCCCGTCTGGACGCCGCGCAGCCACAGCGGTAGGTGTGAACATCGCCCGCCACGGGCATCATCAGATTCCATGAGGACGGCCGCCGAGACCGAGGTCCGGCGGCCGTCCGCCGTCCGGGTGCTCACCATCCTGCTGGCGACCACGGCGGCGGCCACCGTCGTGGTCGAGCTGCTCAACTGGTGGTACGCCCCGGAGCAGGGCTTTGGTCTGGCCGTACGCACCGGCTGGGCCATGTTGCGCTCGTTCGGGTTTCTGCTGCTGATCGGGCACGTGCGCCGGGGCCGGACGGTGGCCCGCCCGTTCGGGCTGATCCTCGCCGTCACCACGATCTTCGCTGTCGGGCGCCTGATCGTGCCCCGACAGGGGGTGCCTCCGCTGCCCGGGTTGCTCGGCTTCGCCGTACTCACCGCGCTCTGTGTGGCGGTGGTCTGGCTGCTCTACCGCTCGTCGGCACTGGCCGGGCACCTCGTGCGGTACCGGCCGCGGCTGGTCATCGACCGGGCCGGCATCTCCTGGCGGGAAATCCCCCCGCGCCGACCGGAGGCGAGCGGCTGGCTGTTGACCAGTCGGGTTGCGGCCTTCACCTACAGCCCACTGATGCTCGTACCGGCACTTGTGGCCGGAGGGTCCATCCTGGACGGTCGACTGAGCGCCGTCCCCGCCGTGCTCATCTGGTTCGGCGCGGGCATCTCGGCCAGCTACGCGGTGCTGTTCTGTACCGCCTTCCTGATGCGCGGCAAGCACTGGGCGCGCGGCCTGCTGGTCGTCGTCACGGTGGTAGTCCTCGCCGTGGACCTGCCGCTGTGCTGGTGGCTGCTCGGCGTGGACGGCCTGGTCCGTGACGGCGCCCCGCTGCTAGCTGCCGCCACGCTAACCCTCTACGGCCTCCGCCGAGCAGCCCGCGCCCCCCAACCACCCCCACCCTGACCCCACCCCCACCCTGACCCCACCCCACCCTGATCCCACCCCGCCCATCCCGCCCATCGCCCTCCTGCTCGCCGATCTTGCACTTTCTGCCTGGGCGAAAGCCGTGAAAGGTACGAATCGGCGACACAAAGTGCAAGATCGCGGGGGTGGGGGGTGGGGGTGGTGGGGTGGGGGAGGATTGAAGTGGCGGGGGTCACAGTGGGTGGTCGGGTGGGTGGACGGGAGGAGGCCGCGTGGGTGACGAGTTTGATGTGGTGGTGGTGGGAGCGGGGCCAGCCGGGGCGGCTGCCGCACTGACGGCCCGTCGGGCGGGTGCCAGTGTGCTGCTGCTGGACCGGGCCGACTTTCCCCGCGACAAGGCGTGCGGTGACGGGATCGCCGCGCACTCGGTGGACGTGCTCGCCGAGCTGGGCGTCACCGAGGCGGTGGCCGGTTACGCTCCGCTGCCCGCGCTGCGCATGGTTGCCCCCGGTGGCGGGGCGGTGGCCCGGGCGCTGCCCCGGCCGGCGTACACCGTGCCCCGGGAGGTTTTCGACGCGCGGCTGGTGGCGGCGGCGGTGGCCGCTGGCGCGCAGCTACGTCGGCACACCGTCCGCCGCGTCGAGGCGCGGGCGGACCGGGTGGTGCTAGACGGGGCGCTGTCCGGTCGGGTGGTGGTGGGCGCGGATGGGGCTGGGTCGGTGGTGCGCCGGGCGCTCGGCCATCCGGTCAACCCGGACCGGCACCTGGCGCTGGCCATCCGGGGGTACGCTCCGGCGCTGCCCGGCCCGCCCGAGCAGCTCATCGTGACATCGAAGGCGCGCTGGCCGGCGTACGCCTGGTCGTTTCCGATCGGCGACGGGCGGGCGAACGTGGGGTACGGGGAGGTGTTGCGCGGCGAGTCGATGAGCCGTTCGTATCTGCTGGATCGGCTTGTCGCGCTGTTGCCCGGCACCGACCTGTCGACGGTGACCGCGTTGCGGGCACACCACCTGCCCCTGTCCACGCATCGGCCGGCGCCGGGGCGGGGTCGCATCCTGCTCGTCGGGGACGCGCTGTCGCTGATCAACCCGTTCACCGGCGAGGGCATCTTCTACGCGTTGCTCTCCGGTGCGCTGGCCGGGGACGCGGCAGCCCGCGAGCCCGAGGGTGCCGCCCGCCGGTACGCCGAAGGGCTTCGCCGCCGCCTCGGCACTCACCTGCGGCACAGCTCGGTGGCGGCCTGGCTGGCTCGGCGTCGGCGGGTTGTCGACGCGGCGGTCCGGGCGGCCCGTCGCGACGACCGGGTGTTCGACGATGTGGTCGAGTTGGGGCTCGGTGACGGTCGGCTCACCGCCCGTACGCTGGGCATGATCGGCATCGAATTGTCCGCCGGTGATCGGGCTCCGAGGCGGTGAGTCGGCCGGCGGGTCGCTACGCTGCTAGGTGATGACGCTGCGGAACCTTATCTACTCCGTCTACGAGCGCCGCCTCACGGCGAAGCTCGCGGGCAAACCGGTGCCACGGCACGTCGGGGTGATGTGTGACGGCAACCGCCGGTGGGCGCGGGAGATGGGCTTCGTCGACCCGAACGACGGGCACCGCGTCGGCGCGGCGAAGATCAAGCACGTGCTCGGCTGGTGTGACCAGGCCGGTATCGGGCACGTCACCCTCTATCTGCTGGCCACCGACAACCTGCGCCGCCCGGCCAGTGAGCTGGACCCGCTGCTTCAGATCATCGAAGACCTGGTGGTGGAGCTGGCCGAGGAGGGCAACCCCTGGCGGCTGCGCATCGTCGGTGCCCTGGACCTGTTGCCGGCCCAGACCGCGGCGGCGCTCAAGGGCGCCGAGGAGCGCACCCGGGACCGCAGCGACGGGGCCGAGGTCAACATCGCGGTGGGGTACGGCGGCCGACGGGAGATCACCGACGCGGTCCGCTCGCTGCTGCTGGAGCACGCCGCCGCCGGCGGAACCCTCGAGGAGCTGGCCGAGGTGCTGGACGTCGAGCACATCTCCGAGCATCTCTACACCCGTGGCCAGCCCGACCCCGACCTGGTCATCCGCACCAGCGGGGAGCAGCGGCTGTCCGGTTTCATGCTCTGGCAGTCCGCGCACTCGGAGTTCTACTTCTGCGAGCTCAACTGGCCGGATTTCCGGCACATCGACTTCCTGCGTGCGCTGCGCTCGTACGCCAACCGCCAACGCCGTTACGGCGTCTGAGCGGGCGACGCCCGCCGCAGCTCAGGGCAGGTGGGTCAGCGCCCGGGTGAGGAAGTCGCCCAGGGCGGCCGGGGACTCGATTGTCAGGTCGGCGGCGTCGGCCACCTCCTGACCTGTCTCCGAGTTGGCGACGGCCACGCACACGCCGAAGAAGTCCGGGTCCGCCGCCGCGCGTGCTCGCAGCGCCGCGAACGCCTTGATGTCCGAGACGTCGTCGCCGAAATACCAGGCACCTGTGGCTTCCTGGACCACCTCGCCGATCACCATGCCCTTGTCCCGGTCGACGGGCGGCTTGATCTCCAGCACCATCCGCCCGGCCTGCACCCGCAGCCCCAGCCGGTCGGCCTGCGCCTGCCCCCACGCCTGGACGGTCGGGCCGAGTTGCGGCGCGGTCCGCCAGTGCAGCGCGACGGAGAGCCGCTTGTATTCGACGAGCGTGCCGGGCGGCAACTCGGCACGGGCCAGGTCGGCAAGCTCCACCATGGTCGGCACCCAGGGCAGGGCGGCGGGCTCGGTGACGGTCTCGCCGCCGGAGTGGCTGTGCTCCAGCCCGTAGAGGCCGTAGAGGTCCACGCCGCCGAGATCGCCGAGGCGCTCGCGGAGGAACTCGACGGGTCGCGCGGAGACGATCGCGATTCGCCTGACCACCGGGGCCAACGCCTCGATCGCGGCCAGTGCCTTGGGGGCGGGCCGCACTGCGGTCGGATCATCGTCGACGGGCGCGAGTGTGCCGTCGAAGTCGAAGAAGAGCACCGTCCCGGCGGCCCGGCCGGCGGTGACCTGCCAGGCCTGGTCGGCGTTCAACGGGGTCTTCGGCTGCTGGCTGCCCAGATTCAACGGTGGCACGCGCGTCAGCGTACCCCGGCGATGGGGGCCTATTCCTGGCCGAGCGCACCCCGCCCGGCTGGGGCGCGGTCAGCGTTCGGCGGCCCCTCGTCCGCGCCGGCCGATCGGCACGACAGCCGCCTCCTGGCCGTGGTTCAACAGGTAGCCCTCCACGAAACCGGTGTTGCGATCTCCGGAGCGCGCCTCGATCTCGGCGAGCCGTGCCACCAGGAAGTCGGTGAGTGCGTTTAGCCGGTCGTTCAGGCGCTCGTGCAGCTCCGCGAGGACGGCCAGGACGACCGCCGTGCCGGCGCTGACGAGCGCGAGGAGGTTGACGAACAGCGGAAGCTGCCCGCCGTTGACCGCGAGGGTCACCGCATTGCCTGTCGCCCACAATGTCATCGACACCGCGGCGACAACGACTGCCACCCACTTGAGGGTCATGGACAGACCCCTCCTTCTGTCCCGCAGGGCTGAGTTCGGCCTTGTCCCGTCCCCCGCCGATGACGAGCCCAAGCAGTACGAATAGGGACGCTAGCGTGCCCGTTCCGGCCCCGGAGGGAAACGAATGAACCTGACCAGGCGTTCTTTCGCCATCTGAGGAACTACCCTGCTTGATTCCCTCTTTTTCGGACATCGACCGGGAGTGTTGGACGGTATGCGAGATATCTGATGGTTTCGCGGATGTGGAACTTCTCCGCGTCCGACACGTCGGGGTCGACCAGGCGACGCAGCAGAGCCTCCACGTCCGGGTCCATCGGCGGGGCAGGCTGGCTGACCCGTGGGCCGGATCCGGTGCGGTCCCAGCCCAGCGCGGCGAAGGCGGTGGCGGGATTCAGCCCGAGGCCCTCGCAGAAGGCGACCACCCGTTCGGCCTCGGGGTCGCTGGCCCAGTCACCACGGACCCACCGGTTGATGGTCTGGCGGGAGACGCCGGTGCGTCGGGACACCTCGGTGCCGCTCCAGGCCCGGGTGGCTCGCGCCTCGTCGAGGGCACGCCGGACGAAGGTGGCGAAGGCGATCTTTCGCGCATTGGCCGTCTCAGTCACCCCGTGACGGTACGGCCAAGGGGAGGCCCGTGTGCGATCAGGCACGCTGCTGTCACGCGAACGTGACGGTTTTCTCGGGTTTCCAGTAAACGATCCAGGGTCACTCTTGAGGGGTGTCACCCGGGCAGAATAGATGCCCATAGTGGTCAAGGTAAACAGACGAAAAGCTGATACTGTCACGTTCATGGGACAACCTACGGTGTGTCACGTGCATGAGACGACTGGTGCTCGCATGCGTCACGCCCCCGGTGCCAGGGGGGTGTGGTGACCGAGCTCGCCACCCGAGCCCAGGCCTTCGGGCTGATCGCCGACGGGGTGGCCGCAGGGCTGAGCGCCCCGTGGCGCCTCTACCTCGCCCGAGGCTGCCGATATCTGTCGCTGAGCGTCAGCGACCGCACCGAGTGGAATGCCTGGCGCACCCACCTCGGCTGCCCCGAGCTGAGCGTCCGGGTCTACGACGCCGGTGGGGAGATCCGCCGCTCCTCCATGGCCGAGGTCGTGCTGGACGGCTGCCGGATCAGCGTCGAGCTGGTCGAGGAGGTCAGCACCGACGACCTGGACCGGCTTCTCGTCGCCGATCCGACCCAGGTCGAGCCGGAGGAGCGATGATCAGGCGTCCGGGCCGGGCTGGGGCCGCCCGATGAGCCCCTTCCTCGTGGTCTTCCTCGTCCTGGTTCTCGCTGCCACCAGCTACGCGGCCGGTCGGCTGCACGGGCAGTTGAGCTACCGCATCGGATACCGCTTCGGTTACCGGCAGGGCTACTTCGACGGTGACCGGGGCGCCTGGAACCGGCGGCGGCGCGACGCCCAGGCGGCGATCGCCTCCGCCCTGTCGGTCTCCTCGGCGGGCGCGGTCCGCTCCGCCGGCACTGTGGCCCGCCCCGGCACCACCTACACCGGCTCGTCGTTCACCGCGCCGGCCGCCCCGATCACCGGGCGGCACCCGACCGGCACGCTCGTTCGACGGACCGGTTGAGCCGGCCGGCGGGCCGCCGCGAGCGGTCCCGCCGACCGGCGCCGAGAACGCGGTGCGTCGTCCGCGGCGGACACGCACCGTCGGGGTCACGTCAGACCGGTGACGGTGGCCCCGCCGGCCGGGATGCGCGCAGGGGGCATGCATCCCGGCCGGCTCGCCGCTTCCCGCTACGTCCACGCCGGGCGGGGTGTTCACAGTGCTGTCTCCGAAGATCCACGATCGTGCACTAGCCGGGACGGTCCGCCGCCGCTAGCGTCTAGGCATGGCACGGGGTTCTCCCGAGCCAGCCGGTCCGCCCGGATCTGCGACCTCGCACACGGGGTTCCGCATCCGACCCCGTGTCCCCGGGCACCGGACGAGGCGGAACGCGGGTGGCCGGGTGCCCATCCGTCGGAGCAGGCCTGTGACGACTCGCCGTATCACCGCCGGTGCCGACCAGACCCCGGCCGCGACTGCCACGACCCGCCGCGCCACCCGGAGCCGCCGTGCGCCGGCCGCCGCGCCGGCCGACCCCGAGGAGCCGCGACCAGCCGGGCAGGCGTTCGTTCTGGACACCTCCGTGCTGCTGTCCGACCCGGCGGCGTTCCACAGGTTCGCCGAGCACGAGGTGGTGCTGCCGCTTGTGGTCATCACCGAGTTGGAGGGCAAGCGGCACCACCCGGAGCTGGGCTGGTTCGCCCGACAGTCGCTGCGCATGCTCGACGAGCTGCGGATCCTGCACGGCCGACTGGACCGTCCGGTGCCCGCCAACGACGTCGGCGGCACGCTGCGGGTGGAGCTGAACCACACCGACGACGGCGTGCTGCCGCCCGGGTTCCGGACCGAGAGCAACGACGCCCGGATTCTCTCCGTGGCGCTCAATCTCGCCGCCGAGGGCCGGGACGTCACGCTGGTCAGCAAGGACATGCCGCTGCGGGTCAAGGCCGCCTCGGTGGGTCTGCGCGCCGACGAGTACCGGCACGGCCAGGCCAGCGACCCGACCTGGACCGGCATGTCCGAGCTGGAGCTGGGTGAGGAGCAGATCGGCCAGCTGTACGCGGGCGAGACGCTCGACGTCGACGAGGCGGCGGGCCTGCCCTGCCACACCGGCCTGGTGCTGCACTCGACGCGTGGCTCCGCGCTCGGCCGGGTGCTGCCGGACAAGTCCGTCCGGTTGGTCCGGGGCGACCGGGAGGCGTTCGGCCTGCACGGCCGTTCGGCGGAGCAGCGGATCGCTCTCGACCTGCTGCTCGACGAGTCGATCGGGATCGTCTCGCTGGGTGGCCGGGCCGGCACCGGCAAGTCGGCGTTGGCGCTCTGCGCCGGGCTGGAGGCGGTGATGGAGCGCCGCCGGCACAAGAAGGTGATTGTGTTCCGCCCGCTGTACGCCGTGGGCGGTCAGGAGTTGGGCTACCTGCCGGGGTCGGAGTCGGAGAAGATGTCGCCGTGGGCCCAGGCGGTCTTCGACACGCTCGGCGCGGTGGTGCACGAGAACGTGCTGGAGGAGGTCACCTCGCGGGGCATTCTCGAGGTGCTGCCGCTTACCCACATCCGGGGGCGCAGCCTGCACGACGCCTTCGTGATCGTGGACGAGGCGCAGTCGCTGGAGCGCGGGGTGCTGCTGACCGTCCTGTCCCGGATCGGGCAGGGCTCCCGGGTGGTGCTCACCCATGACGTTGCCCAGCGGGACAATCTGCGGGTCGGCCGGCATGACGGCGTGACCGCTGTCATCGAGGCGCTCAAGGGCCATCCCCTCTTCGCCCATGTCACGCTCAGCCGTTCGGAGCGCTCGCCGATCGCCGCGATGGTGACGGATCTTCTGGAGGACATCCCGCTTTAATGGGTCTTTTGTAGGCTTTCGTCCGCATTTTCGGTGTGGTGCAGATCACAAAGCGGCTTGTTGGTTTCCCATCGGCCTCACTGTGCGCGATGGTGTCCAACGAGCGCCCACGCACCACGGGGATCGCCGGTGATCGTTGCCCAGTGATGGGCAGGGGTCGGTGACGATCGGTGCGTCGGCGCGACCGGCACACCGGTCGGGGCGCTCGCGGCACGGCCGACGGCCCGCGTGGGCCTGGCCGCGCCGTGACCTTGCCCCCGACGAAGGGACCACTTCGTGAGTCGGCTGTGGAGCCGGTTGGGCGCCCGTACGGCTGCTGTCGCGCTGCTCTCCGTGGGCGTTGCCGGTGGCTTCTACCTGGGCGAAGACCGGGAAACTCAGCAACAGGGCCTGACCGCGCAGGTCGGCCTCGAGGTCGACCGGGCCGATTTCGCCTACCAGCGTGATCGGCAGGCCCACCACCAGGTCGCGTTCGCCAAGCAGCGGGCCGCCGAATACAAGGCCAAGCTGCGGGCCGCGCAGGCCGCCAAGGAGGCCGCCGAGCGGGCCCGTAAGGCCGAGGCCGCCGCAGCCGCCCGTAAGGCCGAGCGAAAGGCCCTCGACCAGGCCGCCAAGCCGTACAACGGGCCGATCCCGGCTTCCTGCGCCGAGTACAGCGGCAACCGCAAGGTCGGCTGCGCGTTGATGATCGACGCGGGCTTTGGTATCGCGGAGTTCCCCTGCCTGGAGAAGCTCTGGACCAAGGAGAGCGGCTGGAACCACAAGGCCCGCAACTCCTCGTCCGGCGCGTACGGCATCCCCCAGGCGTACCCCGGGAGCAAGATGGGCTCCGTCGGTGCCGACTGGCAGACCAACCCGGCCACGCAGATCAAGTGGGGGCTGGGCTACATCAAGGGCAGGTACAAGACGCCCTGCGGTGCCTGGACGTACTTCCAGAACAACAACACGTACTGACGATCTCCACGGCGGGGCGGGTGGGCGACCATCCGCCCCGCTGTCGTCCGTACACCTGACTGATCAAATCGGACGTGAGTGGCGGTCGGCCCCTTTTGCTGATAGCAGTTGGGGGGTGACCCTGCACCCGTCAAGCGGCGACCCCAACCGATTCGGCACCGAGGCGTTCTACGCAGCCCTCGGCCGGGCCTTCGTCGCGATGTGCGCGGTGGTCCCGTTCCTCTTCTTCGTCGAGGCCGTCGACCAGGGCCTCGACTTCGGCCTGGATGCCACGGCCGGCATCATCCCGCACCGCATCGACGGGCTGGACGGGGTCTTCTTCTCGCCGTTCCTGCACCACGGCTTCGACCACCTCTACAGCAACAGCATCCCGCTGATCCTGCTCGGCACGTTCGTGCTGGCCGCGGGCGCCCGCCGGTTCCTCTGGTCGACCCTGATCATCATCCTGGTCAGTGGGCTCGGCGTGTGGTTCACCGGCTCGCCCAACTCGGTGGTGGTCGGCGCCAGTGGGGTGATCTTCGGCTACCTGGGCATCCTGCTCACCCGGGGCATCTTCGAGCGCAGTTGGTGGAACTTCGCCGTCTTCCTGCTCGTCGGTCTGCTCTACGGCTGGCAGTTGGTGGGCATCCTCCCCACGGACGAGCGGATCTCCTGGCAGGGGCACCTGTTCGGGTTGCTCGGTGGCGTGGTGGCCGCGATCCTGTTCCGCCGCCGTCGCCCCACCGTGGAGGACTACTCGGGGTCCACCCTCAGCCTGCCCTGACCTGCTCGTCGGCGCGCCTCGGGGACATGCTTGCCCGTCCGGTGCCACACGCCTACCGTCTGATCAGCAAGCGTTGATCCGTGAGCGGGAAGCGACGGTACGCCATGCATGAGGTCGATGTTGCCGTGATCGGGGCCGGCCCGGCCGGCCTCTTCGCCGCGTACTACGCCGGGTTTCGCGGGTTGTCGGTGGCGGTGATCGACGCGCTGCCGGAGCCGGGCGGCCAGGTCAGTGCCATGTACCCGGAGAAGCTGATCCTCGACGTGGCCGGGTTTCCCTCCATCAAGGGCCGCGACCTGGTGTCCAATCTGGTCGCCCAGGCGGCCCCGTTCAACCCCCGGTACCTGCTTGGCACCCGGGCCGAGAAGCTCTCGTACGTTGATGGCCGGCCGGTGCTCGGCCTCGCCGGCGGCGACCAGCTCGCCTGCGGTGCCGTAGTGATCACCGGCGGGCTGGGCAGCTTCAGCCCACGGCCGCTGCCCTGCGCCGACGGCGCGCCCGGCACCGGGATCGTCTACTTCGTCACCGACCCAACCGAGCTGACCGACCGGGACGTGCTGATCGTCGGCGGCGGGGACTCCGCATTCGACTGGGCGCTGGCCCTGCAACCGCTGGCCCGCTCGGTGACGCTTGTGCACAGGCGGGAGAAGTTCCGGGCGCACGCGTCGACTGTCGCCCGGGTGCTGTCGCTGCCGGTGCGGGTGGTGGTCAACGCCGAGGTCACCCGGCTGTTCGGGGACGCCACGGTGACCGGCGCGGAGGTGACAGTGCGCGGTGGCGCCGCCGAGACGTTGCCGGTGGACACCGTGGTCGCCGCCCTCGGCTTCACCGCCGACCTGGGCCCGCTCGCCGAGTGGGGACTGCGCCTGGACCATCGCCACATCCTTGTCGACAGCGCCATGGCCACGAACCTGCCCCGGGTCTTCGCGGCCGGCGACATCACCGAATATCCGGGCAAGGTCCGGCTCATCGCGACCGGCTTCGGCGAGGCCGCCACGGCAGTGAACAACGCGGCGGTGGCCATCGATCCGAGCGCACACCTGTTCCCTGGGCACTCCTCCGACGCCGGCTGAGCGACGCCGCGAACCGCGACGTCTCCTGCGTCAGCGCGACGGGGGTAGGCCGATCAGGTCGGCCAGCAGCCCGACCTGATGGTCGAAGTACGCGTCCCGGTGTGCGACGGTGCGGTTGAGCCGGCCGAACAACTCGAAGCTGATCAGCCCGAAGAGCTGGGTCCAGCCGGCCATGCCCCGGGCCAGCAGGGCCGGGGGCAACCCGGGAAAGAGCGTGTCGGCCAGCTCGGTCAGGTCGTCGTGCAGCGGCGTCGGCAGCTCATCGGCCGGCGGAGGGCTGAGCAGTCCGGCCTCCAGCCCTTCACGGACCAGGCCGACCAGGGCCAGCGGCGGACGTTGGGCCGGGCCGACGGTGTCGTTGGGGGCGGCGTATCCGGGGACCGGGCTGCCGTAGAGCAGCGCGTACTCGGAGGGGTGGGCGATCGCCCAGTCCCGGGCCGCCCGGCACGCCGCCTGCCAACGGGCGCGCAGGTCGAGCTGGTCGCGGTCGGCGGCGGCGATCTCCACCGCCTCGCCGAGGGCGTCGTACGCCTCGATGATCAGCGCCGTGAGCAGGTCGTCCCGGCTCGGAAAGTAGCGGTAGATGGCCGACGAAACCATGCCCATGTCCCGCGCCACGGCGCGCAGCGACAGGTTGGCGCCGTCGGTGGCGAGGTGCCGGCGGGCCACCGCCTTGATCTCGTCGAGCATCTCGGTGCGGACCCGGGCGCGGATCGAGGAGGCGGGCATGGGAGGAGTCTGCCATGAGGTGGATCGCCAATCCAAAAAGAGAGCAGTGCTCTGGACATGAGTGCCTGTGGTGGGCCATCCTGGTCAGGTCAGTCGAGAGCAGTGCTCTCTATTCGGATCATCGCTTCGAGAGGTCTATCTCATGGCATTCCACGTGATCGTCGGCACTGGTCCGGTCGGCACCGCGACCGCCCGCCTCCTCGCCGAACGAGGTGAGCAGGTCCGGGTCCTGAGCCGGCGGGGCGCCGGACCGGAGCACCCGGGCATCGAACGCGTCGCTGCCGACGCTGCCGACGCCGACCGGCTCACCACACTGGCCAGCGGCGCGCAGGTGCTCTACAACTGCGCGAACCCGGCGTACCACCGCTGGCCCATCGACTGGCCGCCGTTGGCCGCCGCGCTGCTCACCGCCGCCGAGCGATCCGGCGCGGTGCTCGCCACGGTCGGCAACCTCTACGGGTACGGGCCGGTCGACGGCCCGATGACCGAACAGACCCCTGCGGCGGCAGCCGGGATCAAGGGGCGGGTCCGCAACCAGATGTGGGCCGACGCTCTCGTCGCCCACGAGGCCGGTCGGGTCAGGGTCACCGAGGTACGCGGCTCCGACTACCTCGGCGTCAACGGCACGTCGCTGGCGATGATGGTGCTGCCCCGGGTGCTCGCCGGGCAGCGGGTCGTCCTGCCCGTCGACTGGGACGCCCCGCACACCTGGACGTACATTCCGGACGTCGCCCGTACCCTCGTCGCAGCCGCCACCGACCCGGCGGCCTGGGGGCGCGCCTGGCACGTGCCCAGCACACCCGCTGTGCCGATGCGTGAGTTGGCCACCCGGGCGGCGGCGCTGGCCGGCGCACCAGCGCCGAAACTGACCCGGATGCCGTACCCGATGCTGTGGCTGGGCGGCCTGATCAACCCGCTGGCCCGGGAACTGCGCGAGACCGCTTACCAGTTCGACCGGCCGTTTCTGATGGACTCGACCGCCGCCTCCGCAGCCCTTGGCATCGAAGCGACTCCGCTGGACGCCGCACTCACCGAGACCGTCGCGGGACTGCGCAACTGAACCGCCACGCCGTCGACCCGTCAGGGCTGAGTCGATATCGGACGCGGGCCATTCCGTTGCCGCAACGAGACGCGTCCCCTCGACCCTGAGGGGATGACGGGGCCCGAGAGATCGCGTGACGGCGCACCCACGACGCTGTCGTGGCTGTGCCACCCTGCCACCCTGCTCGCTCTTGTCGTCCTGGTGGTCAACGACCATGTGTTGAAGGCGGCTTTCCCCGGTCTGCTCACCGGCAAGCTGAGCGACGTCGCCGGTCTGGTGCTCGCTCCGCCGCTGGTGGCGGTGCTGCTGACTCTCGTGGTGCCGCGGCTGCCGGCCCGGGCTGCCGCGCTGGTCGGCCTGGTCGCGGTGGGTGCGGGGTTCGCGGTCGTCAAATCCAGTGGGTACGCCGCTGAGCTGGCCTCCTCGGCGTGGACCGCGCTGGCCGGACAGTCGCTGGTCCGGGCCGACTGGACCGATCTGTTCGCGCTGCCGGCGCTCGGCCTGGCCCGGTGGAGTTGGACCCGGGCTCGGAGCCGGCCGGTGCGCCAACGGACCGCCCGGCTGGTCCGGCTGCTGGTGGTGCTGCCGCCGGCGGTGCTGGCGGTGGCCGCCACCAGCGCGGTCAATTACCCCTACGCGCTCGGCACCACGACACTTGATGGCAAGCCGGCGATCTCGATCGGCGGGGGCTTCGAGGATCCATACATGCCGGACAAGCCGGCCGACGGCCAGTGGCGGGTCAGCGACGACGTGGCGACCACCTGGCGGCCCGCCACCGACGCCGAGACGTACCTGCTGAACGCCCAGGACTCCTCGCGCCGGCAGGCGTGTGCACCGAACGAGCCCCGACGCTGCTACCGAGTGGTCACCGGGCACCTGCGGGTGGAGCAGAGCGACGACGCCGGCGTGACCTGGCAGGTGGCCTGGGAGGTGTCGGACGCGCGGCGCGACGAGTTGGCCCAACGCTACGAGAGACCCGGCGACGCCCGCCGCCACTTCTCCTCGCGGGAACTGGTCGTCTACCCGCACGCCGGGGGTGGTCACGAGGTGCTTGTCGCCAACGGCCGGGACGGATTCCTGCGCCGCCTGTCGGACGGCGGATGGCGACGCGACGGCTTCCTCAGTGTCCAGTCGTACCTGGCTGCCACGCCCGAACTGCCCGCGCAGTACGACGGCGGGCGGGTCCAGCGCAAGATCGACGTGTGGCTCGCGTCGGTGCTCGCGTTGCTCCTCGGCTGCGCGGTCATCGTGGCCGCCGGTCATCTGGCAATCCGACGTGGTGGCGGCAGTCGCGGCTGGGGGATCGCCGGGGCTCTCACGATTCTGCTTGCCGGACTCGCGTTGAAGGCCTCCTGGTCCCAGGTCGACGGCACCAGCGTGGTCACGGTGCTTGTCGTCGTCCCGTTGGGCGCGTTAGCGGTGGGGGCGCTGCTCCTCGTACCGTGGCTCGGCCCCGCGCCGGACCGTTGGGTCGGCTGGACCGTGGTCAGCTTCCTGCTCACCGTGATCCTGGCCGGGCTGCCGATGGCCGGCTGGCTGAACGGGACCCCGGAACAGAGCGAGGTCGCAGTTGCGCTGGCACTGCTGGCCACAGTGCCGGGACTGCTGCTGGGCGTCCGGCTCGCCAGCCTGGCCGACCGTACCCGTGAGGAGCACCGGCGCGACACCCCGCCCTACCCGCCCTATCAACCCCTGCCGCCACGGGCGCCGCTCCACTGACACCTGGCGCGGCGCACTGGCGAGCGGGTCGTGCCAGCGCGGAACGAGCACGCCTTCTCGGTATCGGACACACACCAGCGCGTGTCCGGACCGAGACGGGCAGGCACGATCCTGAAAAGATGACGAGGTTCGATACGCAGCGTGACGGCGCGCTGGCGACATTGTCGTGGCTGTGCCATCCCGTCACTCTGCTGGCCCTGGTGGTGCTCGTCGTCAACGACCACGTGCTGAAGGTGGCCTTCCCCGGCTGGGTGACGGGCAAGTTGAGCGATGTGGCGGGTCTGGTGCTCGCTCCGCCGCTGGTGGCGGTGCTGGTGACGCTGCTCGTGCCGAGGCTGCCGGGCCGGGTGGCCGCGCTGGTCGGCCTGGCCACCGTGGGTGTCGGGTTCGCCGTCCTGAAATCCAGCGGGTACGCCGCCGAGTTGGCCTCCTCGGCGTGGACCGCGCTGGCGGGGCCGTCGCTGGTTCGGGCCGACTGGACCGATCTGCTCACCCTGCCGGCGCTCGGCCTGTCGGGGTGGACGTGGAGGCGGGCCCGGAGGCGGCCGGTGCGCTACCGGACGGCCCGACTGGTCCGGCTGCTGGTGATCCTGCCCCCGGCGGTGCTGGCGGTGGCCGCCACCAGCGCAATCCACTACCCCTACGCGATCGGCACCTCGACACTCGACGGCCGCCCGGCGATCTCGGTCGGCTCCGGCACCGATTTGACCCCGTGGCCGACGAGCGTGGCCGAGGGTCGCTGGTTGATCAGCGACGACGGCGCGACCACGTGGCGGCCGACAAGCGAAGACGAGCAGCGACGACTACCCGGCGAGGAGGCTGGGCAGCGCCAGGGGTGCGTACCGGCCGAGCCCCGGCGGTGTTACCGGGTGGTCGAGGGCCACCTGCGGGTGGAGCAGAGCGACGACGCCGGCACGACCTGGAGGGTGGCCTGGGAGGTGTCGGACGCACACCGCGAGGCGTTGGCCCGAGGATCCGCGAACCCGGGTGACGTCCGCCGACACTTCGCCTCCCGTGATCTGATCGTCTACCCCACGGCCGGGGGTGGCCACGAGGTGCTCGTCGCCAACGGTCGGGACGGTTTCGTCCACCGGGGAGCGGGCGGTGAGTGGCGTCGGGATGGGTTCCTCGGCGCTGACCACCTCGGTACGTCGGGCAGCCCGCCGGCACTCGACGGTGGTGGGCCGGGCCATCGGCAGACGGATGTGCTGCTCGCCGTCGCGCTTGCCCTGACCCTCGGCTGCGCCGTCACGCTTGTCGGTGCTCATCTCGCGATCCGCCGTAACGGTGGAGGACGATGGTGGGGGATCGTAGGAGTGGTGGCGCTGCTGCTCTCCGCGTACGCGCTGCGAGCTGTATGGTCCCGGGACAGCGATTTCGAGACCCTTCGGGCGTTGCTGCTCGCGGTCCTGCCGTTGAACCTGCTGACGGTGTTCCTGTCGCTCGTGGGTGCCCGGATGCGGGGAGCGTGTTCCGACTGGGTCGGGAAGACCATGAAGAACCTGCTGCTCACCGCGTTCGTTGCCGGGCTGCCGTTGGCCGGTTGGTTGTACGGGACCCCGGCGAGGACTCGTGTCGCGGTCGGGTTGGCCGTGGTGGCCGCGCTGTCGGGCCTGCTGGCGGCCAAGCGGCTCGTGGGCCTGGCCGATCCGGCCCTGCCGCAGGCTAGGCACAAAGCGGGACCTGACCTGCCCGAGGTACCGCCCGTGCCCAGCCCGCCCCAGCCCCAGCAGGTGCCACCCCGCTGACCGCCCGCCCCACCTGCGCCGATCTTGCACTTTGTGTCGTCGAAGTGTGGGTAAGTGCGGCTTATGTCGCGGCAGTAACCGCAAGATCGGCGCGGGCAGGTGTGCCGCCGGACCCGGTCACGGTTTGCGGGCGGGTGGCGCGAGCGCGGCGATCAGCACGGCCACCATCGTCAGCGCGGCCCCGAGCAGGGTGTTCACGCCGGGATGGGACGCCGCCGTGGGCAGCACCAGGTCCAGCAGGACCGCGCCCACGATCTGTCCGGCGATGGTGGCCAGGCCGAGCAGCAGCACGCCGGTGAAGCGCACGATCGCGGCGGCGATCGCGATGAACACGATGCCGATCGGGCCGCCCAGGTAGAGCCACGGCTCGGTCGGGAGCTGGCCGGTCGGCCAGCCGCGTATCGCGATGTCGATGGCGAACGCGACGAGCAGCGTGACCGTGCCGACGGCGAAGTTGACGAGTGTGGCGGTCAACGCGCTGTCGGCCGCCGCCCGGACCCGCCCGTTGACCGCCTGTTGCCAGGCCGTGCCCACCCCGGCGACAAGTGGCAGGAGTGCCAGTGCCAGCGCGCCCGGAGCGCTGAGTCGGTCACCGACCGCCAAGCCGACAGCCAGCACGGTGAGGACCGCGCCGGCCAGCCGTTGCCGGGTCACCGGCTGCCGGCCGGTCGGACCGATGCCGGCCCGGTCCACGGCGAGGCTGCTGCCGGACTGGCCGGCGACAACGGCCACGGTGAAGACCGCCACGCCCAACGTGCCGATGGTGAGGCCCTGGGAGGCCACCAGAAATGCGCCGCACATCCCGCCCAGGCACTGCCACGGTCGGAGCGCGCCCGCCGCGAGGGCGCGACGCAGCGCGATCAGCCCTCGTCGCCCGCCCGGGGTGGCGGGCACCAGCACCAGCAGCACCAGCAGACCCAGCCCGAACGAGACCACCGCGGCGGCGAACCCGTCGGCCAGGCGTACGCCCAGCTCGCCGTTGATCCGGGACTGCACCGCCACCGCGACTCCGGAGACCGACGCCAGCGCGACACCGGCGATCCGGCGGGCGGCGGAGAGGGACTGCGGGGTCGCAGTGCCGGTGACTGTCACTCCTGCTCGGCCAGCGGCCGTCCGTCGAAGTCGACGGCCGAGTAGAGCGCCAGCTTCTCCAGCCGGTGGTACGAGTCGATCACCCGGATGGTGCCGCTCTTCGACCGCATCACGATCGACTGGGTGTACGCGCCACCGGCCCGGTAGCGCACCCCGCGCAGCAGGTCGCCGGAGGTGACACCGGTCGCCACGAAGAAGCAGTTGTCCCCGGTGACCAGGTCGTCGGTGCCCAGCACACGGTCCAGGTCGTGCCCGGCGGCGAGCGCCTTCTCCCGCTCCTCGTCGTCGCGCGGCCACAGCTTGGCCTGCATCGCGCCGCCCATGCACTTCAGCGCGCAGGCCGAGATGATGCCCTCCGGGGTGCCGCCGATGCCCATCAACACGTCGACGTCCGATTCGCCCCGGGCCGCCGCGATGGAGCCGGCGATGTCGCCGTCGGAGATGAACCGGATGCCCGCCCCGGTGCGGCGGATCTGCGTGACCAGGTCGTCGTGGCGACTGCGGTCCAGCACGCAGACCGTCACCTCGGACACGTCGGTGCCCTTGACCTTGGCGATCCGGCGCACGTTCGCGGCCACACCGGCGTTGATGTCGATCACGTCGGCGTACGCGGGGCCGACGGCGAGCTTCTCCATGTAGAAGACCGCGCTCGGGTCGAACATGGCGCCCCGCTCGGAGACGGCGAGCACCGCCACCGCGTTCGGCATGCCCTTGCTCATCAGGGTGGTGCCGTCCACCGGGTCGACCGCGACGTCCACCTCCGGGCCGGTGCCGTCGCCGACGTGTTCGCCGTTGAAGAGCATCGGGGCGTTGTCCTTCTCGCCCTCGCCGATCACCACGACGCCGCGCATCTGGATGGAGTTGATCAGCTTGCGCATGGCGTCGACGGCGGCTCCGTCGCCGCCCTCCTTGTCGCCTCGGCCGACCCAACGGCCGGCGGCCATCGCTGCGGCCTCCGTGACCCGGACCAGGTCGAGGGCAAGGTTGCGGTCGAGATCCTGTGGGATCCGCGTCCTGGTGTTCGTCATGACGGCTCCTCCTCGCGACGGTGCGGGGACGGCCGGCGGCAGGGTGGTCCCTGCTGCCGGCTTTGTCGCTGATCCTCACACGATGGCCGACCGAGCTGCGGCGCGGGGCGGTGATGGCGCGGATACCGCCGGTCGGGCGGCTGCGAAGATGGGAGGGTGGAACCCGCACAGCCAGCTGATCGCGTACCCGCCGACCGCACGCCGCCCGACGGCCAGCCGCCGGCCGGGCTGCCCGCCGATGCCGCTGCCGAGCGCGCCGTGACCGGTCCGACGACGCCGGCCACCGGCGAGCCTGCCCTTGTCGCGTCGGAGCCGGCGGCACAACCGCCGGCGCCGCTCGGCGCCCCCGGGGTCCCGAGCACCGGCGGACGACCCACGCCGCCCAGGGCGGCGGCAGCCAAGACCGAGCGGTCGCCGAAGGACATGGCGATTTCGCTGCTGGTGCTGCTGATACCGATCGCGCTGCTGCTGGCGTTCTACCGGGGCTTCCTCGGCGGCGACCAGGCCACCACCGTCGACCCGGCACCGGCGATCGAGCAGGCCCGGTCGGCGAACACCTTCCCGGTGAGCCAGCCGCAGGGGCTCGGCTCCGACTGGCGTACGGTGAGCGCCCGCTACCAGAGCGTCGAGGATGGCGCGAACCTGCGAATCGGCTACCTCACGCCGGAGGGGCGGGGGGTCCAGTTGTTGCAGAGCAGCGTGCCGGCCGAGCGGCTGCTCCCGGCCGAGTTGACCGACGAGGGCCAGCCGCAGGGCCCGACGGAGCTGGCCGGGCGCACCTGGCAGCGCTACGCGGCCCGGGGCAACCAGCAGGCGCTGGTCCTGCTGGAGCCGACCCGCACCGTGATCGTCCTCGGTGACGCCCGGGACAACGAACTGCGCGAACTCGCCGGCTCGCTGCGCTGACGGGGCAACTGGACAGAATGGGTGATTGTCCGACGCGTCGACAGGGAACAAGGAGGGGGTGACCCGGGCGCGGTCCGGGTCACGCGACGTGGCCGACGCTGCCGCGTCGCCCGGTTTCCGGCGCCGACCAGGTCGTCGGGTGACCCCCTTGGGAGACACGAATGACTGTTCGACGACTCAGTGCCGGCCTGGTAGCCGCCGCTCTGTTCACGCCCGCCCTGGCCGCCTGCGCCGCCGGCACGACAGGCACCGCCGGGTCGACCGCGTCCCCGACGGTGAGCGCGTCCGGCACGCCCAGCACGCCCAGCGCGTCCGGTGCGCCGGTCTCGGGCGACGCCAAGCAGGCGCTGCTCGATTCCACAAAGGCGATAAGCGACGGCAACTTCCGGTTCACCCTCTCCGGTGCCGGCTCGACGGCCGAGGGGCAGGTGCACCAGCCGAGCCAGAGCGCGGCGATGAAGTTCGCCATCGGCGGGCCCTCATCCGACCTGGCCATGAAGCTCGACGTGATCCACGCCAAGCCGGACAGCTGGGTCAAGCTGGAGCTGACCGGCCCCGCCGCCGACAGCCTGCCTGCCATCAAGCAGCTCAACCTCGGCAAATACCAGCACCTGGACCAGGCCCGCATCAAGGGCAACAAGAACCTCGGCTTCGACTTCGACAAGGTCGACCCGGCCGGCAGCGCGGTGCTGACCCAGGGCATCACCGAGGTCCGCAGCACCGGCACCGGCACGTACGCCGGCACCATCGACGTCACCAAGGCGGCCGAGGCCGGCTCGCTGAACGCCGCCACGATCGCCGCGCTTGGCACCCAGGCGAAGACCGTGCCGTTCACCGCGAAGGTGGACCCGCAGGGCCGGCTCAGCGAGTTGGTGCTGCAACTGCCGGCCGCCGGTCAGACTGCCGCCCAGGAGATCAAGATGACGTACTCCGACTACGGTGCCGCCACCGCCGCGCAGAAGCCGCCGGCGGACCAGGTCGTCGAGGCGCCCGCCGAGCTCTACAGCCTGTTCAACTGATGGACGCCTGTGGGGTGGCTCCGGCCGCCCCACAGGCCGTCAGGAAGCGGGCTCCTGCCGGGCGGCGTCGATCCGCGCCCGGGCACCATCAAGCCAGCGCTGGCAGATCACCGCAAGCGCCTCGCCGCGCTCCCAGAGCGCCAGCGACTCCTCCAGCGACGTGCCGCCGGCCTCCAGCCGCTCGACCACCGAGGCCAGCTCGGCCCGCGCCTGCTCGTAGCTGAGCCGCTCGTCCGGCCCGGCCTTCGTGTCGTCAGTCATCGCGCCCATCTCAGCACATCCCTCCCGCGGTCACCGCGTCGCCACCGCGCTGTCGCACTCAGCCGTCCACCGTCGCGGCCAGCTCACCGTCGGCCAGGCGCACCCGCAGCGGGTCGCCCTTGCCGACCTCGGCCGCCGCGCGGACCACCTGGCCGTCGGCGCGCTGCACGATCGCGTACCCCCGGTCGAGGGTGGCGGCGGGGGAGAGGGCACGGAGGCGGGCCAGGGTGTGCCGCAGCTCGTCCTCCGCGCCGGCGAGCCGGTGGTCGAGGCAGCGACCGGCCCGTTGGCGCAGCGCGGCAAGCTCTGTCGCGCGGTGCTCCACCATCACCTGCGGCCGGGCCAGCACCGGCCGCGAGCGCAGACTGTCGAGGCGGTGGGACTCGCGGTCGACCAGGTTGCGTACCGCCCGTTCGAGGCGGTGCCGGGCCTGGCCGATGAGGCGTACCTCCTCGGTGAGGTCGGGGACGACCCGCTTGGCCGCGTCGGTCGGGGTGGAGGCCCGCAGGTCGGCGACATAGTCGATCAGGGGCGTGTCCGTCTCGTGGCCGATCGCGCTGACCACCGGGGTACGGCACGCGAACACCGCTCGGCAGAGCGCCTCGTCGGAGAAGGGCAGCAGGTCCTCGATGCCACCGCCGCCCCGGGCGATGACGATGACCTCGATGCTCGGGTCGGCGTCCAGCACCTTGAGCGCGTCGATGATCTGCGGCACCGCGGACGGGCCCTGCACGGCCACGTTCACCGTCCGGAACTCCACAGCGGGCCAGCGTCGCCGGGCGTTTGTCAGCACGTCCCGCTCGGCCGCCGAGGCGCGCCCGGTGATCAGCCCGACCCGGCCGGGCAGGAACGGCAGCCGGCGCTTGCGGGAGCGGTCGAAAAGCCCTTCGGCGGCGAGCAGTTTCTTGAGCTTCTCCAGCCGGGCCAGCAGCTCACCGAGGCCCACCTGCCGGATCTCGTCGGCCCGCAGGCTCAACGTGCCCCGGGCGGCGTAGAACTCCGGCTTGGCGTGCAGCACCACGCGGGCGCCCTCGCGCAGCTCCGGAGCGCCGGCGTCGAGCACGTCCCGGTTTGTGGTGACGGTCAGGCTCAGGTCGGCCGACGGGTCCCGCAGGGTGAGGAAGACGGTGGTGGCTCCCGGACGGCGGCTGATCTGCGCCACCTGCCCGTCCACCCAGACCCAGCCCAGCTTGGCGATCCACGCGCCGACCTTCTGGCTGACCACCCGGACCGGCCAAGGCTCCTCAGCGGTGCTGCCACCCACCCGCGCGGTATCACTCACCCGCCCACCCTAAGGCCCACCAGCATCAGCCCTCCGCGCCCCGCCGTCCCCCGCCCTCAGCGCGTGATCATGAAGTTACTGCGGCGTGTCGCGGCGATAACTTCATGATCAACGCGTGTCGGGTGGGGCGGGGTGGTGATGGGTAGGATGGGTGGGTGACTCAGGCTGAAGCGACTTCCCGGACCGGCAAGCGCGTACTCCTGGCGAAGCCCCGCGGCTACTGCGCGGGTGTCGACCGCGCGGTGCAGACCGTCGAGGAGGCGCTCAAGCTCTACGGCGCTCCGATCTACGTCCGCAAGCAGATCGTGCACAACAAGCACGTCGTGCAGACCCTTGAGGCCCAGGGCGCGATCTTCGTGGAGGAGAACGAGGAGGTGCCCGAGGGCGCCACAGTCATCTTCTCCGCGCACGGCGTGGCACCCGAGGTCTACGAGCAGGCAAGGGCGCGCTCGCTGAAGGCGATCGACGCGACCTGCCCGCTTGTCACAAAGGTGCACCAGGAGGCGAAGCGGTTCGCCGCCGAGGACTACGACATCCTGCTGATCGGCCACGAGGGCCACGAGGAGGTCATCGGCACCGCCGGTGAGGCTCCCGCGCACATCCAGCTCGTGGACGGCCCGGACGGGGCCGACAAGATCACCGTCCGTGACCCGGAGAAGGTGGTCTGGCTCTCCCAGACCACGCTCTCGGTGGACGAGACGCTGGAGACCGTCGCCCGGCTCAAGCAGCGGCTGCCGCTGTTGCAGTCGCCGCCCAGCGACGACATCTGCTACGCCACCTCCAACAGGCAGCACGTCGTCAAGGAGATCGCCGCCGAGTGCGACGTGGTGATCGTCGTCGGCTCGACGAACTCCTCCAACTCGATCCGGCTGGTCGAGGTGGCCCTGGATGCCGGCGCTCGCGCCGGTCACCTGGTCGACTTCGCCCACGAGATCGACGACGCCTGGCTTGCCGACGCCCGCACCGTCGGGGTGACCTCCGGCGCGAGCGTCCCGGAGGACCTGGTCCAGGATGTGCTCGCGCACCTGGCCGCGCGCGGGTTCGGCGACGTCGAGGAGATCACGACCGCCAACGAGCGGCTCACCTTCTCGCTGCCGCAGGAGTTGAAGCGGGACATGAAGGCCGCCGCCGCCGCGGCGCGCGGCTGAGCATCCCGGGCGCCGAGTGCTGTTCGACGGGAACGCCGGGGCGTTCCGGTGCGTCCAAGCCGGCATGAGGACATTTCGGCTCGTCGTCCCCGCCCTTGTCGTCTGCGCGGCGCTGAGCGCCTGCGGTGGGACGGCTGACCCCGCCGGCCCCGGCACACCGTCGACAGCGACCGGGCAGCCAACCTCGGTCGCCCCGTCGACCCCTGCGACTCCGGCCCCCACGCTCAAGTCCCCAGGTGGCCCCAGCCTCCCACCGCCGGTCGGTGCCACCGAAATCACCGGCACGGTCACCCCAGGGGTGGAGCCCAACTGCCTGCTGCTCGACGGCTACCTGCTGATCGGCGGCCCCCGCGACGTGCTGACCTCCGGCGGGCGGGTCACCGTCACCGGCCGGGTGGAGGCGGGCATGATGACCACCTGCCAGCAGGGCACCCCGTTCGTCGTGGAGGGTGCCCGCCGCAGCTGACCAGCGGGTCAGCGGTCGCGCTCGGCCCCGTCCAACAGCTCGGGCGCCTGCGGTTGGCGGGGCGTCAGCTCGACCTGGGCCGGGGCCGCCAGGTCGTCGTCCGAGACACCCATCTCGGCGAGCTTGCGGGCACTGACCAGCACCCGGGCCTCCAGCGAGCCGACCGCCCTGTTGTACGCGGTGACCGCCCCGGCCAGCGACGAGCCGAGCTTGCCCACGTGGTCGCCGAGGGTGGAGAGCCGGCCGTACAGCTCCCGGGCGAGGGTGTGCACCGCCAGCGCGTTGCGGGCCAGCGCCTCCTGCCGCCACGAGTAGGCCACGGTGCGGAGCAGGGCGACAAGGGTGGCAGGCGTGGCGAGCACCACGTTGCGGGTGAAGGCGTGCTCCAGCAGCGTCGGGTCACGTTGCAGCGCGACGTCGAGGAACGGGTCGGCGGGCACGAACAGGACCACGAACTCGGGGGAGCTGTCGAACGCGGTCCAGTACGACTTGGCCGCCAGGGCGTCGACGTGCCCTCGCAGGTGCCGGGCGTGCGCGTCCAGGTGGGCGTCCCGGCCGCGCTCGTCGCGGGCCTCCATCGCGGTGAGGTACGCGTCGAACGGCGCCTTGGCGTCGACCACCACCGACCGGCCGCCGTGCAGCCGGACCACCAGATCCGGGCGTACGACATGCTCGTCGGTGGTGGCGGTGACCTGCTCGGAGAAGTCGCAGTGCTCCAACATGCCGGCGGCCTCGACGATCCGACGCAACTGATGCTCGCCCCAGCGGCCCCGCACCTGCGGCGCGCGTAGCGCGGCCACCAGTTGTTTGGTCTCCGTGCGCAGCTCGCCGGAGACGGCGCTCATCGAGCGGACCTGCTCGCGCAGCTCGGCGTACGCGTCGACCCGGTCGTGCTCCAGTTCGGCGACGCGCTGCTCGTAGCGGCGCAGCGTGTCGTGCAGCGGCGCGACGGCACGAGCCACCGCCTCCTGCGACTGCGCGGTGGCCTCATAGCTCAGCGCCCGCATGGACTGCTCCAGCCGGCCCTCGCCCTCGCGGGTCGCGGTCAGGGTGGCGTCCAGTCGGGCGATGTCGGCCGCCGAGCGGGACCGGGCAGCGAGCCAGCCCACCGCGCCGCCGGTGCCGAGGCACACGATCACCACTAGCAGCGTCGAGACGTCCATCACCGGAGCTTGCCAGACGTCTATGACGGGACAACCGAGGGTACGTTCGATGACATGGAACTTGTGCTGTGCCTCGCCATCGTGCTGCTGGTTGCCGTGGGTGCGGTGGCCCTCATGCGCTCCCAGTCCACCGCCCGTCGGCGTACCGAGCTCGGCGACGCCCGCGCGGAGGCGCAACGCTGGTACGAGCGCCTCGGCGGCCAACTGTTGACCCTGCAGGGCGACACGCCGGCGGTCCGCCAGGCGCTATCCGACGCCGGTGAGCGGTACAACGCGGCGGGGTCGCAGTTGGAGCAGGCGCGTACGCCACACCAGTTCACGCTTGCCCGGGAGACCGCGCTTGAGGGATTGGCGTACATCCGGGCGGCGCGGACCGCGCTGGGGATCGATCCCGGCCCCGAACTGCCGCCGCTGGCCGCCGCGCGGGGCGTCGGGCAGCTCACCAAGGAGCGCGAGGTGCAGGTGCAGGGGCAGACCTTCCGGGCCGGCCCACAGCCTGGTGGGGGCACGCCCTACTACTACCCGGGTGGTCGGTACCAGGGCCGGCCGGTGCCGGCTGGCTGGTATTCGACGCCGTGGTGGAAGACCGCGCTGGGTGCCGGCGCGGGTGTGCTCGGCGGCATGCTGATCGCCGACGCGCTGTTCTCGCCGGCCTTCGCCGATCCGGGGTACGGCGCCGACGCGGCCGGTGCCGACCAGGGCATGGACGGCGGCGACCAGGGCGGCGACTTCGGCGGCGGCGACCAGGGCGGCGACTTCGGCGGCGGTGACCAGGGCGGCGACTTCGGCGGCGGCGGTGACTACGCAGGCGGTGACTTCGGTGGCGGCGGTTTCGGTGGCGGTGACTTCGGCGGCGGTGACTTCGGCGGCGGTGACTGGTGAGCGCCGCTGACTGACCACACGAACAGGCCCCGGTCGTAGCGACCGGGGCCTGTTCTCCGTTCGGGGTTGGTCAGCCGGTGTTGCGCATACCGGCGGCGATGCCGTTGACAGTGGTGAGCAGCGCCCGTTCCAGCGCCGTGCCGTCGCTCGGTGCGCGCCGGCCGCCCGGCGCGGTGGCAACCGCCCGTCCGGCGGCACCCGAATCCCGGTACTGCCGCAGCAGCGCCACCTGGAGGTGGTGCAGCGGCTCCAGGTAGGTGTCCCGGACCGCAAGGGTGCGTTGCAGCACCGGCGAGTTCTCCAGCAGGGCGGGTGAGGCGGTCACCGCCAGCACCTCCCGCTTGGTCAGCTCGTACTCCCGCTCGATCTGCTCGAAGATCGGGTGCAGTTGCTCCGGCACCAGGGTCTCGACGTACCGGCGGGCGATGCTCAGGTCGGTCTTGGTAAGCATCATCTCGACGTTCGACAGGAACGTCCGGAAGAAGTGCCAGTTGCGGTGCATCTCGGCAAGGACGTCCGCCAGCCCGGCCTCGCGGGCGGCGGCCAGCCCCGACCCGACGCCGAACCAACCGGGCACGATCTGCCGGGTCTGCGTCCAGCCGAACACCCACGGGATGGCCCGCAACCCGGACAGCCCGGCACCTGTGTTGGGGCGCTTCGCCGGCCGGGAGCCGATGTTGAGCGCGCCGAGCAACTCGGTGGGGGTGGACGCCCAGAAGTACGCGGGCAGGTCCGGGTCCTCCACGAGCGACCGGTACGACCGGTAGGCCGACTCGGAGACCACGTCCATCGTGGCGTCCCAGCGCTCCAACATCTCCGCCGGCTGGCGCGGCCCGGTGTGCAGCAGCGTCGCCTGGAGCACCGCGGCGAGGGTGAGTTCCAGGTTCTCCCGGGCCAGTGAGGGCAGGCTGTACTTGTCGGAGATGACCTCGCCCTGCTCGGTCACCTTGATCGCGCCGTCGAGCGTGCCGTACGGCTGGGCGAGGATAGCCTCGTGCGTCGGCCCGCCGCCGCGCCCCACCGTGCCGCCACGGCCGTGGAACAGGCGCAGGTGCACCCCGTGCCGGGCGGCCACGTCACGCAGTGCGCGCTGTGCCCGGTGGATCGACCACTGGCTGGTGGTGATCCCGGCCTCCTTGTTGGAGTCGGAGTAGCCGAGCATGACCTCCTGCACGTCGTCGCGGGCCGCGACAAGCGCCCGGTACGCGGGCAGCGACAGCAGTTCGTCGAGGAGTTCGCCACCGGCGTTCAGCTCGGCAGGGGTCTCCAACAGCGGCACGAACCCGATTCGCGCCCGCCCGCTGTGCACGTCCACGAGGCCGGCCTCACGGGCCAGCACCACGGCTGCCAGCACGTCGTCCACGCCCATGGTCATCGAGATGATGTACGACTCGATCACCTCGGTGCCGAACCGGTCCTGGGCTTCCCGGATGGTCCCGAACACGTCGAACGTCTTGCGGGCCGCCTCGGAGAGCGGAGTGTCCAGGGTGGACAGCGGTCGGCGGCCGGTCAGCTCGTCGGCGAGCAGTTTGGTGCGCTCCAGCCGGGTCAGCGCCGGATAGTCGGAGACCTCACCGACAGCCTCGTACAGCTGGGCGAGCACCGCGTGGTGCGCCTCGGCGTGCTCACGGACGTCCATCGTCGCCAGGTGCAGGCCGAACGCCGAGACCGTACGGATGGTGGAGGCCAGCCGGCCGACGGCGGTGAGCTGCCCGGAGTTGCGGGCCAGCGAGGCGCGCAGCAGATCCAGGTCGGCGATCAGCTCGGCGGAGCCCCGGTAGTCCCGGCCCGGCACGTGCGCGGTGCCCTGACGCAGCCGCTGCCGGGTGTTGGCCAGCTTCGCCTTCACGCAGCGGGCCTTGAGCCGGTACGGCTCCTCGGCGTTGACCCGGCGGAAGCGGGGCGCCACCTCGGGCAGCGCGTCCAGGTCGGCGGCGAGGCTCGCCGAGAGGTCCAGTGAGACCCCGCGCAGCCGGCGGGACACCGAAACCTCGTTGATGAGGTGGTCCATCGCCTTCTCGGTGGCGGCGATGCCGTGCTCGTGCTGGATGGTCAGCACCTCGCGGGTGACGGCCGGGGTGACGAACGGGTTGCCGTCCCGGTCGCCGCCGATCCAGGTGCCGAAGCTCAGCGGGCGGGCCGTCGGCGACGTCTCCACGCCGAGCGTGCGCAGCGTGTCGGCCAGGTCGTCGAGCACCTGCGGGGCGGCCTCGGCGTACAGGTCGCGCAGGTAGTAGATGGCGTTGCGGGCCTCGTCGGTCGGGTCGGGCCGGTCCAGCCGCAGCTCGTCGGTCTGCCACATCAGATCCAGCAGTTCGGCAAGCCGGCGGTTGGCGGGGCCCTCGTCGCTGGCGCCGTAGAGGATCGCGTTGGCGGTCTCGGTGTCCAGTTCGTCGGCGATGGCCCGCAGCTTGGACAGGATCGAGCGGCGGGCCGCCTCGGTCGGGTGGGCGGTGAAGACCGGCCGGACCGCCAGCCGGCGGGCGGCGGCGGCGATCTCCTCGGCCGGCACCCCCCGCTCGGCGATCATCTTGGCCGCCTGGTCCAGCCAGCCGCCCTGCACGGCGCGACGGCGGCGCAGGTCCCGGCCACGGTGCACCTGCTCGGTGATGTTGGCCAGGTGGAAGTAGGTGGAGAAGGCGCGGGCCAGCTTGGTGCCTGTGGTCACGTCCAGCCCGCCGAGCCGCTGGGCGGCCGCCGGGGCGTCGGTGCGGACCTGGGCGCGGATCTCCTCGACGAGGTCGAGCAGCGGGCGGCCCTCCTGACGGGCCAGAGTCTGCCCGAGCAGGGTGCCGAGTCGGCGGATGTCGGCGCGCAGCGCGGCGTCCGGGCCGTCGTGGTCATGCTGGTCGGTCACGATGCGCTCCTTACGTGAGTACGAAGGACAGCGCTGTCCGACTTCCTGGATCGTATCCGCGTACCCCGCCGGTAAGGAGGGGGACCTTCCCGACTCCTGCGGTGAAGGCAGCGGACCTTCGTGTCATCTCGGCCGGCGGCACGCGCTTTCGGGCTGGTGGGAGGCTGATGCCGGGCGGTGGGCGGAGCGGAGCGACGTGGCGCGGAGCACATTCTGCGCGCCGTGTGGCGTCCAGATGGTGAGCGCGGTGACCGCCCGGCCGTACGAGATGGCGGCGCCGGGCGGCCGCACGGAACGTGACGGCCTGTCACGCGTCTCCAGGTCCACGCCGTCAGCCTAGGTCGGTCCCGTGCCCCGTGCCGGGCGTTTCCCGTGCCCGGTGCGTCGCCCTGATGATCAAATGATCGGGCAGCGGCCCGCGCTGTAGTGGGCGATCGCCCCCATGATCTCCGCCTCCGGCCGGTCCGCGAAGTTGAGCGTGGCGGCCAGGCCCGAGCCGTAGAAGATGTTGAGTGGCGCGCTGTCCAGCCTCGTGAACGCCCCGAGCTGCTGGAGCATCCGGGGGTCATGGGGCGTGACCACCACCATCTTCTCCAGGCTCCACCGTCGGCGGGAGATTCGCGCGACGGCCTCCCAGGGCATCCAGATCGCCTGGCCCCTGGTGGGCCGGGTACGGATCCAGAGCCCTGCCGGGCTGAGCGCCAGCACCGGTCCGCCGGAGCCGATCAGCCAGAGCTGGATCCCCAGCGGTAGGGCAATCATGATCATCAGGCACACAAAAAAGCCGACGACGCTGATGATGGCCCCGGAGCGTACCTCCGGTTCCATCGAGCTCACGATGCCGAGGACGGCAAGGAAGGCGACCGGGAGGACCACGACGAGCACGACCCCCGCGGCCAGCAGGCCCCGCTTCGCGACATTGGGGCGTACGACGAAGGGTTCGTTCTCCGGGATGCGCTTGGCCACCGGCGTGGACGGCGCGGGATATCCGCCGTGGGGGTGGTGGAACTGCGGGCCGCCGTAGAAGGGCTGCGGGGGATGTCCGGTCGGGGTGGTCACGGGCGCTCCGCTTCTCGATCCACTTTGGGGGCGCCCAGCCTATTAGGCGTACGCCAGCGCACAAGCCGGGCCGGTTGTCGGCCGTCCTTGGGCGACCCCCGGTCGTGCTCTCAGTCGCCAAAACCCGTTCGACCACGCGGCTAGCCTCTGAGCATGGTGGTGCCGAATTACCCCCCGAAGCCGCGACCGGGCGACCGGGTCGCGGTCGTCTCACCGTCCGCCGGCCTGCCGGCCCTCTTCCCCCACGTGTACGAGTTGGGGCTGCGTCGGCTGCGCGAGGAGATCGGCCTGGAGCCGGTCGAATATCCGACCACACGTGTGATGGGGGCCGACCCGCGCGACAGGGCCCGCGACCTGACCGCCGCGTTCGCCGACCCGACCATCACGGCCGTGCTCGCCACCGTCGGCGGGGACGACCTGATCACGGTCACCCCGCACCTCGACGACGAGGTATTGCGGGCCAACCCGAAGCCCTACTTCGGCTACTCCGACAACACGAACGTGCTCAACCACCTGTATGGGCTGGGCATCGTCGCGTACCACGGTGGGTCGGTCCTGGTGCACCTCGGCCGGCCCGGCGCAATCCACCCGCTGACCGCCGACTCGCTGCGCGCAGCCCTGTTCACCTCCGACTGGTACGAGTTGACGGCCGCGCCCGAATGGGGTGACCGGCCGAACTCCTGGACCGAGCCGGAGTCGTTGGCGCACGAGCCGGAGATGCTGCCCGGCGAGGGTTGGCGCTGGCAGGGCCCGGAGCGGGTGGTGCAGGGCCGCACCTGGGGTGGCTGCCTGGAGATCCTGCACTGGCTGATGGCCACCGACCGGGTGCCGCCCGCCGACGAGCTGGCCGGGTCCGTGCTGATCTTCGAGACCTCGCAGGAGATGCCCAGCGCCAAGGAGGTGTTCCGGATCGTGCGGAACATGGGGGAGCGGGGCCTGCTCGCCGCCTTCCCGGCGATCGTCGTCGGTCGGCCCAAGGCGTGGGACTTCGACAAGCCACTGCCGGTGCCGGAACGGCTGGCGTGGGCCGAGGCCCAGCGGGAGGCGATCACCCGGGCGCTCGCGCCGTACAACCCCGACGCGGTGGTGGTCTTCGACGTCGACCTCGGTCACACCGACCCGCAGCTGATCATCCCGTACGGCGGAGAGATTCGAGTCGACGCTCGTACGCGCCGTATCGCGGTGCGCTACTGATCCGCCTGCTCCCGCCCTCGGCGGATCTGGAGGGGGCCGGTCGAGACGAGCAAATTTCTTCAAGACGAGGGAAGCGGCCGCCCCGAGGATTGGTTATGTGGGTCCGGAGTTGCCCGTCGGGGCGGCACCGGAGCGGGGCACGCGGACCTTCTCGGGGAGGCCCGACTCCTCGCAAGGCCCCGGAACGCCCCTGGGCGATCGAGGAGGTGCCGCACGCTTCCGTGCGGCACCTCCGCCCGCAGCCGGCAGCCGGCAGGGAGCCGTGGTCAGCCCGGTTCGGACGGAGTGAGCAGTCGGCGTAGCCGGGCCGGTGGGTGGCCCACCTGCTCCCGGACGGCACGGGTCAGGTGCGCCTGGTCGGCGAACCCGTATTCGGTGGCGAGTGCGCCGAGCGGACGGCCGTCGGGCTCGGCGAGGGTGTCCAGCACCTCCCGCACCCGCAGCCGGCTGCGGTAGGCGGTGAGGCTGTTGCCGGTCATCCGCTGGAACACCCGGCTGAGGTGGTGCGGGGAGCTGCCGACCGCCTTGGCGACCTCGTCCAGGCCGAGCGTGTAGCTGGAATGCGCAAGCACCTCACGGGCGTGGTCGGCCAGTCGCCGGTGCGCGGCAAGCGTCGCGGGTCTTCGGCGTACGGCCCGATCGACCTCGTCACCCACGTCACCGCCGAGAGGGCTGTTCTGGAGCAGACGAGCCAGGAACCGATGCAGTCGCTCGGCCATCTCGAAGTCGTCCAGCCCGCGCCGAAACTCCGCGACCAGTAGCCGGTGTGCCAGGTCCAGTGCGGCGTCCGAGGTCCCGGACCAGCCGCCACGGGCCAGCCAGGCTGCCGCGTCCGGCCGGTCCGCCAGCACCACCGGGTCGATCTCCAAGCAGGTGTACGAGTCACCGCAGCCGAACGGGTGCGCCACTGCCAACTCGTCGCCGGGTCGAATGAACATCACGGACGTGGCATCGGAGAGCTCAACCCGGCCGTTGAGCCGGCGCTGGTACGCCCCGGAGCGCCCCAGGATGACCCTGTGCCGGTTCATCATGTCGAGTTCCGTCCAGCCGCGGTTCTCGACGACGCACCGCACCTGGTAGACAAGCATCCCGGCCGGGTGCCCCAGGAACCGCCATCGGCCAGGCGTGGTGGGGCTACGCGGATCACTGCCGACTCCCTCGGCGGGCATCGTCCCCCCTGACTCGCGATCACCGCGGCGTTTCAGACCGTCACCGTCGCGCTCCTGAGCCGATAGTGCCGACTCAACGATCCCTCGTCCACCCCGATACGCGGCCGAGCCGTCCGCCGAACGTCCGGCGCTGACAGCGGTGAAGGCGCCTGTGGTGAAGGCTTCTTCCTGTGATGTCAGGTGCCGACGGCGGCGAAGGCGCGGACCGGGAAGGTGCCCATGCCGGCCACCAGCGGTGGGGCCGCCGTGAACCGGAAACCATCAGGTGGCAGCGCGTCAAGGCCGGTCAGGTGCTCCACGATCGGGATGCCTGCGGCGAGCATGGTGCTGTGCGCGGGGCGCTGACCGCCGGCCGCCGGACCCATGTTGTCGATGTTGATCGAGTCGATGCCGACAAGGGCCGCACCTGCGTCGGCAAGCGCCTGGGCGGCGTCCCCGGTGAGGTACGGCGCCTCCGGCGAGGCGTACCGCTCGCTGCCGAAATGTGCGTCCCAGCCGGTGTGCAGCAGCACCGCGTGCCCGGCCACCTCGTACGGCGCCAGCAGCAGCCGGTCCACGGCTCGGGTGCCGGCCGGCACCCGGACCACCACGCCGGGCAGGTCCGCCAGACGGTCCAGCGACACCCCGGCCAGGTCGTCGCCGCCTGACCAGCGGTGGGCGGGGGTGTCCAGGTACGTGCCGGTGTTGGCGATCATGTCGATCCTTGCCACGTGGAACTCGGTGCCCGCCGCGTAGTTCGCCCGGGACGCCTCGAAGGTCAACCAGTCGTCGATCCGTGGCCCAGGCCAGCCGGGCAGGGTGATCATCCCGTTGCTGATCACGTGGCTCAGCTCGACGAGCCGACGCCCAGCACCGGTTCGGTCGACGGCGACACCCCGGCCGCCCTTGTGCGGCTCTTCGATGATCGTCTTCGCACTGACGTGTACCTCGGCGACCATCAGCAGCCCGAGGTGCCGGACGAAGAGCGCGGCCAGATCCTCGTCACTGATCTCCCGGCCCGGGATGTCCAGCCGGAACCCCTCGGTGCGCAGCCCGCCGCCGTTGGCGAAGCTCACCTCCGCGTCGAACTGTGCCCGCCACTGCTCACCCACCTCGAAACCCGACCATGACAGCAGTCAAAGGTCAAGATCGGACGGAAAGGCCCGGCAAGATCCGCGCAACATCGGGGAAACTGCTGCCTCCCGCGCTCCCGCAAGCAGCACTTTCCCCGTAAGTGCGCGGATCTTGATTGGTGGGGAAGACGTGGCGCGCCCTGCGCGCCTCGTGGACCTGGGCGGATGGGGGTTGCTGTCGGTGGACGGGGATAGGCTTGTCGTCGTGCACCCCCCGTCCGACCGGACGAGGGGCAGCCGTCGTGTGCGTCGACTCTCCTGGATGTGATTCGCTTGCTCACCGGTCTGTTCTCCGCCGCCCTGGCCGATCCCGGGCTGGCCCGGGCGCGTGACCTGGCGCGCTCCGGTGCCGCCCAGGTGGACGGCCTCGACATCACCGCTCCGGCGGCGCTGCGCCCGTTCGCCGTCGCGGCGGTCGCCGCCGACAACGAAGGCGCCGGCCGGCCGGTGCTGGCGGTGACCGCCACCACCCGGGAGGCCGACGACCTGGCCGCCGCGCTGGGTGGGCTGCTGCCGCCGGAGCAGGTGGTGGTCTTCCCCTCCTGGGAGACGCTGCCCCACGAGCGGCTCTCGCCCCGCTCCGACACGGTGGGCCGACGGCTGGCAGTGCTGCGCCGGCTCGCGCACCCCGAGTCGGCCGACGCGCACGGCGGCACCGGCCCGCTGCGGGTTGTCGTCGCGCCGGTCCGCTCGCTGCTGCAACCGCAGCTCAAGGGGCTCGGCGACCTGGAGCCGGTGCAGCTCGCCGCAGGTGAGGAGGCCGACCTGGAAGAGGTCGCCCACCGCCTGGTCGACATGGCGTACGCGCGGGTCGACCTGGTCACCAAGCGCGGCGAGTTCGCGGTGCGCGGCGGCATCCTGGACGTCTTCCCGCCCACCGACGAGCATCCGTCGCGTGTCGAGTTCTGGGGCGACGAGGTGGAGGAGATCCGCACCTTCGCCGTCGCCGACCAGCGGACCATCGAGCAGGTCCCGTTGCTCTGGGCACCGCCCTGCCGTGAGCTGCTGCTCACCCCGGCGGTCCGCGACCGGGCCGCCGCGCTCGCCGAGCAGCACCCCGAGCTGGCCGAAATCCTGGACAAGCTGGCCGAGGGCATCCCGGTGGAGGGGATGGAGTCGCTGGCACCGGTGCTCGTCGGCCCCGACTCGCTGGAGTTGCTGCTGGACGCGATGCCGCCGGGCACCCACGTCCTGCTCTGCGACCCGGAGCGCATCCGCACGAGGGCGCACGATCTGGTGCGTACCTCGGAGGAGTTCCTGCAGGCCTCCTGGGCCGCCGCCGCGGTCGGCGGCCAGGCCCCGGTGGACGTCGGCGCCGCCGCCTTCCGGACCCTCGGTGAGGTGCGCGCCACCGCCGGCAAGCTCGGCCAGCCGTGGTGGACGCTGTCCCCGTTCGGATTGGTCGAGGGGGAGACCGCCGAGGCGCGCCAGCCCTGGGAGGACGCACCCGAGCAGGCGAGCGTCACCCCTGACGACGCCATCGCGGTGACCCTCGCCGCCCAGCCGGCCCCGCTCTATCACGGCGAGACCGCCCGGGTGGTCGACGACCTCAAGCGCTGGGCCGGCGAGGGCTGGTCCATCGCGCTGGTCTTCGAGGGGCACGGCCCCGCCCAGCGTGCGGTGGAGGTGCTGCGCGACGCGGGGCTTGGCGCCCGGCTGACCGAGGAGGTGCCGACCGCGCCCGCCCCCGGCGAGCTGATCGTCACCTGCGGCCCGCTGGGCAGCGGGTTCGTCGACGAGGCGTCCCGGTTCGTGCTGCTCACCGGCAACGACGTGACAGGCGGTCGGGGCACCTCGACGCGGGACATGCGCAAGATGCCGAGCCGGCGGCGCAACACCATCGACCCGCTGGAGCTCAAGGCCGGCGACTTCGTGGTGCACGAACAGCACGGCATCGGCCGGTACGTCGAGTTGGTGCAGCGCACCGTCAACGGCGCAAGCCGGGAATACCTGGTCATCGAGTACGCGGCCAGCAAGCGGGGGCAGCCCGGCGACCGGCTGTTCGTCCCCACCGACCAGCTCGACCAGTTGTCCCGTTACGTGGGCGGCGAGCAGCCGACCCTGCACAAGATGGGCGGCTCGGACTGGCAGAAGTCCAAGGCCCGCGCCCGCAAGGCGGTCAAGGAGATCGCCGCGCAGCTCATCCAGCTCTACGCCGCCCGCAAGGCGTCCAAGGGTCACTCGTTCGGCCCGGACACCCCCTGGCAGCGGGAGTTGGAGGACGCGTTCCCCTGGCAGGAGACGCCCGACCAGCTCGCCGCCATCGACGAGGTCAAGCGGGACATGGAGCAGACCGTCCCGATGGACCGGCTGATCTGCGGCGACGTCGGCTACGGCAAGACCGAGATCGCGGTCCGGGCGGCGTTCAAGGCGGTGCAGGACGGCAAGCAGGTGGCGGTGCTGGTGCCGACGACGCTGCTGGTGCAGCAGCACTACAACACGTTCGCCGAGCGGATGAGCCAGTTCCCGGTGGAGATCCGGCAGCTGTCGCGGTTCCAGACCCCGAAGGAGACCGAGCGGACCCTGGAGATGGTCGCCGACGGCACCGTCGACATCGTCATCGGCACCCACCGGCTGCTGCAGACCGCGACCCGGTTCAAGCAGCTCGGCCTGGTGATCGTCGACGAGGAGCAGCGGTTCGGCGTCGAGCACAAGGAGCACCTGAAGACCCTGCGTGCCTCGGTGGACGTGCTGAGCATGTCGGCCACTCCGATCCCGCGCACCCTGGAGATGGCGATCACCGGCATCCGGGAGATGTCCACAATCGCCACCCCGCCGGAGGAGCGCCACCCGGTGCTCACATTCGTCGGCGCACAGGACGACCGGCAGGTCGCCGCGTCCATCCACCGGGAGCTGCTTCGCGACGGGCAGGTCTTCTACCTGCACAACCGGGTCGAGTCGATCGACCGGGCGGCACGCCGCCTGCGGGAGCTGGTGCCCGAGGCGCGGGTCGCGGTGGCGCACGGCCAGATGGGCGAGGACGCCCTGGAGAAGGTGATGGTCGGCTTCTGGGAGAAGGAGTTCGACGTCCTGGTCTGCACGACGATCGTGGAGTCCGGCATCGACATCCCCAACGCCAACACCCTGATCGTGGAGCGGGCCGACCTGCTCGGCCTAGCCCAGCTACACCAGATCCGTGGCCGGGTGGGCCGGGGCCGGGAGCGGGCGTACGCGTACTTCCTCTACCCGCCGGAGAAGCCGCTCACCGAGCACGCCCACGAGCGGTTGGCGACCATCGCGCAGCACACCGAGCTGGGTGCCGGCATGTACGTGGCGATGAAGGACCTGGAGATCCGGGGCGCGGGCAACCTGCTCGGCGGCGAGCAGTCCGGGCACATCGAGGGCGTGGGGTTCGACCTGTACGTGCGGATGGTCGGCGAGGCGGTCTCCGCGTTCAAGGGTGAGCGGCCGGAGGAGGAGGTCGACGTCAAGATTGACCTGCCGATCGACGCGCACCTGCCGCACGACTACGTGAGTGTGGAGCGGCTGCGCCTGGAGATGTACCGCAAGCTCGCCGAGGCCCGCGATGAGGAGCGCCTGCGCGAGGTGGTGGCCGAGATGACCGACAGGTACGGCGAGCCGCCCGCCCCGGTGCAGAACCTGGTGGCGGTGGCCCGGTTCCGCCTGCTGGCCCGCCGGTACGGCCTGACCGACGTGTCCATGCAGGGCAAGCACGTCCGGTTCGGTCCGCTGCCGCTGCCCGACTCGAAGCAGTTGCGGCTCAAGCGTTACCACCCGGACGCGGTCTACAAGCAGGCCACCGACCAGGTGAGCGTGCCCCGGCCGAGCACCCGCCGGATCGGCGGCGAGCCGCTGCGTGACCAGGCGCTGCTCGAATGGTGCGCCCAACTGCTGTCCGACGTGCTGGGCGCTCCCGCCCCGGCCGTGGCCGCGAGCGTCTGACCCGGTGATCTCCTGCCGGCCGGGGCTGGTGTCGACTCGACGCCGGCCCTGGCCGCCAGGTGGGCGGAGGTGGGGGGTGTCACAACAGCCGCTGACGGCGTGAGAGAGTGGCAGCCATGCGTGCTCGCCGTCTTGTCGCCGTCGCCAGTGTGGCGCTCGGCCTCGTCGCCCTCTCCGGTTGCCGTGCTGAGCCGGGTGTCGCCGCCTACATCGGCGACCAGCGCATCACCGAGGGCGACGTCACCGCCGCGATGAACGACCTGCGGACGAAGAACCCGACGCCTACCGCGGCGCCGCAGCCCGGCGTCGGCGGCCAGCCGGCGGCACCGGCACCGCAGTTGCCCGGGCTGACTGACGTGGTCCAGGTGATGGTGCTGACAAACGTGTGCGAGCAGACCTCCGCCGACAAGGGCTACCAGCCGCGCAGCCAGGTCACGGTCGAGCAGGCCGCCCAGCAGCTCGGCCTCAACCCCGAGACCGGGTACGTGCGGGAGATGGCCAAGCTCTTCACCTGCCTGTCCGGGCTGCCGGCCGAACCGGTCGAGCCGACCGAGCAGGAGATGGCCGACGTTATCGCCGCCGGCCGCGCCGGAGGCAACATCCCGGGCGAGGTGTCCGATGCGGACGCCGCCCGTCAGCTCGACGGCGAGCAGTTGCGCGGCGCGTTGGCGACCAAGCGGATCCTGGCCGAGGCGGTCGAGCGTTACGACGTGACGGTCAGCCCTCGGTACCGCCCGCTGGAGTTCCCGCTGCTCAGCTTCTCCGGCGACGTCTCGGCGGTAAGCGTGCCGCTGAGTAAGCCGGGCTCGGTCGCGGTCACCGACATCTCCACCCCCAGCCCGGTGCACTCGGACTCGGACTCGGACTCCCACTCGCATGACGAGGGCACGGCCAACTGAGCATGACGGCACGGATCGTCCTGCTTGTCACCTCGCCCCGGCTGCCGGCCGGCCTGCTCACGGCCGCCGCCTGGGACGTCGTACGTCAGCACCCGGTGCTGACCGGCGCGGAGAGCGAGTTGACCACGGCCATGCGCCAGGCGGGCGCCGACGTGACAGTGGTGGACGGCCCCGCGACGCAGCCGCTGCTGGACGCTGTGGCGGCGCACGACGCGGTGGTGTGGTTGGCAGGTCCGGCGGGCGACGAGTCGTTGGCCCGGGAGTTGGGCCTGCGGCTGGCCCGGGAGCCGGGGCTGGCCGAAATGGAGCTGATGTACGGCTCGTGGGATCCGCCGGGCGCGCGGCTGCTCGACGCGGTGGCCGTGCTGGACCGGCTGGCCTCGCCGGGCGGTGACCCGTGGAAGCGGGCGCAGACGCACCGCAGCCTCGCCGGTTACCTGCTGGAGGAGAGCTACGAGGCGTACGACGCGATCATCGCCGACGACACCGACGCGCTTCGCGAGGAGTTGGGCGACGTGCTGCTCCAGGTGGTGCTGCACGCCCGGCTCGCGGAGGAGCTGCCCGAAGGTGAGCGGTGGACCGTCGACGACGTGGCCGGTGGCCTGGTCGACAAGATGATCCGGCGTAATCCGCACGTCTTCGCCGACGCGGAGGCCGGCACGCTTGAGGAGATCACCGAGAACTGGGAGCGGATCAAGCGGGTCGAGAAGGCCCGCGACTCGGTGCTGGACGGCATCGCACTGAGTCAGCCCGCCCTGGCTCTCGCCACGCAGATCCTGGACCGTGCCGCCCGCGCCGGCCTGACCGTCGCGCTCCCGCCGCCGGACGCCCAGCCGGACGAGGAAACCCGACTGGGTGCCCGCCTGTTAGCAATGGTCGCCGCAGCCCGCGAAGCGAACCTCGACCCCGAACAGGCCCTACGCCACACAACCCTGGCCACAGCCGACGCCATCCGCAAAACCGAACCCAAACCCCCACCCCCACCCTGATCCGACGCCCAACCCCCTGCGCGCTGATCCACCCCCGACGTGCGCGTTGACCATGAAGTTATTGCCATGACACGCCGATGCGGGGGGGCAATAACTTCATGATCGACGGGGCCCCGGGCGGGCGCGGGCGGGGCCGGGCCGGGGTGGGCGTCGGTAGGGTGGGTTGGTGGAAGAGTTTGGGGTTTTGGCGGAGCGGGTTGTCGAGGCTCTGTTGGAGACACGGCCGGGTGTCGCCACCGCGGCGGGGGACCACCGGTTCGACGACCGGCTGCCGGATCTGTCCGCCGACGCGTTGGCCTCCGACCGGGCGATGCTCTCCGACGCGGCCAACGCGCTGTCCGAGTTGGACCCGGACTCGCTCGGCGTCGACGAGCAGGTGGATCACGCGCTGCTCACCTCATTCGTGGACCGCGAGCTGTTCGAGCTGACCGAGATCAGGTCGCACGAGTGGGATCCGCTGCGCCACAACCCGGGCCCGCTGCTGCACCCGCTGATGGCCCGCCCGTACGCCCCGGTCGAGGTGCGGTTGACGCAGCTTGCCGGCCGGCTCGCCGCCGTACCCGATGCGCTTGCGACCGCTCGCGCGACGCTGCGGGACATGCCGCGGATCCACGCCGAGACGGCGGTCGGGCAGTTCGCCGGCACTGCCGCGCTGATCCGCGACGAGCTGCCGCCGCTGCTCGCCCAGGCGCCGAGCGCCCTCGACCGGGTCGAGCCGGCGGCCACGGCGGCGGTCGCCGCGCTGGAGGAGTTCGTCGCGTGGCTGCGCGCCGGCCTGGCCGCCGACGCGGGCCCGGGCCGTGACCCCCGGCTGGGCCGCCGCCGCTGGGAGGCGCGGCTCTGGCACACCCTCGACACCGAGTTGGGCGCCGCCGAGATCCAGCGCCGCGCCTGGGCCAACCTGGACCGGGTCACCGCGGAGATCCGCGAGGCGGCCGTCGAGCTGGTCGGTGGTCCGGCCGACGACGCGGCAGTACGCCGAGCGCTGGACGTGCTCGCCGCGGAGCACCCGGACGACGCGACGATCGTCGAGCTGGCGGGGGTGACCCTGGACGAGGCTACCGACTTCGTCCGCTTGCACGACCTGGTCAGCCTGGTCGACGACAGGTGTGTGATCCAGGAGATGCCGGAGTTCGCGCGGGGCGTAGCGGTGGCGTACTGCGACTCGCCCGGCCTGCTGGAGACCGCGGCCGTGCCCACGTTCTACTGCATCGCGCCCACCCCGTCGGACTGGCCGGCGCAGCGGGTCGAGTCGTTCTACCGCGAATACAACAACCACATGATCCGCAACCTGACGGTGCACGAGGCGATGCCGGGGCATTTCCTCCAGTTGGCGCACGCCCGCCGCTACGACGGTGCCACCCGGGTCCGGGCGCTTGCCGAGTCGGGTCCGTTCATCGAGGGCTGGGCGGTGCACGCGGAGGAGCTGATGGTGGGCCTCGGCTTCGGCGGCGTGCCGGTGCGGTTGCAGCAGCTCAAGATGCAGCTACGGATGACCATAAACGCGCTGCTCGACCAGTTGGTGCACGCCGAGGACATGCCCGAGGCCGAGGCGATGGCGTTGATGACCGGGCGCGGCTTCCAGGAGGAGGGCGAGGCGGCCGGCAAGTGGCGGCGGGCGCTGCTCACCTCCACCCAGCTCTCCACCTACTTCGTCGGCTACAGCGAGGTGGCCGAGATCGCCGCCGCGCGCCCCGACGGGGTGTCGGTGCGCGACTGGCACGACGCGATGCTCGCCCACGGCTGCCCGCCGCCGCGCCACCTGCGTACCCTGCTCGGCGTCTGAGGGTCCACGGCGCTGCACGTGCTACGCGGTGGCGATGTGTGCCGGTCGGTCACGAACCGCCGGGCCGGCGGTCCACCACGCCGGCGCCGGCGGGCGGCTGGAACGCGTCGTTCTGCACTGTCGTGCTGTAGCGACTCAGCGCGAGCTCCGTCGGCTTGCCGTCGACCGGGCCGCTGAAGCTGCCCAGCACGCCCTCTGTGGTCACGCAGGCGGTGAAGTCGCCGTCGGCGCGCTGCACCTCGACGCAGGCGGCGTGACGGCCGGCGACTGTGGTGTCACTCTGCTTGATCACCGCCTGCGGGTCGAGCGCGGCGGCGGTCAGCATCCCGACCACCACCGGTGGGGTGACCAGGCCCTGCTGGTTGGCCTCGGTGAAGAGCGCCACGGTGGGCTTGGTGCCCGGAGTGGGGGGCGTGACGACCGTGCACGCCATGCGGCCGCCGGTCTCCGCGCACCTGGTGACCGCGTCCGGGGTGACGGTGAGCAGCCCGCCCGGATAGGTGTACGCGGAGCGGGCCGGGTCCTGCGCCTGCACGATCGCGGCGGCCTGGCCACCGGGGAGCTGGTAGTCGGCCGTGTAGGTCAACTCCAGTGCTCGGTCGAGTCGGGCGGCGAGGTCGTTGACGAGGTCGGAACGGCCCATGGCGCGTCCGGTGTCCTCGAATGTCTGACAGCCGGTGACCGTGAGCGACGCGATGACCGACACGGCGAGCATGCGGAGGGTGGTCGAGGCGCTGGGCATGGCGACCAGCCTGGTGGATTTGGTCCGCGCAGCGCAAACCAGTTGCCGGTTGACGCCCGGAAATCCGGGAATGTCCGTCAGTGCGGGGCGGCTCGGGTGCGCGGGCGACGCCGTGTCCGTTCGCGCCGCCCGATACGCTGCGTTCAACACCTGCCTCAGCCGCACCGTCGCGGCCCAACCACGGACCGGATCACAACAACGAGGAGCGACTTAGTGGCAACCATCGAGGGAATCGTCGCCCGGGAGATTCTCGACTCGCGGGGCAACCCCACGGTCGAGGTCGAGGTCGGCCTGGACGACGGCACGGTGGCTCGCGCCGCTGTGCCCTCCGGCGCCTCCACCGGCGCCTTCGAGGCGATCGAGCTGCGCGACGGTGACGCCGGCCGCTACCAGGGCAAGGGCGTGGAGAAGGCGGTCTCCAACGTCGAAGACAAGATCGTCGACCAGATCATCGGGTACGAGGCCAGCGAGCAGCGGCTGATCGACCAGAAGATGCTCGACATCGACGGCACCGACAGCAAGTCGGAGCTGGGCGCGAACGCCATCCTCGGCGTCTCCCTCGCGGTCGCCAAGGCCGCCGCCGGCAGCGCCGAGCTGAGCCTCTTCCGCTACCTGGGCGGCCCGAACGCGCACCTCCTGCCGGTGCCGATGATGAACATCCTCAACGGTGGCGCGCACGCCGACTCCAACGTCGACATCCAGGAGTTCATGATCGCGCCGATCGGCGCGCCCACCTTCCGTGAGGCGCTGCGCTCCGGCGCGGAGGTCTACCACGCGCTGAAGTCGGTGCTGAAGAAGAAGGGCCTGTCGACCGGGCTCGGCGACGAGGGTGGCTTCGCGCCGAACCTGCCGACCAACGCGGCGGCTCTGGACCTGATCGCCGAGGCCGTCGAGAAGGCCGGCTACCGGCTCGGCACCGACATCGTGTTCGCCCTCGACGTGGCGGCCACTGAGTTCTTCGACAACGGCACCTACACCTTCGAAGGTGCCGCGAAGTCCGCCGAGGACATGAGCACCTACTACACCAAGCTGGCCGACGAATACCCGATCGTGTCGATCGAGGACCCGCTGGCCGAGGACGACTGGACCGGCTGGCAGACGCTCACCGCGTCGATCGGCGACCGGGTGCAGATCGTCGGCGACGACCTGTTCGTCACCAACCCGCTGCGCATCGCCCGCGGCATCGCGGAGAAGGCGGCGAACGCCGTCCTGGTCAAGGTCAACCAGATCGGTTCGCTGACCGAGACCCTGGACGCGGTGGACCTGGCCCACCGGGCCGGCTTCAAGTGCATGATGAGCCACCGCTCCGGCGAGACCGAGGACACCACAATCGCCGACCTGGCGGTGGCTACCGGCTGCGGTCAGATCAAGACCGGTGCGCCGGCCCGCTCGGACCGGGTCGCCAAGTACAACCAGCTGCTCCGGATCGAGGAGGAGCTGGCCGACGCGGCGCGCTACGCCGGTGCGGGCGCTTTCCCGCGCTACCGTTCGGCCTGAGACGCGCAGAAGCCTCGGGGGAGGGGGTGTGACGATGCAGCAGCGCCGCACACCGGGTGGTCAGCGTCCCGCCCGCCGGCCGGGTCAATCCGGCCGGCCGGGCGGTGGCCGGGCCACCCGTGGGTCCGTCCGGGACGCGGGCGTACGCGCCGAGCCGCGCGGTGCCGCCGGTCGGGCGCCGAGCGCGGTCCGGGGTGCTGAGGGCACGCGCTCCGCGAACCGTCCGGCCGCTGCCCGGCGCACCGCCTCCGGTGGTGCCGTCAAGCGTCTCGCCGCACCCCACCCCCGTCGCTTCACCGGCCGCGCGACAGTGCTGTTCGCGGTCCTGATCGCGCTCGCGCTGGCCTACACCTATCCGGTGCGGGTCTACCTGGACCAGCAGGCCGACATCGAGCGGATGGAGGCGGCCCAGGCGGTGCAGAAGGCAGAGATCGCCAAGCTCGAAGCCGAGGCCGCCAACTGGAAGGACCCGGCGTTCATCGAGACGAAGGCCCGGGAGCGGTTCTTCATGGGCCGGCCGGGCGAGAAGATAATGGTGGTGCTGCACGACCCGGAGGGCGCTGACCGCGACGCCGGGAAGTCGGCCGGCTCGCCCACCGAGACCGGCCCAGCGACCTGGTACGACACGCTCTGGTCGAGCGTGCAGGCGGCGGACAGCCAGCAGCCGGGTAAGTGATACACCGACCAGCGCACCAGGAAAGATGGGCACCGTGACTGTCGTACCACCGTCGGAGTCGGCGGCGGATTCCGTTCCCCTGCCGCAGCGGGAGCCGGCCACCGAGGCCGACCTGGCCGCGGTGGCGGCGCAGCTCGGCCGTACGCCCCGGGGCACCCGGGCGGTGGCGCACCGCTGCCCCTGTGGCCTGCCGGACGTGGTGGAGACGACGCCCCGCCTCGCCGACGGCACGCCGTTCCCGACGCTGTACTACCTGACCTGCCCCCGCGCCACGGCCGCGTGCAGCCGGCTGGAGTCGGCGGGGCTGATGAAGGAGATGGCCGAACGGCTGTCGACGGATCCGGAGTTGGCCGCCCACTACCGGGCCGCGCACGAGGACTATCTCGCCCGGCGGGAGGCTGTCGGGGAGGTGCCGGAGATCGCCGGGATCTCCGCCGGTGGGATGCCGGGGCGGGTGAAGTGCCTGCACGTGCACCTCGGGCACGCGCTGGGCGCCGGCCCCGGCGTGAACCCGTTCGGCGACGAGACGTTGGCCCTTGTCGAGCCCTGGTGGACGGCCGGCCCGTGCGTGGACGTGCCCTCGCCCGAATGACAGCTCAGGTGGAGGATCAGATCACGGTTCGGCGCGCCCGCACCGGGGACGTGCGCGGCATCCGGGGGCTGATCGACACGTACGCCGACGATCGGCGGCTGCTGAGCAAAGCCACCGTCACCCTGTTTGAGCAGGTGCAGGAGTTCCGGGTGGCGGTCCGGGCCTCCGACGACGCGGTGGTGGGCTGCGGGGCGCTGCACGTGATGTGGGAGGACCTGGCCGAGATCCGCACGGTGGCGGTGGATCCGTCCTGCCGGGGGCGGCGGATCGGGCACCGGCTCGTGGGTGAGCTGATCGACGCTGCCCGGGAGTTGGGCGTGGCACGGATCTTCGTGCTCACCTTCGAGACGCAGTTCTTCGCCTCGTTCGGGTTCCGGGCGATCGACGGCGCGCCGGTGCCCCAGCCGGTCTACGAGCAGTTGCTGCGCTCGTACGACGAGGGTGTCGCGGAGTTCCTGGACCTGGAGCGGGTCAAGCCGAACACGCTTGGCAACACCCGGATGCTGCTGCGGCTCTGAGCGCGGCCGGTGCGCTGTCGTAGGGTTGCGGGGTGACGACGCGTGTGGCGGCCATCGACTGCGGGACCAACTCGATCCGACTGTTGATCGCCGACCTGCCCGACGCGTCCGCCGGCCCGGAGGCGCCACTGACCGACGTGACCCGGCGGATGGAGATCGTCCGGCTGGGGCAGGGCGTGGACCGGACGGGGCGGCTCGCCCCGGAGGCGATCGAGCGGACCCGGGTGGCGCTGGCGTCGTACGCCGCCGACATCGAGAAGTTCGGTGCCCAGCGGGTGCGGATGTGCGCCACGTCGGCGTCCCGCGATGCGGCAAACGCCTCCGACTTCACCGAGATGGTGCAGCGCACCCTGGGTGTGGCGCCCGAGGTGGTCACCGGCGACGAGGAGGCCCGGCTGTCGTTCACCGGCGCGGTCCGCGGGTTGCCCGCCGACGCGAAGGAGCCGTTCCTGGTGGTCGACATCGGTGGCGGCTCGACCGAATTCGTGGTCGGTGACCGGGCCGGCGGTGTGCGGGCGGCGGTCTCGGTGGACATCGGCTGCGTCCGGATGACCGAGCGGCACCTGCCCGGCGACCCGCCGACGCCCGAGCAGGTCGCGGCGGCGCAAGCCGACATCGCGGCAGTGGTCGACCGGGCGCTCGCGGTGGTGCCCGGCCGCGAGGCGGCGACCCTGGTCGGCCTCGCCGGTTCGGTCACCACAGTGGTGGCCCTCGCGCAGGGCCTGCGGGAGTACGACCCGGCGCGCATCCACCACGCCCGGGTGCCGTACGAGGCGGTCGCCCAGGTGACCACTGACCTGCTGAGCCAGACCCGTACTCAGCGGTTGGTGGACCCGGTGATGCACCCGGGTCGAGCCGACGTGATCGGCGCGGGCGCGCTTGTGCTCCGCGTGATCATGGAGCGGGCCGGGATGCCGTCGGTGGTCGCCTCGGAGCACGACATCCTCGACGGCATCGCCTGGAGCCTTCAGCCCGCCGCGCGCTAGCCGGCGTTTGATCGACTCGCCTTCCCGGAAATCGGGGTGTCCGGCGACCGGGGATGCCCGATTGTCAGGAACCCGAGTGGATCAGGGCAGGTTCGTTGACGCTACTACGCATTGCGCACTAGTGTGCAATGCGTGGACACCACACAGTTGTTGAAGGGCGTGCTCGATCTGGCCGTCCTGGCCGTGCTCCGGGAGGAGGATGGCTACGGTTACGACATCCTGCGCCGGCTCCGCGAGGCCGGCCTGGAGGAGGTCGGCGACGCCTCGGTCTACGGCACGCTGCGCCGCCTCTTCGCCGCCGGCCTGCTCACCACCTACGTCGTGCCGAGCGAATCAGGCCCGCACCGGAAGTACTACTCACTAAACGCCGCCGGGCGCGACCAGTTGACCCGCTCCGGCAAGCTCTGGCGCTCGTTCGCCACCACAATGGACACGCTGCTCGACGATCGGGGGCTGGCGGCATGACCGTCACGGAGCAGGAGATCACCGACTACGTGGCGCGGGTCCGGGCCGCTCTGGCCGACCTGCCGCCGGGGCAGCGCGACGAGCTGACCGAGGACCTGCCCGACCACCTCACCGAGGTCGCCGCCGAGTCCGAGGGCACACTCGTCGAGCGGCTCGGTGAGCCCGAGGCGTACGCCGCCGAGCTGCGCGCCGCGGCCGGCCTCGGTGCAGGCCGCGGGCGCAACCTCGACCAGCGGGTCACCACCGCGCTGGCCCGGGTCCGCGGCCAGCTCCGGGCTATCGACACGCGAATCGGCCCAGCCCTGGGGTACGAGACGGCAAGCGACTTCTTCCGGTTGCTGCGGCCCGCCTGGTGGGTGTTGCGCGGCTACCTGGCGGCGATGCTGCTCACCGCGATGACCACCAGCGGCACCTTCGGTCTGCTGCCCCGGTTCGGCGGTGAACTGCTCGCCGGCCTGATCATGCTTGTCGGTCTGGTGCTCGCCTCGATCTGGCTCGGCCGTCGGGCCGGCCAGTTGAGCCGCTGGCCGCGCTCGGCGCTCCAGGTCGGCAGCGCCGTGCTGGTGTTCTTCGCGCTCTCCGCCCTGATCCAGACGGAGGACCGGATGCGCTACGGCGACTACGGCTACGACCCGACGTCTGTCGACAGCCAGTACAGCCAGATCCGGGACGTCTTCGTCTACGACAGCGAGGGTCGGCTGGTGCAGAACGCCCGCCTGTTCGACCAGAACGGCAACCCGATCCGCCTGGGCTACCCCGACTGTGAACGCCACGTCGACGAGTACGGCAACCCGCTGCTGCAGACGTATCCGTACTGCCCGGACAACGCGCCCTTCGACCGTCGCGCGCCGGGCGCGGCGGTTCCGTTCCCGACGCCCAGCCCCACGCCCGAGCCGACCGCCACACCCGGCCCGACCACCACGCCGGAACCGTCCGGCACGGCCAGCGTGCCACCCACTGTGAGCCCCACCGTGACGCCCAGTGGTGCGCCGGCCCCGACCACGACGAGTTGAGATGCCAGGTGACCGAGGCCATTCACACGAAGCTGGGAAATAGCTGAACGGACGAGGCGAGCGGGGCAGCGCCGAAAATCAATGATCGTTACGGTGTCGTCTGCTCATCCAGCCCTCGGAAGGAAACCCGTTGTCAGAGCAGGTCGCACCTCCCCCCGCGCCCGACGCCGCACCACCCCAGCCGGCCGTCGCGACGCCGTCCCCGGTCGAGCCGGAGGCGAAGAAATCGGGTGCAAAGAAGGCCCTCGGCATCATCGGCACGATCCTCGTGGTCGTCGTCATCGCCGGCCTGAAGTTCGGCGTCGCCTCGGCGATCGGCAACTTCATGAACAAGGACGAGACCGCCGACGCCAAGGCCGGCGACTGCATCGCAGAGCTGCCTGAGGTCACCGGCACCGAGCAGGAGGAGGTCAGCGGCGCCAAGGTCGTCGAGTGCACCTCCACCGACGCCGCGTACAACGTGGTCGGTCGGGTCGACGACCAGACCGCGGCCCAGGCCAAGGCCGACACCATGTGCAGCGAGTTCTTCAAGGAAGTGGAACAGGGGTACGTCTACTCCAGCATCGCGTCGGGCAAGACGGGCTATGTGCTCTGCCTGACCAAGAAGGCCTGACCGGAGCATCGACAGACCAGGCACCAGCAATGGCGGCGGCGGGGGAGGCTCCCCTGCCGCCGCCGTTGTAAGCGGGGTCACCATCGCGGGAAACAGGAGGTGAATGCCACTGTTCCCGCGTCTTCCCCGGTGCGGTCACGGCATGGCAGGCTACCGGCACGTAGGACCACTGGGCGACCAGCCAACGATGACTGACCGCTAGGAGGACGGCCCATGGGCGAGATGGTGAGCTACCGCAGCAACGGGGGCACGAGCGAGGGGTATCTCGCGATACCCGCCAGTGGCACGGCGAGCCCGGCCGTCATCGTCATCCAGGAGTGGTGGGGCCTGGTCCCGCACATCCGGTCGGTGGCGGACCGGTTCGCCGAGGCCGGCTTCGTCGCCCTCGCCCCGGACTTCTACCACGGCAAGACCACCACCGAGCCCGACGAGGCGCAGCGGCTGCTGCTGGCGATGCGGATGGACGAGGCCGCGAAGGACATCGCCGGCGCGGCCGACTATCTCGTCGGTCGGCCGGAGGTCACCGGTAAGGTCGGCACCGTGGGGTTCTGCGCCGGTGCCAGTCTGGCGTTGTGGTCGGCGACGCTCTCCGAGCGGATCGTCGCCACCGTCGGCTTCTACCCAGTGCTCCCGTGGGAGTCGATGCGCCCCGACTGGGCCGACTACGCGGGCAAGACGGCAGTCATCCACTGTTCCGAAGAGGACGGCACCTCGACTGGCGAGGGCGTACAGACCGCCCGCCGGGCCATCGAGGAGGCCGGCGGCAGCTGCCACCTCTACGACTACCCGGGCACCGCGCACGCCTTCTTCAACGACGACCGGCCGGAGGCGTTCGACCAGCGCTCCGCCGCCAGCGCCTGGGCACGCACCCTGGAACTGTTCCGGGCCAAGCTTGGCTGAGTCGCGTACCCCGGGTCAGGTAGTCGCCCGCTCCGCGCGGGCGAGGGACCTGGCCGACCTCGACGCGGCCGTCAGTGACTGTTTCGCCTGCCCCCGCCTTGTCCAGTGGCGCGAGGAGGTGGCCCGCACCCGCCGGGCCGCCTTCCGCGACCAGGAGTACTGGGGCCGCCCGGTCCCGGGTTTCGGTCCCGGGGACGCGCGGATCGGCATCCTCGGGCTGGCGCCCGCCGCGCACGGTGGCAACCGCACCGGCCGGATCTTCACCGGCGACAGGTCGGGTGACGTGCTCTTCGCCGCCCTGCACCGGGCCGGGCTGGCGAACCAGCCGACAAGTGTCGCCGCCGACGACGGGCTGGCCCTGCGCAGCACGCGGATCTTCGCGGCCGTCCGGTGCGCGCCGCCGGACAACAAGCCCACCCCTGTCGAGCGGGACACCTGTGCGCCCTGGCTGCACCGTGAGGTCACCCTGATCCGGCCCACCCTGCGCGTCGTGGTCGCGCTTGGCGCGTTCGCCTGGGCCGCGTGGTGGCCGGTGCTACGCCAGGTGTACGGCCAGCGCCCGCCCAGCCCGCGACCGGCGTTCGGGCATGGGGCACACTGGTCCGGCGTGGCCGTACCAGAATTGCTCGGCTGTTACCACGTGAGCCAGCAGAACACCTTCACCGGGCGGCTGACGCCGGGGATGCTGGACGACGTCTTCGGCCGGGCCAAACTGTTGGCCGAAGTGGACTGAGATGCGCGTGGGGTGGTGGCGATGACGAGTGGAACGCGGCCGCCCACGCCGTCACCGCCCGCCGAACCGGGGGTGCTGCCCCCGGTGCTCGGCCTGCTGTGGCGTTGGTGGCCGGTGGGCGCTGTCGTCGTCCTGCTCGCCGGGGCGGCCCTGGCCTCCGCGCACTCGTCGATCGGTGCCAATCGAATCCCGCCGGCCGCCGAGAACGTGCCGTGGGTGCCCGAGTACCCGTCGGAGCAGCCCGCGTCGTCGTTCCCTGTGGAGCCGAGGGACGCCGGTGAGGCCACCCAGGCGCACATCCCGCAGTGGATCGCGACAGTGGCTATCGGGTTGCTCGGCTTGGCGGTCCTCGCCGCGTTGGGCTACCTCACCTGGATCCTGATTCGGGGCGTCATGCGCCGCACCACCCGGGCGCTGCCGGCGCAACGGGCCCGGCGTACGGCCGAGGGCACCGCCCGCGAGGTGGTCGCCGCCCTGGACGCCGGCCTTGTGGAGTTGGACGATCAGGACACCGACCCCCGCGTCGCGGTGATCGCCTGCTGGGTGCGCCTCGAAGAGGCCGCCGCCGCGGCCGGCGTTCCCCGCCTGCCCGGCGACACCCCGACGGATCTCGTCACCCGGCTGTTGCGGGGCGACCCGTCGGCCGGGATTCCGGCAATCGTCAGCGCCGACGTGCTGGCAGAGTTCGCACACGTCTACCGCGAGGCCCGGTACGCCACTCGTGAGGTCGACGAGGGCACCCGCGACCAGGCCCGCGCCGCCCTGCGCCGACTACGCGGCGAGCTCACAGTGGTGACGATGGGCGCCCCCGAGGTGTCACCGTGAGCGCGAGGAGTGAGCCGGTTTTGCGAGCCCCGCAGTCGCGAACGAAGGTGACACCGTGAGTGGCAGCGCCAGCATTGACGACCTGCTCACCTTCGAGGAGGAGCCGGCGAGGCGCGACGACCGGGCCGGGGGCAGCCGGGCCGGGCGGGTGCTGCGTGCCCTGGCCGGCAACGCTGCGGTGGTCGTCGTGCTGATCGTCGGCCTCCGCGCGGTCGGCTTGAAGGTCTCGCTGGTGATCCTGGTCGCGGGGGTGTTCGCGGTGTTCGCGGTGCGTCGGATCGCCGCCGCACTGGCACCGCCGGCGGCGGGCAGGTCCCGGCCTCCGACCATCCGCTACGACGACGGCACCTGGAACTGGGGCGCCCGGGACGCGCTGCGCGCCGCCATCAACGGGTGGGAAGTTCCGCTTGACTGGTCCACGACTCGGCCCGAACGCTTCGGCGAGGTGATTCTGCCCCGGCTCGGCGAACTGGCCGACGAGCGGCTGCGCCTGAAGCACGCCGTGACCCGTGAGTCGGACCCGGCCCGCGCCCGTGCGCTGCTGGGTGACCGGCTGTGGACGTTCCTGGAAAGCCCGCCCCGCCGCCCCCCGTCGCCGCGCGATCTCGCGGTGATCGTCGCCGAACTGGAGAAGATCTGATGAACGACGTGGACCGGAGCATGCCCACCGCCGAGGTCGGTCACCTGGCCCGGGCGGTCCTGGACGCGGTCGGCACCGTCGTGGTCGGCAAACGGGACGCGTTGGAGTTGGTCCTCGCCGGCATCCTTGCCGGTGGGCACGTGCTCCTGGAGGACCTGCCGGGCCTGGGCAAGACGCTCACGGCGCGGTCGTTCGCCCAGGCGTTGGGGTTGGATTTCCGCCGGCTCCAGTTCACCCCGGACCTGCTCCCCGCCGACGTCACCGGCTCGTTCCTCTATGACCAGCGCAGCGGTGACTTCGCCTTCCGGGCCGGGCCGGTCTTCACCAACCTGCTCCTCGCCGACGAGATCAACCGGACGCCGCCGAAGACCCAGTCCGCGTTGCTGGAGGCCATGCAGGAGAAGCAGGTCTCCGTGGAGGGCGTCACCTACAAGTTGGACGAGCCGTTCCACGTGCTGGCCACCGCCAACCCCATCGAGTACGAGGGCACCTATCCGCTGCCCGAGGCGCAACTGGACCGGTTCCTGCTGCGGGTGTCGTTCGGCTACCCGGAGCACGAGGAGGAATGGGAGGTGCTGCGCCGCCGGATGGGCCGTCGCCGTGAGGAGGCGGACATCAAGCCGGTGGTCGACGCGGCCACCCTGCGGGCGATGCAGGCCGCCCTTGAGGACGTGGTGGTGGAGGATTCCATCGGCCGCTACATCGTGTCTCTCACCGCGGCCACCCGGGAGCACCCGTCGGTGCTTGTTGGGGCTTCGCCGCGCGGTTCGCTGGCGCTGCTGCTGCTGGCCCGGGTCCGCGCGGTGTTCGGTGGCCGGGACTACGTGGTGCCGGAGGACGTCAAGGAGGTGGCGGCGCCCGCGCTCGCCCACCGGATCACCCTGCGCCCGGAGATGTGGCTGCGCCGGGTCGACCCGGCCTTTGTGGTCGGTGAGGTGTTGGAGGCGACGCCCGCCCCGGCCAGTGGTGCCCTGCCCAGCTACGCCGCCGGTGGGCTCCGACGCTGATGACCGGACCGACAGCGCCCGTGCCGCGATCCACCGAGCCGGACTCGACCGCCGGCTGGGCACCCACCCCTGCGCTCGCCCGCGCGGTGCTGCTCGCCGGCCTGTTGCTGGTGGCGGGGGTGCTGCTGGGGCGCATCGACCTCGTCGTACTCGCCGCCCCGTTCGCGCTGGGCACCGCGTACGCGCTGCGTCGCCGGCCCACCGCGCTGCCGCAGGTCTGGGTCAACGCCGGTGACGACGGGCCGCTTGTCGAGGGCGGTGCGGTCGCGGCGACGGTGAGTGTCGGCAATCCCGACACGGTCGGCTACGACCTGGTGGTGGTGCGGTCCCGGGTCTCTCCGTGGCTGCGGATCACACGGGCGGGCTTCGCGGGCGCCGAGGCCGCCGAGGGTGCTGCGCCTACCGATGCCGTGTCTACCGGGGAGCCGGCGAACGGCGCGGGTCGTTCCGCCGCCGACCGCCCGTTCGTGACCTCGGTGCCCGTGGCCGCTGTGGTGGATCTGGAGCTGACCGGTCGGGCCCTGCGCTGGGGCCGGCACCCGGTCGGCCCGGCCGGTGCCCGGGTCGCCGCGGCCGGTGGTCTGTTGATCTCCCGGTCGGTGATCGTCGAGCCGGTCGCGGTGCGGGTCTACCCGCGTACCGAGCCGTTCGAGGCGGTGGAGGCGATGCCCCGGGCTGCCGGCCTGGTCGGCGCGCACCACTCCCGGCGGCCCGGTGAGGGCGGTGAGTTGGCCGGCGTGCGGATCTTCGCCCCGGGCGACCGGCTGCGCCGCATCGACTGGCGGGTTTCGCTGCGCGCCCGGCAGTTGCACGTGGCGGCGACCCTGTCCGACCGGGACGCCGAGGTGGTGGTGCTGCTCGACGTGCTCGCCGAGGCGGGCCGCTCCGGTGGCGTCGGCGGTGCCGCCTCGGTGCTGGACACCACGGTGCGCGCGACCGCCGCGATCGCCGAGCACTACCTGCACAGGGGTGACCGGGTCTCGCTGCTGGAGTACGGGCCGGGTGCTCGGCGGTTGCGCCCGGCCGCCGGCCGCCGGCAGTACCTGACCGTCCTGGAGTGGCTGCTCGACGTACGCGCCGACGCCTCCCACCACGAGCCGTACGACCAGGTCTTCGGCCCGCAGATGCTCTCGTCGGACGCGCTGGTGGTGGTCCTCACCCCACTGCTTGACGAGCGGTCGGCGCAGATGCTGGCCCGGCTGGCCCGCTCCGGGCGGTTCGTGGTGGCTGTCGACACGCTGCCGGCGGACCTGACGCCGCCGAAGGACCGGGGCTGGGCCGAGGTGGCGTACCGGCTGTGGCGGCTGGATCGGGAAACCATGATCGGGCAGCTCCGGGAGCATGGCGTGCCAGTCGTGCCCTGGGCTGGCGCCGGCAGCCTGGACCAGGTGCTGCGGGATGTGGCGCGGTTGGCGACGGCCCCAAGGGTCGGGTCCCGGTGAGCGCGAGGAGTGAGCCGGGTTTGCGAGCCCCGCAGTCGCGAGCCCAGGGCGGCTCGGTGAGCGCGAGGAGTGAGCCGGGTTTGCGAGCCCCGCAGTCGCGAGCCCAGGGCGGCTCGGTGAGTGCGAGGAGTGAGCCGGGTTTGCGAGCCCCGCAGTCGCGAGCCCAAGCCGGTCCGTTGAGGTTGGGGGGTCGGTGCGGATGATCGACGCGGTCACTGGGCGGGTCCGGGCGGCGCAGCGCGCCGTGGCGCGGGTCACCGTCGTTCCGCTCCTGGTCCGGGCGGGGATCTTCGTCACCGTGCTGGCTGGGTTCGCGCTGGCCTTTCCCGCCGAGGTGTTGCCCGGTCGGCCGTTGTTGTTCCTGTCGGTGGCCGCGTTGCTGCCGGCGGTTGGCCCGCGCCGACCGTGGCCGACGTTCGCGGCACTTGTCACGGTCGGTGGTTGGCTGCTCGCCACCGACGGGTACGGCCGCCCGGTGGAGCTGTGGCGGCTGCTCGCCGTCGCCGCGTTGCTCTATCTGTCGCACTCGCTGTGCGCGTTGGCGGCGTTACTGCCGTACGACGGGGTGGTGGATCCGGACCTGATCAGCCGGTGGTTGCTGCGGGCGGCGGCGGTGCTGCTGGGTACGTCGGTGTTGGCGGTGCTGCTGTTGCAGGTGGCGGGTTTGGGCGGTGAGACCGGCTACCAGTGGGTGACGGTGCTGGGGCTGCTGGTGGCGGTGGGTCTGGTCGGGTTGCTGGGCTGGTTGCTGCGGCGTCGGTAGGCCGCTGGGGGGCCGGGTTACGCAGGTCACACGGGTTGTGCTCCGTCACAGATGGGGGGCGCGAGCGGGATTACCTGAGCCGGCCGGGGAAAGATAGATGACGTGAATCCGAAGCGGATCCTTGTGGTGGGCGCCGGGCATGTCGGTCTTTATGCCGCCCTGCGACTGTCGAAGAAGCTCAGCTCCCGTGAGGCTGAGGTCATTGTGGTGGACCCTCAGCCCCACATGACCTACCAGCCGTTCCTGCCAGAGGCAGCGGCGGGCAACATCTCCCCGCGCCATGCCGTGGTGCCGCTGCGTCGAGAGTTGCGGCGATGCACGGTGGTGGCGGGCACTGTCACCCGCGTCGAGCACGACCGCAAGGTGGCCTCCGTGCAGCCGATCGCCGGCCCGGCCCGGGAGATCGCGTACGACCACGTGATCGTGGCGCCGGGTTCGGTGTCCCGTACGTTGCCGATCCCGGGCCTGCACGAAGAGGGCATCGGGTTCAAGACGATCGGCGAGGCGATCTACCTCCGCAACCACGTGCTGGACCGGCTGGACGTGGCGGCTGTCACCCCGGACCCGGACGTTCGCCGCTCGGCGCTTACCTTCACGTTCGTCGGTGGTGGGTACGCCGGCATCGAGGCGCTCGCCGAGATGGAGGACATGGCCCGGGACGCCCTGCGCTACTACCCGGAGCTGAAGCCGGAGGACATGCGCTGGGTGCTCGTCGAGGCCACCCAGCGGGTGCTGCCCGAGGTGGACCGGGACATGGGCGCCTACACGGTGCAGGAGCTCCTCAAGCGGAACATGGACATCCGGCTGGACACTCGCCTGGAGTCCTGCGTCGACGGGGTGGTCAAGCTCTCCGACGGTGACAGCTTCCGGTCGGACACGATCGTCTGGACGGCTGGCGTGAAGCCGTCGCCGATGCTCGACGCGACCGACTTCCCGCGCGACGAGCGCCGCCGGGTCACGTGCCTGCCCACCCTCCAGGTCGTCGACGGCGACCGGGTGGTCGAGGGTGCGTGGAGCGCCGGCGACTGCGCAGCCGTTCCCGACCTGACGAAGGAGCCGGGCAACTTCTGCTCGCCGAGCGCGCAGCACGCGGTGCGTCAGGCCGCCCGGATGGCCGACAACATCGCGGCGGTGATTCGGGGCCGCGAGCCGGTCGACTACAAGCACAAGCACGCGGGCAGCGTCGCCAGCCTCGGCCTGCACAAGGGCGTCGCCCAGGTGTACGGCATCAAGATGACCGGCTGGCCGGCGTGGTTCATGCACCGGACGTACCACATGAGCCGTATCCCGTCGTTCAACCGCAAGGTCCGGGTAGTGGTGGACTGGTCGTTGGCGTTCTTCCTCAAGCGCGAGGTGGTAGCCCTGGGCCAGCTTCACGATCCGCGCGAAGAGTTCGTAGAGGCGTCCCAACCCGTCGGCGCCCCGCGCGTCTGAGCCCTCGCCGATCTTGCACTTTCGGTCGCAGTGATGCGTGGTTTGCCCGGCTTGTCGGGGCAGAAAGTGCAAGATCGGCGAGGTCAGACCCGCCAGGTCCACGCGTCGGCTATGCGGGTTGCCGGGCCGTAGAGCTGCTCCAGGGTTGCGCGGAGGCTCTCGGCGTGGGGTGCGTCGTCCGCAAGTGCCACGCAGGAGGCGCCCCAGAATTCCGCGTCCCGCGCTGCCTGTCGGCGCTGCTCGTCGCCGATTGCCGGCTGGTCGCCGCGCCGGGCGACGTCCGCCAGCAGGGCAGAGGTGGGCTGCTTGAAGGTGCCCATGGCCGCGGTGCCACCCCGCCCGTAGGGGCCGATGAAGAAGCCCTCGGGCATGCCGAATCCGGCGTCGGCGGCGGTTGCCCAGCGCATCGGCCAGGGCTCCTTGGGTGTGGGCAGCGGCACCGGGACGAGCACCCCGCCGGCGCGTACGCACTGCCGCCAGTGCCCGCCGGTGATGAACTCGGGAACGGCGGGCCGCTCGGCGGTCGGCAGCGGGGTCGGGAAGATCGGCAGCAGCGCCGCGACGACGGCAAGCGGCACCAGCCGTCGCGCGCGTCCGGTGGTACGCAGTGCCCGGTCGACAGCCAACACCAACAGCGTCGCGACGATCGGGAGCAGCGCCAGGCCGAACCGCATCGGCAGCGCGCCGTCCACCACCGGTAGCCCGGACAGCAGGGCGTACGGCCCGGGGAGTGCCGTGCGGGTGCCGCCGAGCACCACCTCCGGGCCGAGCGAGAGCGCGCCCATCACCAGCGCGGCCGCCACGCAGCTGAACACCAGCCGGCGTGGACCGGCCCAGATCGCGCAGACCGCGGTGACCAGCAGCAGTGGCCAACCGAGGAACGTGTTGTATTCGGCGGGCCCGGTGGTCAGGCGGGACGCCTGGTCGCTGCCGGCGACCGACAGCGGGGAGATCGTCCACCAACTGCTCAGGTCGGCAGAGAAGTAGGCGGGGCTGAACATGCCGTCGGCGACGCCCTGCGGCCCGGCGAACTGGAACCACAGCGGATAGCCGAGCACCATTAACGCCAGACCGGCGGCGATCGCCAGTCCGCCGGCGAAGCCGGGCAGGGCACGTCGGGCCAGGTCCCGGTCCGCCACGGCGTAGCTGATCGCCATCACCAGCAGGGTGACGGCGGCGAGGAAGAGCACCTCCTCGCCGATGAAGACCTGCGCGACGACCGCTGCGGCCAGCCCGGCGGCCGAGCTGAACATCCGTCGCCGGTCCGGCCCGGTGTGCAGGGCATCCACGGAGCTGGCCGGTGTGCGACCCGGATCGGCGGCCCGCAGCAGCCGGACCACAAGCCAGACGATCACCGGCACCAGCCACTGGGCGGTCATGTGCAGGTGGCTGTTGGTCTGCGAGACCATGCCCGGGCCGAAGCCGCAGAGCCCGCCGCCGAGCGCGGCGGCCAACCGGCGGGCGCGCAGCGTCCGGTGGAACAGCAGGTACCAGGCGAGGGCGGTGCCGGCCAGGTTGGCGGCGGCGAGCAGCGCGAACGTGACGGGCGCACCGAGCAGGAGGGTGAGCGGCGCGCAGACGATGCCGAGCGCGATGACAGTGGTGTTGGCCATCAGGTTGACACCGTCGGGGGCGTTGAGCCGGTCGGTGAGCAGTGAGAAGTCGCCGAGCACCGCTCTCGCGTCGACCGCCAGGAACCACTCGTAGAGGGCCTGGTCCTCGGGGTTGAGCGCCAGCGTCCGCCCGCCCGGGTCGGGCCACAGCCCGTGGGTCAACCAGCCGGCCAGCACCACCCAGATCAGCGCGACCAGCAGGTCCGCCCGGTGGCGGCGGACGGCAGCCAGCAGCCGGACGGCCCGGTTTCGGCGTTCGACCTGATCGACGAGGCGCAAGGCCTGGTCAGGGGCGGCGTCGGGGGCCGTGGGGGCTGCGCTGCTCACGGCATCGACCCTAATGTGGCCTGCCCGTCGGGGTACGCCGGGTTGCCGACGACCGGCTACGGTGACACTGCACCCGCGTGTCGGCGCGCCGGTGCCGCCCCGCCCGGGTGGTGGAAAGGCAGACACGGCCGCCTTAAAAGCGGCTGCCGCAAGGCGTGCGGGTTCGACCCCCGCCCCGGGCACCAGCCGCCACCGGCTCATATTCCCATCCGTGATCACCGGGAGTGGGCCGGGCAGTTTACTCTTGGAGGGCACGTTCACGTGCAAACGACCCCCTGAGGGAGGCCAGACAGTGAAGACCTCGAACCCGGTGCTCGCCCGGCTCGGCCAAGCGGCCGAGCGGGAGCGCTCCGCCGGGTACGCCCCGGCCGGGCCGTACGGACAGCCCGGCATTCCCCAGCAGTACCCGTCCCAGGCCGGCTACCCGGCCGCGCCGCCCACCGTGGCCCCCATGACCGTCGACGACGTTGTCGTCAAGACGGTCGCTCTGCTCGGCATCCTCGGCATCACCGCCGCGGCCGCCTGGGTGCTCGTGCCCGACTCGCTGGTCAGCACCGCCTGGATCGGCGCTGCGGTGGTCGGCCTGGTCCTTGGCCTGATCATCTCGTTCTCCCGGATGGCCAACCCGGCACTCGTCATCGCGTACGCGCTCGTCGAGGGCGTTTTCGTCGGCATGGTGAGCAAGGCGTTCGAGACGCGCTACGACGGCATCGTGCTCCAGGCCGCGGTGGCCAGCTTCGGCATCTTCTTCCTGATGGCGATGCTCTACAAGGCGAAGGTCATCCGGGCCACCCCGGCTTTCGTCAAGGGCATGATCGCGGTGATGGTTGGCCTCTTCGCCGTCATGCTGATCAATCTGGTGCTGGCACAATTCGGTACCAACACCGGGCTGCGCGACGGGAGCAAGCTGGCCATCGGCTTCAGCCTCGTCTGCATCGTGGTCGCCTCGCTGAGCTTCGTGCTCAGCTTCAAGGAGATCGAGGACGGCGTCCGGATGGGCCTGCCGCAGCGCTACTCCTGGGTGGCCGCGTTCGGCATCCTGGTCAGCCTGGTCTGGCTCTACATCGAGATCCTGCGCCTGCTGAGCTACTTCCAGGGCGACGACTGACCTCGTCCGCACTGCCGACCGGCGCCCGCCTCCGCTTCCGTGGGGGCGGGCGCCGTCGTCCGCGCCGTTTCGCCGTCGCCGCCGGGCCGCCCGGGGCAGAGTGACTGCGAGGGGTACGCGGGTGAGGGAGGCGACGGTGCGCAGCAACAATCCGGTGCTCAACAGGCTGGACGAGACCGGCCGGTTCGAGAGCCGGGTGCTCGGCTCCCGGGATGTCGAGCCGATGACCGTCGACGACGTGGTGGTCCGTACCGTCGGGTTGCTCCTGCTCACCGGCGCGGCCGCGGCGGTGTCCTGGGTGGTGGTGCCCGACGCGGCCTGGTTGGGTGCCGCGCTGGCCGGCACCGCGCTCGCGTCGATCGCGCTGGTCCTTGTCATCTCGCTGCGGGGGATCACCAATCCGGTGCCGATCGCCGGCTACGCGCTGCTGCAAGGGCTGCTGCTGGGGGTGGCCAGTCGGACCTTCGAGCAGATCTATCCGGGCATCGTGGTGCAGGCGGTGGCCGGCACCTTCGGCGTCTTCCTCGGTATGGCGGCCCTCTACCGGGCCCGGGTGATCCGGGCGACGCCCCGGCTGGCTCGCCTGGTGATCGGCACGCTTATCGGCATCGCCGTGCTCAGCGTCGTCAACCTGGTGTCGTACCTGATATCCGGGCGGTCGGGGTTGGCGGTCTACAGCGTCGACGGCGAGGTCGGCTGGCTGGCGTACGCCTTCTCGGTGGTGGCGATCATCGCGGGCGCGTTCAGCTTCATTCTCGACTTCGACCTCGTCGAGCGGTCGGTGCGCGACGGCCGACCCCGCCGGTACGCGTGGCTGAGCGCGTTCGGCCTGGTCACCGGCCTGGTCTTCCTCTACTGGCAGTTGCTGCGGCTGCTCAGCTACCTGCGCCGGTGAACGGCCGGCGCCAGCCGTAGACTCGGCGGCGATGAGCGCAGCGGAGTTGGATGAGGCCGTTCGACTGCTGGTCCGTCAGGTCGGGCACTGGCAGCAGCCGCGCTGGGCGGCGGCCGCCACGACGGCGAACATGTCCCGCGCCGACCTGATGCACCGGCTGGTGCAGGAGGTCGCCAACCTGGCCGCCGACGCAGAGGGCACACCTCGCCGCGTGGTCCCCCGGCTGGTCAACGACCTGGCGCTGCCCGACCAGTTGCGGGTGGTGACGGCCGACCTGCTGGCCGCCGGGCCCGATGCCGAAACGCTGGCGCGGGCCGCCGCCGAGGTGGCGGCGACCCGCGGGGCGCTCTGACGTCAGCTCAGCTCAGCCGCTCGAGGACCATTGCCATGCCCTGGCCGCCGCCGACGCACATCGTCTCCAAGCCGATGGTCTTGTCGTGCCACTCCAGCGCGTTGAGCAGGGTGCCGGTGATCCGGGCGCCGGTCATGCCGAACGGATGGCCGACGGCGATCGCGCCGCCCATCACGTTCAGCTTCTCCTCCGGGATGCCCAACTGCCGGTAGGAGGGGATCACCTGGGCGGCGAACGCCTCGTTGATCTCCACCAGGTCGACGTCGTCGATCGTCATGCCGGCCCGCTTCAGCGCCTGCCGGGACGCCTCGACCGGGCCGAGGCCCATGATCTCCGGCGACAGGGCGGTGACGCCTGTCGAGACGATCCGGGCCAGCGGGGTAAGCCCCAACTCCTCGGCACGCTGGGCGCTCATCACCACCACGGCGGCGGCGCCGTCGTTGAGCGGGCAGCAGTTGCCGGCGGTGATCCGGCCGTCCGGGCGGAACACCGGCTTCAACCCGGCCACGGCGTCGAGGGTGACGCCCGCGCGTGGCCCGTCGTCGGTGCTGACCACGGTGCCGTCCGGCGTGGTCACCGGGGTGATCTCCCGGGCCCAGAAGCCGTCGGCGATGGCCTTCTCGGCGAGGTTCTGGCTGCGAACGCCGAACTCGTCCATGTCGGCGCGGGAGACGTCGTGCACCTGGGCCAGGTTCTCGGCGGTCTGGCCCATGCTCAGGTAGATGTCCGGCAGGTCGCCGGACTCGCGCGGGTCGGTCCACACGTCGGCGCCGCCCTGCGCGCGGCGCGTCGAACGCTCGTGGGCCGCGGCGAAACGCGGATTCTCCCAGCGGCCGCCGACAAGCGCCTGAGCCTCCGGCGGCAGACCGTCGGAGTTGCCCCTGGCGAACCGGGAGACCACCTCGACGCCTGCGGAGACGAACACGTCGCCCTCGCCGGCCCGGATCGCGTGCAGGGCCATCCGGGTGGTCTGTAGCGACGAGGCGCAGTAGCGGGTCAGCGTGGCACCGGGGACGGTGTCGAGCCCGAGCAGGGTGGACACCACGCGTGCCATGTTGAAGCCCTGCTCACCGCCGGGCAGGCCACACCCGAGGTAGAGGTCGTCGATGGTGGTCGGATCAAGCTGGGGGATCTTGTCCAGGGCGGCCTGGACGATCGTCGCGGCGAGGTCGTCGGAGCGGACATCGCGCAGGGACCCCTTGTACGCCCGGCCAATGGGGGAGCGGGCAGTAGCGACGATGACGGCGTCGCGGGACGACTCAATCGGCATGGGCCAACGTTAACGCGGCAGTAACATGGCGCGGAAGAAGCAGACACGGCGGGAAATGTCACCCCGCGCGGGTCTGATCTAGCGTCGGGAGGCGACCGCCGCGGCGGCCGCGACCGCCGGCAGCAGGGCGTGCGCCCACACCCGATAGCCGTCGGCGGAGGGGTGGAAGCCGTCGTGGCAGAGCGTCCCCGCGTCGGCCCGGAACACCGGCCCGGTCTCGGTGGCGAGATCGACCACCGCGCCGCCGGCCTCCAGCACGGCTGCGGTCTGTGCGCGTGCCATTCGCCGGCCGGACCAGCCCACCAGCTGCCGCAGTGGGGGCGCGATGGCGCGTACGGCGCCGAGATCGGGGCAGGTGCCCACCACCACCTCGACGCGGGCCTCCCGCAGCCGGTGCACCGCCGCCGCGAGATAGGCCGACGCGTCGGCTGGCCGGCGCATCCCGGTGGCGTCGTTCGCACCGATCAGGATCACCGCCACGTCGGGCCGCTCGCCCAGCAGAGCCCGGGCCACCTGGGTCGCCAGATCGGTCGAGCGGGAGCCGGAGACGCCGACACTCGACAGGTGCACCCGACGGCCGGCCGGGCCCTCGGCGAGCAGGTTCGCCAACTGCCCGCCGATGGTGTCGTCGAGCCGGTCGACACCCACACCCAGCGCCGACGAGTCGCCGAGCAGCACCAGCCGCAGCGGCGTCGCGCCGGCCCGGCCGACAGTGGCGCGCAGCGCCAAACCCAACTCCGGCTGGGCGTACCGCCGGTGCCGCGCGACGAACGCCTCACCGGCGAGGACGGCCGCGCCGCCCACCGTGCCGGCCAGCAGCGACAGCGCCGCCGCCCGGCCCAGTCGGCCGGGAAGGCCGGCGGTCACGTGCCGCTCGCTGCGCTGGTTCATGCCAGTCCCTCCACAGTCGACGTGTCCGGTGCGGCGCCGTGCTGCGGCACCGCGTTGACACCGAAGAACGCCCGGCGGCGCAGTTGCGCCCACCGACCGGCCGGCCCTCGGTCCCGGCCCCGGACCTGGGTGCCGCTGACCTCGGTGCCGGCGTGCCGGGCCGCCTCCTGTGCGGCCTTAGGCAGCGACCGTACGCCCTCACCCCGTGCCGTGGTAGCCCGTCGTTCCTGGCCCGTGCCGAGCGCCGAGAGCATCGTCGGCAGCAGGGCCGCGGCGGCTACCGCGTACCCCTCGGCGGACGGGTGGAACCGGTCCCAGGCGAACATCCGGTGCGGCTCGGCGGCGAACCGTGGGCCGAGCAGGTCACCCAGGGACACCGTCCAACCGCCCGCCTCGACCACCGCGACCGTCTGGGCGGCGGCGAGTTGACGGCTCCACCTGTGTGCCAGCCACCGCAGCGGTGGCTGGATCGGCCGGATCGCACCCAGGTCGGGGCAGGTGCCGACGACCACCTCGCAGCCCGCGTCCCGGAGCTTTCGGACCGCCTCGACCAGATATCGCACAGCCAACCCGCGTGGGGTGCGGTTGGTGATGTCGTTGCCGCCGATCAGGATCACCGCGATGTCGGGCTCGCACTCCAGCGCAGCCTCCACCTGGTGTCGCAGCGCCGACGAGATGGCCCCGACCACCGCGAAACGGCGCAGCAGGACCGGCCGGTGCAGCCGGCGGGACAGGCCTGTGGCGAGCAGCGCGCCGGGCGTCTCGCGGCGGCGGTGCACGCCGTAACCGGCCGCCGACGAGTCACCGAGCACGACCACCGTGAGTGCGGGGCCGGGGAATTTCGCGCCGTACATCCCGTCGCAGCGCGGCGGCGGCGCCTCGGCCATCGGAATGGTGCGCCGGGCCTGCCGGGCCTGGCCGAGCAGCACCCCGCCGGTCGCCATCACGGCCGCCGCGGTGGCGCCCGTGCCGATGGCCGCCAGGCGAGCGATCCGCCAGGCGTGTCGCCAGCGCGGACCAACGGGCAGGACAGAACCAACCACCCCCATACAGCGACATTATCGCGCCGGCCCGACACGCCGCTGTCGTCGTGATGCCTCATGGATGCCTGGAACCCGACGCGACGGGGTATCTGTCCGGTGGAGGCCGGCCATACTTGCGCCGACCCGCCACGCTGATCCGGCGGAGAGGAGCGCAACCATGGGTAAGACACTGAAGCGCAGCGCGGCGTTCGCGGCGCTGGCCCGGGCACTGACGGCGGGGGCGCGCGGCGGACCCTCGCTGGGGACCCGGTTGGCAGCGCTGCCCCGGATGATCCGCGCCACCACCAAGGGCGAGTACGACGGCGGTCTCCGACTGGCCCTGATGACCGCGGCGACGGCGTACATCGTCTCGCCCTTCGACCTGCTGCCGGAGATCCCGCTGGCGATCTTCGGGCTGGCCGACGACGCGGTGATGGTCACCTGGCTGGCCGGCAGCGTGCTCGCCGAGACCGAGCGATTCCTTGAGTGGGAGGCCCGTCGCAGCTCGGTCATCCCCGGCGGGTTGGTGCCCTGACAGCACGTACGCTGGGCGGTGAGGATAATTCTGCCCGGCCGCCGTTGCCGGTGCCGCGACGAAGGGCACACCGTGCAGTACTACGACAACGTCGTCGACATGATCGGCAACACCCCGCTTGTACGTCTGCGTAACGTCACCGAGGGCATCCAGGCCACAGTGCTCGCCAAGGTGGAGTACGTCAACCCGGGTGGCTCGGTGAAGGACCGGATCGCGCTGCGGATGGTGGAGGACGCCGAAGCGGCGGGCCTGCTCAAGCCGGGCGGCACCATCGTCGAGCCGACAAGCGGCAACACAGGCGTCGGGCTGGCACTTGTGGCCCAGCTCAAGGGCTACAAGTGTGTCTTCGTCTGCCCCGACAAGGTCAGCCAGGACAAGCAGGACGTGCTGCGGGCGTACGGCGCCGAGGTGGTGGTCTGCCCGACCGCTGTCGCCCCGGAGGACCCGCGCTCCTACTACAACGTCTCCGACCGGCTGACCCGGGAGATTCCCGGCGCCTGGAAGCCCAACCAGTACAGCAACCCGGCGAACCCGCGCTCGCACTACGAGACCACCGGGCCGGAGCTGTGGAAGCAGACCGAGGGCGGGCTCACCCACTTCGTGACGGGCGTCGGCACCGGCGGCACGATCTCCGGCATCGGGCAGTACCTCAAGGAGGCCTCCGACGGCCGGGTGAAGGTCATCGGGGCCGACCCGGAGGGCTCGGTCTACTCCGGCGGCACCGGCCGTCCGTACCTGGTGGAGGGCGTCGGCGAGGACTTCTGGCCGGAGACGTACGACAGGGGCGTGGCCGACGAGATCGTCGAGGTCTCCGACAAGGCGTCCTTCGAGATGACCAGGCGGCTGGCCCGCGAGGAAGGGCTGCTTGTCGGCGGTTCCTGCGGGATGGCAGTGGTCGCCGCGCTGGAGGTGGCCCGCAGGGCCGGCCCGGACGACGTGGTGGTGGTGCTGCTGCCCGACGGCGGCCGGGGCTACCTCTCGAAGATCTTCAACGACTCGTGGATGGCCCGGTACGGCTTCCTCGACAACTCCGGCGCCGAGCCGACGGTTGCCGACGCGCTGGCCAGCAAACCGGGTGGGCTGCCCGAGCTGGTGCACGTCCACCCGACCGAGACGGTCCGCGACGCGATCGACTACATGCGCGAGTACGGCGTCTCGCAGTTGCCGGTGCTCAAGGCCGAGCCGCCGGTGGTGACCGGTGAGGTGGCCGGCTCGATCGCCGAGCGGGACCTGCTCGACGCGCTGTTCACCGGGCAGGCCCACCTGCACGACACGATCGAGCGGCACATGGGCGACCCGCTGCCGATGATCGGCGGCGGTCAGCCGGTGAGCGAGGCAGTCGGCCTGCTGGAGAAGTCCGACGCCGCGCTGGTCCTCGTCGATGGCAAGCCCAAGGGCGTCCTCACCCGCCAGGATCTCCTGGCCCACCTGGGCGCCCACTAGCCAGCGCTTCCCGAGGGCCCGTCGCCCGTCGGCCCGTCGGTCCGTCGCCCGTCGGCCCCGCCGCAGGCGAGCACCGCGCCTGTCGGCGGCACCGGGCCTGTCGGCGCACCGGGCACCGGGCGTCCTGCCTGTCCTTTGCTCTGCTTCACTCCACGCAACACCAGGTGTCCGATTACCGGACACCTGGTGTTGCGTATGTTGAAGCAGAGCAAAGGACGTGAGGTAGGGGTGGAGGCCGGCGTCCCACGAGCCGCATGGACTCCAGGGCGAACCACTCGAACACCCAAGCAACGAATGCGGACGAACCGCACGAATGCGGGATGAACCGCACGAATGCCGGGTTCAGCTCAGCGTCGGGCAGAGTTCAGAGCGGGCGGGCGTAGCGCAGTTGCGGCGTGGGGGCGGTGCCGATGTACTCCTCGCGCTGCGCGCCCGTCGGCGCCCACCCGCCGCGCTCGTAGAACGCGCGGGCGTGCGCGTTGTCGCGGAGCACCCACAGCACCGCCCGCTGCCAGCCCCGCGCCCGCATGGCGTCCAGGGCGTCCACCATCAGCGCCCGGCCCACGCCCCGGCCCTGCTCGGCCGGGTCGAGGTGGATGGCGTTGAGCAGCCCCGTCACCGGGTCGTCCTCGTCGTCCGGGCCCAGGTAGCTGAACCCCACAAGCGCCCCGGCACGCTCCGCGACTGTCAGTCGGTGGGTGTCCCGCTCCCATCGCCACCGCTCGGTCCAGTACGCGCCCATCGCCTCCCCCGTCGGTTCGGCAAGCGCCTCGGCCGGGAGGAACGAGGAGTACGCGGCGACCCGGGAGCGCTGGTGCAGGGCACCCACTCCCATCAGGTCGTCACCAGTCGTGGGACGGAGCGTGACGGTCACCCGGCCGAGGCTACCCGGCGCGGCGGCACCTGCACGGTGGTCAGATCCTCGGCGATGATCAGATCCCCGTCGAAGTGCGCGCGGGCCTCGTCGTAAAACCGGCGCGGGTCGGGGTAGCGCTGGGAGAAGTGGGTGAGCACCAGCCGGCGTACCCCGGACTCGGTGGCCACCCGCGCGGCCTGCGCCGCGGTCAGGTGGCCGACCTCGGCGGCGAGCGCGGCCTCCGACTCCAGGAATGTCGACTCGATGACCAGCAGGTCGGCGTGCTCGGCGAGGGCGTAGACGCCGTCGCAGAGGCCGGTGTCCATCACGAAGGCGAACCGCTGCCCCGGCCGGGGCTCGCTCACCTCGTCGCGGGTGACGCGACGCCCGTCGAGGTCCAGGTGCCCGACGCGGATCAGCTCACCGACGGCCGGCCCCGCGATGTCGTACGCGGCCAGCTTCTCCGGCAGCATCCGGTGCCCGTCGGGCTCGACAAGCCGATAGCCGTACGTCTCGATGGGGTGCCGCAGCCGGCGGGCCTCCAGCGTGCCGCAGCGCAGGGCGATCTGTTGCCCGTCGGCCTCGATCGGTGTGACTGCCAGCTCGGCCGTCTCGTAGAACGAGGTGGCGTGTCGCAGCCGGGCGAAGTACTCGGCGCCGCCCGCCGGAAAGTGCACGGCGACCGGCTGCGCCACCCGGTCCAGGGAGAGCCGCTGGATGGTGCCGGGCAGGCCCAGGCAGTGGTCGCCGTGAAAATGCGTGATGCAGATCCGGGTCAGGTCGGTGGCGGTGACGGTGGTGTGCAGCAGTTGACGCTGACTGCCCTCGCCCGGGTCGAAGAGGATCACCTCGTCGTCCCAGCGCAGCACGTACCCGTTGTGGTTGCGCTGCCGGGTCGGCGCCTGGCTGGCCGTTCCCAGGATCACCAGCTCGCGCATCGACATCGCGGGTCCTCCGGATATGAAGCGACCCCCGGGGTGCTCCGCGCTTGCGCGCGGGCCGGCTGGACTGAGGCCGGCACCCCGGGGGTCGGGTGGCTGTCGTGGATTCGCCGCACCGCTGCCACACGGTCTCGACGATGGTGCTGGTGCCCGCCTGTCGGCGAACCGATCACTGTCGAGGACAGCGGCTAGCGGACAGCCACCTCACGAGTCCGATTGCTATACAAGTCTGGACCACCTCCTTTCACGTGTACCTGCACGCTATCGAGTCCCCGGCGGGCTCGGCAACGGATTTCGATCACACGCCCAGACGGGAATGCCCGGCCACCTCGTCGGGTGGCCGGGCATCGCGGTTCGTGCAGGTGGTGACGTCAGCCGGCGGTACGGGCCACGCCGACCGGGCAGCTAAGGCCGTTCGGGCCGTGGTTGCAGTAGCCGTTCGGGTTCTTCGTCGGGGCCAGGTACTGCTGGTGGTAGTCCTCGGCGAAGTAGTAGCTGCCGAGCGGGGCGATCTCGGCGGTGATCTCACCCTTGCCGGCGCGGCTCACGATCGGCTGGAAGGCGTCGCGGGACGACTCCGCGATGGTGCGCTGCTCGTCGGTGGTCGTGTAGATCGCCGACCGGTACTGGGTGCCCACGTCGTTGCCCTGGCGCATGCCCTGGGTCGGGTCGTGGTTCTCCCAGAAGACCTTCAACAGGTCCTCGTACGTGATCTTGCTGGGGTCGTACACCACCTGGACGACCTCGGCGTGCCCGGTCCGGCCGGAGCACGTCTCCTCGTACGTCGGGTTCTTGGTGATGCCACCCGCATAGCCGGCGGAGGTGGTGTAAACGCCGGGCAGCGTCCAGAACAGCCGCTCGGCGCCCCAGAAACAGCCCATGCCGAAGACGGCGACCTGGAGCCCCTCGGGGAACGGGCCCTTGAGCGGGGTACCCAGCACCTCGTGCCGGTCGGCGACAGGCATGGCGATCGGGCGGCCCGGCAGGGCCTGCTCGGGCGAAATCATCTCGGCGTTCATACGGCGCAGGAACACGGTGGGACTCCTCTCGTACCTCTCCCAGCGTGTAACACCGGTGGGTCTTCCTTCCTTACCCGCGTGATTGTGACTCAGGCCCGCTCAGAGGGCGGCGGCGATCCGGTCGGCGTAGGCCTGGGCCTCGGTGTCGTCCTGGTAGCGGGTGCGGGGCCAGAAGAAGCCCCGCAGCCCGTCGCCCTTGGTCCGGGGCACCACGTGTGTGTGCAGGTGCGGGACGGACTGGGACACCTTGTTGTTCATCGCCACGAACGTCCCACCGGCACCCAGGGCGGTCTCCACCGCCACCGCCAGCCGCTGCACCAGGGCGAAGTAGCCGGGCAGCAGGGCGGCCGGCAACTCGGCGAGGGTCACCAGGTGGACCCGGGGCACCACCAGCACGTGCCCCGCGAAGACCGGACGGGTGTCCAGGAACGCCACCCCGTCCGGCTCGTCGGCGACCCGAAACGCCGCAACCTCACCCGCCACGATTCCGCAGAACACACAGCCGCTCACCGGTCCAGGCTATGCCGACTGCCCGGCTGCGCCACGCACAGCGGGACGGGGGCACTAGCCTCACAGGATGAACCACGGCTTTGAGACGCTCGCTATCCACGCCGGTCAGGACCCAGAGGCCCGCACTGGCGCGGTTATCCCACCGATTTACCAGACCAGCACCTATGCCCAGGACGCCGTTGGCGCGCCCCGGCTCGGTTACGAATACAGCCGCTCCGGCAACCCCACACGCGACGCCCTCCAGGAGTGCCTGGCCGCGCTTGAGGGTGGCCCGGTCGGGCTCGCCTTCGCCAGTGGCCTGGCGGCCGAGGACACCCTGCTGCGGACCGTCTGCCAGCCGGGCGACCACGTGGTGATCCCGGACGACGCGTACGGCGGGACCTACCGGCTCTTCGCCCGCGTCGCCAAGCGTTGGGGGATCGAGTTCACCCCGGCCAAGGTGTCCGACCCGGCGGCCGTCCGCGCCGCCGTGCGGCCCGGCCAGACGAAGATCGTCTGGGTGGAGACGCCGACAAACCCGCTGCTCGGCATCGCCGACATCGCCGCCCTGGCCGGTGTGGCACACGACGTCGACGCGTTGCTGGTTGTCGACAACACGTTCGCGTCGCCGTACCTCCAGCAGCCCATCGCGCACGGCGCCGACGTGGTCGTGCACTCCACCACCAAGTACATCGGTGGGCACTCCGACGTGGTCGGTGGGGCGCTCGTCGTCTCCGACGCCGCGCTCGGCGAGGAGTTGCGCTACCACCAGAACGCCATGGGCGCGATCAACGGCCCGTTCGACGCCTGGCTCACCCTGCGCGGCATCAAGACCCTCGGTGTACGCATGGACCGGCACTGCGACAACGCGGAGCGGCTCGCCGCGTACCTCGACGGGCACGCCAAGGTGGCCCAGGTGATCTATCCGGGGCTGCCCTCGCACCCCGGTCACGAGGTGGCCGCCAAGCAGATGCGCCGGTTCGGCGGCATGATCTCGTTCCGCGCGGCAGGCGGCGAGGACCACGCCGTGGAGATCTGCAACCGGGCCAAGCTCTTCGTGCTCGCCGAGTCGCTCGGCGGCGTGGAATCCCTGATCGAGCACCCCGGCCGGATGACACACGCAAGTGCTGCCGGCTCGCCGCTTGAAGTTCCCGGCGATCTCGTGCGACTGTCTGTCGGCATCGAGACGGTCGACGACCTGCTCGCCGATTTGGAGCAGGCGCTGGGCTGACCGCTGGGGAGGATGGCCGTGCAGGACATCATGGCGACCTGGGTCGGGGCGACCGCCAGGCAGATCGCCCGGGGCGTACGCCGGGGTGACGTCTCGGCCACCCAGGTCGTCGCCGACCACCTCGAGTACATCGCCTCGACCGACCGCGATCTGGCCGCGTTCCGGGCCGTTCGCGGCGGCGAGGCGATCACCGAGGCGGAGAAGGTCGACGAGCAGGAGGACCTGGCCAACCTGCCGCTGGCCGGGGTGCCGATCGCAGTCAAGGAGAACACCCCGGTCGCGGGCCTGCCCACCTGGAACGGGTCGCAGGCGGCGCGTACCGAGGTCGCGGAGGCCGACCACGAGGTGGTTCGCCGGCTGCGCGGCGCCGGTGCGGTGATCCTGGGCGTGACCCGGATGCCGGAGTTCGGCCTGTGGGCGCTCACCGACGACGACAGCGCGGTGACACGCAACCCGTGGGACAGCACGCGTACCCCCGGGGGCTCCTCCGGTGGCGCCGCCGCGGCGGTGGCGGCCGGGCTGGTGCCGATCGCGCACGGCAACGACGGCCTCGGTTCGATCCGGATCCCGGCGGCCTGCTGCGGCCTGGTCGGGCTCAAGCCGGGCCGGGGCGTGGTGCCCTGCCAGCTCGGCGCGGACGACTGGTTCGGCCTCACCGAGCACGGCATGCTCACCAGCACCGTCGCGGACGCGGCGGTCGGCTTCTCGGTGCTTGCCGGTCGTCGTCCCGAGAAGCTGGTGCCGCCACAGCGGCTGCGGGTGGGCGTCTCGCTGCGCTCCCCGGTGCGCGGTGTCTCGCCGGACGCGCCCAACCGGGACGCGGTAGCCGTCGCCGGCCGGCTGCTCGCCGCCGCCGGGCACGACACCGTGCCGGCCGACCCGGTCTATCCCACCGCGCTGGGTCTACAGGGCATCGCCACCTGGTTCGCCGCCGCCGCCGCCGACGTCCGGGCCTCCGGATTGGACCGGCGGGGCCTGCAACGGCGTACCCGTCGGCACGTCGCGCTCGGTGAGTGGGCGCAGCGCCGGGGGTACGTCCGGGAGGCCGACCGGGCCGCCTGGCGGCAGCGGTCGATCGACTTCTTCACCGACCACTCGGTCGACCTGCTGCTCACCCCGGCGCTGGCAAGTGCCCCGCCGGAGGCCAGCCGCTGGTCCGAGCGGTCCTGGCGGTCGAACATGTCGGCGAGCATCAGGTACGCCCCGTACGCCGCTCCGTGGAACGTCGCCGGCCTGCCGGCGGTCGTGGTGCCGGTGGGCCGCCGCCCGGACGGCCTGCCGGTCGCCGTGCAACTGGTCGGCCCGCCCGGCTCGGAGCTGCTGTTGCTCGGTGTGGCCGGTCAGTTCGAGATGGCCGCCCCCTGGTCACGGCACGCCCCCGGCTACCCCCGGGTCGGACTGGACTCGCCTGCCGCCGTGTGACCGTCTACTGTGGACGCGCTTCCGTCGCGCGGACCCGGGAGACATGGGCGATCGCCGGCTGGCTGGTCCCGTTCGCCAACCTCGTGGTGCCGGCCCGGGTGGTGGCCGGCGTCGCGCGGGACAGTCTGTGGCGGCGCTCCACCCCGATCACGGTGTTCGTCTGGTGGACTTCATGGCTGGCGTTCAGCATCGGCGAGGGGTTCGTCAACCGCGGCAACAGCCAGGCGTACATCAGGCTGCCGCTGAACCCGTCCACCGATGCCGACTACCAGGAGTACATCGACTACTACGGCGACTCCCTGCTCCGTAACGCAGTGCCCACGGTGGCCTGCGTGGTCGTCGGGGTGACGCTGATCCTGTTGATCCGACGCATCTCCGCCGCCCAGCAAACACGCATCGCCGGCGCGTCGCCGAGCTGGCCGACTGCCCCGGCCTCCCCGGTCTGACCGACTGCCCCGGTGTCGACGCAGGAGCCGTCCAGCCCGGATGGCACGATCGGGGCATGACGGAACTGGTCGGCCTCGACGACGTGCGGGCCGCGCGGAAACTGCTCGCCGACATCGTCCGGGTCACCCCGATGGAGCCCTCGCGGCCACTCAGCGCGGCGCTGGGCGGGCCGACCTGGCTCAAGTGCGAGAACCTCCAGCGCGCCGGCTCCTACAAGGTGCGCGGCGCGTACGTGCGGATCTCCCGGCTGTCGGCGGCGGAGCGCGAACGCGGGGTCGTCGCGGCGAGCGCCGGCAACCACGCCCAGGGCGTGGCGCTGGCCGCCGGCCTGGTCGGTACGCACGCCACCGTCTTCATGCCCGTCAACGCGCCGCTGCCGAAGGTCGCCGCCACCAAGGGGTACGGCGCGCAGGTCGAGTTGGCAGGCAACACCGTCGACGAGTCGTTGGTGGCCGCGCAGACGTACGCCGAGCGCACCGGCGCGGTGCTCATCCACCCGTTCGACCACGCGGATGTGATCGCCGGCCAGGGCACTGTGGCACTGGAGATTCTCGAACAGTGCCCGGAAGTGCGGACCATCATCACAGGTGTGGGCGGCGGCGGTCTGATCTCGGGCATGGCTGTCGTCGCCAAGGCGCTGCGACCGGACGTCCGGATCATCGGCGTGCAGGCGGCGGGCGCGGCGGCCTTCCCGCCCTCCCTCGTGGCCGGGGAGCCGGTCCGCCTGCCCACGTTCGCCACGATCGCGGACGGCATCGCTGTCGGGCGGCCCGGCGAGATCACCTTCAACCACGTCCGCAAGCTTGTCGACGAGATCGTCACGGTCTCCGAGGAGGACATCTCCCGGGCCCTGCTGATGCTGCTGGAGCGGGGCAAGCAGGTCGTCGAACCGGCCGGGGCGGTAGGCGTGGCCGCGCTCCTCGCCGGCGTGGTGGAGGTGGAGACACCAGTGGTCGCGGTGCTCTCCGGCGGCAACATCGACCCGCTGCTGATGCTGCGGGTGATCGAGCACGGCCTGGCCGCCGCGGGACGCTACCTGCGGGTGACGGTGCGGTGCTCCGACCGGCCCGGGCAGCTCGCGTCGCTGCTCAGCCAGATCGCCGAGCACCGCGCCAACGTGGTGGACGTGGAGCACCAGCGGGCCAACCCCCACCTGGGCCTCGGCGAGGTGGAGGTGGCGCTGTCGGTGGAGACCCGTGGAGTGGAGCATTCGGACACGCTGATCAGCGCGCTGCGGGCCAGCGGTTACCAGGTGGTGTTCGCCGCCGAGGCGTGACACGGCGGGTGCCACACCTCGGCGGCGGTACGCCTCAGACGGCCCGGGGGCCGGCGCTCAGCCGGAGAACGGCTCGAAGCTGACCACTGTCACCTTGATGTCGGCGCCACTCGGTGCCGTGTAGGTGCAGGTCTGCCCGGCCCGACCGCCAAGGATCGCCTTGCCGAGCGCGGACTCGGGGCTGTAGACGGTCAGATCGGTCGTGGCGGCGATCTCCCGGGAGCCGAGCAGGAACGTCTCGGTGTCGTCGGTGTCGTCGTCGAAGTAGATCGTCACGACCATTCCAGGTGACACCGCGTCCGTCGTCGGCGCCTCGCCGACCTTGGCGGTGCGCAGCAACTCCTGCAGGTAACGGATGCGCCCCTCAGCCTTGCCCTGCTCCTCGCGGGCGGCGTGGTAGCCGCCGTTCTCCCGCAGATCGCCCTCCTCGCGGCGGGCGTTGATCTCGGCCGCGATCGCCGGACGGTTGGCGATGTGCTCGTCGAGCTCGGCCTGGAGGCGGTCGTACGCGTCCTGGGACAGCCAGGTGGCGGGCGCCTCGTTGCCAGTGGACACAGGCGGTCTCCTCAGATGTGCGTGGCTGGCTGACAGGTGAACTACCAAGTTACCAGTGCGGTACGACACAGCGTGTCGGCGATCATCACCGCTGTCCGGATCGGGCAGCCGATGGTAGAGGCGCTCGCGAGCCGCGTGCAGCAGTGGTTCGTGCGGCCTCAGGCGGGCGGACGGCAGCGCAGCACCTCGCCGATGAACGGCCGGGCGGTGGTGGTCATGCGGTGCCGGATGGTGAGGTGCCGTTCGCCCGGGGCGGCGGTCACCGTGATCTCCTCGCGGGCCACCTGGGCACCGTCGCGGTCACGGGCGCGCAGGACACAGACCGCCGATCCGCCCGACGGCACTGTCACCCGGAAGTCGAGCAGCAGTTGGTTGTCCGTGATGTCGGTGTAGGTGATCACCTGGGCGCGGTAGTTCGGATCACCGTACTGTCGGTAGAGCCGCACCGAGATCAGGCTCAGCGCGGCCACCAGCACGAGCAGCGCCAGCGCGGCTGTCAGCGTACGACGGCGGCCTCCGCCGGGAGACCTGCGGCGGCCGTAGCGGCCGGCCGGAAAAACCGGCGCGCCCGGCGAAATTGTGGCGTGCGTCTCGGTCACCGGCGGGTATCTCCTGAGGTTGTTGTCGGCGGCATCAGCAAGAATGACAGGGTCCATCCTCCCACCCGGCTCAACGGCAGGAATGGCAGGCCGGGTCGGGGCCGCAGCGCCGACCGGCGGCGGAGTGCGGAAGATCCCGGCAGGTCAGCCGGTCGATACCGGTCGGGTCCACCCGGCCGGCACAGACGAGGAGCGCCGAAGTTGGCAGAGCAACTGCGTCTCATGGCCGTTCACGCGCACCCGGACGACGAGTCGAGCAAGGGTGCGGCGACCATGGCGAAGTACGTCGCCCAGGGCGTCGACGTGCTTGTGGTGACGTGCACCGGCGGTGAGCGCGGCAGCGTGCTCAACCCCAAGCTCGACCGGCCCGACGTGTGGGCCAACATCGCCGACATCCGGCGCGCCGAGATGGACGCCGCGCGGGCGATCCTCGGCGTCGAGCAGGCCTGGCTCGGCTTCGTCGACTCCGGCCTGCCCGAGGGAGACCCGCTGCCCCCGCTGCCCGAGGGCTGCTTCGCCCTCCAGGACGTCGAGGTGGCCGCCGGCCCGCTGGTGCGGCTGATGCGCGAGTTCCGTCCGCATGTGGTGACCACGTACGACGAGGAGGGTGGCTACCCCCACCCCGACCACATCATGTGCCACAAGGTGAGCGTGGCAGCCTTCGAGGCCGCCGGCGACCCGACCCGCTACCCGGAGCTGGGCGAGCCCTGGCAGCCGTTGAAGCTCTACTACGACATCGGCTTCTCCAGGGCCAAGATCATGGCCCTGCACGAGGCAATGCTCGCGACCGGCGGCGACTCTCCCTACCAAGAGTGGCTCAAGCGCTGGGACGAGCGACCCGACAAGGGCCCGCGGATCACCACCCGGGTGGAGTGCGGCGAATACTTCCCGGTCCGCGACGACGCGCTGCGTGCCCACGCCACCCAGGTCGACCCGGACGGCTTCTGGTTCCACGTGCCGATGGAGTTGCAGCAGCGTGCCTGGCCGACCGAGGATTTCCAACTGGCCCGCACAGTGGTGGACAGCCCGTTGCCCGAGTCCGACCTCTTCGCCGGGGTGCGGGAGACGGCGCACGCGCGCTGATTCCGGCCCGGTCTACCCTGGTAGCCAACCGCACATCGGAGGAACGCCATGTTGACCGCTGCCCAGGTGCTCGCGGAGAACAACTTCGGGGACACCCGCACGGGTGGACTGGCCGGGCCGATGGGCCTCTTCCTCATCCTGCTGCTGGCCACCGCGACCATCCTGCTGATCCGCAACATGAACGCCCGCCTGCGCCGGCTGCCGGACCGGTTCCCGCAGCAGGGACGGCCCGTCGACCCGACCAGGGCGGACGCGTCAGTCGTCGATCCGACAGACGGGACCGGAGCGCGTGATTCATCCACGCCCGCTCCCAACGGGCACCAGCAGCACCGGAACGGGTAGTCCGCGCATGATTCACGCCGAACCGGGTGGTCGGCCCCTGTTGCGACCAGCCGGTTTGGCTTAGCCTTCCGCCGGGGGGGACCAAAAGTCCCCGAGCCGTGCGCGGAAGGGGGCGCCGATGACCGACACCGCACCGGTGGCCCGTCGTCGCGTCGGTCTGCCGTCCAACGAGGGCGATCAATGACCTCCGGCCCGGCCGCCGACCCGTCCGACCGAGTCGGGACGCGCGGCATGCCGCCCCGGCTGCTGTTGCTGACCGGTGCGGTGACGCTTACCGCTCTGGTCTCCGCCGCGATCGGGTTGACCCTCCCGACCCGGCTGCCGGCCGACGATCCGCTCGGCGCTCCGGCCCGCTTCGGCATCGCCGTGGCCGTCCTCGCCGTCGCCCAACTCGCCCGGCTGCGGTTCCGCGCGGGCGCGGGCATGGTGAGCATCAGCTGGGGCGAGGCGGCGCTTATCGTCTGCCTGTACCTCGCGCCGGCCGGCTGGCTGCCCGCGGCCACCCTGCTCGGTGCGGGGCTCGCCTGGACGGGGCTCTCGCTGTACAGCGACCACCGGTCACCACTGGAGATCGTCCGCGTCGCCGCGTCGCTTGCCGCCGCGTCGGCCCTTGCGGTGTCCGTGACGACGGCCCTCGGGCAGCCGCTTCTCGCCGCGCCGACCCCGATGTTGGCGCTCGCCGTGATCGCCGGGTCGGTGACGTACCTGCTGGTGACCTTCTGGCTCGCTGGGGTCACGTTGGGTCTGCGGCACGGGCTGCCGATCGGCCCGCCGCTCCTCGCCGCGCTGCGCGGCAAGCTGCTGATGTTCGTGGGCAACGTGGCGGTCGGCCTGGTGATCGTCACGCTGCTGGAGCTGGACGCGCGCTGGTTGCTGCTGCTTCCGCCGCTGCTGTGGCTGCTCCAGCAGACCTACCGCTACCGGCTGCGCGCCGACCAGGAACGCCGGACGTGGCGGGCCTTCGCCGAGGCCACCGCCGCCCTCAACCAGCTCGACGAGCGGGGCGTTGCCAGCGCCGCGGTGAGCGGCGCGCTGACGCTGTTCAACGCCGAACTTGTCGACGTCGAGGTGGCTCGCACCGACGGCAGGTGGCACCGGTACCGGGGGGACGCCGGCGGCCAGCTGATCGACCGGGAGGTGAGCCCACCGGGCCGGCCGGAGCCCGACGAGCACGAGCTGATCCGCTCCCTGTCGGTGGGCGCCGCGCCGGTCGGGCAGTTGCGTGTCCGGTTCCCCCGCTCCGCCCCACCCAACGCTCGGGAGCGCGACGCGGTGGCCGCATTTGGCGACGCCCTCGCCGCCGCCCTGCACGACGCCGCGACCCACCGTGAGCTGCGACTTGTCACCGCCCGATCGTCGTACGAGGCGGTGCACGACCCACTGACCGGGCTGGCCAACCGGACGGCGATGCTCGGCAAGGGCGACAGGTCGCTGCGGCAGCTCGCGCACGAGCACCCGGTGGCCCTGCTGCTGTTGGACATCAACCAGTTCAAGGAAGTCAACGACACCCTCGGGCACGCGGCAGGCGACCAGTTGCTGCGGTTGACCGCCAACCGGCTCAGCGCGTTGGCCCGCTCCGGCGACCTGCTCGCCCGGCTCGGCGGCGACGAGTTCGCGCTGCTGCTGACCTCGGTGCCCGTGCTGGACGACCGGACCGCCCCGATGGCGTACGCGCTGCGGCAGGCCCGGGAGATCACCGAGCGGCTGGCCGCGCCGACCGAGGTGGCCGGGGTACGGATGTCGATCGAGGTCTCCGTCGGTGTGGTGGTCGCCGACGCGGGTGCGGCCGACCTGACCGAGCTGCTGCGCCGGGCAGACATCGCGATGTACCAGGCGAAGGAGGGCGGCGGCAGCGTCGCCGCGTACGACAGCACCCGGGACGCGGCAAGCACCGACCAGTTGGCACTGCTGGCCGAGCTGCGCGAGGCGCTGGAGGTCGACGACCAGCTCGTGCTGGCGTTGCAGCCGGCCGTGGACCTGGCCACCGGCGCGCCCACCGGGGTGGAGGCGCTGATCCGCTGGCAGCATCCCCGGCGGGGCTGGCTCAACCCGGTCGACTTCATCCGCCCTGTGGAGAACAGCGAGCAGCTCGGCACGTTCACCCGGTACGTGCTGAACAAGGCGCTCGCCGTGGCCGCCAGCTGGGCCCGCGAAGGGCTCGACGTCCCGATCTCGGTGAACCTGTCCGCGCGTAGCCTGCTCGACCCCCGCCTGCCGGTGGAGATCGCCGAGGCGCTGCGCCGGCATCAGGTGCCGCCGCACCGCCTGGTCCTGGAGATCACCGAGACCGTGGTGATGAGCGAGCTGGAGGTCATCGACGAGGTGCTGGCCACGCTTCGGTCGATGGGCGTGCAGCTCGCGGTGGACGACTTCGGCACCGGCTTCTCCTCGTTGACCTTCCTCACCCGGATCGCCGTGGACGAGTTGAAGGTGGACCGCTCGTTCGTAATCCGGATGGCCGACTCGCCGGAGGCGGCGGCGATCGTGCGGACCACAGTGGGGCTCGCCCACGAGCTGGGGCTGCGCGTGGTCGCCGAGGGAGTGGAGACCGCCGAGCAGCGGCTGGCCCTGGCCGAGCTGGGCTGCACGTCCGCGCAGGGCTACCACTTCTTCAAGCCGATGCCGGCGGACAAGATCGGCGCGGTGCTCGGGTCGCTGCGCGACTCGGCGGAGTCGAACGTCTTCCGGCTCCGCGCCGACGGCGCCTCCTGACGCGCCGGGCCCCCGCACGGCTTCGCCGGGTGACCGCCCGGCGCGGCCCCTCGGCGCTGGTTATGGTCGTCGGGTGAACCGACTCGCCAACGCCACAAGTCCGTACCTGCTTCAGCACGCCGACAACCCGGTCGACTGGTGGCCGTGGTGCGACGAGGCGTTCGCCGAGGCGAAACGGCGTGACGTCCCGGTGCTCATCTCGGTGGGCTACGCCGCCTGCCACTGGTGTCACGTGATGGCGCACGAGTCGTTCGAGAACGAGCAGGTCGGCGCCCTGATGAACGACAACTTCGTGTCGATCAAGGTGGACCGCGAGGAGCGCCCGGACGTCGACGCGGTCTACATGACCGCCACCCAGGCGATGACCGGCCAGGGCGGCTGGCCGATGACTGTCTTCGCCACCCCCGACGGCACCCCGTTCTTCTGCGGCACCTACTTCCCGCGCGCCAACTTCACACGCCTGCTCCAGTCGGTCACCACCGCCTGGCGCGACCAGCGGGACGAGGTGCTGCGCCAGGGCGCCGCAGTGGTCGAGGCGATCGGCGGCGCACAGGCCGTGGGCGGCCCCACCGCCCCGCTGGACGCCCCGCTGCTCGACGCCGCGGCCGCCAACCTCGCCGGTGAGTACGACGCGACGAACGGCGGCTTCGGTAGCGCCCCGAAGTTCCCGCCGCACATGAATCTGCTCTTCCTGCTGCGCCACCACCAGCGCACCGGCGACCCGCGCAGCCTGGAGATCGCCCGGCACACCGGCGAGGCGATGGCCCGGGGCGGCATCTACGACCAGCTCGCCGGCGGCTTCGCCCGGTATTCGGTGGACGCGCACTGGACGGTGCCGCACTTCGAGAAGATGCTCTACGACAACGCGCTGCTGCTGCGGTTCTACACGCAGCTCTGGCGGCTGACCGGTGACCCGCTGGCCCGCCGGATCGCCCGGGACACCGCCCGGTTCCTCGCCGACGAGCTGCACCGGCCGGGGGAGGGGTTCGCGTCCGCGCTGGACGCCGACACCGACGGCGTCGAAGGGCTCACCTACGCCTGGACGCCCGCCCAACTCGTCGAGGTGCTCGGCGAGGAGGACGGCCGCTTCGCAGCCGACCTGTTCGCTGTCACCGACGAGGGGACCTTCGAGCACGGCATGAGCGTGCTGCGGCTCGCCCGGGACGTCGACGATGCCGCCCCCGAGGTCCGCGCCCGTTGGCAGCGGGTGGTGGGGCGGCTGCTCATGGCCCGGGACGCGCGTCCCCAGCCGGCCCGTGACGACAAGGTGGTGGCCGCGTGGAACGGCCTGGCGATCACCGCGATCGCCGAGTTCCAGCAGGTCGCCGCCCTGTACGTGTCGCCGCAGGACGAGGACGCCAACCTGATGGACGGCGTGACAATCGTCGCCGACGGCGCGATGCGCGACGCCGCCGAGCACCTGGCGACCGTGCACCTGGTGGACGGCCGCCTGCGCCGGGTCTCCCGCGACGGCAAGGTCGGCGAGCCGGTCGGGGTGCTTGAGGACTACGGCAGCGTGGCCGAGGCGTTCTGCGCGCTGCACCAGCTCACCGGCGAGGGCCGCTGGCTCACCCTGGCCGGCGGGCTGCTGGACACCGCGCTGGAGCACTTCGCCGCGTCCGGCGGCGCCTACTACGACACCGCCGACGACGCGGAGCAGTTGGTTGCCCGGCCGGCCGACCCGACCGACAACGCCACCCCGTCGGGCCGGTCGGCGCTTGTGGCCGGGCTGGTGGCGTACGCCGCGCTGACCGGGCAGACGCGGTACCGGGAGGCCGCCGAGGCGGCGCTGGCCACCGTGGCGCCGATCGTCGGGCGGCACGCCCGCTTCACCGGGTACGCGGCAATGGTCGGCGAGGCGCTGCTGTCCGGGCCGTACGAGATCGCCGTCGTGACCGGCGACCCGGCCGGCGACCCACTGGTGGCCGCTGCCCGCCGGCACGCCCCGCCCGGGGCGGTGGTGGTCGCCGGAGCGCCGGACCAGCCGGGGGTGCCGCTGCTCGCCGACCGGCCGCTTGTCGACGGGCAATCCGCGGCGTACGTCTGCCGGGGTTTCGTCTGCCAACGGCCGGTCACCTCCGTCGACGAGTTGGTCGCCGAACTCGGAGCGGCACCCGGCGACGCCCGGTAGTCGCCCGCGCGGCCCCAGGGCCGGTCCGTCCCGCGACTCTCGGACGGCCGCCGGCCCTGCGGCCGGCCACGCCGACGGCCCGGATAGGCTGGCCGGGCTATGGATTCCCGTACCGGACTGCCTGTTGTCGGCATGGTGGGTGGCGGCCAGTTGGCCCGGATGACCCATCAGGCCGCGATCGCCCTCGGCCAGTCACTGCGTGTGCTCGCTGCCAGCCCCGAGGACGGCGCGGCGCTTGTCGCCGCCGACGTCCAGTACGGCGAGCACACCGACCTGGCCGCCCTGCGCACCTTCGCCAAGGGCTGCGACGTGGTCACCTTCGACCACGAGCACGTGCCCACCGGGCACATCCGCACGCTGGCGGCGGAAGGGGTGACCCTGTACCCACCGGCGGACGCGTTGCTGCACGCCCAGGACAAGCAGGTCATGCGGGAACGCCTGACCGAGCTGGGCGCGCCCAACCCGGCGTGGCGACCGGTCGGCGACCCCGCGGACCTGATCGGCTTCGGCGAGCAGGTCGGCTGGCCGGTGGTGCTCAAGGCAGCCCGGGGCGGCTATGACGGCCGGGGCGTCTGGATGGTCGACGACGCCGCGCAGGCTACCGAGCTGGCAGGCATGCTGCTCGCCGGCGGCACCCCGCTGATCGTCGAGGAACGGGTGCCGCTGCGCCGGGAGTTGGCCGTGCAGGTGGCCCGGTCGCCGTTCGGCCAGGTGGCCGCGTACCCGGTGGTCGAAACGGTCCAGCGGGACGGCATCAACGTGGAGGTGCTGGCCCCGGCGCCCGGCCTGGACGAGGAGCTGGCGGTCGCCGCCCAGCAGCTCGCCATCGACCTGGCCACCGCGCTCGGCGTGGTCGGCCTGCTCGCCGTCGAACTCTTCGAGGTACGTGACGAGGCCGGCCGGCCGGCGATCGTCGTGAACGAGTTGGCGATGCGCCCGCACAACTCCGGGCACTGGACCATCGAGGGTTCCCGGACCTCCCAGTTCGAGCAGCACCTGCGGGCGGTCCTGGACTACCCGATGGGCGACACCTCGCTGACCGCGCCGGTGGTGGTGATGGCGAACGTGCTCGGCGGCGAGCCGGGCGGAATGTCGATCGACGAGCGACTGCACCATCTCTTCGCCGCCGAGCCGGGCGCGAAGGTGCACCTCTACGGCAAGCAGGTGCGACCCGGCCGGAAGGTGGGGCACGTGACAGTGCTCGGTGACGACCTGGACGACGTACGAGCCCGGGCCGTTCGGGCCGCCCGTTGGCTGCGTGAGGGGCACGAGTGAGCCACGTGAACGACGAGGGGGTCGGTGTGAGCACGGTCGGGCTGATCATGGGCAGCGACTCGGACTGGCCGACCATGCGGGCCGCAGCCGAGGTGCTCGACGAATTCGGCGTGTCGTACGAGGTTCGGGTGATCTCGGCGCACCGGACCCCGGTCACGATGATCGAGTACGGCCAGGAGGCCGCCGGCCGGGGCATCAAGGTGATCATCGCGGGTGCGGGCGGGGCAGCCGCCCTGCCGGGCATGGTGGCCTCGGTGACGCCGCTGCCGGTGATCGGGGTGCCGGTGCCGCTCAAGCATCTCGACGGCATGGACTCGCTGCTGTCCATCGTGCAGATGCCGGCGGGTATCCCGGTGGCCACCGTTTCGATCGGCAACGCCCGCAACGCCGGCCTGCTTGCCGTACGAATCCTGGGCGCTACCGACGAGCCCCTACGCGCCCAAATGACGACCTACCAGCAAGACCTGGAACAGCTCATCAAAACCAAAGACGAAGCCCTCCAGGCCACCCTGTAACCGCCGCGCCCGCCCTCCTCCCGCGATCTTGCACTTTCGGTCGCCGATTGGGGCGGGTGTGTCCCTTACGCCCGGGCAGAAAGTGCAAGATCGCGGGGGAGCGGGCGGGCGGGCCCGGCGCGCTCACCGCCCCCACCCACCCACGCCACGGGGCCCCTCCGGTTTATCTCATGCTTCGTAGGGCGGTTTGTAGGCGCTCTTGGGCTCGGCGGCGGCGTTCGTTGCTGGCGCCGAGGACGAGCAGCAGGATGCCGACGGGGATCAGCGCCAGCCACGGGCCGAGGCTGAACAGCGCGTGGATCGCGGTGATCGCGGTGACCGACGCGCCGACGATCACCGGCGCCTGCTGCTGGCTGGACGAGCCGAAGATCAGCACCGCCACCGCGCCGAGTAGCAGCAGCATCTGCCGCAGCGTGCTGGTGTCGGTGGCCACCACGATGGCCAGCGTCGGCACGAATGCGGCGACAAGCGCAGGCCCGTACGCCACCCAACTGCTCATGTCCGGCCGGTGCCGCAGTTCCAGCACCCCGACCAGGAGGGCCAGGACGGCGAAGGGCAGCGTGTACGCCTCGGGCAGCGCCACGTCGGCTACGCGCATCAGGATCCACCAGGCGGTGATCTCGCAGAACACCACCGCCCAGAAGAGGATGCGGCGCTCCACCGGCCGGCGACCGGGTCGGGTGGCCGCCACGCCCAGGACCGCGCCCCACGCGGCCAGCAGCGCGGCGATGTGGCGGGGCGAGTCGAAGGCGAGGGCCAGCGCGATGAGTGCCGCCGCGTACCCGCTCCACTCCACGGTCGATGCCTCGCGCTGAGCCTCGGGGCGGCGCAGCCGGGGCAGGGTCGCTGCGAGCACCTGTAGGACCGCGCCGACGGCGAGGACGCCGAACGCGGACCAGACCGGGGCGAGGCCGGCGACCAGGCCGGCGGTGAGCACGAAGAGTTGCGCCATCAGCGATGCGAAGAGCCAGCCGAGGATGCGCGCCCGCTGTGTGACGCCGAACAGCGCCGCCACCGCGCCCACACCGACGGCGCTGCCGAGGGTGAACAGGGTCATCTGGCGGTCCGCAAGGCTGCCGGCGAGCCCGGCGCTGCCGCCGGCCAGCCCGATGGCGAACACCAGCACCCGGGCCAGCCGCAGCGAGCGAGCCGGCTCGACGAGCGCGGGCGGTGGGGTAAGCGCGAGGCCGAGCATCGCGATGGTGAAGACGGAGAGCGCCCCCATGGTGCTCGCCGGCCAGCCCCGGCCCAGCGCGGCGGGTGCGATGAGCAGCGTGACGGCCGCGCCCGGCAGCACCACCGGCACGGCGCGGGACCGCCGTCCGCCGCTGAATCCGGTGGCGGCCAGCGCGGCGGTCGCGGTGAGCAGCAGCGCGGTCAGCACGTGGGTCGGGTTCACGACGTCCGGCGGCGGGTTGAGCAGTTCCGGGGGCGGACCCTGCCAGATCCGTGTCAACGCGCGGTGCGGCTCGACGAGGGCGGTGTACAGGGCGGGCCCGATCGACAGAAGTGCCAGGACGGTCGGGAGGGTGGCCGCGGCGAGGGCGCCGGCGGACGGGCTGACCCGCCACCGCCGCCGCTCCGGGTCGTCCGGCAACCGTCGCAGCGCGCCGTCGAGGAGCACGGCCCACCGCCGGACCGGCTGGGCCGAGTTGGTGGGCGGCGCGGTCGCTGCCCGGACCAGTTCGGCGAGGACGCCGAGCAGGGCGGCGGCGGCCGCGTAGACCCCGGCGGGGAGGCCTGTGGGAATGGCGGCGAGGGCGCTGATGGTGGCACCACCGACCACCGCCACGCTTACCCAGGGCAGGTACTGCGGCACGTGCCGGCGAACGGCGGCCACGGCCGCGAGACCGAGGCTGGACGCGGCAAGCGCGGCGGTGAGCACCACCTGCGCCGAGTGCTCGAACTCGACGGCAAGCGCCGCCATCGCGCCGGGTAGGGCCAGCAGCGCGGCGCCGGTGGCCGCACCGCCGATCTGGGCCAGGTGCGGTGGCATCCCCTCGGTTTCCAGGTCGGTCACCTGCGGCCCGGCCAGTACGCGGGCCACCGCGGCCACGACCACGCCGATGAGCGCGATGCTGCCCAGCGCCAACGCGGTGGTCCAGGGGCGGACCAGGCCGGCGCCGGCCGCGTGTAGCGCGACCACACCGGCGACCGTGGCCCGGGACAGCCCGGCGCGGGCCTCCTCGGTGGCCACCGACGCCATACCGTAGAGGGTGGCGACCATGCTGCCGATCAGCACCGGCGACCACCAGGGCAGGTCGAACGCGGCCGGCGCGCCGATCGTGGCGAGCACCACCGCGGCACCGGACACGTCCCATCGCCAGGGCGGTGGCAGCAGGATGCCGGCGGCGACGGCCAGCAACAGCAGCGCGATCGGGGCCTGCCAGGTCGACCCGCCGGTCGGCGCGGCCGGCCAACCGTTCAGGTCGCCGTCCCAGATCGGGCCGGGCGTGGCCAGCACACCGACCCCGCCGCGCAGCGCCGACCAACCGGCGAGCACACCGATGAGTACGCCGCCGACGGTGATGCCGAGGATCGGGCCGCGCCGCCACTCCTCGGGCATGGCACGGGCACCCACGGCGACCACAAGCACGAGGCCGGCGGCCACCGCCAGTTGCCCGCCGGGGGCGAGGACCGCGCCGATGCGGACCATCGTGGCGATCAGCGCGGTGGTGACCGCCGCAGCGGCCAGGTCGGAGCCGTCCAGGGTCAGGTCGGAACGGCGGCCGGCGTCGATCGAGGGTGCCAGGTAGAGCAGCACCGCGGCGACCAACAGGAGCGCGCCGACCCAGGCGTCGGCGACGGTAGCCCCGGGGGCACCGAAGGCGGCGGCGGTGACCACAAGCGCGCCCAGCCCGGTGCCGACCGACAGGGGCGCCGGGATGCGCCGTTGGGAGACCTGCACCATTGCGGCGTACCCGAGGGTCACGCAGACGGCCAGGAAGCTCGCCGCCAACACCGGGACGGTCACCTCGCGGAGGCTGGCCGGGGTGGGCGTCGGGTCGATGGACGCGGTGGCGGTCACGAACGCGGCCACCGCGCCGGGCAGCGCGAACGCGGCGCCACCGGCGGCCCAGTCGGTGACCGTGTCGGCGGCGGCGGACGCGATCCGGACGCGGGGGGCCAGCGCGACAAGCGCGGCCGCCGCGAAGACGGTGAGCAGGACGGCAGCCGTGAGCGCGGGCCTGGCCAGGCCCGCGCCGACGCCGAACAGGCCCACCACTGCGGCGCCGACGGCGTGTGCCAGCGCGGCCCGGGTAGTCCGCGCGGAGAGGCCGATAACCCCGATGCCGATCGCGGTGAGCACCATCGGCCAGGGCGCCGCCGCCCAGCCGAGGCCTAGCGAGGCCGGTACGGCGAGCGCGGTCAGCGTGGCTCCCGCGACGGCGAACTCGCGGCGGATGTCTGGTGGCAGGGCCAGCACCGCCGCGATCGTGAGCAGGAACGCGGCAGCGGCGAGTTGCCACGTGTTCGGGCCGACGGCGGCGGCCAGCTCAGCGGCGTACCCGTCGAGGTCGGCGCCCCACGCGGGCAGCGCCGCCCGGACCGGGGCGACGCCGGCGCGCAGCGCGCCCCCGGCGACCACCAGTCCGCTTACGGTAAGCGCCACCGCCGACGCGACCTGCGGGCCACGCCGGGCGGCCTCGGGGACCGCGCGGACCGCCAGCCCGGTCACCGTGATGACCGCGGCGATCAGCAGCAACGACTGGCCGGGCAGGGCCACGGAGGCGATCCGGCCGAGGGCGCCGATCACGGCCAGGGTGAGGATGCCGGCACCGACGTCGGGCAGCGGTGGGCGGCGCAGCACCAACGCGCCGGCCATCCCGACCGCCGCGGCCAGCAGCAGCACCAGCCCCGCGCTTGTCGCCGTCGGAACGGTCTGCGCCCGGAGCAGGGCCGTGACCGCGTACGCCAGGGCGACGGCGACCGCCACCGCGTGCAGCGACCAGGTCAGCTCGCGCAGCCCGGGCACCGGGCGGGCCGGCGCCTGGGCCGTCCCCGCGCCTGCGTCGATCAGCTCGCCGGCCTCCTCCGGGTCGCCCTCCGGCCGGCCCTCGGCGCCGCGTTGCCGGGGCGTGCTCGGCGTGCTCGGCTCCGGCAGGTCCTGCCGGACGGGCCGCTCCACCATCAGCCCGGAGCGGGCCAGCCAGAGGTCGAGGAGGGCGACAAGGGTGAGCGCCAGGGCCCAGCCACCCGGCCCGGTGATCCGGTCGTACGCGAGCAGCGGCAGGATCGGTTGTGCGGCGAGCACTGTGGCGAAGCGGGGTGCGCGCAGACCGGTCCACGCCGCGTACCCGACCGACACGGCGGCGGTGCCGGCGAAGATCAGGCTGGCGAAGATCGCGCCGGAGGTGCCGCCGTCGCCGATCCGGTCCACCGCCCAGAGGGCGTACCCGGCCAGTGGCACGAGCAGCAGACCCACCGCGGCGATCGTCTCCGCGGTCGAGGTGAGCCCACGCCGGGCCAGCGCCGGTGGGGCGAGCAGCATTAGCACTGTGGCGAGCAGCAGGACACCGAGGCGGGCCAGCGCGTCCATCGAGCTGGTCGCCACCGCGGCGAAGACCACGGCGGCCACGCCGAGCAGCAGCGCACCCAGCCCGAGGGGGATGTTCTGCACCTCCCGGGAGGAAGCCTCCGGGGGGTGCTCCGGGTCGTCGGCGTCCAGCCAGGTCGGCGGGGGCGGCGGTGGCGGATCCTCCGGTGCGGCCGAGGTGCCCTGGCGGGGAACCCGCGGCGGGGCGCCGGTCGTGGCCGTCGGCGGACGACGGCCGGGGCGGCGGCGCAGCACCCGGCGAGGGCGGGTGGCCTGCTTGAGTCGCTCCTCCCCGGCGTGGGCGAGGATGTCCCGCTGGAAGAGGGCGGCCTGCATCTTGGCGGCGATCTGCCGCTGCTCGCGGGCGATGGCGGCGTCGCGCGCCTTCATCTCCGCGATCGAGCGCTCGATGTTGGCCAGGTGCTCCGCCCACTGTGGCTGATCGACACCGCAGTGCGGGCAGCGGACGGCCGGCTTGATCTCCCGGCCGCACGAGGAGCATTGAAAGGTCGCCACGACACCCCTCCACCCGCACTGTGGACTCCCACTGTCGCAGCATGCCCAAAGCTGGCGCGGATTTCGACTCTTGTCGGCGGGTCCGGGGCAAACAACGTCACCGGCCGGCCGCAAAGAGGTGCTTCGCGACCGGCCGATGGGTGGGGACCGTCAGGGGCGACCCATGCCCCGGTATTCCCAGCCGGCCTGGGCCCACAGCGCCGAGTCGAGGCAGTTGCGCCCGTCGACGACCCTACGGCCGGCGACCAGCTCGCCAAGGGCGACCGGGTCGGCGTTGCGGAAGTCCGCCCACTCGGTGAGGACGCAGACCAGGTCAGCGCCGGTGACCGCCTCGTTGATGCCGGCCTCGTAGGTCAGCTCCGGAACCGCGCGGCGGGCGTTCTCGGTGCCCTGCGGGTCGTACACATGCACGTCGGCGCCGGCCTTGTGCAGCAGCGCGGCGACGGCGAGCGCCGGGGCGTCGCGGACGTCGTCGGTGTTGGGCTTGAACGTGGCGCCCAGCACGGCGATGCGGGTGCCGGAGAAATCCGGACCGGCCGGGCCGGAGCGGCGACCGAGCAGGTCCGCCGCGAGCTGGAGCACGCGGGTACGGCGGCGCAGGTTGATCAGGTCGACCTCGTGCAGGAAGCGCAGCGCCTCGCCGGCACCCAACTCCTGCGCGCGGGCCTGGAAGGCGCGGATGTCCTTGGGCAGGCAGGCGCCGCCGAAGCCGAGGCCGGACTGGAGGAACCGGTTGCCGATGCGAGGGTCGTACCCGATCGCCCGGGCCAGCTGGGTCACGTCCCCGCCGGAGGCCTCGCAGACCTCGGCCATCGCGTTGATGAAGGAGATCTTCGTGGCGAGGAAGGCGTTCGCGGCGACCTTGACCAGCTCGGCCGTGGCGAAGTCGGTGACCACCAGGGGCACCTCGCGGTCCTCGGTGGCGGCCAGGTCGAAGACGCCCTTGTGCGCGGCGTAGAGCATGCCGTTGGCCCACTCGCTCTTGACGCCGACCACGATCCGGTTGGGGCGCAGCACGTCGTCGACGGCGAAGCCCTCCTGGAGGAACTCGGGGCTCCACGCCACCTCGACACCCAGGTTGTCGGGGGTGTGCTTGCCGACGAGCTGCTCCACCCACTCGGCGGTGCCCACCGGCACGGTGGACTTGCCGACGATGAGCGCCTTGCGGGTCAGGTGCTGCGCCAGGCTCGTCACCGACGCCTCGACGTACGACAGGTCGGCGCCCATCCCGTCGGCCCGCTGGGGGGTGCCGACGCAGATGAAGTGCACGTCGCCGAACTCGGCGGTCTCGGCGATGTCGGTGCTGAACCGCAGCCGGCCGGCGGCCAGATTGCGCTTGAGCAGCTCGTCAAGGCCGGGCTCGTGGATCGGCACCGCACCGGCGTTGAGTTTGGCGATCTTGTCTGCGTCGACGTCGTACCCGAGCACCTCGTACCCGAGTTCCGCGTAGCAGATGGCGTACGTCGCACCGAGGTAGCCGGTCCCCAGGAAGGTCACCCGCGGCCGAGGTGCGCCCGACGGCGGGGTCACCGCGGCGATGGCGGGGCTCGGCTGGATGGTGGGGTAGGGGATCGTCACGCCTGTCTTCTCCGCTCGCACTGGCGGCGCGTCGTCGCGTCGCATTCTGCTGCGGCGCCTGGCCGGGCACCGGAGTGGTGGCTCAACTGTCTATCTCATCATCGCCCAGCGGTGTGGGTGCTCCGTCATGCCCGTACCTACGCGCCGGTAACATCACCTGAACTGCAGTCGCTATCCTTCAGTCTGCGCTGTCGGCGGTCAGGAGAGGCCACAGACTGCGCATGATAGCGGTGAAGGGGAGGGCCAACATGGCCGCAGGGGAGTCGTTCGACGTCTACCGGTTGCCCGAGGAGCACGACGCGATCCGGGAGGCCGTACGCGAGGTCTGTACCGCCAAGGTGGCCCCGCACGCCGCCGAGGCGGACGAGACGGGGGAGTTCCCGAAGGCGTCCTACGACGCGCTGCGGGCCGCCGACTTCCACGCGCCGCACATCCCGGAGGAGTACGGCGGCGCGGGCGCGGACGCGCTGGCCACCGCCATCGTGATCGAGGAGGTGGCACGCGCCTGCGCGTCCTCCTCACTGATCCCGGCGGTCAACAAGCTCGGCACGATGCCGCTGCTGCTGTCCGGTTCCGAGGACCTCAAGCGCCGTTATCTGACCCCTGTCGCGGCCGGCGAGGCGATGTTCTCGTACTGCCTCTCCGAGCCCGAGGCGGGCAGCGACGCGGCGTCGATGACCACCCGGGCGGTGCGTGACGGGGATCACTGGGTGCTCAACGGCGTGAAGCGCTGGATCACCAACGCGGGGGTCTCCGAGTTCTACACGGTCTTCGCCGTCACCGACCCGGCCGCCCGGTCCCGGGGCATCTCGGCGTTCGTGGTCGAGAAGTCCGACGCCGGGGTGAGCTTCGGCGCGCCCGAGAAGAAGCTCGGCATCAAGGGCTCGCCCACCCGCGAGGTCTACCTGGACAACGTGCGGATCCCCGCCGACCGGATGATCGGCGCCGAGGGCACCGGCTTCGCCACCGCGATGAAGACCCTGGACCACACCCGGGTCACCATCGCCGCGCAGGCCGTCGGGATCGCGCAGGGCGCGCTCGACTACGCCAAGGGGTACGTCGCCGAGCGCCGGCAGTTCGGCAAGGCGGTCGCCGAGTTCCAGGGCATCCAGTTCATGCTCGCCGACATGGGCATGAAGCTGGAGGCGGCCCGGCAGCTCACGTACGCCGCCGCCGGCAAGTCCGAGCGGGGCGACGCGGACCTGACCTACTTCGGTGCGGCGGCCAAGTGCTTCGCCTCCGATGCGGCCATGGAGATCACCACCGATGCCGTGCAGTTGCTCGGCGGCTACGGCTACACCCGCGACTACCCGGTCGAGCGGATGATGCGCGACGCCAAGATCACCCAGATCTACGAGGGCACCAACCAGGTGCAGCGCATCGTGATGGCACGGCAGCTTCTGAAGGGCTGAGACCGACCTGTTTCCCGGACTCGTCGGTGGCGAGCGCCGCGCTCGCTCAGGCGGGCAATGCTCCACCCGGTCGCTCGGGGCCGGTCGGAGCGCGGTGGCGGTCCGACCGGCCGGTGCGACGGGTCAGGCCGCTGTCGGCCTGGCTGCGCGGGCGGTCAGGCGTTCCCAGTTGCGGTGGGCGATGTCGGCTTTCTGGTCGTCGTCGAACGGCGCGTTCTCCAGGAAGGAGCGGGCGGCGCCGTTGCTGGTGTCGACGTAGGGGAAACCGCCGGGGCGGAAGCCGTAGGTGAAGGGGTAGTCGGTGGAGTACAACATCCGGTCGGTGCCCATGATCTCTGCGGTCCAGCGCAGGTAGCGGGGGCTGTTGGTGCCGCTGCCGGCGACCCAGAAGTTCTGTGTGAAGTAGTCCGCCAGTGGTCGCTGGAGGCCGCCGGCCTCGGCGAAGAATCCGGTGTGGTCGAGGTAGAACAGAACAACCTCGCCCCAGTGTCCGGCGATCACCTGCAGGTCGGGAAAGCGGTCGAAGACACCCGAGAAGATCATCCGCAGGTACTGCACGCCCAGGTCGTAGTACCAGCCGATCGCCGCCCCGGCCAGCGGGGTGCCGATCGGGCCGATGCCCGAGTAGTAGGCGTCGATGACCGGCTGGACCGGCATCTGCGGGTGGAAGTGCAGCGGCACCCGGAGCCGCTCGGCGGCGGCGTACAACTGGTCGTTGTCCGGATGGTCGGCCAGCTTGTCCCCGGTGCGGCCGTAGAGCATGGCGCCGGGGAAGCCCAGCTGGACCACCGCGCGCTCCAGTTCGGCTGCGGCGGCGCCGGGCGACTGGGTGGGAATCGCGGCGAACGCCTGGAACCGGTCCGGGTGCGCGGCGACGATCTCCGCGAGTTGGTCGTTGGCGTCACGTGCCACCGTGATCGCGTCGGCCGGCGGCAGGTCCTGGACGCCGGGCGAGGACAGGGACAGCACCGCGACGTCGATGCCCTGGTCATCCATGTGGGCGAGCCGCCGCTCGCCGACTTCGCGCAGGTTCGTCGCGATCGGGTTGTCCCCGAAGCCGCGGGCGGGGATTCGCGGCGACCCGGCTCGTTGGTACGCCTCGTAGACGGCGGGTACCACGACAGTCTCCTCCACCCCGATGATCCGCAGACGGTCGGCCATGGTGATGCTCCCTCACTAGTGTTTCCGATGAAACCGAAACTACGGTATCACTGATACTAGCGCTGTAAACGTGAGCGTGTTAACGATGGAAATATCCCTGGTATCAGGCTCGGGTTACCCTTGATAAATGCCTGGTGACCCGACCCGCTCGACGTCTGCCGCGAAGCCCGACGGCACCGCGCGGGAGCAGACGCGCCGCCGGATCCTGGACGTCGCGATCGACCTGCTGGAGCGCGGGGGCCGCGACGCGGTCACCACCCGTGCGGTCGCTGAGGCCGCCGGGCTGCAGGCGCCGGCCCTGTACCGGCTGTTCGGTGACAAGGAGGCCCTGCTCGAGGCGGTGGCCGAATACGGGTTCACCCGGTTCCTGGCCGCCAAGCACATCGACCCCGACCCGCAGGACCCGATCAAGGAACTACGCGTCCGCTGGGACACCGCAGTCGAGTTCGGACTGACCAACCCCGCTCTGTACGCGCTCATGTACGGCGAGCCCGCCCGGTCCTCCGTGGCCTTCCGACTCGGCCTCGGACTGCTCATGGACCGCATCCGCCGCCTGGCCGTCGCGGGCCGACTACGCGTCGACGAGAACCTCGCCGCCCAGATCATCCACGCCACCGCCCGTGGCGCCGTCCTGACCTGGCTGTCCCTGCCCGAGGCCGAGCGAGACCCCGCCCTCCTGGTCGCGCTGCGCGAAACGATGATCACCGCCGTCACCAGTCAGGAACCGGCCGTGCGGGAAGAGGGCCTGGCGGGCGCCGCTCGCGCCTTGCGCGCCGCCCTGCCCAGCCAGGACATCCTCAGCGGCGCGGAACAGCAACTCCTGACGGAGTGGCTGGGGAGACTGTCCGCATAGCCCCTGCTGACCCGGGCCTGGGCATTGGCATGCGTCTGCGCGTGAGTCCGCCCACAGTCGCTGTGCTGGACGGGCCTGTGACGTTGCGGGATAGGCAGACTCAGAGCGACTCACCTGCCACCACCACCTGCCTCGTCCCCTCGCAGCCCACCGTCGGGCATGCCCCACGACGTACGAACACCGCAGAAAGATCGAGATGATGAAGCAGTTGGTGGAGAAGACCGCCGCCGAGCCCGAGGTGCTACCGGGTGACCTGATGACCAACCGCCAGCGGGCACAGCTCGTCCTGGTGCTCGGCGCGTTGATCGCGATCGGGCCGTTGACCATCGACATGTACCTGCCGGCGCTGCCCGCCATCACGTCCGGCCTCCAGACCACCGAGACCGCCGTCCAGTTGACGTTGACCGGCACGCTTGTCGGCCTCGCCCTGGGTCAGTTGCTGATCGGGCCGCTCTCCGACGCGATCGGCCGGCGGAAGCCCCTGCTGGCCGGGTTGGTCGTGCACATCGTGGCCTCCGTGCTGTGCGTCTTCGCGCCCGACATCGCCGTGCTCGGTGTGCTGCGCGTCCTGCAGGGGCTCGGCGTCGCCGCCTCCGCAGTGGTCGCCACGGCAATCGTGCGCGACCTGTTCAGTGGCTCCGCCTTCGCCCGGATCTTCTCCCGGCTGATGCTGGTGATGGGGATAGCGCCGATCCTCGCGCCGACGCTTGGCAGCGCCATGCTGAGCTGGACCGACTGGCGAGGCGTCTTCGCGGCGTTGGCGGTGCTGGGCGTACTGCTGATCATCGTCGCCGCCCTGCGGTTGCCGGAGACCCTGCCCGTCGCCCGTCGCCGCCACGGCGGTGTGCGGGCGACACTTGGCGACTACCGGCGGCTGCTCAACGATCGGGCCTTCGTCGGCCTGGTGCTGGTCGCGGGGCTGGCGATGGCGGCCCTGTTCGCGTACGTCTCGGGGTCGTCATTCGTGTTGCAGCAGCAGTACGGCCTCGACGAGCAGGAGTTCGGCATCGCCTTCGGTGCGGGCGCGGTCGGCCTGATCGCGGCCACCCAGTTCAACGTGCGGCTGCTGCGCTGGTTCACGCCGCAGCAGATTCTGGTAAGCGCCCTGATCGCCGGAACGGCGTTCGGCGTGCTGCTGATCGTGGTCGCCGCGACCGGCTTCGGCGGCCTGGGCGCCCTGCTCGCGACGCTGTGGCTGGTGCTGGCCGCGACGGGCCTGGCCATGCCGAACGCGCCCGCGCTGGCGATGACCCGGCACAGCGAGGCCGCCGGAACGGCCGCGGCACTGCTCGGCGCCGTGCAGTTCGGCATCGGCGCGTTCTCGGCACCTCTGGCGGGCCTGTTCGGCACCGGAAGCGTACCGATGGCGATCGTCATCGCGGGCGGCATGGCCGCGGCGCTGGCGGTCATGCTCCTGGTCGTGCCCCGCGCCGCCCTCAGCGACACGGTCGACCCGAATCTGGCCGTCGGCCTGCACTGACGCCCGGCGGGTTGGTCGGGCGGGCCGGGTGACCAGCCCGCCCGATGATCAGTGGATCTCGGTGGTGTCCCCGGGGCGCGGCTGGCCGCGCGGCGGGGCGGACCACGGTGACTCGCCGCCCACACGACGCGGCAGCGGTTCGGTGGGTGTCGGATCGGCCGGGTAACCAAGTGTCAGCGGGGCGGTGTCGCGCTCCGCGGACTCGGGCGCCGGCCAGTCGGTCAAGGTGAAGTCGTCGCTGCGCGGGCCGTCCGCCGGTGCCGCCGCCGGGGCCGGTGTGGTCGCCGCCTGCGGCCAGGGGCGCCAGCGCTGCCCGCTGAACGTCGCCATCAGCAGCAGCAGGCCGATCAGGAAGAGCGTGCCGTTCTCGACAGGCAGTTGCAGCGGCAGTGGGTCACCGAACACCTTCCAGCCCTGCGGGATCGCGTCGCGCACCTCGAACGGCGCCACGAACATCCCGACGTACGGGGTAGCCAGCAGCAGCCCGGCGACCAGCGGGCCGGCCGGCGAGAAACGCAGTGTGCCGAGCAGGCCCAGCAGGACACCGCCGACACCGAGATACACGGCCGGCTCGATCAGGTTGGCCGTGTTGAAAGTGCCGATCTCCACCCAGCGGTCGACCGTCCGGCTCGACCCGTCCTGCCCCAGTGTGACGAGCACCCAGGTGATGGGCGCCACCACCAGCCCGGCGAGGAAGCTCCAGAGATGTCGCATCCGCGCACCGTACCGTTTCCGGCATGACCGAGCATCTCTCCGACGCTCCGACGGGCAAGCCGACTTCGTACTCGCGGGTCACCCTCAGCAGGATCATGACGGCCGTCGACGTGAACCTCCATGGCACCGTCCACGGCGGGGTCCTGATGAAGTTCGTCGACGACGTGGCGGGAGCGGCCGCCGCCCGGCACAGCGGCGGCACGGCGGTGACCGCGGCGATCGACGAGATCGTCTTCTCTGAGCCCGTCCGGGTCGGTGACCTGGTGCACGCGCACGCCCAGGTGAACTGGACCGGGCAGACCTCGATGGAGGTCGGCGTGCGGGTCGTCGCCGAACGGTGGGACTCCGCCGAGGACGCGCCGGTCCGGGTGGCCACCGCGTACCTGGTCTTCGTCGGGGTGGACGTCGGCGGCGCGCCGCGCATGGTCCGCCCGGTGCTGCCGGAGACACCTGAGGACGAGCGCCGCTACAAGGAGGCCGAGATCCGTCGCGCGCACCGCCTCGCCCGCCGCCGCGCCATCCAGGCCCACCGCGCCAGCTGATCCACATGGGCGGCAGGGCTGGTGTGTGGGCCGGGCACGCGTCGGTGGCCGTACCCAGTGCGAAGAATGACGCTTCGAGGTAGGGCAAGATGGCGCCACGGCCCATACACAGTGTCGTGCCGGGCCAGGGGAGGGTGGAACAGTGGGTGACGTGCTGTGGACGCCGCCGGCGGACGTACTCGATCGGTCCCGCATCGGCGGTTACCTACGCTGGCTGCGGGAGCACCGCGGGTTGGACTTCGCCGACTACGACGCGCTGTGGCAATGGTCGGTCACCGACCTGGACGGGTTCTGGCGCTCGATCTGGGACCACTTCGAGGTCGTGGCGCACACCCCGCCGACCGCCACCCTGGCCGGGCGGGGCATGCCCGGCGCACGCTGGTTTCCTGGGGCGACGCTCAACTACGCGGAGAACGTGCTGCGGATGCCGGGGCGCGCCGACGACGACCCGGTGGTGATCGAGCACGGACAGACCCGCGCGCCGGTCACCCTGACCGCCGCCGAACTGCGCGAGCAGGTCCGCCGGGTGTCGGCAGGGCTGCGCCGGCTCGGCGTCACCGCCGGTGACCGAGTGGCGGCGTACGCCCCGAACATCGGTGAGACGTACGTCCTGCTGCTCGCCACCGCCAGCCTCGGCGCGATCTTCTCGTCCTGCGCACCCGAGTTCGGCACCCGCAGTGTCACCGACCGCTGGCAGCAGACCGAGCCGACAGTGCTTGTCGCCGTTGACGGCTACCGGTACGGCGACAAGCCTGTGGACCGGCGCGCCGAGGTCGCCGCCATCCGCGCCGCCCTGCCGTCGGTGCGGCACACCGTCAGCATCGGCTACCTGGATCCGGCCGGTGCCCCGCCCGAGGGCGCGCTGAGCTGGGACGAGTTGGCCGCACCTACCGACGAGCCGTTGACGTTCACGCCTGTGCCGTTCGACCACCCGCTGTACGTGCTCTACTCCTCGGGCACCACAGGGCTGCCGAAGCCGATCGTGCACGGCCACGGCGGCATCCTGCTGGAGCACCTGAAAATGCTGGCCCTGCACCACGACCTGGGCCCGGCCGACAGGTTCTTCTGGTTCACCACCACCGGCTGGATGATGTGGAACTTCCTGGTCTCCGGCCCGGCGGTGGGCGCGACAATCGTGCTCTTCGACGGCAACCCGGGCCACCCCGACCTCGGTGGGCTGTGGCGGCTGGCGGCCGAGACCGGCACCACGTACTTCGGCACCTCCGCTCCGTTCCTGCTGGCCTGCCGCAAGGCCGGCCTGGTGCCCCGGGACTTCGCCGACCTGTCCGCACTGCGCGGCGTCGGCTCCACAGGTGCGCCGCTGCCCGCCGAGGGCTTCGCCTGGGTGTACGAGACCGTCGGCGACCACCTCCAACTCCAGTCGCTCTCCGGCGGCACCGACGTGTGCACAGGCTTCGTCGGCGGTGTGCCGCTGCTGCCGGTGTACGCCGGTGAGATCGCCTGCCGGGCGCTGGGGGCCAAGGTGGAGGCCCGCTCCGCCGACGGCACCGCGGTGATCGGTGAGCTGGGCGAGTTGGTGATCACCGAGCCGATGCCGAGCATGCCCGTGGGCTTCTGGAACGACCCGGACGGCACCCGCTACCGCGAGGCGTACTTCGACGTCTACCCGGGCGTCTGGCGGCACGGCGACTGGATCACCATCAACTCCCGCGGCGGCTGCGTGATCACCGGCCGCTCCGACGCCACACTCAACCGTGGCGGGGTGCGGCTGGGCACCGCCGAGTTCTACTCGGTGGTCGAAGGGCTCGACGAGGTGGCCGACTCGGTAGTCGTGCACCTGGAGGACGACGAGGGTGGCGCCGGCGAGCTGCTGCTCTTCGTGGTGCTGGCCGAGGGCCTGCAGTTGGACGACGCGCTGCGCGCCAAGATCAGCCGCGAGCTGCGTACCGCCCTCTCACCCCGGCACGTGCCCGACGAGATCCACCAGGTACGCGCGGTGCCTCGCACCCTCTCCGCCAAGAAGCTCGAGGTCCCGGTCAAGAAAATCCTCACCGGAATCCCCGTCGACCGCGCCGCGGCCAAGGGCGCGTTGGCCAACCCCGAATCCCTGAACGCCTTCGCAACCTTCGCCCAAAACCGCACCCCAGCGTAAAAACCCCGCGGGGTCGGCGCGGGGCGTGAGGCTCCCGCGATCTTGCACTTACTGCCTCGACTTAACGGGCATTCCGTGCACTTCGGCGACCGAAACTGCAAGATCGGCGGGGCGGGGCGGGGCGGGGCGGGGCGCGGGCGGGGCTGTTACGGGAGGGGGTGGGTGACTTTTTCTGTGGACTGGCGGGCCGGGAGGCGCGTCGGGTCCGGGTTGGCGCACAGGACCACCGTCGCCGCCCGCGTCAGGGGGGCCAGCAGCCAGTCGACCGGGTCGGGGTAGCGGGCGGCGTCGACGAGGATGCGGGCGCCGGGCTCGATGCCCAGCTCCGTGGCGCGTGCCTCGGCGCGGGCCAGCAGGTTCGCGTCGGACGGGCCCGGCCCGGGCTGCGGGGTGAAGTGGTCGCCGTGGCCGCGCACCTCGACCACGTAGTCGGCAAAGCCGGGCGGCACCTGTCGCAGCGGGGCGGCCAGTGGGGACAGTCCGAGGGCGTACCGCTCGTCGGCAGACCAGGACTGTGCCTCGTCGAGTCGGTCGGCGGAGGCGAAGAGCACGTCCACGGTGCCCGGCGTGTCGATCACGCTCAATTTGGCCGACCAGCAACCCAGCAGCACGGCCGCCGTCTGCCAGTGCGGCGGCAGCAGCAGCCCGGCCAGTGTGCCCGGCGCCAGGCCGACCTCGTCGACGAGGAGGTTGGCGGTTTTGGACACCCAGTTCGCCAGGGTGGCGCCGGAAAGTTCGGTGCGGTCGCCGCTCGCATCGTCGTACCAGGTCAGCAGCGGTCGTGTCGGGTCGGTCGCGATCGCGTCGGCGAAGACCCGGGCAATATTGTCGGCCATCGGCGCGAACGATACGCCTCTGCGGGCCGTACTCGAAGACGATGACAAGTCCGCGTACCGTCGGGTCGCAGTCAGCGTCCGTCCCGCACTCCGGCGTACGCTTGACCCCCGGAGTGTTGTTCCCCACAGACCCACCAGTACAAGGAGTCGCCCCGTGACCGCCGGTCGCCCGCCCCGCGTGCTCATCGACGCCACGAGTGTCCCCGCCGACCGTGGTGGTGTCGGTCGATACGTCGACGGTCTGCTCGGCGCCCTCGGCAAGGTGTGCGGGTCGGGGGTGGAGTTGGCTGTGGTGAGCCTCCGCACCGACCTGGAGCGTTACACCCGGATGCTGCCCGGCGCAGAGATCATCCCTGCTCCGGCGGCTGTGGCGCACCGCCCGGCGCGGCTCGCCTGGGAGCAGACCGGCCTGCCGCTGCTCGCCCAGCAGGTGGGCGCGCACGTGCTGCACTCGCCCTTCTACACCTGTCCGCTGCGGGCGGGATGCCCGGTCACGGTCACCGTGCACGATGCGACGTTCTTCACCGAGCCGGAGCACTACGACAAGTCCCGCCGGACGTTCTTCCGCAGCGCCATCAAGACGTCCCTGCGCCGCGCCGACCGGGTGATCGTGCCCAGTAAGGCCACCAGGGACGAGCTGATCCGGCTGCTCGACGCCGACCCGACCCGCATCGACGTGGCCTACCACGGGGTCGACCAGGCCGCCTTCCACGCGCCCAGCGAGGAGGAGAAGGCCCGGGTGCGTGCCCGGTTGGGGTTGGGCAACAGCAGCTACGTCGCGTTCCTCGGTGCCAAAGAGCCGCGCAAGAACGTACCTAATCTGATCCGCGGTTGGGCCCGTGCGGTGGCCGACCGGGAGGACCCGCCGGCCCTGGTGATCGCCGGTGGGCAGGGGCACGACGACGACATCGACAGGGCGGTGGCCGAGGTCCCGTCGCACCTGCGCCTGCTGCGCCCCGGCTACCTGCGCTACGCCGACCTGCCCGGTTTCCTCGGTGGTGCGCTGGTCGCCGCCTATCCCTCGTACGGCGAGGGGTTCGGCTTGCCGATCCTGGAGGCGATGGCGTGCGCGGCCCCGGTGCTGACCACGCCCCGGCTGTCGCTGCCCGAGGTGGGTGGCGACGCGGTTGCGTACACCTCGGAGGCCCCGGAGCAGATCGCTACCGACCTGGCCGCCCTGCTCGACGACGAACAGCGCCGGCTGTCGCTGGCGAAGGCCGGTTTCGACAGGGCCAAGGAGTTCACCTGGGAGTCCAGCGCCGAGGTCCACATCGCCGCCTGGAGTCGCGCCCGTTCGTGAGCATCCGCGCCGCTGGCGGTGACCCGTGCCACTCTGGGTGGGTTCGTCGGGCATGATGTGCGGATGCTCTATGCGGTTATCCCGGCAGGTGGCAGCGGCACGAGGTTGTGGCCGTTGTCCCGCGCCGGCCACCCCAAATTCCTCCACCCGCTGACCGGCACCAGCGCTTCACTGCTCCAGGCCACCGTGGATCGGCTCGCGCCGCTGACCACACCGGATCGGACCCTTGTGGTCACCGGTGCCGCGCACGTCGCGGCGGTGGCCCGACAGCTGACCGGGTTGCCCGAGGAGAACATTCTGGTCGAGCCCTCACCTCGGGACTCCTGCGCGGCGATCGCGCTGGCCGCGGCGGTGATCGCGCACCGTGACCCGGACGCGGTGATGGGCAGCTTCGCCGCCGATCACCTGATCGGCGACCCGGACAGCTGGGTGCGGACGGTCCGGGAGGCGGTCCGGGGGGCCGAGCAGGGCATGCTGATGACGGTCGGGATCACCCCGACCCGGCCGGAGACCGGCTACGGCTATCTGGAGACCGGTGACCCGACAGGGGATCTGCCGTGGCGGCCGGTGGCCGAGTTCAAGGAGAAGCCGGCCGCCGAGGTCGCCGAGGCGTACGTCCGCTCGGGCCGGCACCTGTGGAACGCGAGCATGTTCGTCTGGCGGGTGGACGTGTTCCTCGCCGAGTTGGCTCGCCAGCAGCCGGCCCTGCATGCCGGCGTCATCGCGATCGCAGCCGCCTGGGGCACCCCTGAGCAGGACAACGTCCTCGGCACTGTGTGGCCGACGTTGCCGAAGATCTCCGTCGACTACGCGGTGATGGAGGGTGCGGCCACCGCGGGCCGGGTGGCCACCGTGCCGGGCGACTTCGGTTGGAACGACGTCGGCGACTTTCACACGCTCGGCGAGGTGCTGCCGGCCGACGACGCGGGCAACGTGGTGCTCGGCACCGACGCCAAGCCGGGTGTGCTGCTGCGGGACAGCTCCAACCTGGTGGTCGTGCCGCAGTCCGGTCGGTTGGTGGCCGTCCTCGGGCTGCACGACCTGATCGTGGTGGACACCCCGGATGCCGTGCTGGTCTGCCCACGCGACCAGGCCCAGGGCGTAAAGGCCCTTGTCGACGAGCTCAAGGAGCGAGGCGAAGAGGGCTACGTCTGAGGGCCGCGAGGGCCGGCGCGACCATTTGCACGGTCCCGCCGGCCAGCGGCTCGGGCAGCCTGTCCGGCGGAAACCAGCCCAGCTCCTCGGCCTCGTCGCTGACCTGCTCGACCGCTCCGGGAGGGGCGAGCACCGCGAACCGTACGTCGTAATGCAGGGAGCCGCCCTGGCAGCGCACCGGGTGGATGTCGACGTCGATCGGCACGGGGTCGATGCGCAGGCCGACAATCCCGGATTCTTCGGTGGCCTCGCGCAGCGCGGCACCCGCCAGGGTTCGGTCCTCGGGCTCGCAGTGCCCGCCGAGCTGCACCCACCACCCCAGCTTGGTGTGCAGGCAGAGCAGCACCCGCGACCCGGTGGCGTCCAGCACCAGCGCGCTCGCGGTGACGTGGCCGGGGAGGTGCTGGCGGCTCATCGCGGCCGGCCCGGTGGCGAGCAGCGCGAGGGTCCGATCCCGGGCCGTGGCCGCGCCCGGACTGGTCGGTTGCCAACCGGCGAGCAGCGCGGTGGCGTCGGCGTGCAGCGCCGCGTACGTCTCGGGGTCGGCCGGTCGGGCGGCTTCGGCGATCGTGGTGTCAGGCACCCCGACACTGTACGAGCGCAAGCCCCACACCCGGGGCCGGTGACCCTGCGCCCGTTTCACAGCGCTCTGGGTCGCCTGACCTGGCTGGCAGGTGACGGGCTGACGAGTGACCGGGCGGCACCTCTGCGGAGCAAGGGCCGCAGACCCTCGTGGTGCCGCCCGATCACCGGTCGTTCCCGGTCCCGGAGCACCGGCAAGATGACGTGCCGGTGCCGCGCTCGGGTATTGGAAGCATGCCTAACTGCCCCCGGAGGCGTCGAGCTCTTTCAGCCCAGACTTAAAAGTGGAGATAACTGCCAGCCAGGTAGAGTCGAACGGTTACCCGGCATCCCTCTGCCGGCGACACGGGAGCTCCAATGCTGAGGATCTATTTTTCGGGCGAGGACATTCTCCGGACCCGGGTGGCGCCGACGGCGGACCCGGTCTGGGAACTGATCCTCAGCCTGCACCTGCTGCAGGGCCGAGACCGTGACCCGCTGACGTTGATGTGGCGGCGTGCCGTCACCCGTGACCTGCGCCAGGATGCCGCATCCGACCAGCTGCGACTGCTCTTCGCGCTGAACCCGCCGCGCGGGTACTTCCCCGACTTCCTCACCCCGTACGCAAGCGTCGACGGCTTCGAGGCCGGTCTGGACGCCGTCTGCAGCACGCCGAAAACGCGGTTGCAGCGAGACATGGCAGTGCTGGCCGCCGCGACCCCGCTGCCGGCCTCGGCCGCCGCGCTGGCCCGGGGCGACACGGTGGCGCTGCGCCAATTCGCCGATTCGATGGAGCAGTACCGGGCGCTGGCGATCAGCCCGTACTGGGGTCAGATCCAGGCCGCGGTGGCGGCGGACCGCACCCGACGAGCGCGGGCCCTGCTCGACGGCGGCGTGGAGGGCCTGTTGACAAGCCTTCGACCGGCCATGCGCTGGGAGGACGGTGTGCTGGAGGTCCGTGACTATCCGCACAGCCGGGAGCTGCACCTCGATGGTCGAGGGCTGCTGCTGGTGCCGTCGTTCTTCTGCGCGAGCACCCCGGTCGCCCTGCTCGATCCGGCGCTGACCCCGGTGCTTGTCTATCCGGTGGACCGGCTGGGCGGGTTGGCCTCGGACAACAGTGCCACGCCGGGTGCCGCAAGTGAGGCGCTGGCCGCGCTGCTCGGCCGGACCAGGGCCGCGGTGTTGCAGGCTAGCGGCGACGGCTGCACCACAGGCGAGGTGGCCCGCCGGCTCAACATTTCGGCTGCGGCGGCCAGCCAGCACGCCACAGTGCTGCGCAACGCAGGTCTGCTGGTCAGTCAGCGCGACCGCAACACAGTGCTGCACACACTGACCCCGCTCGGCCAAGCGGTGCTGGAAGCCTGACCCGCCCGCCCGGCCGACCCGCCCGGCCAGACCCGACCGGGCCGTGCCGGACGGATGGCTCAGCGGGCTGTCACAGGGCGAGTGTGGCGCTGGCCGGGCTGCCGGCGGGCGGGGGCAGCAGGGTCGACCCGATGCCCTCGGCGGCCAGGGCGATGCGCAGCCGGTGCAGGTCGGCGCCGAAGCGGACCAGGTCGCTCGGGTCGACAGGCGCGGGTGCCGTGCCGAGCACCAGGGCGGTGGCGTCGTCCGGCCAGCCGGGCACCCCGGCGATCAGGCCGAGCCGCATCTCCGTCTCGTCGAGCAGCGTGAAGACCGTGCCGGGGGCGACCACCCGGGCGACCGCCTCGATCGCCCGGCGCACCGCGACCGGGTCTGCCGGCGTGGGGCTCAGCGAGTCGACGAGGGCGGCGGCGTCGGCCAGCCCGGCCGATCGGGCTTCGGCGGTGCCGAGGGAGAAGAGATCCTGCGCCGCGTCGCGGACGAGGGTCTTCGCTCCGCCGGAGTCGTCGGTGCCGTTGCCGGAGAGGTAGCCCCGCACCACAGCCACGGGAACCTGGTCGCACTTGCCCTTGATCAGCTCGCCGGCGCCCGCCAGCTCGTCCACCACTGCCATCTGGGTCAACTGCAACTCGTTGCCGTACGGATCCACCTCGCCCCGGTGGTCGCGGATGGCAGGCATCCCGGCCACCCCGAGCGCGACGTCGGTCAGTCCGTTGCGCCACGGCCGGCCCATGGTGTCGCTGACGATCACGGCGACATCCAGGTCGTACCGGTCCTTGAGCGCCGCCCGCAGCGCGCGGGCCGACGCATCCGGGTCGACCGGCAGGAGCACCAGTTGGGTCTTGTCGACGTTCGACGCGTCGATTCCCGCGGACGCCATCACGAAGCCGTGGTGGGTCTGCACGATGCGGGTCGGCCCCCGGCTTGCCACCACCCGGGCGGTCTCACCGGCCAGCACGTCGTCACGCGCGGCGAGCCGCTCGGGTCCGTCCGCCGGAACGTCGACAAGCCGCCCTTCTGCCTTGGAGACGATCTTGCTGGTGACCACCAGCACGTCGCCGTCGCGCAGCCAGGGCGCGGCGGTGGCGATAAGCGCCGCCAGGTCGTCGCCCTCGGTCACGTGGCCGATGCCCAGCACCGGCAGGATCTCCAGCCTCACGTCAACTCCACCGCGGCGCGGACCATCGCCGCCGTCGCCGCCTCGTCGGTCATCCGCAGCGGGAGCGCGCGGACCGTCACCTCCGGCACCAGCGTGCCCGCGTCCTCCTCGGCCACCAGCCAGCCGTCCAGCAGCCCACCGGCCGACCGGCCCCCGTAGAGCCGGCCCACCCCTGCCGCACTGCACTCCACGCCCAGCACGTCGAGGCAGCGATCGGCCATCCCGCGCACCGGAGCCCCGCCGATGATCGGCGAAACACCCACCACCGGCGCCGGGCCGTCGACAACGGCCTCGCGCATCCCGGGTACGGCCAGCACCGGCGCGACGCTCACCACCGGGTTGCTCGGCGCGATCAGCACCAGGTCGGCCGCCCCGATCGCCTCCAGCACGCCGGGCGCCGGCTTCGCCGTCTCCGCACCGACGAAGACGAAGCGGTGGGTGGGGATGTCGGCCCGGTACCGCACCCACCACTCCTGGAAGTGGATCGCCCGTTGGCCGTCATCGTCACCGACGACGGCGTGGGTCTCCAACCGGTCGTCGGTGGCCGGCAGCAGACGTACGCCCGGCTGCCAGCGGGTCGCAAGCGCCTCGGTGACAGCGCTCAGCGGGTACCCGGCGTTGAGCATGGTGCTGCGGACCAGGTGGGTGGCGATGTCCTTGTCGCCGAGGCCGAACCAGGTCGGTTCCGCCCCGTACGCCGCCAACTCCTCCTTGACCGTCCAGCTCTCCCCGACGCGGCCCCAGCCCCGCTCGGGGTCCGCGCCGCCGCCGAGCGTGTACATGACGCTGTCCAGGTCGGGACAGACCTTCAACCCGTGCAGCCACAGGTCGTCGCCGACGTTCACCACGGCTGTCACGTCGGCGCCGACCTCGCGGGCGTACGCCCGGACGCCGAGCAGGAACCGAGCGCCGCCGATGCCGCCGGCCAGAACCACGATGCGCATACCGACCATCCTCGCGTACGTGACGCCTCCGGTCCGCCGGTGCACGGGGAGACTAGGCTCACGTGCGCCCTGTCCGATTACGCCCCGAGGGGGAGCTCGTGACCAGCCCCGCCGAGCCCGCGTCCACAGACGCGCCGCAGGCCCGCCAGCTGACCAAGCCACTACGCGAACTGGGCGCGTTCGCGCTGCTCGGTGCGAACGCCGTGCTCCTCTTCGTTGGTCTGCTCCGGGTGCTCAGCCCAAACGACTACGTCGACATCACCGACCGCGCGGGAGGTGCGTTCTTCTCGTTCGTCGGCGTGGAGGCGGTGGTCCTGCCGCTGCTGGCCGTGCTGCTTGCCACCCACATCTCGCCGATCGTTCCCAAGGCGAAGCTGATCACCCAGGTGGCCCTGGGTGAGTACGCCGCCAGCGCGCTCTTCGGCATCCTGACCGCGCTGATCTGGACGGTGGGACGGCTCGCCGACGTCGAAATCCTCGACGCGCTCCTCGGGGTGCTCAGCCGGTTCGCCTGGCTGGTCATCTTCGGGGTTGCCGCCTGGGTGGTCTTCACCATCTGGCGTGGGCTCTACTACGTGCGCAAGCCGAAGCCCGAGCCGGGCGTCTACGGCCAGCCGCAGCAGGGCTGGCCGCAGCAGCAGGGTGGCTGGCCGGCTCCGGGGCAGCCCGGTGGTCAGCCGCAGGGCGGGTGGCCCGCTCCGGGCCAGCCCGGTGGTCAGCCGCAGGAGGGCTGGCCGGCTCCGGGACAGCCCGCTGGTTACCCGCCGGCCCAGTTCGGCGGCCAGTACGGCCAGCCCTCGCCCCCCTTCCAGTCGGCTCCGCAGTCGGCCCCGCCCGCTCCGCAGTCCGCCCCGCCGGCCCCGCAGTCGGCGCCGCCGGCCCCGCAGTCGGCGCCGCCGTACCCGCAGTCGGCCCCGCCTGCCCCGCAGTCGGCGCCCCCGGTAAACCCCGCCCCGCAGTCGGCGCCGCCCGCGTCGCCGTTCGGGCAGCCGCCGTCGGCCGACCCCACGCAGGCCATTCCGCGCCAGCCGGCCGAACCGACCCAGGCCATTCCGCGCCAGTCCGCTGACCCGACCCAGGCGATTTCCAGCCCGGCCGACGCGGACACCGACCGCACCCAGCACCTCAACCCAGGCGACCACCCCACCCAACCCCGCTGACCCACCCCAACCCCAACCCCCGTCCCGTTCCCCCACCGACCCACCCGGTTGATCATGAAGTTATTGCCCTGACACGCCGGCATCGAGGGCAATAACTTCATGATCAACGGCACGAGGGCGGGGGCGGGGCGCGGAGTGGGACGGGAGGGCGCGGGGTTGGGTGGCGGGACGCTGCGCATAGGCTGGGCGGATGGTTGATCGCACCCACTCCGGCCCGAGCGAGGCGAGCGTGCGGCGGGCCCTGGGCCGGGCCGCTACCGGGCGGTCGCTGGACGTCGACGAGGCGACCGCGCTGCTCGCCGCCCGCGGTGACGCGCTCGACGAGTTGCTGCGGACCGCCGGTGGGATCCGCGACGCCGGGTTGCGTGAGGCCGGGCGGCCGGGCGTCGTCACGTACTCGAAGAAGGTCTTCATCCCGCTGACCCGGCTGTGCCGGGACCGCTGCCACTACTGCACGTTCGCCACAGTGCCGCACCGGCTGCCGGCGCCGTTCCTGGACCGCGACGAGGTGCTCGCGATCGCCCGGGAGGGTGCAGCACTGGGCTGCAAGGAGGCTCTGTTCACCCTCGGTGACCGGCCGGAGGACCGCTGGCCGGCGGCGCGGAGCTGGCTGGACGAGCGCGGCTACGACTCCACCCTCGACTATCTGCGCGCCTGCGCGGTGGCGGTGCTGGAGGAGACCGGCCTGCTGCCGCACCTCAACCCGGGCGTGCTGACCTGGTCGGAGCTGCAACGGCTCAAGCCGGTCGCGCCGAGCATGGGCATGATGTTGGAGACCACTGCGACCCGGCTGTGGTCCGAGCCGGGCGGCCCGCACTACGGCTCACCGGACAAGGAGCCTGCGGTCCGGCTGCGGGTGCTCGACGACGCCGGCCGCGTCGGCGTGCCGTTCACCACAGGCATCCTCATCGGCATCGGCGAGACAGCGGCCGAGCGGGTGGACGCGCTCTTCGCGATCCGGCGGGCGCACCGGGAGTACGGCCACCTCCAGGAGGTGATCGTGCAGAACTTCCGCGCCAAGCCGGACACGGCGATGCGTGGCATGCCCGACGCGGAGCTGCACGACCTGGCCGCCACGGTGGCGGTGGCGCGGCTGCTGCTCGGCCCGAAGGCCCGGATCCAGGCACCACCGAACCTCATCGCCGGGGAGTACGCCCTGCTGCTGCGGGCCGGCATCGACGACTGGGGTGGTGTGTCGCCGCTCACCCCGGACCACGTCAACCCGGAACGTCCCTGGCCGCAGATCGAGGAGTTGGCCCGGCACACCGAGCTGGCCGGGTTCACGCTGCGGGAGCGGCTGACCATCTACCCGGAGTACGTGCGCGCCGGTGACCCGTGGCTGGACCCTCGGCTGCTGCCGCACGTCGGTGCCCTGGCCGATCCGGCGACGGGCTTGGCTGTCGAGTCGGCCATGCCGCAGGGCCACCCCTGGCAGGAGCCGGAGGAGGTGTTCGGCGGGCGGACCGACCTGCACGCCACGATCGACACCACCGGCCGGACCGAGGACCGGCGGGGTGACTTCGACAGCGTCTACGGCGACTGGGCGGAGGTGGCCGGCAAGGTCACTCCCGAGGCGGCGGCGCGGCGTGCGGGCGGCCCGTCGGTGGCCGGCAGCGGCGTGGCACAGGACCTCGCGGCCGGGCTGCGGCTCGCCGCCGACGACCCGGCAGCACTGCTCGATCCCCAGCACACCGACGCCGCGCTGGCGCTGTTCGGGGCGGACGGGCCGGCGCTTGACGAGTTGTGCCGGCTCGCCGACGACGTGCGCCGCGACACGGTCGGCGACGACGTCACCTACGTGGTCAACCGCAACATCAACTTCAGTAACGTCTGCTACGTCGGCTGCCGCTTCTGCGCCTTCGCGCAGCGGGAGCGGGACGCCGACGCGTACCGGCTCTCCGTCGAGCAGGTCGCCGACCGGGCCGAGGAGGCGTGGGCCCTCGGTGCCAGCGAGGTCTGCCTCCAGGGCGGCATCGACCCGAAGATGCCTGTCACCGGGTACGCCGACATCGTGCGGGCGGTCAAGGCGCGGGTGCCCGGGATGCACGTGCACGCGTTCTCGCCCATGGAGATCGTCACCGCTGCGGCGAAGGCCGGCGTGCCGGTCCGCGAGTGGCTGACCCAGCTGCGTGAGGCGGGCCTGGACACCATCCCGGGCACCGCAGCGGAGATCCTCGACGACGACGTGCGCTGGGTGTTGACCAAGGGCAAACTCCCGGCCGCCGCCTGGGTCGACGTGGTGAGCACCGCCCACGAGCTGGGCATCCGGTCCAGCTCCACGATGATGTACGGCCACGTCGACCACCCCGGGCAGTGGCTGGCGCACTTCCGGGTGCTGGCCGGTGTGCAGGACCGCACCGGCGGGTTCACCGAGTTCGTGGCGCTGCCGTTCGTGCACACGAACGCCCCGATCTACCTGGCCGGCATCGCCCGCCCGGGGCCGACGTGGCGGGAGAACCGCGTCGTGCACGCGATGTCCCGGCTGCTGCTGCACGGCCGGATCGACAACATCCAGTGCTCCTGGGTGAAGCTCGGCGACGAGGGCACTGTGGCGATGCTCCAGGGTGGCTGCAACGACCTGGGCGGCACGTTGATGGAGGAGACCATCTCTCGGATGGCCGGCTCCGACAACGGTTCGGCGCGTACCGAGGAGCAGTTGCGGGCCATCGCGAAGGCGGCCGGGCGTCCGGCGCGCAAGCGTACGACCGCGTACGGTCACGCTCGGCCCTGAGGTCGAACCTTTCCCCGCCGCCGGCCGTACCAAGCGATGCCGGCGGCGGTCGCGGTGCGGACCGCCGCCGGTGTCCCCAGGGCCCGGCGGCGTCTGTCGGCGGCACCGGACCCGTCCGTCCCCGCGGGCGCGTTCGCGCCGCAGCCGGAAAGGTTGCCCATGACCAGTGATCAGCGGAAGCGGCAGTGGCCGCGACTGACCCGCAGGCAGACGCTGACCGCCGCGGCCAGCGCCACCCTCGGCGCGGCCGCGCTCACCGTGCCGGGTCTGTCGGCGGCGCAGAACGCGCCGGGCGCGGCCGGTCAGGCCGACGAGCCGATAGTCGTGCACCTGCGCGACGCCGCCTCCGGAACGATTGACGTCTTCGTCGGTGAATCCCGGATCGAGGTGCGCGACCGCGGCCTGGCGGACCGGCTGCGGCGCGCCGCCCGGCGCTGACCTCGACGTTTCGCCTCCCACTCCTGCTTTCCGCCCAGTGAGGTTGGTCCGCCATGTCTTCCCACCGCGAGGCTCCGGAAATAGCCAAGGATCCGGTCGCCGACAGCTCCGACCTTTACGCGTTCGTCAGCCCCGACAAGCCGGACACGGTCACGTTGATCGCCAACTACGTGCCGTTGCAACTCCCGTCGGGAGGGCCGAACTTCTTCGAGTTCGGCGACGATGTGCGGTACGAAATCCATATCGACAACGACGGCGACGGCCGTGCGGATGTCACCTACCGGTTCGAATTCACCACCGAGATCACGAATCCGAACAGTTTTCTCTACAACACCGGCCCGATCGACTCGCTGGACAGCAGAAACTGGAACCGGCGGCAGTTCTACAGCCTGACCCGGGTGGCCGGCGGCCGTGAGCACCGGCTCGCGCACAAACTGCCCTGCCCGCCGTGCAATGTCGGCCCGCTGTCCACCCCGAAGTACGCCGACCTGGTCCGGCAGGCCACCTACACGCTGTCCACGGGGGAGCGGGTCTTCGCCGGCCAGCGCGCGGACGGGTTCTTCGTCGACCTCGGGGCGATCTTCGACCTCGGCACGTTGCGGCCGTTCCAGCAGTTGCACGTGGCGGGCAAGAAGATCTTCAAGGCCGAGGGGGAACCGGTAAACGCCACCGACCGGATGAACGTGCACAGCATCGCCGTGCAGGTGCCGCTGAAGAACGTGCGTCGGCGCGCCAACCGGTACGGGGCTGCCGACCCGGCCTCCGTGATCGGAGTGTGGACCTCGGCGTCGCGCCGGCAGGTCCGGGTGCTCGGCGACCGGGTGGCCGCGGACACCTCGACCGGCCCGTTCACCCAGGTCTCCCGGCTGGGCAATCCGCTGTTCAACGAGGTCATCGTGCCGATGTCCAAGAAGGATCTGTGGAACTCGCTGCCGCCCTCGGAGGACAAGCGGTTCGCGCAGTTCGTCGAGCAACCGGAGTTGGCCGCGCTGCTGCCGGCGCTCTACCCGGATGTCTTTCCCAACCTGGACAAGCTCACAAAGGCCAAGAAGGCTCGGGCGGACCTGGTGGCGATCCTGCTCACCGGTGTGCCGGCCGGTCTGATCGACGGGTTCACAAACGCCACAGGTGACGTGCAGGCCGACATGCTCCGGCTCAACACGGCGATCCCGCCGAGCCGCCGCCCGGACCGGTTCGGCGTGCTCGGCGGCGACCTGGCCGGCTATCCGAACGGGCGCAGGGTCGGCGACGACGTGGTCAGCATCGCGCTGCGGGCCATCGCCGGGGTGACCGTCCCGCTCGTGGACAAGGCGTTCCGCCCGGATGCGGCGGCCGCGGCGGTGACGCCGGGGTTGAGCGCGGCCGACGTGACAGCGCCGTTTCTCGCGAACTTCCCCTACCTGGGTACGCCGTACGACGGGTTCAACAACCCGCCGGCATCGGCCTGATCGGCGCGGGGGAGTGGCGGATGCACGAGCACGCGTACGGGCCGTCGGAGACCGGTAGCGTCGTCCTCGACCTGGGCGGCGACACAGGTGCCCTGATCGTCTACACCGGTCGGGATCTGCACGGTCGGGAAATCGAGATCAGCCGCGACGGTGAGCGGCGGGTCCACTCGGCGGTGCGGGAGCGCCGGGTGCGGGACGGATCCTTCCACAGTGCGGTCTACCCCGATCTGCCCGCCGGGATCTATACCGTCTGGTGGGACGGCGACGCCTCCGCCGGCACTGTTTCTGTCCACGGTGGAGGGATAGCCGAGTTCGTCTTGCCCAGCAGCGATTTCAGGCCGCCCGGCTGACCGCCCGTCGCCCGTTTGCGATCGCGCTCCGTCCACATGGTGGACGGGGCGCGTTGGCTGTCCACGGCTCGACGGGCGGTCTGCGCCGCGCCGCGTTAACCTGTCTCCCACCAAGATCAGCTTTGTGGGAGGGGGTCGACCACATGCCCGGCATCGCCATGACCGTCCTCAGTCGGGGGAGCGCCACGGCAGAAAAGTCGGGCAACTCGCCGGAGAGGGCGTTACCCCGCCGGGGTCTGGATCGGTAGGGCAGGTTGCGAGGCCGGACGGTCCTGGTGGCCGACCGGGGGTGTCGGGAGGGCGACTCCATTATCAAGTTTGGCTTGACGGCGCACGCATTACACGCGTGTAATTTGAATGGGGTTGTTCGCACGGAACGCAACAAAACGGGACCGGACGGACAAGCACGCCTTTCGCGTGGGGGGTTGCAGCGGCGATGACGCCGGTGCGCGACAAGGAGGCATTTGATGGACGGCCAGCTAGAAGTGGCCGACCTGCTCGGAAACGCGCCGGAGTGGCAGGAGCGAGCCTTGTGCTCGCAGACCGACCCCGAGGCGTTCTTTCCCGAGAAGGGCGGCTCCACCCGGGAGGCGAAGCGGATCTGCTCGCGTTGCGAGGTCAAGACCGAATGCCTCGAATACGCTCTGGGGCACGACGAGCGTTTCGGCATCTGGGGTGGTCTATCGGAGCGGGAGCGGCGCAAGTTGAAGCGGCGGGCCGCTTGAGCGGTGCGGGTCGGGGCGGTGGGGGCCGCCCGACTCAGCCGTCGAACGCCAGGTCACCCCGGCCGACGCGGCAGGGGGCTGCTCAGGCCAACTCGTCGGGGTCGACGCCGAGCAGGTTCGCCACCTGCTCGATGATCACGTCATGCACGAGGTCCGCGAGATCCTCGCGGTCCATCGCCCGGAACTCCAGTGGCCGCCGATACAGCACGATCCGCGGTGGCACCTCCTGGCGGCCGGGCCGGCCGGGTAGCAGCCGGGCCAGCGGCACCTCGCCGTCCTCCAGCACGTCGGAGTCGTAGACGTTCAGATCCGGCGGGACGTCCTCGACCGCGAACTCGACACCTGCCAACTCCTTGGCGAACCGGCGCTCCAACGTCTCGACGGTGTCCAGGACGAGGTCGTCGAAGACCTCGGCCTTGGTCCGGGCCAGCGGTACGGTGGCCGGCACCAGCCGCCCGCGCAGGCCACGCCCGTGCCGGTCACGGTGCGCTCGCCGGCCGGGGCCGGGGCGGCGGTGTTCCGGGCTCGTCATGAGGCAAAGCGTAGCCCTCGCGCCGGGTCGGTCAGCGGCAGCGGCGCTCCCGTGGCGCGGCGCGGTTCGGGGCCGTGAATTGTGATCACCATGACGGGCGTGTCGCAACGCGAAGCGATGCGCGGGACCCGGTAATGGAGATACCCTGCCGCCGTGAGGTCACCACGGCGCTGCTCCCGTAACGGCTGCCCCCGGCAAGCGGTCGCCACATTGACCTATGTCTACAACGAGTCGACAGCGGTCGTGGGTCCGTTGGCGGCGTTCGCCGAGCCGCACACATACGACCTGTGTGAGCCGCACGCCCGCAGCCTGACCGCGCCGCGTGGCTGGGACGTGGTCCGGCACGAGGGCGAGTTCGAGCCGCCGCCGCCCACCACCGACGACCTGGTCGCGCTGGCCGAGGCGGTCCGCGAGGCAGCCCGCCCGGCTCCCCGCCCTCCGGAGCCCGACCAGCACCACGAGAACCCCCACCAGACCGGCCGTCGAGGCCACCTTCGGGTGATCCCGCCCAACCACTGACCCCCGGGTCAGTGGCCCAGCAGGCGAGAGAACACGGCGGCTCGGCGTGCCGCTCGGCCGGTACGGGATTCGGCGGCGTCGGCGCCGGTCATGACCCGTAGGCCGGCGTTGACCGCCAGCCAGCGCAGAGGCTCCGGCTCCCACCGGGGCGAGCGGTGGTTCACCCAGGGCAGCGCGGTCAGCTCGGTGCGCTGGCCACGGATCAGGTCGGCAAGCGTGCGGCCGGCGAGGTTGCTGGAGCCCACACCGTCCCCGACGTAGCCGCCGGCCCAGGCCAGCCCGCTGGCCCTGTCGAAACCGACCGACGCGGCCCAGTCCCGGGCCACACCCAGCGGGCCACCCCAGGTGTGTGTCAACGGCACGTCCGGGCCGAGCACCGGGAAGAGGTCACCCAGGGTCCGCCGCAGCGCGGCGAACACCCGGGGCTCCCTGTCGTAGCCGGGGGAGACCCGGGATCCGAGATGGTACGGCGCACCGCGCCCGCCGAACGCCAACCGACCGTCGGCGGTGCGCTGGCCGTAGATGATCACATGTCGGTAGTCGGAGAACGTCTCCCGCCGGGCCAGCCCGATCCGCTCCCACGTCTGCGCCGGAAGTGGCTCGGTGGCCACCATCAGCGAGTACACCGGCGCCACGGCCCGCCGCTGGCCGGGCAGCGCCGGCGTGTACCCCTCGGTGGCCCGGACCACCACAGGCGCCCGCACCGTCCCGGCCGCCGTCACCGCCGCGCCGGCCCGGATCGCGACGACAGGGGTGCCCTCGTGGATGGTCACCCCGAGGCGTTCCACTGCTCGGGCGAGACCGCGGACCAGCTTCGCCGGGTGCACGGCCGCGCAGTGCGGGGTGTACGTCCCACCGCGTACCCCCTCGGCGGCGCACCTGCCGACGGCCTCGCCGGCGTCGAGGAGCGCCAGGTGCTCCGGGCCGAAGCCGAACGCGCGGGCCTCGTCCACGGCGGCCCGAGCACGGGCGAGCTGTGGGCTGGTGCGGGCCAGGGTGATCGTGCCGCCGTCGGCCCAGTCGCAGTCGATGCCCTCGGCCACGACCACCCGGCCCACCTCGCGCACCGTCTCGTGCAGCGCCCGCTGCATGGCGACCGCCGCGTCCCGGCCGTGCCGGCGGGCCAGCCCGGTCAGGGACGTGGGGAACAGCGCGGAGCACCAGCCGCCGTTGCGGCCGGACGCGCCGTACCCCGCGATCTCCTTCTCCAGCACCGTGACCCGCAGCGCCGGGTCCGCCCGGGCCAGGTGGTACGCCGTCCACAGCCCGGTGTAGCCACCTCCCACGATCACCACGTCCGCGTCCGTGTCGCCGGGCAGCGCGGGTCGCGGAGTCAGTGTTTCGTCCAGGGTGGACAGCCAAAACGACAGGTCACGGTAGCGCTCGGCGGGATCGCCGCTCAGAGTCGCGTCCATGCCTCGGTGAGGACCGTGCGCAGGATCTGCTCGATCTCGTCGAAGTGCCGCTGCTCGGCGATCAGCGGCGGCGCGAGCTGAATGACGGGGTCACCCCTGTCGTCGGCCCGGCAGTAGAGCCCGGCCTGGAACAGCGCGGTGGACAGGAAGCCGCGCAGCAGCCGCTCCGACTCGGCCTCGTCGAAGGTCTCCCTGGTGGTCTTGTCCTTGACCAACTCGATGCCGTAGAAGTAGCCGTCACCCCGGACGTCGCCGACGATCGGCAGGTCGTGCAGCTTCTCCAGAGTGGCCCGGAACGCGTCCTCGTTGGCCCGTACGTGCCCGATGAGGTCCTCGCGGGCGAACACCTCCAGGTTGGCCAGGGCCACCGCGCAGGACACCGGGTGGCCACCGAACGTCACCCCGTGGGCGAACATGCCGGTCTCGGTGAGGAACGGCTCCATCAGCCGGTCGCTGGCGATCATCGCGCCGAGCGGGGCGTAGCCGGAGGTGATGCCCTTGGCCGTGGTGATGATGTCCGGTTGGTAGCCGTACCGCACGGCGCCGAAGTACTCGCCCAGCCGGCCCCAGGAGCAGATCACCTCGTCGGAGACGAGCAGCACGTCGTACGCGTCGCAGATCTCCCGCACCCGCTCGAAGTAGCCGGGAGGGGGTGGGAAGCAGCCGCCGGAGTTCTGCACGGGCTCCAGGAAGACCGCGGCTACCGTGTCCGGCCCCTCGCGCTCGATGGCCCGGCCGATCTCGTCGGCGGCCCAGCGGCCGAACGCCTCGGGGTCGTCGCCGTGCTCGGGCGCCCGATAGAAGTTGGTGTTCGGCACCTTTATCCCGCCGGGCACCAGCGGCTCGAAGTCGCTCTTGATGCCGGGCAGGCCGGTGATCGACAGGGCGCCCATCGAGGTGCCGTGGTACGCGATGTACCGGCTGACCACCTTGTACTTGTTGGGCTGGCCGGTGCGCTTGAAGTAGGCCCGGGCCAGCTTCCACGCCGCCTCGACCGCCTCCGAACCGCCAGTGGTGAAGAAGACCCGGTTGAGGTCGCCGGGGGTGAGCGAGGCGATCTTCTCGGCCAGCTCGACGGCCTTCGGGTGGGCGTACGACCAGAGCGGGAAGTAGGCGAGCTCGCCGGCCTGCTTGGCGGCGGCCTCGGCCAACTCGGTGCGGCCGTGGCCGGCGTTGACGACGAAGAGCCCGGCGAGCCCGTCCAGGTAGCGGCGGCCCTGCGCGTCCCACACGTACGCGCCCTCGCCGCGCACGATTGTCGGCACTTCGCCGTCGGAGTAGCTCGCCATCCGGGTGAAGTGCATCCAGAGGTGGTCGGTGGCGTTGGCCATGTCAGCCCCATCGGTCGTCGGGCCGGTCAAAGGGGTGACACCGGCCGCTCTGCCCACGGTTATCGCACAGCAGGGCCCGGAATGGCAAGTGCGATCAGTGGTGTGGAGACTCAATGGCGACGGATTCGGCGAAAAAAAGCCCTGGGAACGACGGAATTCGCACCAGTGTCATCCCTGCTCGTCGTCGCCCGCTCAATGCCCGGCGGTCGCCCGCGGACCCCTTTCGGGATCCTTTGCTCTGCTTCAGCGGACGCACCAGCGCGCGTCCGGTATTCGGACACGGGGTGTTGCGCCGGTTGAAGCAGAGCAAAGGACGTGAGCAGTCCCCACCCGGTCCGGGTCAGGTCGGCGCTGTCGAGTGGATCAACCGCGGATCAAGCGAAAGGGCGCCCCCGTGGGCTTCAGGCCGTACCCCAGGTGTAGGTCTGCTTGCGCAGCTTGAGATAGACGAACGCCTCGGTGGAGAGCACCCCGGGCACCGCGCGCAGCCGTTGCAGGATCTCCAGCAGGTGGTCGTCGTTGCGGCAGACCACCTCGGTGAGCAGGTCGAACGAGCCGGCGGTGATGACCACGTAGTCGACCTCGTCCAACTCGGCCAGCCGGTCGGCGACGGCCTCCAGATCGCCGTCGGTACGCAGGCCGATCATCGCCTGTCGGGGGAAGCCGAGCTGGAGAGGATCGGTCACGGCGACGATCTGCATCACGCCGGAGTCGAGGAGCCGCTGCACCCGTTGGCGCACGGCCGCCTCGGAGAGCCCGACCGCCTTGCCGATTGTCGCGTACGGGCGGCGGCCGTCCTCCTGGAGTTGTTCGATGATCTGCTTGGCCACGTCATCGAGCAGAGCGTGATTAGCACCTTCACGGACAGCGACGCGCCGACCGCCGTTGCCGTTCTCGTGCTGCCGGTTCGTCATCGTGCGCTCCCCATGTCCCGAATCGTGATGTCGCGCGTGTATCTCCGCGTAGTCTGGCGTATTTCGTCGTGCATCGCTATTCCGGCAACGGAATCCCTTGTAAGGGAGGTCACCTCATGTCAGGATCAGTCGTCCACGGCACCTGATTGTCCCGACCCTTCCGCCGGCGCGCCTCCCCCGTCCCGCCCGCCGACGATGACCCCCTTTAGGAGTCGTCATGCGTACTCCCCTCCGGCCTCTCTCCCGGCGTGGACTGCTCACCGGCACTCTCGGTTCGGCCGCACTGCTCACCATGGGCGGCAGCCTCGCCGGCTGTGGCACCAAGGGCGCGCAGCAGACCGAGGCCGGCTGCGTCAGCGAGGACCTTTCCGGCACCGAGAAGAAGCTTGCCTTCTCCAACTGGCCGCAGTACATGGACGTCGACGAGAAGGACGAATCCAAGCGGCCGAGCCTTGACGAGTTCGTCAAGAGCAGCGGCATTCAGGTCACCTACACCGAGGACATCAACGACAACAACGAGTTCTTCGGCAAGGTGCAGAACCAACTCGCCGCCTGCCAGAGCACCGACCGGGACATCATCGTCCTGACCGACTGGATGGCGGCGCGGATGATCCGGCTCGGCTGGATCCAGAAGCTCGACCCGGCGAAGCTCCCGAACGTCCAGGCGAACCTGTTGCCGTCGCTGCTCAACCGCCCCTTCGACACCGAGAACCGGATCTCGATCCCGTGGCAGTCCGGCCTCGCCGGGTTGGCGTACAACGGCAGCGTCACCAAGGAGGTGCGGACCGTCGACGAGCTGCTGACCCGGCCCGACCTCAAGGGCAAGGTGACGGCGCTCAGCGAGATGCGCGACACCATGGGCCTGCTGCTCGGCGCAGCCGGGCACAACCCGGCGAGCTTCACCACCGCCCAGTTCGACGACGCGCTCAACACCCTCAAAAAGGCCGTCGCCTCGGGGCAGATCCGCAAGTTCACAGGCAACGACTACGCGCCGGATCTGGCCAAGGGCGACATCGCCGCCTGCATCGGCTGGTCCGGCGACGTCATCCAGCTCAACAGTGAGAACGAGAAGGTGAAGTTCGTCGCGCCCGACTCCGGCGTGATGCTGTTCAGCGACAACATGATGGTTCCCAACAAGGCCACCCACAAGGGCAACGCCGAGGCGTTGATCAACTATTACTACGAGCCGGCCGTCGCCGCGAAGCTCGCCGCGTACGTCAACTACATCTGCCCGGTCAAGGGCGCGCAGGCCGAGATGGAGAAGATCGACCCGGAGCTCGCCGCCAACCCGCTGATCTTCCCGGACGAGGCGCTGCTGTCGAAGTCCAGGGTGTTCATGGCCCTGGACGAAAAGCAGGAGCGAGAGTACGAAGGCAAGTTCCAGCAGGTCATCGGGGCGTGACGGCTATGGCGCGCGAGACACCCGCAGGCGATCTGCGCCTGGCCAACCTCACCAAACGGTTCGGCATCTTCACTGCCGTCGACGACCTCAGCCTCACCATCGAGCAGGGTTCGTTCTTCGCGCTGCTCGGCGCGTCCGGCTGCGGCAAGACCACCACCCTGCGGATGATCGCCGGGCTGGAGGAGCCGACAAGCGGTCAGGTGCTGCTCGGCGACACCGACATCACCCGGCTGCGGCCGTACAAGCGGCCCGTCAACACGGTCTTCCAGAGCTACGCGCTCTTTCCGCACCTCACGATCTTCGAGAACGTGGCCTTCGGGCTGCGTCGGCGGGGCATCCGCTCGGTCGACGACGAGGTCCTGCGGATGCTGTCGCTCGTGCAGCTCGACGGCTTCGGCAGCCGCCGCCCCGCCCAGCTCTCCGGCGGCCAGCAGCAGCGGGTCGCACTGGCCCGTGCGCTGATCAACCAACCGCAGGTACTGCTGCTCGACGAGCCGTTGGGCGCGCTCGACCTGAAGCTGCGCCGGCAGATGCAGATCGAGCTGAAGCGGATCCAGACCGAGGTCGGCATCACATTCGTGCACGTCACCCACGACCAGGAAGAGGCCATGACGATGGCCGACACCGTCGCGGTGATGAACGCCGGCCGCATCGAGCAACTCGGTGCCCCGGCCGACATCTACGAGTTCCCGGCCACCGCGTTCGTGGCGAACTTCCTCGGCCAGTCAAACCTGCTCGCCGCCGAGGCCGCCGGCACCGGCGGGGGCGACGTCGCGGTGACGGCACACGGCTCGCGCTTCTCGGTGCCCGCCGGCCGGGCACGGGCCGACCGAGGGCCCGTCCACCTTGGGGTACGCCCCGAGAAGCTGCACCTGGTCGGTTCCGCCGACCAGGTGCCCGCTGGGCATCAGCACGTCACAGGGGTCGTCACCGACGCCTCCTACGTGGGGGTCAGCACGCAGTACCTCCTGCGTACCGACTGGGGCACCGAACTGTCGGTATTCGCCGCCAACAGCGGTGCGGTGGCACAGGTGCCGGTCGGCAGCGAGGCGGTGGCGTACTGGGATCCGCGGCACGCGTTCCTGCTGCCCCGCGACGCCGCCGACACCGACCGGACCTCGCCGGTGCTCGACGAGCCGGTGGGCGCGTCGTCATGACCCTCCTGGCCCCCACCAAACCGGGGCAGCCGCCACCCCCGCCCCCGGCCGCCCGGCGCGGGAGGTACCGGCTCCTGCCGTACCTGCTGCTGCTGCCCGGTGCGGCCTGGCTGCTGGTGTTCTTCGGTGTGCCGCTGCTGCAACTCGCCGCGGCGAGCCTGTATGACCCCAGCGGCTCGCTCTCCACCGGGTACGCGATGACGTGGGCGTTCGGCAACTACCCGGACGTGGTGCAGGCGTACTGGCCGCAGTTGCTGCGCTCGTTCGGCTACGCCGGCCTGGCCCTGGTGCTGGCGCTGCTGCTCGGCTACCCACTGGCGTACGCCATCGCGCAGAAGGCCGGCCGGTGGAAGAACCTGCTGCTGGTGTGCGTGGTCGCGCCGATGTTCACAAGCTTCCTGGTCCGTACGTTGGCCTGGAAGACGATCCTGTCGGACAACGGCGCGCTTGTCGGTCTGCTGCGTGACGTGCACCTGCTCAGCCCGGACGGCCGGCTGCTCGCCACGCCGTTCGCTGTGGTGCTCGGCCTGACGTACAACTTCCTGCCGTTTCTGGTGCTGCCGCTGTACGCGAGCCTGGAGCGGCTGGACTCGCGGCTGCTGGAGGCGGCGAGTGACCTGTACGCGAGCCCGGTGCAGTCGTTCCGCCGGGTGACCCTGCCGCTGTCCATGCCCGGTCTGGTCGCCGGCACGTTGCTGTTCTTCATTCCGGCAAGCGGCGACTACATAAACGCCGAACTGCTCGGCACCCCCAACGAATACATGATCGGCAACGTCATCGACTCGGCGTTCCTGGTCCGGCTGGACTATCCGCAGGGCGCCGCGCTGTCGTTCCTGCTGATGGCGGCGATCCTCGCGGTGGTCTTCGGTTATCTGCGCAGGGCCGGCACGGAGGAGGTGCTCTAATGCGAATCTCCCGCTGGCTGGCTGACCGCTGGGTGATGATCGTGGCGCTCCTGGTGCTCGGCTATCTGGCGCTGCCGATCCTCGTGGTGGCCGCGCTGTCGTTCAACCGCCCGTCGAGCCGGCTGTCGTACGACTTCAACGAGTTCACACTCGACAACTGGCGTCAGCCGTGCGCCACCTCGGACATGTGCGACGCGGTCGTCCGCAGCGTGCAGATCGGCTTCATCGCCACAGTGGTCGCCACAGTGCTCGGCACCCTCATGGCGTTCGCGCTGGTCCGGCACCGCTTCCGGGGCCGGTCCGGCATCAACGTGCTGATCTTCCTGCCGATGGCCACTCCGGAACTGGTGATGGGCACGTCGCTGCTGGCGCTGTTCGTCTCCGCAGGGGTGCCGCAGGGCTTCTGGACGATCGTCATCGCGCACGTGATGTTCTGCGTGTCGTTCGTCGTGGTGACAGTGAAGGCGCGGCTTGCCGGGATGGACCGGCGGTTGGAGGAAGCCGCCATGGACCTCTACGCAAGCGAGTGGCAGACCTTCCGGCGGATCACGTTGCCGCTGGTGCTGCCCGGCATCGTGGCCGCCGCGCTGCTGGCCTTCTCGTTGAGCTTCGACGACTTCATCATCACGAACTTCAACGCCGGCACCACAGTCACGTTCCCGATGTACGTCTGGGGCGCCGCCCAGCGGGGCATTCCGCCGCAGGTGAACGTCATCGGCACCGCGATGTTCGCGATCGCGCTGCTGCTCGTCGGGCTCAGCTCGCTGCGCGGCCGACGGGCTCGACGTGCCAGCCTGCTGGCCGGTCCGGTGCCCCAAGCGCGCCGGTCGTCATGAACACCCCGGCAGCGGGTCGTCTGACAGGTCGCCGGTCATGACCCTCCCGCATGTCGGCAGAGCGCTCGCCGACGCGGCACCCGTGCCGTACTGGCTGGACCGCCCGGGCCGCCCCGACCCGCTGCCACCACTCGTCGGCCCGCAGAGCACCGACCTGCTGGTGATCGGCGGCGGGTACGGCGGGCTCTGGGCCGCCCTGCTGGCCAAGCAGGCCGACCCCGACCGCGACGTGCTGCTCGTCGACGCCGGCACCTGCGGATGGGCGGCGTCCGGGCGCAACGGCGGCTTCTGTGCCGCCTCGCTCACCCACGGGCTCGCCAACGGCGTCGACCGGTTCCCCGACGAGGTCGGGGCGCTGGAACGCCTTGGGCGGGAGAACCTGGACGCCATCGCCGCCACCGTCGCCGAACACGACATCGACTGCGACTTCGAACGCACCGGTGAGCTGGCAGTCGCCGTCGAGCCGTACCAACTCGACGGGCTGGCCGCCGACGCGGAACTGGCCCGCCGGTACGGCCATCGGGTGCGGCTGCTCGACCGGGACGAGGTGCGCGCCGAGGTCGACTCACCGACGTACCTGGGTGGCATGTTCGACCCCGACCGGGTGGCGATGGTGGACCCGGCGAAGCTGGCGTGGGGCCTGCGCCGCGCCTGCCTCGACCTGGGCGTACGGGTGCACGAGCACACACGGGTCACCGGGCTGCGCGCTGACGGTGCGGCCCTGCACGCGGTGACGGCCGGCGGGGCGGACACAGCGCCCGGCTCGGTGCGGGCCCGGCGGATCGTCCTGGCCACGAACGCGTTTCCGCCGCTGCTGCGCCGGTTGCGCGCGTACGTGGTGCCGGTCTACGACCACGTGCTGATGACCGAGCCCCTCACCCCCGACCAGCGGGACGCGATCGGCTGGCGCAACAGGCAGGGGCTTGCCGACACCGCCAACCAGTTCCACTACTACCGGATCACCTCCGACGGGCGGATCCTCTTCGGCGGCTACGACGCGGTCTACCACTACGGCAACCGGGTCGCACCGGAGCTGGAGCAGCGCCAGGCCACCTTCACCACCCTCGCCGAGCACTTCTTCACCACGTTCCCGCAGCTCGCCGACATGCGCTTCAGTCACCGCTGGGGCGGCGTCATCGACACCTGCACCCGGTTCTGCCCCTTCTACGGCACCGCCTACGACGGTCGACTGGCGTACGCGGCCGGCTACACAGGCCTCGGCGTCGGCGCCACCCGCTTCTCCGCCCGGGTGCTGCTCGACCTGCTGGACGGCGGGGACACCCCGCTGACCCGGCTCGACCTGGTACGCCGCAAACCGCTGCCGTTCCCACCGGAACCTGTACGCGCGATCGGCATCAATCTCACCCGTCGGTCGATGGCCCGGGCCGACGCGCGCGAGGGTCGGCGCGACCTGTGGCTCCGTACTCTCGATCGCCTTGGTTTGGGGTTTGATTCCTGATGCGTGTCCTACTCGTCGGCGCCGGTGGCGTCGGCTCCGCAGCCGTAGCCATCGCCGCCCGACGGACCTTCTACGAGACGATCGTGGTCGCCGACTACGACCCGGACCGGGCCCGCCGCGCGATCACCGGCCACGGCGACCGGTTCGTCGCCGCCCAGGTCGACGCCTCCTCGGCCGACGCGGTCGCGGCACTCTGCCGGGAACATCGGATCACCCACGTGCTGAACGCCGTCGACCCGCGCTTCGTCATGCCGATCTTCGACGGCGCGTTCGCGGCCGGCGCGGACTACCTCGACATGGCGATGTCGCTGTCGCACGCCGCGACGGGCGTGAAGCTCGGCGACGAGCAGTTCGCCCGGGCCGACGAGTGGTCCGCTGCCGGTCGGCTGGCCCTCTGCGGCATCGGCGTCGAACCGGGCCTGTCCGACGTGTTCGCCAGGTACGCCGCCGACGAACTCTTCAGCGAAATCGACGAGATCGGCGTCCGGGACGGGGCGAACCTCACCGTCGACGGCTACGACTTCGCGCCCTCGTTCTCCATCTGGACCACAATCGAGGAGTGCCTCAACCCGCCGGTGGTCTGGGAGAAGAACCGGGGCTGGTTCACCACGTCGCCGTTCTCCGAGCCCGAGGTCTTCGACTTCCCCGAGGGGATCGGGCCGGTCGAGTGCGTGAACGTGGAGCACGAGGAGGTGCTGCTCATCCCGCGCTGGGTCGACGCCAAGCGGGTCACCTTCAAGTACGGCCTCGGCGACGAGTTCATCGAAGTGCTCAAGACGCTGCACAAGCTCGGCCTGGACGCCGTCGCGCCGGTGCGGGTACGTGGCGTCGACGTGTCCCCCCGCGACGTGGTGGCGGCCTGCCTGCCCGACCCGGCCACCCTCGGCGCGCGGATGCGCGGCAAGACCTGCGCCGGCACCTGGGTTCGAGGCCTCGGCCCGGACGGACACCCCCGCGAGGTCTACCTCTACCACGTGGTCGACAACGAGTGGTCGATGCGCGAGTACGGCCACCAGGCAGTGGTGTGGCAAACCGCGGTCAACCCGGTCGTAGCGCTGGAACTGCTAGCCGATGGCGTCTGGTCGGGAGTCGGGGTGCTCGGCCCCGAGGCGCTACCGGCAGTGCCGTTCCTCGACCTGCTGACCGCGTACGGCTCGCCGTGGGGGTTGGAGGAGCGGAATCCATGAGCGGGGCCGAATGCCACCGTCCGCCGCGATCACCCGTCGTCCGGTTCAGGGCTGAACCCGCACAAGCCCTCCCTGAACCCCGCTGACCGCCGCAGTGACGCCAACCCGACACGTCATCGGCGGCTCCCGGGCGACCTCGGCGTATTCCGCCGTAGGTTCGCTTGATGCGTGACGATTTGTGCCTTTGCTGCATGTGCGGGTTGCCCGTTCGGCTTTCAGTCTTGGCCGTGGAGCTGCCCGGAATGCCGTGTTCGGCGCTGACCGTCACCGATGCGTTGCACTGGTGGTAGCCGATGAACGTCCGGTGTGGATCAGACGGCGATCGTGACGAGCGCGACGGTGGATATTGCACAAAGTATTTGCGACGACACTCATCGCCGTGACGATGCATCCACCGCCGTTTCCTGGCCCGCCGCACGCACCGTCCTCCGGGCCCCGACCGAACTGGTTCCGCCGGGCCAGTCCCGCGAGTCGAGTCGCCGTGATCCTCGGCTCGATCGCCCTGTCGTTCCTACTGCTCTGCTGCGCCGGCAGCGCGATCGTCGGCGCGATGGTCGGCGAGCCGACGCCCGGCCGCACCAATACCGCGGCCGACGAAGCGCAGCAGCCCATCCTGGCGGCGCCAGCCGAGCCGACCGAGGCCCCCGCAAAGGCGGTGCCGCCGATCGCCGCACCCTCCACCGCGGCCGAACCGTCGGCCTCGGCCTCGCCGTCCCCGTCCAGTGCTGCGCCTGCGCCGGTGGTGCAGGTCTCGACCGTGACGGAGCGGGCCACGATCCGACACGGCGAGCGGACCGTCAAGGATTCGTCCTTGACCGAGGGCAAGCGGGTCGTACGGACCAAGGGCGCCAACGGCATCCGGACCCTGACCTACGAGGTGACCACCACCGACGGGGTGCAGACGGGCAAGAAGCTGGTCAAGTCCACGGTCACGAAGCAGCCGGTCACCCAGGTCGTCGCCATCGGTACCAAGAAGGCGCAGTCATCCAGGTGCGATCCGAACTACACCCCCTGCGTGCCCATTGCCAGCGATGTCGACTGCGCAGGAGGCAGCGGCAACGGTCCTGCCTACGTCAGCGGAGTCGTCAAAGTCATCGGCATCGACATCTACGACCTGGACCGCGACAACGACGGCTACGGCTGCGACTAATCCCAAGCAACACCAGCCCAACCCGCCCCGCCCGCCCCGCCCCGCCCCGCCCCGCTTGCGTCGATCATGGAGTTGTGGTGGGCGGTGAGCACCGATTTGCGGCCTCTGTCCGGCACCACAACTCCATGATCGACGGGGGATGGGGCTCGGGGCCGTAGCACGGATGGCGTTTGATTGGGGGTTGTGCACAGGGGCGGCGGTTTTCCACAGGGTGCCGAGTTGGGGGCGCCGGATCCCAGGTTTGGCTGCAGATTCTCAGGCATGACGGAGCGCCTCTTTCGATACTCGGAGCTGCTCGCTGCGGGCCTCAGCCGGGAACAGGTGCGGAGGCTGGCAGAGCAGTCCAGGCTGCGCCGGTTTTCGCGGAGCGTCTACGCGTCCTCGGCGTACTCGCCGAAGCACCTGCCTGCGATCTTTCGGCGGCTGCCTGACAGTGCCGTTGTCGGCTTCCATACCGGCGCGCAGTTGCACGGCTTCGGCGATGCCCGCAGCGCCGACGTCCACATAATCGTGCCGGCCGGGGAGAGCGTTCCGCACATCCGGGGGGTCGTTGCCCACGAGGCGGTTCTGCCCGTCCGGGACACGGTGCTACTGGGTGGAGTGCCTTGTGCTCCCGCCGCCCGGTGTGCGGTCGACCTGGCCCGATCGTTGCGTCGGATGGACGCGATGCCGCTACTGGACCTGTGCCTCCGCGTCGGCGCCTGTCGACCGGAGGAACTTCGGATCGAAGTTGGTCGGCACGAACGCCTGCGCGGCGTATGCCAGGCGCGCGAGCTCGTGCCACGTGCCGACCCTCGCGCGGAGTGTCGACAGGAAAGCCAGCTTAGACTGGTGTTGATCGATGGAGGCCTCCCGCCGCCGGAGCCGCAGCTCTGGGTCCCCGACGGCAACGGGATACCGCTGTACCGCCTTGACCTTGGCTACCGGCAACGCAAGGTCGGAGTCGAGTACGACGGCTCGTCCCACCTGGACCGTGAGCGGCTCCGGCATGATCGGTCCCGGATGAACTGGCTCGCCGCCAACGGTTGGCAAATGCGCCACTTCACCGACCTGGACCTCTACCGCCGCCCAACACACATCGTCGCCACCCTCGCTCCTCTCCTCCGCCCGTAACCCAATCCGCCCTCCGCCCTCCGCCCCCGCCCCCGCCCCCGGGCTCCTGGCCTGACCAGCCGCCGCCCGTCGATCATGGAGTTGTGGTGCCTCACAAAAGGTGCAACTAGTCATCTAGCGCCCACCACAACTCCATGATCGACGCGGCAGGGCGGGGCGGACGGGGCCGGGAGAAGCGGGGGCGGGGCGAGGGAGGGGGATTTAGGGGGCTAGGTGGGAGCGGATTAGGAAGCGGACGCCGTCTGGGGCTTCTAGGGAGAAACCGCTGCCTCGGCCGGGGACCACGTCGACGGTCAGCCTCGTGTGTTTCCACAACTCCCACTGCGACGTCGACATCCAGAACTCGACAGGCTCGGACACCCCGTCGACCGTCAGCGAGGCGAGCAGTACGTCTGACGAGCCGGTGCGGAATTCGCCAGCCGGGAAGCACATGGGTGCGCTGCCGTCGCAGCAGCCGCCGGACTGGTGGAACATCAGCGGCCCGTGCCGCCCTCGCAGCGACCGGATCAGGTCGGCCGCCGCGGGAGTCAGAGCGACCGGAGGCACCGCGGCATCCGACGATCCGGGCATCGCGGCACCCGACGGTCCGGGCATCGCGGCACCCGACGATCCGGGCATCGCGGCACCTGACGATCCGGGCATCGCGGCGCCTGACGATCCGGGCACCGTGGCACCCGACGATCCGGGCACCGCGCTGCCGACGGACATGTCACTCATCAGAAGAAGCCGAGCTTCTTGGTGGAGTAGCTGACCAGCAGGTTCTTGGTCTGCTGGTAGTGCTCCAGCATCATCTTGTGGTTTTCCCGCCCGATTCCGGACTGCTTGTAGCCACCGAACGCGGCGTGTGCCGGGTACGCGTGGTAGCAGTTCGTCCACACTCGACCGGCCTGGATGGCCCGCCCAGCCCGGTACGCGGTGTTCATGTCGCGGGTCCACACGCCGGCGCCCAGCCCGTACAGGGTGTCGTTGGCGGTCTTGACGGCGTCGTCGAGGTCGGCGAACGAGGTCACCGACACGACCGGCCCGAAGATCTCCTCCTGGAAGATGCGCATCGAGTTGTCGCCCTCGAAGATGGTCGGCTGCACGTAGTACCCGCCGGACATCTCGCCGCCCAGGTCGGCGCGGGCGCCGCCGGTCAGCACCTTTGCGCCTTCCTGCCGACCGATGTCCAGGTAGGACAGGATCTTTTCCAACTGGTCGTTGGAGGCCTGCGCACCGATCATCGTGTCGGTGTCCAGGGGGTGCCCCTGCACGATCTGCTCGGTGCGGGCGACGGCGGCGGCGAGGAAGTCGCTGTAGTGGCCCTGCTGGATCAGCGCCCGCGACGGGCAGGTGCAGACCTCGCCCTGGTTGAGGGCGAACATGGTGAAGCCTTCGAGCGCCTTGTCGAAGAAGTCGTCGCGGGATGCGCTCACGTCGTCGAAGAAGATGTTGGGGCTCTTGCCGCCCAACTCAAGGGTGACGGGTTTGATGTTCTCGCTGGCGTACTGCATGATCAGCCGCCCGGTGGTGGTCTCGCCGGTGAACGCCACCTTCGCGACCCGGGCGGAGGAGGCCAGCGGCTTGCCGGCCTCCACGCCGAAGCCGTTGACGATGTTGAGCACGCCCGGCGGCAGCAGGTCCGCCACGAGCGACAGCCAGTAGTGGATGGACGCCGGCGTCTGCTCGGCCGGCTTGAGCACCACGGCGTTGCCGGCGGCAAGCGCGGGCGCCAGCTTCCAGGTGGCCATGAGGATCGGGAAGTTCCACGGGATGATCTGCCCGACAACGCCGAGCGGCTCGTGGAAGTGGTAGGCCACGGTGTCGTCGTCGAGTTCGCCGAGGGACCCCTCCTGCGCGCGGATCGCCCCGGCAAAGTAACGGAAGTGGTCGATGGCGAGGGGGATGTCGGCGGCGAGGGTCTCCCGGACCGGCTTGCCGTTCTCCCAGCTCTCGGCGATGGCAAGGGATTCCAGGTTGTCCTGCATGCGGTCGGCGATCCGGTTGAGGATCAGCGCCCGCTCGGCCACCGATGTGCGGCCCCACGCGTCGGCGGCGCCGTGCGCGGCGTCCAGGGCCTTCTCCACGTCGGGTGCGGTGCCCCGGGCGACCTCGGTGAAGGTCTGCCCGGTGACCGGTGTGGGGTTCTCGAAGTAGTCACCACCGTGCGGCTTGACGTACTCGCCGCCGATGAAGTGGTCGTAACGGGACTGCCAGTGGGTGGGCGCGTCGTAGCGCGTCATGGTTACCTCCGCCGTCGTTGTGCGGGTGTGCCGGCGGCGACTGTAGTTTCAGGAACGTTGCAGCCACGTTGCGCGCGGAAGGTCGTACTCCTCGGAGAGCTGGTCGACGCGCGCTAGGGCGAGGGGCCGGCGCGGCGCGCCCGCCGGCAACGCCCGCGCCAGGGCCTGCCACGCGGCCAGGTCGTCGGCGCCGGCCGGGGTCGCGGTCCAGGCCGCGAGCAGCGTCGGGTTCGCGCCGGCCAGCACGGCCGCGCGGAGCTGGCCGTCGATCAGTCGGCGCAGTCGCGTCACTCCCGGCGCGTCCGACCCGGGCAGCAAGGGCCCGGAGTACGCGTCGAGCGCTCCCCCCGGATCGCCCTGGTCCAGCCGTGCGGCGACTGTGGTGAAGTCGGCGCGGACGGTGCCGCGCAGTCGGTACGGGCGGGAGTCGAGCAGTTCCGGCCCGAGCACCCGGCGCAGCCGCGACAGCTCCGCGCGCAGGGTGACCGGGTGCAGTCGGTCGTCGCCGTAGAGGTCGAGGCCCAGTTGCTCGCCCGTGCGGCCCTCGGGATGGTGCAGCAGCAGCACGAGCAGTTCGCTGTGCCGGCGGCCGAGCCGGATGCGCCGCCCGTCGACACGCAGCTCCGCCTCGTCGCGGCCGAGCGCGGTGACGAAGGCGACGCCCGGCTCGATGGGTCGGGCGGCGGCGAGCTGCGCTTCGGCGGCCCGGGCGGTGGCCCGGACCAGCGCCAGGCTCTGCGGGTTTGCCAGGTGGTCGCCGCCGGTGATGTCGACGGCGCCGAGCAGCAGCCCGGTGGCCGGGTCGTGGATCGGCGCGGCGGCGCACGTCCAGCGCTGCACCGGCCGGCTGAAGTGCTCGGTGGCGAAGATCTGCACGCTGTGGTCGACGGCCAGGGCGGTGCCGGGGGCGTTTGTGCCGGCGTGCGTTTCGTCCCACCGTGCGCCGGGCACGAAGTTCATCCGCTCGGCGTGCCGGAGCACCCCCGGGTGCCCCTCGACCCAGAGCAGCCGCCCGTACGCGTCGCACACCGCCATCAGGTGCTCGCCGTCCTGCGCGATGCCGCCGAGCAGGTCCCGGAACAGCGGCAGCACCCGGGCCAGCGGATGCGCGGCCCGGTACGCGGCAAGCGCGTCGTCGGTCAGGTCGACAGGCGGGGTGGCCTCCGGGTCGAGTCGCGCGGAGCGTTCCCACGAGCGGCGTACCACCTCGCGGACCCGGTGCGGCGGGGCACCGGCGGTGAGGAACGCCTCGTGGGCGGCGCCGACCTGCGCGATCCGCTCCGCCGGATCGACGCCGAATTCCAGGGCGAGCCACGGGTCAGCCATCGGCGACCTCCTCGGGCCCCATCGTGACGCAGCTCACCCTCGATCGCCAACAGTCAAGGGCAGCGGGACGCATGACGCACACCGCATGTGGCGGGGAGGAAGGCGACAGCGCCTGGTTGCGGTGGTTTGTCGGCCGGATGACGGCGTGGAGGATGGCTCCGGCGGGTGCTTACAGAACCCTTAACCCGTGCCTGCGACGGTATGCGGGCAAGGCGAACCACGGGGGAGCGGAATCGTGCGGGTGTTGGTGGCGGACGACGAGAGGCTGTTGGCGGACACGGTGGCCGAAGGGCTGCGACGCCTTTCGATGGCGGTCGACGTCTGCTACGACGGTGACGGTGCGTTGGAGCGGGTCGGGGTGAACCGGTACGACGTGGCGGTGCTGGACCGGGACATGCCCGGCCGGACCGGCGACGAGGTGTGCCGCAGCATCGCCGGTTCCGCAGTCGGCACCCGGGTGCTGCTGCTCACGGCGGCGGCCGGCATCCGGGACCGGGTGGAGGGCCTCGACCTCGGGGCCGACGACTACCTCACCAAACCGTTCGCCTTCGCCGAGCTGGTCGCTCGGGTGCAGGCCCTCGGTCGGCGGTCCACCCCGGCGCTTCCGCCGGTGCTCGCCCAGGCTGGCGTGGTGCTGGACGTGGCCCGGCACCACGCCACCCGGGACGGGCGACCGCTGGCGCTCAGCCCGAAGGAGTTCGCCGTGCTGCACGTGCTGCTGCGTGCCGGCGGGCAGGTGGTGAGCGCCGAGGAGTTGTTGGAGCAGGCCTGGGACGAATTCGCCGACCCGTTCACAAACGCCGTACGGGTCACCGTGATGACGTTGCGCAAGAAGCTCGGCGACCCGCCTGTCATCCACACCGTGCCGAAGGCCGGTTATCGCATCGGCGGCCCGGCGTGAGCTGGACTCCCCGCCGACGGGTCCTGCTTGTGGGTCTGCTGGCGCTGCTCGCCGGGCCGGTGCTGCCGACGGTCGGTAACCGGCTGACCGGCCTGATCTGGGATCGCGGCCTTCAGCTCTGCGGCCTGCCGTTGCCCGGCGTGTTGGAGTCCTGCACCCAGGCGGGCCGTGGCGCGTTCGTGCTTCCCGTGCTGTCCGTGCTGGTGGTGACCCTGGCCGCCCTGCTGGGGCTCTGGTTCGGGGCGGCGTGGTGCCTGCGGCCGGTGCGTGACCTCGCCGAACCGATCGGGCACCTCGGTCCGCAGAACCTCGGCCATCGGCTCCGGCCCCGGGGCCGCGACGAGCTGGCCCGGCTGGCCCGTGCCATCGACGAGATGATGGAACGCGTCTCCGCCGGGTACGAGGGGCAGCGGCGGTTCGCGGCGAACGCCTCACACGAGCTGCGTACGCCGCTTGCCGTGCAGCGGACGCTGATCGAGGTGGGTATGGCCCGGTCGCTGACCCCCGAGCAGTTGGAGCTGCTGACCGGCCAGCTGCTGGAGACCAACGAACGCAACGAGCGGCTGATCGAGGGTCTGCTGGCGCTCAGCGAAAGCGACCAGGGTCTGCGGGCGCGGATCCCGCAGCGGCTCGACCGTCTCGTCGCCGAGGTGCTCGCCAGCTACCAGGACCGGGCTCGGGAGGCCGGCGTGACAATCGAGAGTCACCTCGCGCCGAGGGTCGTCGTCGGCGAGCGGGTCCTGCTCGAACGGCTTGTCACCAACCTGGTCGAGAACGGCATCAAGTACAACCGGCGTGGCGGCTCGCTTACCGCCACTGTCGGTCCGACGCCCGCGCTGTCCGTGGTCAACACCGGCCAGCCCGTGCCGGCGGAGGCTGTCGCGGGCCTCTTCGAACCGTTCCGTCGCCTCGCCCGGGACCGCACCTCGCACGGCGGAGGTGCCGGCCTGGGCCTGGCCATCGCCCGCTCGATCACCCAGGCGCACGAAGGCACAATCGCCGCCCGCCCCGCCGAGCACGGCGGCCTGCGGGTGGACGTCCACCTACCCACTTCGTCCTAGCACCCAGCACCGATCCGGGGGGCCCGCACCGCGGCAACCCCACCTTCGGCGTGCCCGAAAACCACAGTCATGGACCGGGCTGTGACAAAGGAGTTCGATGTCTTCCACCGTTGGCCCCGTCCGGGCCGATGTCGAGGAGGCCGCCCGCTGGCTCAGCGGGCGGGTGATCCGTACGCCAGTGCTGCGCTCGCCGGCGATCGACCTGCTGGCGGGAGCCCGGGTCCTGCTCAAGGCGGAGAACCTGCAGACCGGCGGCTCGTACAAGATGCGTGGCGCGCTGCGGTCGGTCGGCCGGCTCGCGGCGGCCGGCCACACCGGGGTCATCGCGCAGAGCACCGGCAACCACGCGGTGGCGGTGGCGTTGGCGGCCCGCCAGCACGGGCTCGCGGCAACAGTGGTGTTGCCTGTCGACGCGGCGGCGACGAAGGTCGACCGGGCCGGCGCGGCGGGTGCGCGTGTGGTGTTCGCGGGCACCGGCGTCGACGAGCGGGTGGCCGTGGCGCACGCGCTCCGCGACCAGACCGGGCACCCGGTCGTCGACGCGTACGACCACCCGGACGTGATCGCCGGGCAGGGCAGCGCCACCCTGGAGCTGATCGAGCAGGCCGAACGCGCCGGCACCCCGCTCGACGCGATAGTCGTCCCGGTCGGCGGTGGCGGTGGGGTGGCGGGCGCCTGCCTTGCCGCCGCCGGCACCGGCATCGAGGTGTACGGCGTCGAACCGGTCGGCTGCGACTCGTTGGCGCGCAGCCTGGAGGCCGGCGAGCGGGTTGCGGTCGCGCCGGCCAGCACCATCGCCGACGGGCTGCGGCCGACCTGCGTGGGTGAGCTGCCGTTCGCGATCCTGCGGACCGCCCTGCGCGGCGTGGTCCGCGTCGACGACGAGCAGATCGCCGCGGCGTTCCGGCTGCTGCTGATGGAGCTGAAGGTGCTCGTCGAGCCGTCCGGGGCCGCCGGTCTCGCCGGGGCGCTCCGACTGCGGGAGCGGACGATCGGCGTGGTCTTGACCGGCGGAAATGTGGAGGCGGCGCTTGTGGCCCGGTTGGCGGCGCCACGGCTCGCGGAGTTGACGACTGTGGAAGGAGCGGCGGCATGAGCGCCCCGACTCGGATCGGAATTCTGTTCGGTGGCCCGTCGGCGGAGCACGAGGTCTCCTGCGCCTCCGCGCTCGGCGTCGTCCGTGCGCTTGCCGGCGGTGGTTACCGCACGGTCGCGATAGGCGTCACGCGCACCGGCGGGTTCCGGCTGCTGCCCGACGCGCTGCTTACCGAGTTGCGTGACAGGCCCGCCGCCGAGCGGGCCATCGACGACCGGCTGACGGTGACCGGGCCGGCGGTCGAGCTGCGGTCGGGCCCGCGCGCGGGAACCGTGCAGGTGTGCGCCAGCAATGCCCCCGGCGCGGTGCACGCGGAACTCGACGTGATCTTCCCGGTGCTGCACGGCCCGTTCGGCGAGGACGGTGTGGTGCAGGGGTTGCTGGAGCAACTGGACGTGCCGTACGTCGGGTGCGGCATCCTCGCCTCCGCCGTGGGCATGAACAAGGTGGCGATGAAGAGGGCGTTGCGGGCCGAGGGCATCCCGGTGACACCGTCGGTGGCCTTCGACGCCCACACGTTCCGGGAGACCTCCGACCCGGAGAAGCTGGTGCTCGGGCTGCGCCGGCCGCTGTTCGTCAAGCCGGCAAGCATGGGCTCGTCGATCGGCATCTCCCGGGTCGGCGAGGGCGACGACCTGGCCGCAGCCGTGGAGGAGGCGCTGCGGCACGACCAGCAGGTCATTGTCGAGCAGGGCGTCGCCGGCCGGGAGTTGGAGTGCGCGGTGCTCGGCGGCTGGCGGCCGGAGGCATCCGCGGTGGGAGAGGTGCGTGTCGCCGGCGGCTGGTTCGACTACCAGCAGAAGTACTTCGGCGACAGCGACCCGATGATCGTCCCGGCGGTGCTGCCCGACGAGGTCACCGAACGGGTCCGCGAGCTGTCGCTGCGCGCGTTCGCCGCGATCGGCGGGTGGGGTCTCGCCCGGGTGGACTTCCTCTATGACGAGACGACAGGCGACCTGTACGTCAACGAGCTGAACACGATGCCCGGCTTCACCGCGCACTCCATGTACCCGAAGGTGTGGGCGGCGGCAGGCGTCGGCTATCGCGAGGTCGTGAACCGGTTGGTGGCGTTGGCGCGTACCCGATATGCGGAGCGACAGGCGACCACCGGGAGCGGTCGATGATCCTGCTCTCCGACCCTCGGGTCGCGGCGGTGCGCAGCGCCGACGACGGCGACCCGCTTGTGGACCTGCGGGAGCTGCCGGAGTTGCGGCTGGACGGGCGGGCGGCCGACGAGACCGGGGCGCACGCCCGCCTGCGGGCCGGTGTCGCGGACCGGTTGCTTGCCGCGCAGCGCGCCCTGCCCGCCGGGGTACGTCTGCTGGTCATCGAGGGGTACCGGCCGTGTCGGGCGCAGTTGGCCATCTTCACCGGTTACCGCGACGAGTTGCGCCGACGGCACCCGGACTGGTCGCCGCAACGGCTGCACCGGGAGACCACCAAGTTCGTCTCGCCTGTCGAGGTGGCCCCGCACACCACCGGAGGCGCGGTCGATCTGACCCTGTGCACCGACGACGGCGTGGAACTGGATCTCGGTACGGCCGTCGACGCCACACCCGAGGACAGCGCCGACGCCTGCTTCACCGACGCCCCCGCCATCGGCCCGGTCGCCCGGCGGCACCGGCAGCTCCTGGTGGGCGCGCTCGGGGGTGCCGGGCTGGTGAACTACCCGACCGAGTGGTGGCACTGGTCGTACGGGGATCGTTACTGGGCGCTGATGACCGGGGCGTCGCAGACCCGGTACGGGCCTGTGGACCTGGCCGTCGCGGCGGCGGCTGAACGGTAGGGCGCTCCCATCCGTACCCGTCGGTGACGAACACCACCGAGGACGGGAGTGACGGCGATGAGGGTGCAGCGCAGGCACGTGCTGGCGGCGACCGTGGCGGTGCTCGCCGCGGCGGGTGTGGCGGTGGGGACCGGGTTCGGGTTCGCCGGCACCAGCCCCGCACGGCAGTCCGCCTGCTCCGGCTCGGTCACGTTCTCGGCGGAGGCCGGCGCTCCGGCGGCGACAAGCGACAGGTTCCCGGTGGGCACCCGGCTGCGGGTGACAAATCTGGACAACAACCGGGCGGCCACTGTGACGGTGGCCGGCCCGTCGGGCAGCTGCGTGCTCCTCAACGCCGCAGCCATGGAGCTGGTCCGCGAGCCGGGCAAGAACGTGATCCGCCGCAACGTGGTGGAACGGCTCGACGGTGCCGTGGCGCAGCCCGCCCCCGGTTCGGTCCGGCCCGGTGCCGCGTCACCAGGTGTCCCGGGAGCGGCGCCCAACTCGGCCTGCTCGGGTGCGATCACCTTCTTCGAGGAGGCTGCCGCGCCGGCGGCGACGAGCGGTCAGTTCCCGATCGGCACCCGGCTGCGGGTGACGAACCTGGACAACAACCGGGCGACCACTGTGACGGTGACCGGCCCGTCGGGCAGTTGCGTGCTGCTCAACACGGCAGCCATGGACCAGATCCGCGAGCCGGGCAAGAACCTGGTCCGCCGCAACACAGTCGAAGTGCTCCGCTGAAGTGAAAGGAAGGGCACCTTGTTAACGTCAGGCGTTAATAAGGTGCCCTTCCTTCGCTCAAAGGCAGGCGTCGAGGATGTCTGCGCCTTGGGTGAGCTGTTCGTCGGAGATCACCAGCGGGGGCAGGAAGCGCAGCACGTTGCCGTACGTGCCGCAGGTCAGGGTGAGCAGGCCTGCGGCGTGGCAGGCGGCCGAGATCGCCGCCGTGGCGGCCGGGTCGGGCACGAGTGAGCCCGGCTGGACCAGCTCGACGGCGAGCATCGCGCCCCGCCCGCGTACCTCGGCGACCCGGGGGTCCCGCTCGGCGATGGCCCGTAGTCGAGGTGCCAGCACCGACTCGATGCGGCGGGCCGCGCCGGCCAGGTCCAGCTCGTGCAGGGTCTCGATGGTGGCCAGCGCGGCGGCGCAGGCGATCGGGTTGCCGCCGTACGTGCCGCCGAGCCCACCGACGTGCACCGCGTCCATCAGCTCGGCCCGACCGGTCACCGCCGCGAGGGGCAGGCCGCCGGCGATGCCCTTCGCCAGTGTGACCAGGTCGGGCTCGACGCCCTCGTGGTCGCAGGCGAACCAGTCGCCGGTACGGCAGAAGCCGGTCTGGATCTCGTCGGCGACAAACACCACACCGGCGGCCGTGGCCCAGGCCCGTAGCGCCGGCAGGAAACCGGGTGCGGGCACCACGAAACCGCCCTCGCCCTGGATCGGCTCGATGAGCAGCGCGGCGACGTTCTCCGCGCCTACCTGCTTCTCGACCATCTCGATCGCCCGTGCCGCCGCCTCGGCGCCGGAGAGCCCGCCGTCGCGCAGCGGGTACGACATCGGCACCCGGTAGATCTCCCCGGCGAACGGCCCGAACCGGTGCTTGTACGGCATGTTCTTCGCGGTCAATGCCATGGTCAGGTTGGTCCGACCGTGGTACGCGTGGTCGAACACCACAACTGCCGGCCGCCCGGTGGCGTGCCGTGCGATCTTGACAGCGTTCTCCACCGCCTCGGCACCGGAGTTGAACAGGGCCGAGCGCTTCTCGAACCCGCCCGGCGTGAGCGCGTTGAGCTGCTCGCACACCGCCACGTACGACTCGTACGGCGCGACCATGAAGCAGGTGTGGGTGAACCGCTCGACCTGCGCGCGGACCGCCTCGACGACCTTCGGGGCCGAGTTGCCGACGCTTGTCACCGCGATGCCGGCAGCGAAGTCGATCCACTCCCGCCCGTCGACGTCGGTGAGCGTCCCGCCCGACGCGTGGTCCACGTAGGACGCGATCACGCCGCCGACGCCCCGGGCGACCGCGCCGCCGCGCCGCTTGTGCAGATCCTCGGAGGATGTCATCAGCCCTCGATGTTGTGCATGACGTGCTTGATCCGGGTGTAGTCCTCCAGGCTGTAGACCGAGAGGTCCTTGCCGTGGCCGGAGTGCTTGAAGCCGCCGTGCGGCATCTCCGAGACGAACGGGATGTGCGTGTTCACCCAGACGCAGCCGAAGTCCAGCCGCCGGGTCATCCGCATCGCCCGGCCGTGGTCCCGCGTCCACACCGACGCCGACAGGCCGTAGTCGACGCCGTTGGCCCAGCGCACCGCCTCGTCCTCGTCGGAGAAGCGCTGCACGGTGATGACCGGCCCGAACACCTCGTCCTGGATGATCTCGTCGGCCTGACGCAGCCCGGAGACGACTGTCGGCGCGTAGAAGTAGCCGCGCTCACCCTGCCGGGAGCCACCGGTCTGGATCGCCGCGTGGTCCGGCAGCCGGTCCACGAAGCCACTGACCCGGGCGAGCTGGTTGGCGTTGTTCAGCGGGCCGTAGAGCACGTCGGCGTCGTCCGGTGCGCCGGTCTTCGTGTTGCGGGCCTGCTCGGCGAGCGCCGCCACGAAGTCGTCGTGGATGCCCGGCCCGGCCAGCACCCGGGTCGCGGCAGTGCAATCCTGCCCGGCGTTGAAATAGCCGCCCATCGCGATGGCCTCGGCCGCCGCCGCCACGTCCGCGTCGTCGAAGAGCACCACCGGGGCCTTGCCGCCCAGCTCCAGGTGGGTGCGCTTCAGGTCGGGCGCCGCTGCGGCGGCGACCTCCATGCCCGCGCGGGTCGAGCCGGTGATCGACACCAGCTGCGGGGTGGGGTGTGACACGAGGGTACGACCGGTGTCTCGATCGCCGCAGACCACGTTGAACACCCCCGGCGGGAAGAACTCGGCGGCTATCTCGGCGAGCAGCAGCGTCGACACCGGCGTGGTGTCCGACGGCTTGAGCACCACAGTGTTGCCGGCGGCGAGCGCCGGGGCGATCTTCCAGACGGCCATCATCAGCGGGTAGTTCCACGGGGTCACCTGGGCGCAGACGCCGATCGGCTCGCGCCGCACGTACGAGGTGTGCCCGGCCAGGTACTCCCCGGCGGACCGACCCTCCAGCAGCCGGGCGGCGCCGGCGAAGAAGCGGAACTGGTCCACCGCGGGCGGCAGCTCCTCCTCGGCGGTGAGCTGACGCGGCTTACCGGTGTTGCGGACCTCGGCGTCGACAAGTTCGGCCGCGCGGGCCTCCACGGCGTCGGCGAGCCTGAGCATCGCCCGCTGCCGCTCCGCAGGGGTGACGTCCCGCCAGCTCTCGAACGCCGTCGCGGCGGCGGTCATCGCCGCGTCCACGTCGGCGGGGCCGGAGATTGGGGCCTGGGCGAACACCTCACCCGTGCAGGGATCGAGCAGGTCGGCGTACCCGCCGTCGACCGGGTCGACGTAGGAGCCGTTGACGAAGTTGCGCAGCTGCTGCTGGTCACTCATGACGGGATCTCTCCGAAGGGGCCGAGGTGCGGTCTGCGGCGGTTATCGCAATCTGTCTGCCATCTTGGCTACTGAATTCGCGGCAGACAAGGCCTCCGGCGACTGTTTCCGTCGGCTGCTCTCTCGTCTGCGCTGCTCGCCGTGGAGCCCACAGCCATCTTCGTCGCCTCCCGCCCCGTCCACGGTGAGGGCGAGCTGACCGTCCACCACCCGTACGACGGCCGCCCGGTGGGGCGTACCACAGTTGCCACGGCCGACCAGGTCGAAGCCGCCGTCGCCGCGGCGACCGGGGTGGCCGCGCAGGCCGCGGCCCTGCCCGCGCACGCCCGCGCGGCGGCCCTGGACCACGTGTCCCGGCGGCTCGCCGAACGCACCGACGAGGTCGCGGCCCTGATCACCGCCGAGAACGGCAAGCCGGTGAAGTGGGCGCGGGCCGAGGTGGGTCGGGCGGTCTCCACGTTCCGGTGGGCCGCCGAGGAGACCCGGCGCTTCTCCGGCGAACTGCAACGCCTCGACACCGACCCGGCCGCCACCGGGCGGATCGCGCTGGTCCGGCGGATGCCGAAGGGGCCGGTGCTCGGCATCGCGCCGTTCAACTTCGCGATGGACGACTACACCGAGCCGAGGGTCATGGTGCTTACCGGCCTCGCGCTCTGAGTTACTGGGCCTGCCAGGTGCCGTCGTCGCGGACCCGGGCGGGCGCGCGGCCGAGCAGCAGCGTGGTCAACGCGGCGTCGATGGTGTCGCCGAGGAACCACTCGCCGGCCTGGTCGAGCGCGAACACCCGGCCGCGCTCGTCGACCGCCAGGATGCTGTCCTGCTGTTCGGTGCCGATCGGGAAGAGGCGTACGCCGAGGACCGCGCCGAAGTCCGCGAGGGTGGCGGCGGTGTGCGAGATCATGTGCGGGCGGATGTCGAAGCGGGAGATCCACACCTGCTCGCCCCGGCCGCGTCGAGCACCGACCAGGCTGGGAAAAGCGGTGAGCGCCTCCACGGCGGCGGGAAAGACGGCGTGCCCCGGCACGGCCGTGACGTCCCGCACGGCGGCCGCCGCCATGATCTGGTCTCCGATGTGCGGTCGCCAGCCCGCCGCCACCAGCGCGTTGGCCACCTCGGGTGGGAAGCGACCCGGTTCGGGGTCGGGCGCCGCAGGCGCATGCCACGCCTCGATGAAGCCCCGAGCCGCCTCCGGAAACACGCCCACGCGGACCAGGAACTCCAGACACGAGTCGCAGGGCCGGTCGGCGGGCCCGCCGACCGAGTCACCCGGCTCACGGATCCGGAAAATCTCGAACCGGGCGCTGTCCAGTAGCGCCGCTGCCTCGGCCCGACCCATCGGCGCGATGCCCTCGGCGGCCCGGCGGTGGTCGTACTCGTGGAGGACGTCGGAGACCACGATCATCTCGGCGTGGGCCTCACCACCCCGGACCAGCTCACCGAGGGGCAGTTCGTCCAGGTAGGAGCGCACGAGCGGGTGATGGTTCAGCGGGACGCCGCCCTTCGCGCCCTGAGCCGTCCAGATCCGACCGTCGATGGTCAGGTGCGCGGCGGTGTTCGGGGCCGGCAGCCGATGGATCTCCCGGGCCAGCAGAGTCGAGGGGTCGACGGTGCGGGGAGCGGTCGGGCCGACCGGCTGGCTGCGGCGGTACATCTCCGCCACCACAGTGCTCGGCACCCGGGGCCAGGTGGTCACCGTGCCGGTCTGCTTGTCGATGACAGTCGTCGGCAGGTCACCGGGGATCGTCCGCACCTCGGTGGGCACGACGGACGTGATGACGTAGCCCAGGTCGAACTCGTCGACAAGCGCCGAGCACTCGTAGCCGAGGCGTTGCGAGTCGCGGCGTGCCCAGGTGGCCGCGAGCTGCTCGGCCTGATGACGGTCGATCACACAGTGAAACTACCGGACCACACGGATCGATGTCGGCCGGTATCGTCTCGCTCTACCGACGGTGACGGGGAGGGCGGCGGTGACCGAACGCGTGGACCGGGATGCCAATCGCGAGCTGCGAGCCCGATTCGAGGATGTTCATGGGCAGTACCAGCAGCTCAGGTCCGGTTTGGACACTCTGCAGACGCGGGTCGCCGAGTTGCGGGTGACCCGGCGGTCGGCCGACGGACAGGTGACGGCGACCGTCGGTGCCCGGGGGGAACTGGTCTCGCTCGACCTGACGCCGGCCATCTACCGAGACCGGGACGCCGCGGCACTGAGCCGAAAGATCTCCGAGACGATCAGCGCCGCCACGGCCGCCGTCACCGCCGCCATTCACGACCTGGTCGCCGAGACCATGCCGGTCGCCTCCGGCTCGGCGGACTTCCTGCGTACCGGGGATTTCGGCGCGTTGCTGGGCCGCGCGGACGCCGTGCTCGGGCGCGGCGAGGGGTCGGCATGACCGACGGTCAGCTCTGGCTCGATCCGGCCCGCGCGCGACGCGGTGGGGCCGATCTGGCGCTCGCCGGCGAGGCGGTGACGGCCCGCCGAGCCGCCGAAGGTGGCGCGATCGAGGCCGCCAGCGCCGTCCGACCGTGGGGCCGCGACGACATCGGTGGTGCGTTCGAGCGCAACTACCGTGAGTTCGAGCAGACCGTGCTGCGGGCCTGGGCGGGCGTCGGGCGCCGGCTCACCGACCTCGGCGGCGACGTGGTTCGCGCGGTCGACGCGAGCGTGCAGACCGACGGGGCGAGTGCCGCCCGGTTCGGTCGGGCCGCCGACAAGCGCTGACGGCTGGCGAAGCCGATGAGCGTGCTGCCGAGCCCGATTCCGCACCCACTTGACTACGCACCCTGGGACGTTCCGGGCTGGATCTACGAGGCCCTCGACTGGGTGGTCGGCGTGCAGTGGCCGGAGGGCAACGAGCGGGCCGTCTGGGACATCGCCGACAAGTGGTACGCCGTCGCCACCGTGCTCGCCGGCCCACACGCTGACGCTGCGGCGGCCGCCGCCGAGGTCCGCAGCGGGTACGGGGGCGTCGGTGCGGTCAACGCCGCGTTCGAGGCGGCCTGGCGGGGGATCGCCGAGGGCACCGACGCTCCGCTGCCCGTGCTGCTCGCGGTCACCGCCGACCTCGGCCGGCTGGTCGAGGAGTGCGGCTGCGACATCGAGGGCGCCAAACTCGAAGTCTGGATCGAGCTGGGCATCCTGGTCATCGAGCTGCTCTCGGTGGCGGTGGCGGCGGTGTTCACCGCCGGGGCCGCGACCCCCGCCGCAGGTGCGGCGATCACCGCGACCCGGCTGCTGATCCAACAGATCTTCAAGCGACTGATGGGCCAGTTGGCCGCCAAGACCCTCAAACACGGGCTCAAGGAGGCCGGCGAGCGTGCGGCCAAGGAGGTCGTCCGCGGTGGCGTGCGTGGGCTCGCCAAGCGGGCCGCCCGTGGGGGAGTGGAGGAGGCTGCCGAGGAGGCCGGCGTCACCCTCGCGACTCAGGCGTACCAGAACTCCACCGGGCGGGCACACGGCCTGGACCTCACCGACCTCGGCGCGTCAGCGGTAGGCGGACTCGCCGGCGGGACTGTGGCGCCGCTGGCGGGCCTGGGCCGGCACGCGACCGGCCGAGCGGCACGGATCGGGGAGCACCTGGGGCGGGAGATGACCGGCGAGGTGTTCGCCGACACCGCCGCAAGCCTCGCCACCGGCCAGGGCCTGACCTCACTGGAGGGCGCGGCACGCGCCGCCGCCTCCGGGGCCACCGGATCGGCGACCGCCCAGGCCGACCACGCCTTGCAGGCGCGTCTCCACGCGCAGGCCAACGCCCTCGCCGGGGCGCCCCTCGCCGGCCAGCTCCTCCCGCCGACCCACGTCGTCCCTCCCGTGGACGCCGCGTCTCCGACGCCTGGGCTCGCTTCGTCCTCGGGGTCTTCGCCCCTGGGGTCCTCGTCTTCGGGGCCTGCGCCATTGCCTGCGCCTCTGATGTCTGCGCCTCTGGAGCCTGCGCCTCTGGTGTCTGCGCCTTCGGTGTCGGTGTCGGGGGCGGGCGAGCCGGTGGGGGCGGGGGTGGTCGCCGCGCCGGTGACGACGGCAGTCGACCATGCGACGCCGCTCGGCGCTGAGCTGACGGCGTCCGCGGCCGTCGACGGCGACGGGCCGCCGCAGTCCGCCGGACCGGACCCGGGCCGGCCGTCGGCAGGTGCTGTCGAGCTGGCCAGGGTGGACGACGGGCCGGCCCGAGTGGCACTCCCGACCGATCCCACGCTCTCCTCGGTTGGCTCGGTTGGCTCGGTTGGCTCGGTTGGCTCGGTTGGCTCGGTTGGTTCGGATCCGCGGCTCTCCTCGGTGGCGGTGGATCCGGCGCTCCCGGGCAGTCCGACCGCGTCGCACGCGGCTACCCCGCTCGCCCCGAGCGGCAACGGCCTCGCGCCGAGCAGCAACGGCCTGACAGCATGGCCCGCGTCGCCCGGCACGTCGGCAGCGACAGGCACACCCGGGCCGCCTGTCACACACGCCGGACCCACCTCGACGGCCCCCACCGCAGCGGCGCCGCCGCCCACGTCGACCGGCCAGGCGGTCGCTGCGCCGAACGGCTCCGCCGCCACCTCGGGTGTCACGGCGGGGCCGGGAGGCGGTTCGGCAGTGGGCCACCATTCGGTGTCGCCGCGCGAGCCATCAGCGCCGGCCCGCGTACCCCCTCATCCGGCCCGTGGCCGGGCGTCGGTCCCCTTCGACGTGGTGGCCTTCGGCGATCCGACGGTCCCCGCGCAGGACGACCACGACAGGTACGCGGCCCGCTGGGCGGCCGAGGCGGAAGCCGTCGAGCGGCGGCGCTACCAGCTCCACTACGAAACGCAGCGGGCCGGGTTCGAGAACAACCGACGGCAGGCAGAGGCCAACAGACTGCGCGCCTGGGCGGCAGAGCACGATCGCAGAGCCGTCGAGTACGCCACCTACGCCCGACAGTTGCACCGGGCCGGCCACCGGCAGTGGGCCGACGGCTGGCAGCGCGCCGCCAACGACGAGGCGCGCGCGTACGCCCAGTGGCGCGACCTGGTCGACGCGGTGCTGGCCGGCACCAAGGCGCCGCCGGTCGTGGACATCGACGTCGCCGGCTTCGAGCACACCAACACCGACGTGGGCGCCCTCGCGCTCGGCGCGGTGGAGACTGCCAGCCGGTCCGCTCTCACCGGCGACGACGGTCCTGCGCCGATCGACGACTCCCGACCGTACGGGCAACCCGGAGGGCTGCGGCCGCCGTTGGCCCTGCACCAGGTCGACGTCGAACGGCAGATGCCCCGCGAGCGGGATGGCTCCGTCACCCGTACCGCCGATCCTCGCCGGGGCGGCTGGTTCCGCCTGTTGAACGACGGCGGCCCCCGCGCCGACGCCACCCGGGGCATCAACTGCCTGGACTGCACGCTGTCGCTGTTCGAGACGTGGGTGCACGGGCGACCGAGGGTGTCGGCGCCCCGGACCTTCGACGGCTACCTCAACGGTGACATCCAACGCCCGATCCGCGGCGAGGCGGGCGGCCCGGGCCGGGTGGAAGATGTGACCGGCGGACGCTTCCAGCAGGTCCTCGCCCCACCACCGGGCCAGTGGTCCCATCCGGAGCAGGCGCGGCAGGCCGCCGACCGGGGTTACCGCAACCTGCACGACCAACTGCTGCTGGGCGGCCACGGCAGCTACGCGTTCCTGGTCACCGAATGGCCACACGGCGGCTCGCACGCATGGGTGGCACTCAACCAGAACGGCACTGTGCTCTACGTCGACCCGCAGACCGGCGCCGTCCTGGACCGGCCGCTGTACCCCGACGTGATCGGCATCGACGCGCTCGTGCTGAGCGGAGACGGCCGGCCGATGCCGCTCGGCGGGCTGCCCCGGGGCCGGTTCAGCGAACGCCCCGACCTGCCGGACCATCCACCCGCACATGACAACGGCAGCCACGGCGACCCGTACATCAACCGCATGTACCTGCTCCTGGACGGTCCCGGTTCAGCCTCGTCCGCGTACGACGCCGAGCAGGCTGACCCCTCGCCCCGACGTGCCGAGGATGGTCCCTCGGGCGGCGGTCCGGCGCGCGTCATTGCGACGGCGGGCAGTCTGGACGACGTCTTCACGGCCGGGGTGAGTCCCCTTGAGTTCGTCACAGAGGTGGACCCGCCTGCGCTCCGTCGCCTGGTACCGGAACTGGACGAGGCGGCGGCCCGGGATGTGGCGCGGCTGTTCTCCGACGCCCGGGTCCGCGACATGCTCGACCGCACACGGAGGGAGCCGCCCGCGAACGAGCCGGAACTGGCCGAGCACCTGGCCCGGCAGGTGCGGCATCCCGACCTGGCGCGCATGATCCTGTCCACACCCGAACTCGCGAACTCGCTGACCGCCCGCCCGTTGACCCTTTACCACCTGGCCGGCCATCAGCAGGCCATCGACGTCCTCGCCGAGGTACTCGACGACGTCGCGCAACAGGAGGCGGCGGGATTGCCGGCTGCAGCCAACAGGGGCGTGGACCAACCCGAGCCGACTCCTCTCACGGACCAGCAGCGGCAGATCAGCGCGAGTCTCCAGTTGCCAGATGACCCGGCAACCCAGCCAGGCTTCGACAAGCATCGTCAGGCCGACCGGTCTTACCGGCAGCACTACCTCGACGACCTCTATGAGGCGGCGGCTGATGCTCAGTTGGAGCTGAATCAGTTGGCCGTGTCCCTCGCTCAAGTCGGGGGTCTTCGTGTTGGTGAACCTGGCTGGCGCCTTCAACCCAAGGATCGTCGTCGGGTTGACGATAAGCTGGACAAGTATCAGGGCGACGCTTCCAGGTTGTTCGATCTGGCCGCCGCGAAGGTCGAGTTTCGCTGCCTCGAAGACCTCTACAGGGCGCTCACGCGGATACGTGAACATCCCGACGTCGTGATCGTGAGGGGCGATGACCGCTTCGTATCGCCCATGGACAGCGGCTATCGGGACGTGCAACTCGTGTTGCAGATGAGCAATGGCCACCTGGCTGAGTTCCGCCTGCACCTGGCGGCGCTCGACGCGGTCGCAGTTTGGGAGCATGTGCTCTATGAGGTGCGTCGGGATATTGAAGCCCTCGCTCAAGCTGACGGTCGGGCGTTGATGCTGCGAGAGCGAGCGATCACAGGAGGTGTCCGCCGTCGCGAGCAACAGTTGTTCTGGCAGGCGCTGCAGTCAACCTTCGAGGAGAACGCCTAGTGTCCGGAGGTCTTTCACTTCCCTCCTACTACCTCTATTACCAATCCCCAGTAAAGATCGTGGAAACCGCAGATGGGGGCGCAAGGGTATGGCGCGTCTCCATCCAGACAGGTGGCTGGCAGGAGAAGAACGACATCTTCGTGGAGATCACGCTCGGTGTCGGGGGCGAGATCTTTCGACGTACGCCCGAAGACTTCGTGCAGGAGGTGGAGCGTTTCAGAGCTCACTATCTCGAGGGCGAGGGGCCGATCTTCGCCCTGTACGAGACGGTGCAGGCACTCAGGGATGCGGCGAAGATCGAGGGGCGCCACCTGACCCCGAAGGAGCAGGCACTAATCCGGGGGATTCGCCAGCGAACGTTCGTGATGTTCGAGGAACAGCTACGGGCTGCCGGCGATCCAGGCGCCGATCCCGACTTGTCGGCCGGGCCTTCGAGGTGACGTACGGGGGCGGCAACGCGAGGGCGACGTCATCGTGCTGCGCGGATGTGGATGCTCGGTTGACGCGGGTGCAGGAGCGCTACGGGCAGGCGGTCTTCGGCGGCGACGCGAAGCACGTGGACGAGACGGAGCGGGACCTCATGGCGCTGGAGGGGTGCAGCGCCGAATAACATCGGTGCATGGCGAAATCCGACACGAGGAGCGGCAAGTCCAATGCCTGGGCGTGGCCGGCTGGCATCTTGATCGGTCTGGCGATCGGCATTCCCTTGTTCGGCTCGGCAGGCGGCGTTGCCTTCGGCGTCGCCATCGGTGTTGCCTTCGCGGTCGCCTTTGGCGCCACCACAAATCGGGCCGAAGGGGGCAGTGCTGGCGCCGAGTCGCAAGTGGCGGCCAGCTCCACCGTTGATGATGCCCCGATCGGATCTTCCAAACAGGACGAATTGGACGGCACGGCCAGCGGTGGCCCCGTCGATGGGCCTTCTCGGCCGTGATCGACTCCGGATCGGCGATGTCGGGGTATCCGGGGGCCTTGAATACCCCGACATCGGCGATGTCGAGTGGATCATGGACGCCGACGCCGACGCCGACGCCGACGCCGACGCCGACGCCGACGCCGACGCCGGGGTTGCCTTCGCCGGGCAGTGTGGCGGAGGCGGTGGCCAGACAGGAGGGGTTGCGGCCGCTGGTGGACGTGGTGGGGCCGGGGCCGACCTCGCCGGCGACGGTGGCTGGCCTAGACGTCGCGTACGAGGAGAGCGGTGACCTTCTCGCGGCGGCCGTGACTGTGTTGGATGCCCGGACGCTGGCCGTGGTGGACTCGGCCGTCAGTGTGGGCCGGCCCGCGTTCGGCTACGTTCCGGGCCTGTTCGCGTTCCGTGAGCTGCCCGCGCTGCTCGCCGCGCTGGACCGGCTGACCACCTCACCGGACCTGCTGGTCTGTGACGGGCACGGGCTGGCCCATCCGCGCCGTTTCGGGCTCGCCTGCCATCTTGGTGTGGTCACCGGGCTGCCCGCGATCGGGGTGGGGAAGACGCCGCTGGTCGGTCGGTGGGATCCGCCGCCCGTCGAGCGGGGTGCCTGGTCGCCGTTGCGCGACGGGGACGAGATCGTCGGCCGGGTGCTGCGTACCCGGGGCGGGGTGAAGCCGGTCTTCGTGAGCGTCGGGCACCGGATGAGCCTGGACAACGCCAACGCGCAGGTGCTCGCACTGACCCCGCGTTACCGACTGCCGGAGACCACGCGTACCGCCGATCGGCTGTGTCGCGACGCCCTCGCGCGGGCGCGCTAGCCGGGCGTCGCGGCCCGTCCGGAGCCGGCAATTCGGCAGGCCACAGCAGGTAGGCGAGTCGGGCCCGTAAACCGTAACGCCGCACACATTTGGGCCGCTCTATGACCGGTGGTGGAGGTGGCCTGGTAGTAGCCTGGCCCGCGGACCCCACCCGGGGAGGAACGGTGAGGTGATCATGTCGGTGCGTCGACGCGCGGCACGGCTCGCGACCATCTGCGGTCTGGTGGGCGGCCTGGTGATGCTCGGTGCGTCGCCGGCGCTGGCCGCCGATGACTCGGTCCGGGTCGGATCTGCCAGCAGCTTCGCCGCCGGCGGGTCGGCGCAGGGGGTGAACGTCGCGGTGCGCAAGCGCTCCGACGGGTGCGTCCTGCTGCGTACCGCCCTGGGTCTGCGCCTTGAGGGTCTTGAGCCGGGCCAGGTGACGGTTCAGGTAAACGCGGGCGGGCACTGGTTCCCGGTGCCCGTGTCCGGCGGGGGCGGCAGCGTCGCGACCGAGCAGACGTCGCCGGCGAAGCCGAGGCTGTGCAGGGGCAAGGGGATCACCGTGCGTTACCGGGTGGCGTTCGCCGCCGGTGCTCCGGGCGGTCGGCTCGTGGTGACCGGGCTGGGTGCCACCGCGGCCGGCGAGGAGTTGGCTCGGGGGGCCGACACGGCGAGGGTGACCGGCGCGCGGGTCTCGGCGTCGCCCACTCCGTCGCAGAAGCCGACGCCCACCCCGAGCCCCACCGAGGTCACGACGCCAGCCGATGCGGTGAACCCGGCCGCGTTGGGCGCCGTCTCCGCCGCGCCCAGCACCGTGTCGGCCGCCTCCGAGTCGTCCGGTGGGGGTTCGCCTGTGATGTTCTTCGGCATCGCGATGGTGGCTGTCGGGTTGCTGCTCATCGTGCTGCTGTTCCGCCGCTCGCGGCAGGACCGGACGCCGACCGACGAGCCGGGCCCGCTGCCCGGCAACCCCGGTGGCACCACCTACCGGTCCGGGGGCGGGTCGCCGGCCGTGCCCGGTCGCCCCGGCTCGGTGTACGGCCAGCAGCAGCCGGCCGACGGCTACGGCGTGGTGCCGTCGCCCCGGCCCGCCACCGGCGGGGTCTACGGGTCGCGACCGGCCGTGCCGCCGCCGGACGCGACGCAGCCGATGCCAGGTGCCGCGGGCACTCCGGATGCTCGGCCGCTCCCCGGTGACCAGCCTCCGCCTGAGGACGGCGGCGATCACACCGTGTTCATGCCCCGGCTCCCCGGCTGAGCGGGGTCCGGGCCGGGCGCTCCGTTACGCTCAGGTTCGTTGGAAACCTGCGGCCAAGGAGCGGAAATAGTGTCTGATTTGTCCCAGATCGTGAAGGCGTACGACGTCCGAGGGACGGTGCCGGACCAGTGGGACGAACGGGTCGCCGAGGCGCTCGGTGCCGCATTCACCCAACTGCTCAACACCACTGACGAGCCCGGTGACGCGGTGGTCGTCGGCTACGACATGCGGGCCAGTTCGCCCGGTTTGGCAGCCGCCTTCGCCGCTGGGGTCCGGGCCGAGGGCCGCTCGGTGATCGAGATCGGGCTCGCCTCCACCGATCTGCTCTACTTCGCCTCCGGCTCGCTCGATCTGCCCGGTGCGATGTTCACGGCCAGTCACAACCCGGCGCAGTACAACGGCATCAAGATGTGCCGCTCGGGTGCCCGGCCGGTCGGCCAGGACAGCGGGCTGGCGCAGATCCGCGAGCGGGCGCAGGCGCTGCTGGATTCGGGCGCGTCGCGCCCGGCGGGTGAGCCGACCCGGCCGGCCGAGCGGCGTGACCTGCTGCCCGACTACGCCTCCTACCTGCGCAAGCTTGTCGATCTGTCCGGCATTCGGCCGCTGAAGGTGGTGGTCGACGCCGGCAACGGGATGGGCGGCTTCACCGTCCCCACGGTGCTTGGCGACGCGGCTCTGTCGGCGCTGCCACTGGAGATCGTGCCGCTCTACTTCGAACTGGACGGCACGTTCCCCAACCACGAGGCCAACCCACTGGACCCGGCGAACCTGGTCGACCTCCAGCGCGCGGTGGTCGAGCACCGGGCCGACATCGGGCTGGCCTTCGACGGGGACGCCGACAGGTGCTTCGTGGTGGACGAGCGGGGTGAGCCGGTCTCGCCGTCGGCGATCACCGCCCTGGTCGCCGCACGTGAGTTGGCGAAGCACCCGGGTTCCACGGTGATCCATGGTCTGATCACCTCCAGCGCGGTTGCGGAGATCATCCGCGAGCACGGTGGGGAGCCGGTGGTCGCCCGGGTGGGGCACTCCTTCATCAAGGCGGAGATGGCCCGTACCAACGCCGTCTTCGGTGGCGAGCACTCCGCGCACTACTACTTCCGGGACTTCTGGTTCGCCGACACCGGGATGCTCGCCGCCATGCACACCCTGGCCGCGCTCGGCGAGCAGTCGCTGCCGCTGTCCGTGCTGGCCGGGGAGTACGAGCGCTACATCGCCTCCGGCGAGATCAACTCGACGGTGGTCGACCAGGCCGCGGCGGTGGCCGACGTGCGTGCCGCGTACCCGGATGCGACGGCCGACGAGATGGACGGTCTGACGTTGCGTTTCCCCGACGGCGCCTGGTTCAACCTGCGCGCCTCCAATACTGAGCCGTTGTTGCGGCTCAATGTCGAGGCACCCACCCGCGAGCGGATGATCTCGCTGCGGGACGACGTGCTCGACCGCGTTCGCCGATAAGATCGCCTGCGCCGGTCGGCACCGCCGCCGGTGACCCCGCACTCGTGGAAGGAGCCGCGCCATGGCCCTGGATCCGCAGTTGCTTGAGATCCTTGCCTGTCCGGACACGCACCACGCCCCGCTGACCTACGATGCCGAGGCGCAGACGCTCACCTGCACGGAGTGTGGTCGGATCTTCGAGGTCCGCGACGACGTGCCGGTGCTGCTTCTCGACGAGGCACGTGGCGGCCCCGGGCAGTCCTCATGATCGACGGTACGGCGGGGGTCAGCGGGCGCCGCGAGGCCGACGAGGCCCTGCTCGACAACCCGGCGGCGCTTGCCGAGCACGACCCCGGTGACATGCTGCGGCACACCGCGTCGGCCGGCGCGCAGGTTCGGGAGAGCGCGGCGTTGGCCGCCGAGGCGAACCTGGCGGTGCTTGCCGACGACGGGCGGCCGCGGGCCGTGGTCATCGCCGGCATCGGCACCGCCGGGCGGACCGGTGACGTGTTGGCCACGGTTGCCGGGCCACGCTGCCCGGTCCCGATCATCGGGCACCGCAGCTCGGGCGTACCCGGTTGGGTGGGTGCCGCCGACGTGGTGATCGCGGTGAGCGCGTCCGGTCGCAGCCCGGAGGCGCTGGCCGCGGCCGAGGCCGCGCACCGGCGGGGCGCGCGGCTGGTCGCAGTGGGTGCCCCGGATTCGCAGTTGCAGTCGGTGGCCGAGCGGGCCCGTGCGCCGTTCATTCCGGTGCCCCGGCGTGCTCCGGCGCGGGCGAGCCTCTGGGCGTTGACCGTGCCGGTCCTGCTCGCCGCCCGCTCGCTCGGGCTGGTAAAGGTCAACGAGGCGGACCTGGCGGAGACGGCGGCGCGGCTCGACGCGGACGCCGACCGCTGCCGCTCCACCGCGGAGTCGTTCGTCAACCCGGCGAAGGCGCTGGCGCTGGGCCTGGCCGGCTCGGTCCCGATCGTCTGGGGTTCGTCACCACTTGCCACCGTTGCCGCTCGCCGGTTCGGCGACACCCTGTCCGCGAACGCCCGCTACCCGGTGGTCACCGGGGCGCTCGGCGAGGCCGGTCGGGGCCGCGTCGGTCTGCTGGACGGCGTCTTCGGCGGCCTGGCCGAGGGGGAGCGCGACATCTTCGCCGACCGGGCGGAGGACGACGGCGAGGGGACCCGGCTGCGGCTGGTGCTGCTGCGCGACGGCGGGCTCAACGCCGAGGACGACACCGACGAGCCCTTCGCAGTCGAGGAGCGGCGCGCGGACGCGGTGCAGACTCTCGCGGAGCGTCGCGGTGTGCGCTGCGACGTGGTGACCGCCGAGGGCGGGTCGGCGTTGGAGCGGCTGGCGTCGCTGATCGCCGTACCGGATTTCGCCTCGATCTATCTTGCTCTGGCTCACGGGCTTGACCCGATGGCCGTTCCGGCCATTACCGAGATGAAGGAGCTGTCGAACCAGTGAACGAACGTAGGGCGTCCCAGGTCGCCGCGACGCGCAGCGGAGTGGCGGCGTGAGCGCGACAGGTGGGACGAAGGCAATCGTCGCCGCTCTGCTGGCGAACGTCGGTATCGCCGTCACCAAGTTCATTGCGTTCCTGCTCTCCGGCTCGTCGTCGATGCTTGCCGAGTCGGTCCACTCGGTCGCCGACTCCGGTAACCAGGCCCTGCTGCTGCTCGGCGGTAAGCGGGCCAAGCGCGCCGCCACCCCGGAGCACCCGTTCGGGTACGGCCGGGAGCGCTACATCTACGCGTTCATCGTGTCCATCGTGCTGTTCAGCATCGGTGGCCTCTTCGCCCTCTACGAGGCGTACCACAAGTGGGGCCACGAGGGCGGAATCGAGTCCTGGCACTGGCTGCCGGTGGTCGTGCTGGTGGCGGCGATCCTCATGGAGTCGTTCTCCTTCCGGACCGCCATCAAGGAGTCCAACCTCACCCGGGGCAAGCAGTCCTGGGTGCGCTTCATCCGCCGGGCCAAGGCGCCGGAGCTGCCGGTGGTGCTGCTGGAGGACTTCGGCGCGCTTGTCGGTCTCGTGTTCGCGCTGTTCGGCGTGACGATGACGCTGATCACCGGCAACGGCCGGTGGGATGCCGCAGGCACCGCGATGATCGGCATCCTGCTGGTGCTCATCGCCATCGTGCTGGCCATCGAGACCAAGAGTCTGCTGCTCGGCGAGGGTGCCGAACAGCAGGATCTGGACGCCATCGAGCGGGCGATCACCGCCGGCCCCGAGGTGGAGCGGATCATCCACATGAAGACGCTCTACCTCGGCCCGGAAGAGCTGATGGTGGCCGCGAAGATCGGCGTGCCGACCTGGGAGAGCGCCCGCGAGTTGGCCCGTGGCATCAACGCCGTCGAGGCGCGGATCCGCGTCGCGGTGCCGATCGCCCGAGTGATCTACCTGGAGCCGGACATCTTCAGCGTCGCTGCCGAGAAGGCGGGCACCGGCGCCGCCGCGGACACCGCCGTACCACAGTCGCAGGACGCATCGGACGAGGCGGCCGGGCGGCCCAGGAGCTGACGAGTGGAACCGCTGTATGGACCGATCCGTGACTACGCGTGGGGTTCCCGTTCGGCCATCGCGCTCCTGCAGGGGCGGCCGGCGCCCACCGACGGCCCGGAGGCGGAGCTGTGGCTGGGCGCCCACCCGGCCGCCCCGGCCACGGTCGAGCGCGCCGGCCTGCGGGTGAGCCTGTGCGACCTGGTGCGGGACGAGCCGGGGCAGTGGCTGGGCCAGCGGGTGTCCGACCGGTTCGGCACCCGACTGCCGTTCCTGCTCAAGGTCCTCGCCGCTGACTCGCCGCTGAGCCTGCAAGCCCACCCGGATGCCGAGCAGGCCCGGATGGGCTTCGCGGCGGAGGCGGGCCGCCCCGAGACGGAGCGCAACTACTCCGATCCGCACCACAAGCCGGAGTTGCTCGTGGCGCTCACGCCGTTCGAGGCGCTGTGCGGCTTCCGGCCTCCTGCGGAGTCCGCGGAGGCGCTGGCGGCGTTCGGCGTACCGGCGTTGGCACCTGTGGTCGAGGCGTTGCGGGCCGGTCCGGCGGGGTTGCGGACGGCGGTGCGGACGCTGCTCGGTTGGCCGGCCGCCGAGCGCGACGGGCTGCTGCGGTCGGTGCTGGCGGCGGCGACCGACGGCCCGGACGCGGATCTGGCCCGCCGGCTGGCGGCGGGCAATCCGGGCGACCCGGGTGTGCTGGTGGCGCTGCTGCTGCACCATGTGCGCCTGGTGCCGGGGGAGGGCATCTGGATGCCCGCGGGCAACCTGCACGCCTATCTGAGCGGCTGCGGTGTGGAGATCATGGCGGCAAGCGACAACGTGCTGCGCGGTGGCCTGACCCCGAAGCGTGTCGACGTCGACGAGTTGCTGCGGGTGCTGCGGTTCGAGGTGCTCCACGACCCGGTGCGCGCTCCCGAGCCGGTCGGGCCCGGGGTGGACTGGTGGCCGGTGCCTGTGGACGACTTCGCGCTGCACCGGGTGCGGGTTGACGCCGCCGTGCCGGAGGTCACGCTGCCGTTGCCCGGCCCTCGGGTGGTGCTGTGCGGCGCGGGCTCGGTCACGGTGGACGACGGGGCGGGAGCGTTGACGCTCGTGTCCGGTCAGGCGGCGATCGGCACGGCGGCCGGGGAGCCGCTGCGGGTCAGCGGTGCCGGTGAGGCGTACGTGGCGACGTCAGGACTGCGCTGACGCAGCCCGCCGGACAGCGCAAGTCCGACTTTTCCGGAATAGCTTGACGCTGCATTCTCCGAGTGTGACTCTATGAGTACGCAGCGTTATCGCGACGACGGTCCGACGACGTGCGGGGAACCAAACCGGGGGGATGCGCGGGGCGGGCGGAAGTGGGCGGCAGGTCTGTCCACAACCGACCGCCCCGTGCGCTGTCCGCAGTCCGTCCCCTGCGCCCGTCGCTGGCGCGCGTAAGGTGGAAGGTCGGCGCAGACATCGTTCGACAGGAGCTTTTATGACCAGCACCCTCCCGGCATCCGCCAGCGGTTCGCCGTCCGAGGCCCGGCCGAGCACGCTCGCCGACGGCGACTTCAAGGTGGCGGATCTGTCGCTTGCCGAATTCGGGCGGAAGGAAATCCAACTCGCCGAGCACGAGATGCCCGGCCTGATGTCGATCCGTCGGGAGTTCGCCGAGGCGCAGCCGCTCGCCGGCGCGCGGATCACCGGTTCGCTGCACATGACCATCCAGACGGCCGTCCTGATCGAGACACTTGTCGCCCTCGGCGCGCAGGTCCGCTGGGCGTCCTGCAATATCTTCTCCACCCAGGACCACGCCGCCGCGGCCATCGTGGTCGGCCCGAACGGCACCCCCGAGGCGCCGGCAGGCGTCCCGGTGTACGCCTGGAAGGGCGAGACGCTGTCGGAGTACTGGTGGTGCACCGAGCAGGTGCTCGCCTGGCCCGACGGGCAGGGCCCGAACATGATCCTCGACGACGGCGGCGACGCCACACTGCTGGTGCACAAGGGCGCCGAGTTCGAGAAGGCAGGGGTCGTGCCGCCTGTCGAGTCCGCCGACTCCGAGGAGTACGCGGTAATCCTCGAAGTGCTGCACCGCTCGCTTGCCGAGGACAACCAGCGCTGGACCCGCATCGCCTCCGGCATCAAGGGTGTCACCGAGGAGACCACCACGGGCGTGCACCGGCTCTACGAGATGCACCGCGCCGGCACCCTGCTCTTCCCGGCCATCAACGTCAACGACTCGGTGACCAAGAGCAAGTTCGACAACAAGTACGGCTGCCGGCACTCGCTCATCGACGGCATCAACCGGGCCACCGATGTGCTGATCGGCGGCAAGATGGCCGTCGTGATGGGCTACGGCGACGTGGGCAAGGGCTGCGCCGAGTCGCTGCGTGGCCAGGGCGCCCGGGTCGTGGTGACCGAGGTCGACCCGATCTGCGCACTCCAGGCCGCGATGGACGGTTACCAGGTCGCGACACTTGACGACGTGGTCGAGCAGGCCGACATCTTCATCACCGCCACCGGCTGCTTCGACGTCATCACCAACGAGCACATGGCCCGGATGAAGCACCAGGCCATCGTCGGCAACATCGGTCACTTCGACAACGAGATCGACATGGCCGGCCTGGCCAAGCGTTCCGACGTCGAGCGGGTGAACATCAAGCCGCAGGTCGACCTGTGGCGCTTCGCCGACGGGCACGCCATCATCGTGCTCTCCGAGGGCCGCCTGCTGAACCTGGGCAACGCCACGGGCCACCCGAGCTTCGTGATGTCGAACTCGTTCGCCAACCAGACGATCGCCCAGATCGAGCTGTTCACCAAGACCGAGGACTACCCGATCGGCGTCTATGTGCTGCCCAAGCACCTGGACGAGAAGGTCGCCCGTCTGCACCTGGGCGCGCTCGGCGCCAAGCTGAGCACGCTGACCAAGGAGCAGGCCGCGTACCTGGGCGTCTCCCAGGAGGGCCCGTTCAAGCCGGACCACTACCGCTACTGATCGACACCTCCGGACCGGGTCGGCTGTTCGCAGCCGGCCCGGTTCGTCGTCTCCGGGGTGCTCAGCTCGATCGAGGGCGGCGACGGGTGGGGCGGATCCACGTCCACACGCACCAGGCCAGCCAGCCGACCGACACGACGGTGGCCAGGGCCCGCATGCGTAGTGCGCTGAGCAGCAGCACCACGGCCAGCACCGTCAGCCACGGCAGGAGTCCCTTCACGGCGGGGATCCTTCCACTCTTCGTCGTCGCCTACCAGCGGGGTGGCCGTCGGCGGGGACCACCGGGGTCGGCCATTCATCGTCCGTCGTGATCGCGACAGCGCGACCGGCCGGAGGTTGCGGTGGCGCCGGGCAGCGCCGAAGGGGGATCATGGTGGCAGCCCGGTGCGGATCTGTGCGCGCCGAGTTCCCCGCACCCAAGTGGCGCCGCCGCCGCAGGTCGGGATGCACGTGTTACCGGCGGCGCTGTCCGTGCCGGTTGACGCCGGTCCCACCGAACTGAATGAGGATGCAATATTAATCCCATGAGAGCCCGGGTACTGGTGGTCGACGACGACCCCGCACTCGCCGAGATGCTCGGCATCGTGCTGCGCAGCGAGGGTTTCCTGCCCTCGTTCGTGGCCGACGGCGAGCGGGCGTTGGCGGCTTTTCGCGACAGTCGTCCAGATATCGTCCTGCTCGACCTGATGTTGCCCGGAATGAGTGGCATCGACGTTGCTCGGTCCATCCGGGCCGAATCCGGCGTGCCGATCGTCATGCTGACCGCCAAGAGCGACACAGTCGACGTGGTGCTCGGCCTGGAATCCGGGGCCGACGACTACGTGGTCAAGCCGTTCAAGCCCAAGGAGCTTGTCGCCCGGATGCGGGCCCGGCTGCGCCGGGGCGAGGACGTGGCACCGGAGATGCTGACCATCGGGCCGCCCGGCAACCAGATCACCATCGACGTGCCGGCCCACACGGTCAGCCGCAACGACGAGGAGGTGAAGCTGACTCCGCTGGAGTTCGACCTGCTCGTCGCGCTCGCCCGTAAGCCGCGTCAGGTCTTCACCCGCGAGGTGTTGCTGGAGCAGGTCTGGGGCTACCGGCACGCGGCCGACACCCGCCTGGTCAACGTGCACGTGCAGCGGCTGCGCGCCAAGATCGAGCCGGACCCGGAGCGGCCGGAAATCATCCTCACCGTGCGGGGCGTGGGCTACAAGGCGGGGACCGGATAACCTGGTCACACTGTGTCGATCCCCCCGCCCCCGCACCCCCAGAGCACGGCCATCCGCCCGTCCGGCGCTGGCCGGGAGCTTTGGCGTGCGGTGAGCGGGCGGGCCGCCCGGGTGGTGGCCCGGGTGCACAAGACCTGGCGCCGTTCGCTCCAGGTTCGTGTGGTGACCATCACGTTGGTCGCGTCCAGCCTGCTGGTCGGCGGTTTCGCCTACCTGATCGCTGACAAGATCACTACGATCCTGCTGGACAACGCCCGCACCGACGTCCGGCAGCGGGTGGAGGGCGGCGCCGGCTACGCGGCCAAGCAGGTCTCCCTCTACGGCCAGCCGCAGGAGGCGCAGCTCCAGGAGACCATCGACGACACGGTCAACTACCTGGCCGGCGGCGACCCTCAGCAGACAAGCGGGGTGGTCGTGGCGATCACCGCCGACGGCTACCCCGCCGTCATCCAGACCCGCACGGCGCCCGTGGCCAACGTCCAGCCGCTGATCAGCAAGGAGTTGCGAGCCGCGGTCGCCAACGGCCAGGTGGCCAGCCAGATCCGCACCGGTCGGCTCACCGGCGAGGCAACCAAATACCTGGTGTACGGCTCGCCGGTGCCGACCCGCTTCGGCCAGATCGAGCTCTACTACCTCGTGCCGTTGACGCGGCAGGACGCCACCGCGGCCGATGCCCGAGCCACAGTCGTCGCCACCGGCGTCGCCCTGGTGATCCTGCTGGGCCTGCTCGCCGCCCTTGTCACCCGGCTTGTCGTAAACCCGGTCCGGGTCGCCGCGCGCACCGCCCAGCGCCTCTCCGCAGGCCTGCTCGACCAGCGGATGGTGGTCAACGGTGAGGACGACCTCGCCCTGCTCGCCGCCTCGTTCAACCAGATGGCGACCAACCTGCAACGGCAGATCCTCCGCCTGGAGGAGATGTCCCGGTTGCAGCGTCGGTTCACCTCCGACGTGTCGCACGAGCTGCGTACCCCGTTGACCACGGTCCGGATGGCGGCCGACCTGATCTTCGCGGAGCGCGACGAGTTCGACCCGGCGGTGGCCCGCAGCGCCGAGTTGCTCCAAGCCGAGCTGGACCGCTTCGAGGAGCTGCTCACCGACCTGTTGGAGATCAGCCGGTTCGACGCGGGCTTCGCCATGCTGGACGCCGAACCGACCGACCTGGTGCCTGTGGTGCACCGGGTGGTCGACCGGCTGGCCGGCCTGGCCGAGCGGGTGGGCGTCCCGATCGAGCTGGATCTGCCGGGCACCCCGGTGATCGCCGAGGTCGACCCGCGCCGCGTCGAGCGGGTGTTGCGCAACCTGGTCGGCAATGCCGTCGAGCACGGCGAGGCCCGACCGGTGCTGATCACTCTCGGCATCGACGAGACCGCTGTGGCGATCACCGTCCGCGACCGCGGTGTGGGGCTCAAGGTCGGCGAGGAGAAGTTGGTGTTCAACAGGTTCTGGCGGGCGGACCCGTCCCGTGCCCGGCAGACCGGAGGCACCGGGCTGGGCCTGTCGATCAGCCTGGAGGACGCCCGTCTGCACGGCGGTTGGCTGGAGGCGTGGGGCGCGCCCGGGCAGGGCGCCCAGTTCCGGCTCACCCTGCCGGCCCGTGCCGGTGACCGGCTGACCACCTCTCCGCTGCGCCTGGTGCCCGCCGACGCGGCGCTGCCGTTCGGTGGCCCTCGCGATGGCGGCCCGCTGGCAATCGGGCCCGGCACGGGCGGTGCGCTGGCGATCGGCCCGACGGTGACCGAGGACGAGCAGCCCGCGGAGGTGCGCTCGTGAGGGCCCGGCCGCTGCTCGGCGCGCTCGGTGCGGCGCTGATGCTCAGCGCCGGGTGTGGCATCCCGGCGGCGTCCGACGTGCGGGTGGACGGCAGGGCCGGCACCGCGACCGAGGCCGGGTCGGTAAACGGCCGACGCAGCGAACCGCCGTCGCGGACGGCCAGCGGCAGCGACACCGAGGCGTTCGTGCGTAACTTCCTGTCCGCCGCCGCGGGCGAGCCGGACCGGGCCTACGAGCGCGTCACGCAGTTCATCGCCCCGGAACACAAGAGCCGCCTCCAGGTGAAGAAGGGCAGCGAGGTCGCGCTGACCGTGGTCCGGCTGGGGGATTCGGTCTTCACCCTCAACAGCGACTCGACCACCACCGTCAAGATCGCCGTGCAGCAGATCGGCGTGCTGCGGACCAACGGCACCCTGGCTCCGCCGGTGGCGACCGAGACGGAGTACGAGTTCCGGCTGCGCAGCGCGGCGTTCGGCAGCACCGAGAGCGACGAGCGTGCCGGCCTGTACGTCCTGGACGCGCCGAACGTCCTGCTGCTCAGCGACGTGGCGCTCCAGCAGTACTACCAGGACGAGTCGATCTACTTCTGGAGCTCCGACCGCACTCGACTGGTGCCGGACCAGCGCTACCTGCCGCTGGCGGTGCCGGACGAGCGGCGGGTCAACGAGGTCGTGAAATGGCTTGTCGGTGGCCCGTCCGAGTGGCTGCGCCCCGGCGTCGTCGGCCTGCCCGACGGCACCGAGTTGATCAACAACGCCACCGGTGCGAACAACCGGTGGGAGGTCAACCTGGACATGTCCGGTGACGACCAGAACAGGATCGACCAGCTGATCACGCAGCTCGCCTGGTCGCTGGGCGACCTGCCGGGCGAGTTGGAGCTGAAGATCCGCAACAACTCGCAGCCCGTGCAGAACCTGAACGAGCGTCGGGTCGCCGTTCCGCTCTACCCGGTGACGGAGAGCCCGCAGCGGTTCGGCGTCTACGAGGGCGCGATCCGTCCGCTCGACTTCGTCGGTGAGCCCAGCGGCGAGGTGCCGGTGGCGGACGAGGTCAATCGCAACATCGTCTCCGCCGGCCTGGCCCGGGCCAACAGTCGGATCCTCGCCGCGATGGTGGTGACGAGCGGCAAGGATCGGCAGCGACTCGCGGTGGGCGCCGGCGCTGCTCCGGTGGCAGTTGTCAACCGGAGCGGCAGCGAGTACGCCTCGATCAGCCGCCCGGTCTGGCTGCGGACTGTCGACTCCCGTCCCGCGCAGGGTCTGGTGGTCGCCGACGGCCGCCTCTACCGCTTCGACGAGGCCGCCCGGATGTACGAGGTGCCCCTCAATCTGCCCTCGGCAGGCGTCACAGCGGTGGCCGCAGCGCTTGATGGTCAGCGGATCGCGTTCATCGCCGGCGGCCAGCTCTACGTCGCGGCGGTCAACCTGGAAGGCGCCGGGAGCGGCGTGTCCGTCGGCCCGCCCCGGGCGCTTGTCACCTCGCTGACCGGCCTGACCGCTGTCGACTGGATCAGGGAGGATCGGCTGGTGGTGGCCGGGTCGGTCGGGCAGCCGGCGATCTACGAGACAAGCGTGGACGGCGCCCTGGAGACACCGCTGCGCACCGACGTGGGTGCCAAGGTCAACCACCTGGCGGCGTACCCCACCAACCGCAGTGTGCGTGCGCCCAGCGGGGCCTACATGTACGAGGCGAACCGGGTGGCCTACCGCAGCAGCCCGTTCGAGCGGATCGAGCCCAACCGCGTGCGGGGCATCGCCCCGCCGCCGGCCGGCGTGCGCCCGAGCAACCCGTCCGCCCCGTTCTTCCTCTACTGACACGATGGGCGGGCTCTGGGCGGACCTCGCCGACCTGGTCCTGCCCGCCGACTGCGCGGGCTGTCGGCAGCGCCACCCGGGTCTGCGACACGGAGTCTGCCCGGCCTGCCAGACGGCGCTGGCCGCGTTGCGTCCCCGGTCGGTTCGCCCCACCCCCGCCCCGCCGGGGCTGCCGCCCTGCGTCGCCCTCGGTCCGTACGCCGGTCCGCTGCGCGAGGCGCTGCTGGCGTACAAGGAGCACGGCCGGCACGGGTTGGCCCGCCCGCTCGGCGGACTGCTCGCCGAGGTGGTAGCGGCGGCGGTCGGTGAGGTCCGTCCGCTGGCGCTGGTGCCGGTGCCGGACACCGCGGCGGCCGCCCGGGCCCGCTACGGCGACCATCTGGGCCGGTTGGCCCGGCACTGTGCGGCCCGGCTGAGCAGGGGTGGCTGGCCGGTACGGGTGCACTGGCCGCTGCGTGCACTGCCCCGGCCCGATTCGGTGACCCTGGACAGCGCCGGCCGCGCGGCGGCGGCCGAGGCGGCGTTCCGGCCCCGGCCCCGGGCGGCGGGCCGGCGCGGTGTGCCGGGCGGCGCGCCCGTCGTGGTGCTTCTCGACGACATCGTCACCACAGGGGTCACCCTCGCCGCGGCGGCCCGGGTGCTGGCCGGCACCGGGTGGGCGCCGACTGTCGCCGCGGTGCTCGCGGCGACCGAGAAGAGACACCACTCGTAACCGACAGTGTTTCCGTTTCACCCGTTGGTGTATGAGCCACGGAAATTCCGGGGCGGTCTTGGCAACACGGGGTGACTGGCACAGGAACAGGAGTTAGCGTTTCGCTGTCGGGGGTAGGAGGTCTTTCCATCCCGCCCTCGGCGGTGAGAGGAGGCGTAGCCGTACTGACCGGTCAACGCCAGCGGGTCTCCCCACGGCGTACGACCGGGTTACCGGATCGAAGACGGCCGAACAAGGGAGGTCACGTGGACATCGTGGTCAAGGGCCGCAACGTCGAAGTGCCGGACCATTACCGGGTGCATGTAGCCGAGAAACTCGCAAAGGTCGAACGCTACGACCACAAACTGATTCGCATCGATGTCGAGCTGTTTCACGAGCGCAATCCGCGCCAGGCCGACCACTGCCAGCGGGTGGAGATCACCTGCGTGTCACGGGGCCCCGTGATCCGGGCCGAGGCCTGCACGAACGACTTCTACAGCGCGCTCGACGCGGCCATCGCGAAGCTCGACACCCGACTGCGTCGTGCGGCCGACCGCCGTCGCGTACACAGGGGTCGGCACGCGCCGATCTCCGTCGCCGCCGCCACCGCCGGCCTGCCGGTCGCGGACCTGGTGGCCGCCCCGCTGAGCGCGCCGGGTGACGGTGCCCGCGCCGGCACAGCCGTCGCCGAGCGGGTCGAGGAGGAGCGCGACGAGCAGCCGTGGCACATCGCCCGGGAGAAGGTGCACCCGGCGGAGCCGATGACGATCGACGACGCGCTGTTCGAGATGGAACTCGTCGGGCACGACTTCTACCTGTTCCAGGACAAGGAGTCCGGCCGCCCCAGCGTCGTCTACCGGCGCCACGCCTACGACTACGGCATCATCTCCCTCGCGACCGACAGGTAACCGCCAGGTGTTGATCATGGAGTTGTGGTGGGGAAACGACCCCACCACAACTCCATGATTCGTCAGCGCAGGCCGTCCGGCAGCAGCGCGAACGTCAGGTCGTCCAGGCGAGTGCCGGCCAGCCCGGGCAGACGGCCCCGTTGCAGGGCCTCGCGCTCGAACCCGACCCGCTCCAACACCCGGTGTGAGGCGGTGTTCTCCGGCACCGTGCCGGCGGTGAGCCGAGCCATCCCGACCGGGCCGAACGCCCAGCCGGCGAGCAGCCGGACCGCGCGGGTGGCGTACCCGCGGCCCCGCCACTCGGGCAGCAGCGCGTAGCCGATCGACCCCTCGCCGCTGCGCACGTCCGAGTACGACAAGCCGCAACTCCCCGCCGGCTCACCGGTGGCCACGTCGGTGATCAGCAGACGGGCGAGGTCGCCGGTCAGCCAGCCGCTCTCCGCGAGCCGGCAGCGCCGCTCGAACGCCTCCCGGGTCGGCGGCACCGGCGGCGCCTGGTTCGCCACCACCTCGGGTCGGCTGTGCAGCCGGTACATCCACTCCGCGTCGTCCGGCCCGGCCGGGCGCAGGGCCACCACCTGGTCGGTGAGCACCCCGCCGGGCAGGTCGGGCAGCAGGCGAGCGACCGGGCCGGGCGGGTCCTCGGCGAGGCGTACCCAGGCCAGCAGGTCGTGCCGACCACCGTCCCGGTGCTGGCCGGCCGACCGGCGCAGGCCCTCGTACCGGTAGCCGGCGGCCAGCGCGACCCGCTGGCTGGCCGCGTTCTCCAGCTCGGTCAGCAACTCCAGCCGCCGTGTTCCGTTGGCGAACGCGTGCTCGCCCAACGCGCGGGTGGCGGCGGTCGCCACCCCACGGCCGCGCGCCGACGGCCGTACCCAATAGCCGATCTCGGCCTGGCTGCGGCCGGGCACCGGGTTGCTCAGGCCGACCCCGCCGAGCAGCCGGTCGGTGGCCGGGTCCGCGATGGCGTACGCGGCGCCGCCCCCGGCCCAGGTCGCGGGCGCGCCGGCCTCGATCCACCAACGGGCGTCGACCTCGGTGTACGGCGTCGGCATGCTCGACACGAACCGCTGGCTGAGCGGGTCGGAGCAGCCGTCGACCACGTCCGCGACGTCGTCGGCCCGGAACGGCCGCAGCCGCACCCCGTGCGCCTCGACGACAGGCTGCCCCGTCATGTCAGGTCCTCGGCGAGCAGCGCGCCCACCCACACGTCGGTACGTTTGCCCCGGTGCGACACCCCGCCACGGGCGATCCCCTCGAAGGTGAAGCCCGCCTTCTCGGCGGCCCGGCGGGAGGCGTCGTTGCCCACGTTCGCCTTCCACTCGATCCGCGCCAGACCCAGCGTGGTGAAACCCCAGGTGCTCAGCGCGAGCAGCGCGGCTGGCAGGTAGCCCCGACCGCGAGCCGCCGGGGCGGTCATGAACCCCACGTCGGCGAGCAGCGGATCGGCGGGGGACAGGCGCAGGTCGAGCGAGCCGGCGTACCTGTCGTCCGGGTCGGCGATCACGAAACAGGCGGCGTCCCCCCGAGCCCAGGCAGCCTGGCCGAAGCCCTGGTACCACTGGGCGTCGGCGCGCTCGTACGGGTCCGGGACGGTGGTCCAGCGGATGGTCTCCGGGTCCTGGCAGGTCCGCACCACGGCGTCCAGATCCTGCTCCTCCATCGGCCGGATTCGCAGCTCACCGACCGGGGCCGTGGCGAACAGGGTCGGCTGCGGGCGACCGAAGACCGCGGCCCGGCGGGCCACCAGAGTGCCCCGGCTGGCCGGACCGGCGGACCCGGGCTCGGGCACCTCGCCGGGCAGCAGCGAGCCGATCCAGGCGTCCTGGCCGCCGCCCGGCGTCGGGTCGGCCAGCCGAACCCGACCGTCGATCCGGAACCCGGCGCGGAGCGCGACCAACCGGGAGGCGTGGTTGCCCACCTCGGCCTGCCAGATCAGCCGGCGCAGGCCGAGCGTCTGGAAGGACCAGCGGGCCACCGCCCGGACGGCGCGGACCGTCACGCCCCGCCCGCGCGCCCAGGGGGCAGTCCAGTAGCCGATCTCGCCGGTGCCGTCGTCGGCGATGGAGACCAGCCCGCCGGAGCCGAGTAGTTCCCCGGTGGCCGGATCGCAGACCGCGAACGGCGCCCCGGTGCCCTCCGCCCAGGCTCGACCGCTGATCTCCGTGACGAAGCCGTGTGCGTGCTCCGGCCGATATGGGCGCGGTACGGTGGTCCAGCGCTGAATGTCGCGGTCCTGGCACGCACGGTGCACGGCGTCGGCATCCGCCTCCTGCCAGGGCCGCAGCAGCACTCCGTCCTCGATGATCTCCGCAGGGTCCACCCGTGCATCCTGCCGGAACGTTCGCCGACGGCGTAACCGGATATCGTCCCCAGCACGCGAGTTATGTCGGGTTCGACGGGATGGACCACCGCCACCAGTGACCATTGCGCCGAGGGAGCGCCTACGATGGTTCGAGACTGTCTAGGGGAGCGTTGATCCGTGTCGATTCTGGAAAAGGTCCTTAACGCGGGCGAGGGCCGCATGGTGCGCCGGCTCAAGGCCATCGCCAATGCCGTCAGCTCGATCGAGGACGACTACATCAACCTCACCGACGAGGAACTGGCCGGCATGACCGAACAGTTCCGGGAACGGCTCGACGAGGGCGAGACCCTCGACGACCTGTTGCCGGAGGCGTTCGCGGTGGCCCGCGAGGCGGCCGCCAGGGTGCTCGGCCAGCGCCCGTACGACGTCCAGGTGATGGGCGGGGCGGCGCTGCACTTCGGCAACATCGCCGAGATGAAGACCGGTGAGGGTAAGACGCTGACCTCGGTCATGGCCGTCTACCTCAACGCGCTGTCCGGCAAGGGCGTCCACGTGATCACCGTCAACGACTACCTCGCCCAGCGTGACGCGGCGTGGATGGGTCGGGTGCACGAGTTCCTCGGGCTGACCGTCGGCGTGGTGCTGCCCAACCGGCCGGCCAGCGAGCACAAGGCCGCCTACGAGTGCGACATCACCTACGGCACCAACAACGAGTTCGGCTTCGACTACCTGCGCGACAACATGGCCTGGTCGAAGGAAGAGCTGGTCCAGCGCGGCCACAACTTCGCGGTCGTCGACGAGGTCGACTCCATCCTGATCGACGAGGCACGCACCCCGCTGATCATCTCCGGCCCGGCCGAGCACTCGGCCCGCTGGTACGGCGAGTTCGCCGGCGTGGTGGCCCGCCTCCAGCCCGGCAAGGACGGCGAGGGCGACTACGAGGTCGACCACTCCAAGCGCACCATCGCGGTGACCGAGCGCGGCGTCGCCAAGGTGGAAGACCGGCTCGGCATCGACAACCTGTACGAGTCGGTCAACACTCCGCTTGTCGGCTACCTCAACAACGCCATCAAGGCCAAGGAGCTCTACAAGCGCGACAAGGACTACATCGTCAGCGACGGTGAGGTCCTGATCGTCGACGAGTTCACAGGTCGCATCCTGCACGGCCGTCGCTACAACGAGGGCATGCACCAGGCGATCGAGGCCAAGGAGGGGGTGGAGATCAAGCAGGAGAACCAGACCCTGGCCACCATCACCCTCCAGAACTACTTCCGCCTCTACGAGAAGCTGTCCGGGATGACCGGTACGGCGCAGACCGAGGCGAGCGAGTTCAACAAGGTCTACAAGGTCGGCGTCGTGACGATCCCGACCCACCGCCCGATGGTTCGCGAGGACCGGCCGGACGTCATCTACAAGACCGAGAAGGCCAAGTTCAACGCGGTAATCGAGGACATCGCCGAGCGGCACCAGATGGGCCAGCCGGTGCTCGTCGGCACCGTCTCGGTGGAAAACTCCGAGATCCTCTCCCAGTTGCTGCGTCGGCGCGGCATCCCGCACAACGTGCTGAACGCCAAGTTCCACGCGCGGGAGGCCGAGATCGTCGCCCAGGCCGGGCGTAAGGGCGCGGTCACCGTGGCCACCAACATGGCCGGCCGAGGCACCGACATCCTGCTCGGCGGCAACCCCGAGTTCCTCGCGGCCAACGAGCTGCGCCAGCGCGGCCTCGACCCGCTGGAGAACGAGGAGGAGTACGCCAAGGCGATGGAGGAGGTCCTTCCCACGTGGAAGCAGGCCTGCGACGCCGAGGCGGACGAGGTCTCCGCCGCCGGCGGCCTCTACGTGTTGGGCACCGAGCGGCACGAGTCCCGGCGGATCGACAACCAGCTGCGCGGTCGCGCCGGCCGGCAGGGTGACCCGGGCGAGTCCCGTTTCTACCTGTCGCTGCAGGACGAGCTGATGCGGCGCTTCCGGGCCGGTGCGGTCGAGGCGGTGATGGAGCGCTTCAACATCCCGGAGGACGTGCCCATCGAGTCCAAGATGGTCACCCGGCAGATCAAGAGCGCCCAGGCCCAGATCGAGGGCCAGAACGCCGAGATCCGCAAGAACGTCCTCAAGTACGACGAGGTGCTCAACAAGCAGCGCAAGGTCGTCTACGCCGAGCGGCTGCGGGTGCTCAACGGCGAGGACCTGTCCGACCAGGTCCGCAACATGATCGACGAAACGGTCGAGGCGTACGTGCGGGGTGCCACCTCCGACGGTTACGGCGAGGACTGGGACCTCGAGCAGCTCTGGTCCAACCTCAAGCAGCTCTACCCGGTCGGCCTCACGATCGAGGAGCTGGAGGAGGAGGCCGGCGGCTCGCGGGCCGGCATGGACGCCGACTTCCTGGTCGCCCGCCTCAAGGAGGACGCGCACGCCGCGTACGACCGCCGCGAGGAGCAGCTCGGCGCCGAGGGGGTGCGCCAGCTCGAGCGGATGGTGCTGCTCCAGGTGATCGACCGCAAGTGGCGTGAGCACCTTTACGAGATGGACTACCTCCAGGAGGGCATCAACCTCCGGGCGTACGCCCAGCGCGACCCGGTGGTGGAATACCAGCGCGAGGGCTTCGACATGTTCGCCACCATGATGGACGGCATCAAGGAGGAGACGGTCGGCTTCCTCTACAACATGGATGTCCAGGTCACCGAGCCGGAAGCCACCGAGGAGTCGGACGAGGTCACGCTGCTCGACAAGCCGGTGGAGATCCGGGCCAAGGGCCTCAACCGGGCGCCGCAGCGGCAGGGCCTGCAATACTCCGCCCCGACGATCGACGGCGAGTCCAGCCCTGGCGCGGTCGCCGTCGAGCAGGCGGAGCAGCAGGCGCCGGCGCTCGGCGTGGGTCGTCCGGCACCGGGTGCCCCGGCGGCACCGGGTCGCACTGCTCCGTCCTCGCCGCAGCGGCCGGGCTCCGGGCTGCGTGGTCCGGCGGTCCCGTCGGCAGCTTCCCGTCGAGCCGCTCCCAACCAGGCCGAGGCGAGCAACGGCCCGTCCCGCAACGCGCCGTGCCCCTGTGGCTCGGGTCGCAAGTACAAGCGCTGCCACGGTGCCCCCAACGGCGGCAACTGACCGACAGCACGTGCGACAGGCCCCGGCCCACCAGGCCGGGGCCTGTCGGCGTCTCCGGGCCGGTGCACCTCGCCTGGTTGGCCGCCTAGGAATGGGCCGCCACCTACGCATGACGCGACGATGAAGATCGTCACGGCTTCCCGGAAGTCGGTGTATCCGCCCCTGTCCGATGGCCCGACTTCCAGGAAGTCGAGCTGATCAGTCGGCGGTGGCCGGTGGTGGGGCCGCCGCGAACACCCCGGCCTCCCGGGGGCGCCATGTGCGGGCCGCTGTCAGAGGACCTGCAGCGCTGTGCAGAGCCAACGCCCACGGCGGTGTTCCAGGCGCAGCGCCATGGCCCAGTTCTGACCGCCCGCGCCGGTGAGGACGGCGGCCGCCTCGACCGCGGCTTCCCGAGGCTCGCAGAGCCGCAACCGGAGCAGCCGGACCGCCGGTCGCGCGGCACGGCGACGGATCGGCCCGGCCCGCCCGGTCGCCCGGGCGAGTTCGGTGAGCAGTTCGACGGCACGCCCCGGGTCGAGCAGTGGGCGGATCTGCGCCGGTGACCGGTAGCCGTTGACCACCTCCAGGCACGTGCCGACGAAGCGGTGCGCGGCCCGGGTCGCCTCGGGGGCCGTCGCCGGTGGCAACGGGGCACCTGGGTGGGTGGTGGGTCGGGTGGGCACCCGACGGAGGACCGCGCGCCGATCCACGGGCCGGACCGGGTCCGGTCGGTTCGCGGCGAACAGGTCGAGGGCGAGTTGGCCGTGGGTGGGTGCCGGCCAGTATGTCTCGTCCGGGTATGGCGGGTCGATGGGCGGGACCGGGCGCAGCCGCACGGGTGGTCGGGAGGGACCGGGTCGCCACTCGCTCATCGCTGCCCCCATTGATCTTGCGTTTGCTTTCGTTTGCCTCCGACAGCTCTGATTCTGAGCGATAGAATGGCCCCGGTCAATGCTCACGAGGGAATCACCAGCCGCACTGGTGTGATCGATTCCATGTCGCCGATGTCGCGGCATCCGAGCAGGTCGGACACCGCCATGTCGGCGGTCTGGAGTGGATCACGACCGACTACTCGGGCTCGCGGTCGACGAGGGGGTTGCCGCGAACCCAGTCGGCGGTTTCGGCGTACTTCTGGGCGATGTACTCCTCCAGCCGGGCACGCTCGACCCGCCACTGCCCGCGCCCGCCGATCTTGATCGCCGGCAGCTCCCCGCTGCGGACCATGTGGTAGACCTGCGAGTCCGACACGTTCAGCTCGGTGGCCACGTCGGAGAGCAGCAGGAACCTCGGCTCCACAGACAACTCCCGGGGTTGATGTCGTTTGCCTCAGTTTGCCACCGACAAGCCCCACCGCCCAACACCGGCTGGCCGAATGCGGAGCCAATCACCGGCGGACACACCGGCGGAAAACTTCCTCCGACCGCAGGCGAGGTGTATGACGGTCACGGCGTGCGGCATGATCTGCGCCCGTGCCGGCGGCCGCCGGTGGAGGACTGTGAGCGGGGAGACGACAGGTGACCGACGAGCTTGTCCGGGTGTACGTGCCGGCGACCGTACCGATGCTGGCCGGCCTGCGCGAGCACGGGCTGACCGCCGACCAGGCGCACGCGGTGACCCCGGCGCTGCGCGAGTGGTACGCCGAGGGCGACGAGGAGGAGTTGGAGTACGTCGCGTTCACCCGGGCCGCCCAGGACGCGCTGCACCTGCTCCGGGCCGACCCGGCGGCGCCCCGCCGCCGCGTGGTCGTCTCGGTCGACCTGCCGCCGGCCGCGCTCGGTCGGGGTGACGGTGAGCTGGGCTCCAGCACTGTGATGTTGGCCGGCGCCGTGCCGCAGGGCGCTGTCGCGGCGATCCACGTCGACGGCGCGGACGCCGTCGAGGAGGTCGCCGCGGCGGCCGACGTGGTGACCGAGGCCGCCGCCGGGGACCCGGACGCGCAGTTCACCGTCGACGGCGCCGAGGATCACGAACTGGAGTGGTACGACGTGTCGGAGCTGGACGAACTGCTACGCGCCGCGGACTGACCCGGGCACCCGGTCAGCGGGCACCCGGTCAGCGGGCACCCAGAAGGCCTCAGGCCCGACTCGGCCCAGCGGGCCGTGTGGCAGCGCGTGCGGTGGTTGGTCAGCGGGCCGGGCCGGCGTCGACGGCGTCCGGATCGGCCAGGTCCGACTCGCCCGCGTCGGCCGTCTCGGCCGGGCGGACTGGCGCGGCGGCGTCCGGGCCGTCGGTCGAGGTGGGCTCGTCGTCGGTGGGGGTCGGGCCGAGGGTGCGGCCGAACGCGATGAGCGCGGTCAGCGCGCCCACGAACAGCACCCAGATGCCGTTGTCCACCCGTGAGGTGCCCAGCGACGTCTGTGCCACCGCGTCGGCTTCGCTGAGCTTGCTGGCCAGATCCAGGAGCGAACGGCCGCCGACCCGGATGATCACCTCGGCGAGCAGCAGGAGCAGCCCCGGCCCGGCGCCGGCGATCAGGTACGCCGGCCAGCGCAGCGCCGCCGCGTTCGGGTCGCGTCGCAGGGCTCGCCGCCGGGCCCAGGTGAGGTAGGCGAAGGCGAGCAGCCCGGCGAGCAGCCCGCCCACGAGCGACTCGGTGCGCGAGACCCACTTGGCCGCGTCGACGAGGGACTGCTGGGTGTCGCCCGCGCCAAAGAGGTTGAACAGCGGGTCCCGGGCGCGGCTGAACGCGACCACGAAGACAAGCGTGCCAAGCGCGGCGGCCACCACCGCGCCTACCGGCGGGGCTGTCCGCGCGCCGGCGACCGCGCCACCGATGATCGCGGCGGCAGCCGTGGTGCCGGCGATCACGTTTGTGGTCGAGGTGTCGAAGTAGGTGAGGTTGATCGCCAGCGCGGCGGCCAGCCCGACGAGCATCCCCGCGCCGATCGCGCCGACGAACCGCAGGGTGATCGAGTCGCCGTACCGGCGGGACAGCAGGTTGCCGAAGGCCAGGGCAGTGGCGGCTCCGGCCACCAACGCGGCCGAGATCACGCCGGGCAGGGCGAACGCGGAGAGGCTGATCGCGGTGATCCCCTCTGCGGCCGAGGTGATGGCCTCCCGGGTCGACCAGAGCATCGCGGCCAGCCAGCCGAGCGTCAGCAGCGCGAGCACCGCCGCGCCGGGCGCGGGCGCGAACTGAGCGTCGGGGGTGGTCGCGTCGCCCGCCGGCTGGTCCGACTCCGCGGCTGGGGCGCGGCCGGGCTGCTTGGTCATCGTCTCCCCTTCGAGGCGGCAGGTCACCGCCATTCAGGGTACGCGGGCCCGGTGGAGTGCCCACCGACCCTGGGACGGCCGCGCCGCATAGGACCAGCTTGGCCCCTCCGGACAGCCACCCGCCATGCCGGCGACCCGGGTGTACGGATCACCCGATCGAGGCCGGGCGGTAAGGAACGGAGAGGGGATCGGTCCTTGGCGACAGGGCGGTGGTGGAGGTGAGGTGACCAGGCCCGCATGGAAGAATCGGGGGAGGTCCCGCTGCTACTCGGCCACGCCGTGCGGCGTTCGGTGCCCGGCCGTCCGGTCGGTGCGCGCGGGTCCGGTTTCGCCACCGCTGTCGATATCGCCAGGAGCGTTGATGGATGCCGTGTTCTCCGTACCCGAGCCGCGCAACGAGCCGGTTCGCAACTACGAGCCGGGCAGCGGAGACCGGGAGCGGCTCCAGCGGCGGCTGACCGAGCTGGCCGCCGAGCGCATCGACCTGCCGATGACAATCGACGGCGAGCAGCGGATGGCCGCCGGTGACCCGATCGACGTGGTGCAGCCGCACAAGCACGCCCACGTGCTCGGCGTGACCGCGCACGCCACCCACGACGACGCCCGCGCCGCGATCAAGGCGGCCAAGTCCGCCGCCCCGATGTGGCGGGCGCTGCCGTTCGAGGAGCGCGCCGCGATCTTCCTGCGCGCTGCCGAGTTGCTCGCCGGCCCGTGGCGCGACACCCTCAACGCCGCCACCATGCTCGGCCAGTCGAAGACCGCGATCCAGGCGGAGATCGACGCGGCCTGCGAGTTCATCGACTTCCTCCGGTTCAACGTGCACTTCGCCCGCCGCCTGCTGGAGGAGCAGCCGGCCTCGTCGCCCGGCGTCTGGAACCGTTTCGACCACCGCCCGCTTGAGGGCTTCGTCTACGCGGTCACCCCGTTCAACTTCACTGCCATCGCCGGCAACCTGCCGTCGGCGCCGGCCCTGCTGGGCAACACGGTGATCTGGAAGCCGGGCCCGACCCAGCAGTTCGCCGCGCACTTCACCATGCGGTTGTTCGAGGCCGCCGGCCTTCCGCCCGGCGTGATCAACATGGTCACGGGCAGGGGCGAGGAGGTCTCCGACGTCGTGCTCGCCGACCCGGACCTGGCCGGCATCCACTTCACCGGCTCGACAAAGGTCTTCCAGCAGTTGTGGCGGACCGTCGGCGACAACATCGCGCGTTACCGGGGCTACCCCCGGCTGGTCGGCGAGACCGGCGGCAAGGACTTCGTGGTCGCGCACACAAGCGCCGACGTGGACGCCCTGCACACCGCGCTGATCCGGGGCGCCTACGAATACCAGGGCCAGAAGTGCTCGGCGGCCTCCCGGGCGTACGTGCCGCGCTCGCTCTGGGAGGGTGGGCTGCGGGACCGCCTGGCCGCCACCACGGACTCGCTCACCTACGGCGACGTGGCCGACTTCGGCAACTTCGGCGGCGCGGTGATCGACGACAGGGCCTTCGCCCGGCACACCGCCGCGTTCGAGCTGATCGCTGGGGACGACTCCTGCCGGGTGCTTGCCGGCGGCACCGCCGACGACTCGGTCGGCTACTTCGTCCGGCCGACGCTCTTCGAGTGCTCCGACGCCGCCCACGAGACCTTCACCACCGAGTACTTCGGGCCGATCCTGGGCGTGCACGTCTTCGACGACGCGCGCTTCGACGAGGTGGTCGCGCAGGCCGAGTCGATCGCACCGTACGCGCTGACCGGGTCGATCTTCGCCACCGACCGCCGGGTGATCGACGCGGTCGGCGAGCGGATGCGGTACGCCGCAGGCAACTTCTACATCAACGACAAGCCCACCGGGGCGGTCGTCGGGCAGCAGCCGTTCGGCGGCGCGCGGGCCAGTGGCACCAACGACAAGGCGGGCTCCTGGCTCAACCTGGTCCGCTGGCTGTCACCGCGGACGATCAAGGAGACCTTCGTTCCGCCGACCGACCACACGTACCCCCACATGGGCTGACCTGCCACGACCCGCCGGCGGCGCGCGCAGCGCCGTCGGCGGGTCGGCCCGGCTTGTCGCAATCCATCGATAGTCCTCAACGGACAGTCTGTCGCCGACAGTGCACTTAGGAAGTCCTTTGGGTGGCAAACCGTCAAAACCTGGACGTCGGCACCGCAAAGTGGCAGCGTAACGGGCATGGCGGAATCCGGAGTCAACCCCACGGCGGCGGCCCTGCTCGGGCTGCTCCACGAGGGGCCCATGACAGGCGGTCAGTTGATGGCCGCCGCTGAGCGCCGACTGGCGCCGTACTGGTCGATGACACGCAGTCAGGTCTACCGGGAGTTGCCGGTGCTGGCCGAGCGAGGTTACGTGCGGCTCGGCAAGCCGGGCCCGCGGATGAGCCAACCGTACGCGCTCACTGCCAGCGGAAAACGGACATTCTCCCGTTGGCTGGCGGAGAACCCGGGGAAGGACACCATCCGCAACCCGATCGCGCTCCGGATGGCCTTCGGCAACCTGCACTCCGCGAGCCAGCTCAAGAGCCTGTACGCCTCTGCCAACGAATACCACACCGAGGCCCTGGCGCAGGTCCGGGAGCAGGTCAAGAACGCCAAACGGGACGGCGAGACGTACGACGCCAGCGCGCTGGAGTTCGCCGTCGCCTACCACCGGGCTGCGCTGTCGTGGCTGAAGTCCGCCCCCGTCGGGTGACGATCGGCAAGTTCCCGCATACGGAACGAGCTGCTCCGGTCGCGGCACAGTACGCTTGTCTGTCGTGACCGCTGCCGATTACGCCGAACAGCTCAAGGAACTCGACGCGACCCTGCGCAACATCGAGGCCGTCCTCAACCTGGACCGCCTGCACGAGGACAAGGCCCGACTGGAGCAGGAGGCTTCCGCCCCTGACCTGTGGGACGACCAGGCCAAGGCGCAGCAGGTGACCTCGCAGCTGTCGTACGTCAACGGCGAGATCAGCAAGCTGGGCAGCCTGCGCTCCCAGCTCGACGACGCCCGGGTGCTCCTGGAGTTGGCCGAGGCCGAATCCGACCCGGGTGTGCTGGCCGAGGTCGAGGTGGAGATCACCGGGCTGACCAAGGCCATCCAGGAGATGGAGGTCCGCACCCTGCTCTCCGGCGAGTACGACTCCCGAGAGGCGCTCGTCGCCATCCGGGCCGGCGCCGGTGGTGTGGACGCGGCGGACTTCGCCGAGATGCTGCTGCGGATGTACCTGCGCTGGGCGGAGCGGCACGGCTACCCGACCGAGGTCTACGAGACTTCGTACGCCGAGGAGGCGGGTCTGAAGTCGGCCACCTTCGCGGTCAAGGTGCCCTACGCGTACGGCACCCTCAGCGTCGAGTCCGGCACCCACCGGCTGGTCCGGATCAGCCCGTTCGACAACCAGGGCCGCCGGCAGACCAGCTTCGCGGGCGTCGAGGTCCTGCCGGTGACCGAGCAGACCGACCACATCGACATCCCCGAGAACGAGGTACGCGTCGACGTCTACCGCTCCTCCGGCCCCGGTGGGCAGAGCGTCAACACCACCGACTCGGCGGTCCGGCTCACGCACATTCCGACAGGCATCGTGGTGACCTGCCAGAACGAGAAGTCCCAACTGCAGAACAAGGCCTCCGCGCTGCGGGTCCTCCAGGCTCGCCTGTTGGAGCGCAAGCGCCAAGAGGAGCAGGCCAAGCTGGAGGGTCTCAAGGAGAACGCCGCCGGCTCGTGGGGCGACCAGATGCGCTCCTACGTCCTGCACCCGTATCAGATGGTGAAGGATCTCCGAACCGAGCAGGAGACCGGCAATCCGAGCGCGGTCTTCGACGGCGAGTTGGACAGCTTCATCGAGGCTGGTATCCGCTGGCGCAAGCAGCGGCAACTCGCCGGCGACGGTGCGTGACGATTCGCGGGCGGAGCGCGTCGTCGATCTCCAGGTAGAGGCCTGAATCGACGACGCGCGCTGCTTCTGCGGGGCGTGGGACTTGGCTAAGTTGTTACACCGCGTAGACTCACCACCCGTGATTCAGCTTGAGCAAGTGACGAAGACGTACCCGAAGGCGTCCCGGCCTTCGCTCGACAACGTGTCCGTCTCGATCGAGAAGGGCGAGTTCGTCTTCTTCATCGGTCCATCCGGCTCCGGCAAGTCCACGATCATCAAGATGCTGCTGCACGAGGTCGCCCCGAACAAGGGGCGGGTCATCGTCAACAGCAAGGACGTCACCTCGATGCGTTCCTGGAAGCGACCCCACTTCCGGCGCTCGATCGGCTGTGTCTTCCAGGACTTCCGGCTGCTGCCGAACCGCACCGCCTACGAGAACGTGGCGTTCGCCCTTGAGGTGATCGGCAAGACCAAGGCGGTTGCCCGCCGGGTCGTGCCGGAGGTGCTGGAGCTGGTCGGGCTCGGTGGCAAGGAGCACCGCTATCCGCACGAGCTCTCCGGTGGTGAGCAGCAGCGGGTCGCCGTCGCCCGGGCGTTCGTGAACCGCCCGTTGATCCTGCTGGCGGATGAGCCGACGGGAAACCTGGACCCGGACACCTCGATCGAGATCATGCGTCTGCTGGACCGGATCAACCGCACCGGCACGACCGTCGTGATGGTCACCCACGACTCCAACATCGTGAACCAGATGCGCCGCCGCGTCGTCGAGATCGAGAGCGGCCGTATCGTGCGTGACCAGGCCCGCGGCGTCTACGGGTGAGCCGGCGCTCCACCCCTGCGCAGCCTGACGACGAACACTTCATGCCGGAGACCCGGAGGAAATCCCGATGCGCGTGAAATACGTCCTGTCCGAGGTATTGGTCGGACTGTGGCGCAACGTGACCATGACCGTCGCGATGATCATCACGATGGCGGTCTCGCTGACCATGCTCGGTGCCAGCGGTCTCATGTACCGCCAGGTTGACGACATGAAGGACCTCTACTACAAGAACATCGAGGTTTCGATCTTCTTGAACCAGGAGGTGAGCGAGCAGCAGCGCACCGACCTGAACACTCAGCTCGACGGCGACCCCCTGGTCAAGGCTGTCACCTACGTCAACAAGGACGAGGCGTACAAGAAGTTCCAGGAGATGTACCAGGACGCGCCGGACCTGGTGAACGCGGTCAAGCCGGACCAGCTGCCCGAGTCGTTCCGGCTCAAGCTGAACAACCCGGAGCAATACAAGGAAATCTACGACAAGTACAAGGACACCGAGGGCGTCGACGAGATCGTCGACCAGAGTCGACTGTTGGACAAGATCTTCGACGTCCTCACCGCGATCCAGAACATCGCCCTCGCCGCCGCGATCGTGATGGCCGTCGCCGCGCTGCTCCTGGTGGCGAACACCATCCAGGTCGCCGCGTACAGCAAGAGGCGTGAGGTGGCGGTCATGAAGCTGGTCGGCGCGTCCAACTGGTTCATCCAGGCGCCGTTCGTGCTGGAGGCCGTCGTGGCCGGCCTGATCGGCTCACTGCTCGGCCTGGTGGCCCTGGTGGCAGCGAAATATCTGCTCTTCGACGGATCACTCAAGGCGTTGCAGGGCCTGATGTCGCCGATCAGCTGGGGTGACATCCTGTTCGTCTTCCCGCTGATGGCCGGCGTCGGTGGCCTGATCAGCGCCGCCACCGCCTGGATCACCCTCCGGTTCTACCTGCGGGTCTAGGCACCGTACGGGTCGTCCCGTCGTCTCCCGGGGACCCTCCCGCGGCCGGAAATAAACGGCGCGGGAGGGTCCTTGCCATTCAGGTAGCATGATCGGTTGTCCGGTCGGGGTGGCCCCGACCGCTGACGTCAGAGGAGAGGGGGTGGCGCCGAATGCCACGGGAAAAGGGGCGCAAGGTGGTCGCCTCCAACAAGAAGGCGCGCCACGACTACGCGATCCTCGACACGTACGAGGCGGGCATGGCGCTCACCGGCACCGAGGTCAAGTCGCTGCGGGCCGGGCGGGCGTCGCTTGTCGACGCGTTCGCCCAGGAGCGCGACGGCGAGTTGTACCTGCACGCGATGCACATCCCGGAGTACACCCAGGGCACCTGGACCAACCACGAGCCCCGGCGTACCCGCAAGCTGCTGCTCAACCGCGTTGAGATCGACAAGCTGATCGGCAAGACCCGCGAGGGCGGGCTGACGATCGTCCCGTTGCAGGTCTACTTCTCCGATGGCTGGGCCAAGGTCGAGATCGCCCTGGCCAAGGGCAAGAAGTCGTACGACAAGCGTCAGGACCTCGCCAAGCGGGACGCGGACCGGGAGATCGCCCGGGTGTCCGGTCGGCGCGGCAAGGGCATGGACGACTGAATTCATCCTGTTTGTCCGGGTCGGCGCGTCGGCCTGGGGCTCGGGATGAAAGCTGTTGCGGCAGGCGTTAGTCTTGTCAGTGCCGCCACATCGGCGGCCTGTCGAGGGGGTGACTGGTTTCGACTTCGTACGCAGCGACAGGGGAAGCGAGCCGAGGAAGCCGACGTCGTCTCGAGAATCGGTCGTCGGAAACTTATAAGCGCCAAGAACAATCGCGCTGACTTCGCTCTCGCCGCCTGAGGCGAGTAGCTAAGTCTGTCGGCCTGGGAACGCCTTCGTCCCAGTAGCCGGCATCAGCTAGGAGGCTGGCCAATCGGACCCGGTCGCGGGGTCCGTGCGGCGAGATTAATCAGCGACTGGGCCCGTCACACCAACTTGCTCGCGTGAGCGGTGGGGCCGAGTAGAGGCACAGCGAGCTGCGCTCGGAGAAGCCCTGACAAACCGGCGAAGGACCCGGGTTCGATTCCCGGCACCTCCACCACCTCGAAGCGAAGCGCCCCGGCCCACCGGCCGGGGCGCTTCGTCGTTCCTGTGCCACCCGGGGTCGAACGCGTCACCGCCAGCCGCCAGTCCCGAGGCGATGATCGACTCGGCTTCCTTGAAGGCGGGGCATCCGGAGTGCTGGGACACCGCGACTTCATTGAACGCGAGTCGATCACTCCTGGCCGGGTGCCTGTCGGGGACGGGTTCGCCTACGCTGCCGCTGTGACGCCGACCGGGGAACTGAAGGGCCTACTCGGTGGTGCTCAGAGAGCCTTCACGAGGTTGGAGTGAAGGCTGTGACCGCTGGTGCAGATGAGGCCGTCAGGGCCTCTGGACAGCGCACACGGGCGGGTTCACCATCGCGGTATGGGGTAGCAGCGCCGCGCGGGAGGTGCCATGGTCACCGGTCCGGTCCAGCAGCCGTCAGTCACCACCCGGTCATCCACCGCCCATCCGTGGGCGACCGGGCTCACCCCCGAATCGCACACCGGGGCGTACCCCGTCGGTTTGCCCGGTCAGCCGCGACCTGCCGGACTCGCCGGTGACGTGCACGCACTCGCCCGGGCCCTGGCCAACCCGACGACCGAGCCGTGCTGGCGGGAGAACGTGCTGCTCCGGCTGCGTCCGGTCGGGCAGGGCTTCGCCGAGCACGTCCGGGTCACCGAGGGCCCGGCCGGCCTCTACCGGGAGCTGCTGACCCACTCGCCTCGGCTGGACCACCGGGTTCGGCTGCTGACCCGGGAGCACACGGCGATCGTCGCCGCCATGCTCGCCGTGCAGTGGGTCGCCGAGCGGCCCGAGGCCAGCCTCGACGAGTTGCGACACCGGGCGAGCCACCTGCTGCGGGTGTTGACCCGGCATCGGCGGCGGGGTGCCGATCTGCTGTGGCAGGCGTACCAGATGGATCTGGGGGGTGAGACCTAGAGGAACCGGGAGGTCGGCGGACACGTCGAAGCGGGTATGCGTCGACAGGCCCTGCTGCTCGTACTCCCGCTGCTGTTCGGGGTGGGCTGCGCCGGCCCGGCCGGCGGACCTCCCGGCCCGGAGCACCGCGCGGAGGCGTTCGACCGGAGGGCCGCCGAGGTCGCCGAGGCGTGGCGGCCCGGCCCCGAGTGGCGCACCGGGTACGTGCCGTTGCAGGAGCCGACCGTGCTGGCCGGCGACCCGCGCTTCACCCCGGACACCGAGGCGGCCTTCCGTGCCGGCTGGTACCGCGCCCAGGTCCCCATCCCGCCGGCCGGCGTGGGCGACGGGGAGATCCGTTTCCCGGACGGCCGGTCGACAGTGCCGCTTGTCAGCGCGGCCGAGGCGTACCGGCAGCTCGACCAGGGCGATCCGCTGCCCTGCCCGGGGCGGCCCAAGCAGCCCGGGCTGCCCGCCCCGGGCGGCCCCACCGTCGAGCCGGGCCCGGACGGTTGGTCCACAAGTTCGACGTCTACCGCCTGCCTCTCGCTTACCGTCACAGGTGTCACGCTCGGCGCGGTGCCGGTGCGTACCAGTCGGGGTGAGGCTCAGGTCCCGGCCTGGCTGTTCGCGGTCGAGGAGTTGGCCACCCCGGTGGCCCGACTCGCGGTCGCGCCCACGGCGGTCACCCCGGTCCCCGAACCCACCGCGCCGGCGGCGCCGCTGGCCGACGGTCTGGTGGCGGCCCAGGACCTGGCGGCGGTCGACGGGGTACGGCTGACCGTCCGGCTCGGTGTCGGCGCGTGTGACACCGGGATCACGCCGCTGGTGTGGGAACGACCGGACGTGGTGGTGGTCGGCGGCGCGGTCACGCGGGCCACCGGTCAGTGCATCGCCATGCTGAAGGTCGAGCCGGTCACCGTTACCCTTGCCGCCCCGCTGGGGGCGCGGCCGGTGCTTGACGTGTTCAGCGGGGCTCCACTGTCGATCGCTCCCCGCTGATCGGGCGCCACCCTCAAAGGATCTTGGGTACGTCGGTGCTGATCGGCACCGGCAGCACTGTGGGACGGTCGGCGCGCAGGCCGGTGGCGAGCGCCGCGCCCAGTTGGTCGGGGGTTTCCACCACAGCTGTGGCGCAGCCGTAGCCGGCCGCGATCGCTGTGACGTCCAACCCCGGCAGGTCCAGTCCAGGCACCCCGGGGGTGTCCTTCAACTCGGCGAACGCCTTGAGGATCGCGTACTGCTGATTGACCGGGACGATGACCACCACGGGCAGGGCCAGGCGCGCGGCGGTCCACAGCGCCTGCACCGAGTAGTGGAACGAACCGTCGCCGATCACCGCCACCACCGGGCGTCCGCGCCCGGTGTCCCGCTCGGCCAGCGCCACCCCGACCGCCGCCGGCAGGCCGTAGCCGAGGCCGCCGCTGGCCATCGTGAAGTACGACGCCGGTCGGGTGATCCGCAACTGTCGGCGCAGCGCGGACAGGTTGGACGGCGACTCCTGGACCAGCACGCCGTCCGCCGGCCAGTGCGTCGCCAGCGCGGCGAACAGGGCGTCGGCGCTCAGCGGCGTCGCGATCTCCGGCGGTGCCGGGATGGCCCGGGGCGTCGGGGGCTGTCGGTCGGCGGGAGGAAGCAGGTCGAGCAGCGCGGTAAGGGTCAGCCCGGGGTCGCCGAGCAGGCTGTCCCCGACCGGAGCCCGCGCGGCCTCGTCCGGGTCGTCCGTGACGTGCAGCAGCCGGGCGCCGTCGGGCAGGTGACCACCCGGCACGTACGGGTAGTAGCGGAACACCGGGGCGCCGATGACAAGCACTGTGTCGTGCCCGTCCAATGCTTCGGCCAGGGGTTCGATCGCGAACGGCAACACGCCACGGAAGCTCGGGTGGTCCTCCGGAAAGACGGCCCGCTCCGGTGCGGGAGCGGACCAGACCGGCGCGGCCAGCCGCTCCGCAAGCGCGACCGCCGCCGACCAACTGCCGGAGCGGTCCACCCCGGGACCGAACACCAGCGCGGGGTTGCGGCTGTCGACAAGCACCCGGGCGAACTCGGCCAACCGCTCGGGGTCCGGCCCGAAGCGGGTGGCCACCGAGCGCGGCGCGGGCGCCTCCTCGGCCGGCTGCGCCCAGTCGTCCATCGGCAGCGAGAGGAAGACCGGCCCGGCCGGCGGCTGCACGGCTGTCGCGTACGCCCGCAGCAGCGCCGCCGGGATGTCCTGCGCGCGGACCGGCTCGTAGCTCCACTTGACGTACGGCTCGGGCAACTCGACGGCACGGCGGCTGGTGAGCCGGGGTTCGAGAAGCAGCATCTCCCGGGTCTGCTGGCCGGCGGTGACGATAAGTGGCGTCTTGTTGTGCCAGGCGGTGACCAGGTTGCCCATGCCGTTGCCGGTGCCGGGGGCGGTGTGCAGGTTGACGTGCGCGGGCGTGCCGGTGGCCTGGGCGTACCCGTCGGCCATCGCGACGGCAGTTGCCTCGTGCAGCGCGTGGACGTAGTGGAAGTCGGCCGGGAAGTCCCGCAGGAACGGCTCCTCGGTGGACCCGGGATTGCCGAAGATGGTGGTCATGCCGAGGCTGCGGAGCACGTCGTACGTCGCGTCCCGGACCGTTGCCATCGCCACCTGCCTCCGTGTCGCGTACGCGCAGGGACGATCGTGGTCGCCCTCCCGACCAGCCGAATCTATCGGGATGTGACGGACCTTTCGGTCGTTTCACCGGCGTCGGTGGCACCGCTCATTCGGTGGACAGTCGAAGGGTCACGCGCGGGCCAGCCCCGGGCGGTGCGAAGCCGCCGGGGATCAACGCAATCGACGAGTAGCAGGCATCGCCGACGCGCGTCCCGGGAACGCGGCGCTCCGACGCGTCCGACGGACGTTCGTACGGAGTTTCCAGGTCATCCGGGGTGTCGTCGAGGCCGGCGCGCGGGCCCGATCCGCCGACCACCGCGACTCCGCCGCCCGTGCGGCCGAACCTTCGACTTAAGTGTCTGATCACCCGCCGGTCAGACCTTAGCCAGCACCCGGGACGCAGGCTATGGTGCCAGGCATGGCGTTGACAGCGGGGCTGAAGCTGGCGCACCGTGCGGATCCCGTGGGTGGCGGGTCCCCGGTCCGGGCTCACGATTGACGGTAGGTGGGATGCAGGGAGAGGGCCAGGCGATCGGCGGACGGGCGATGGAGTCGATGACCGGGCGGCTGCTGGTCGCGACTCCGGCGCTGAAAGACCCGAACTTCGACCGTACGGTGGTGCTGCTGGTCGCCCACGAGCCGGGCGGCGCGCTCGGCGTGGTGCTGAACCGGGCCACCGAGGTGCCGGTCGCCGAGGTGCTGGGTGACTGGAGCGACCTGGCCCGCGACCCGGCGGTGCTCTTCGAGGGCGGGCCGGTGCAGCCCGACTCGGCCATCTGCCTGGCCCGGATGCGGCAGCCGCTGCGCCGGCTCAAGGGCTTCCACCAGGTCTCCGGGGCGGTCGGCACGATCGACCTCTCGATCGACCCGGAGAAGCTGCGGGAGAGCATCGGCGGCATCCGGGTGTTCGCCGGCTACTCCGGCTGGGGCAGCGGGCAGTTGGAGCAGGAGATCGCCGACGGCTCCTGGTTCCTGCTGGACGCCCTGCCCGGTGACGCGTTCGTCGACCGCCCGGACGACCTGTGGCCCATGGTGCTGCGCCGGCAGGGCGGCATGATGGCCGCCGTTGCCCACTTCCCGCCGGACGTGGCGCTCAACTGACCCGGCGCGGTCCGAAACCGGCGGGGACCCCGCGAGATGACCATGCCGGCCGGTCTGTGTATAGTTTCCCAGTGCCCGGGCGACCGGGACAGGCAAGGGGCCGTGGCGCAGCTGGTAGCGCACCACACTGGCAGTGTGGGGGTCAGGGGTTCGAGTCCCCTCGGCTCCACCCTTGTGAAACGCCCTGGTGAGGTAAACAAATACCCCACCAGGGCGTTTTCGTGATCTCCCTACCGCCCTGGAAGCGACAACGCCCCGACCGGAAACCTTCCGGGCGGGGCGTTGACTGCTATATGTCCGTTACGGGGCTGGATCAGCCCTGGCGGCTCTTCCACTGCGGGTTGGCGCGGTTCACCACGATCACCCGACCGTGCCGGCGGACCACCACCGAACCGGGCTTCTGCTTGAGCGCGCGCAACGAGGTGCGTACCTTCATGTCTGCCTCCTCGGCCTGGGGTCTGGCCTCGATCCGTACCGTCTATCGGAACGCCCTGGCCCACCCTGCGATTCCCGCGCCCCCGGCGTCGAACCTTTGCCTCCCCGCGCCCGTACCACTGCCGGGAGGTAAACGTCATGACGGTAGGCCGGCTGCTCGCAGCGGTCCTTGTCGCTGCCGCGACAGTGCCGCTGGCTGCCACGCCCGCCGCCGCGCACGGCGCACCGACCGACCCGATCAGCAGGGCTGCGGCCTGCGGGCCAGCGGGTCGGCACGCGGCAAGCGCCGCCTGCCGGGCGGCCGTCGCGGCCGGCGCTGCGGTACGGGAGTGGGACAACGTGCGGGTTGCCGCTATCAACGGTCGGGACCGGGACCGGATCCCGGACGGTGAGCTGTGCAGCGGTGGGCTGTCCGCGTACCGAGGGCTGGATCTGCCGCGCACCGACTGGCCGAGCACCGACCTGACCGCCGGCGCGACGTTCACCTTCCGCTACCGGACCACAATCGAGCACCGGGGCAGCTTCCGGCTCTACGTCACCCGGCCCGGCTATGACCCTCGCACCCCGTTGACCTGGGCGGACCTGGAGTCGCGCCCGTTTCTGACGGTGACCGACCCGCCGGTGCGGGCCGGGGCGTACCAATTGGCGGGTCGGTTGCCGGCGGGTCGGAGCGGACGACACCTGATCTACACGATCTGGCAGAACTCCAACACCCCGGACACCTACTACTCCTGCTCCGACGTGGTGTTCCGAGCGGCGAAAAGCGGGGCGGCGAAAAGCGGGGCGGCGAAGAGCGGCCCGGCGAAGAGCGCGCCGCCGCGTACCACGGCTAGCCGGCCCGCCGCCGCCGAGTCGGCGGTGGCGGCGGCGGCCGACCCGGGCGTGCCTGTGGCGTCGGTACGCGACCTCGGCGCGCGGTGGCCGGTGCTGGCCGGCGCGGCCACCGTGTTGGTCCTGGCGCTGCTGCTGGTCGGCGTGGGCCGGCGGCGGCGTGGAGCCGTCGTCCCGGTCGGGCGGGTGTGCGAGGTTCGCAACCACCGGGCCGGGCGGCGCCGGATCTGGTGATCCGACCGGCCGCCCGCGGCCCGGCGGCGCTCAGCCCAGCAGTCGGTCGATCTCGGCCAACTCGTCGGCGGTGAAGTCGAGATTGCCAACTGCGGCGACGTTTGTCTCCAACTGCTCGACGCTGCTCGCCCCGATGATCAGGCTGGTCATCCTCGGGTCGCGCAGCGCCCAGGCCAGCGCCAACTGGGCCAGCGACTGGCCCCGCCGCTCGGCGACCGCGCCCAAGCCTCGGATGGTGGCCATCTTCTCGTCGCTGAGGTCGCTCTCGTTGAGGAAGACGCTTGTGCGCACCCGCGAGTCGGCGGGGATGCCACCCAGGTAGCGGTCTGTCAGCAGACCCTGGGCCAGTGGGCTGTACGCGATGCAGCCGGCACCGACCTCCTCCAGCGTGTCGAGCAGGCCGTCGGACTCGGTCCAGCGGTTGAGCATCGAGTACGACGGCTGGTTGATCAGCAGCGGCGTACCCAGGTCGCGCAGGATCGCGGCGGCGCGCGCGGTCTGCTCGGAGTTGTAGTTGGAGATGCCGACGTAGAGCGCCTTGCCGGAGCGGACGATGGCGTCCAACGCGCCCATCGTCTCCTCCAGCGGGGTGTCCGGGTCGAACCGGTGCGAGTAGAAGATGTCGACGTAGTCCAGGCCCATCCGGCTCAGCGACTGGTCCAGCGACGAGATCAGGTACTTGCGCGAGCCCCACTCGCCGTACGGGCCGGGCCACATGAGATAGCCGGCCTTGCTGGAGATGACCAGCTCGTCCCGGTACGCCTTCAGGTCGGTGGCGAGCATCCGGCCGAAGTTCTCCTCGGCGGAACCGGGCGGCGGGCCGTAGTTGTTGGCCAGGTCGAAATGGGTGACACCCAGGTCGAAGGCGCGCCGGACGATGTCGCGCTGCCGCTGATGCGGACGGTCGGGACCGAAGTTGTGCCACAGCCCGAGGGAGACGACGGGCAGCCGCAGGCCACTGCGTCCACTGCGCCGGTAGGTCATGCTCTCATAGCGGTCATCCGCGGCGAGGTAGGTCACGATCATGAGCCTAGACCCGCTCGGGAGTACGCGCGATGGCGCGTGCAAACCAGGACAACGGGGTAGTTTCGAGGCCATGCGGTTCATCCCCCTCGACACCCCCAAACCGCTCTCCAAGATCGGTCTCGGCACCTGGCAGTTCGGTTCCCGGGAGTGGGGCTACGGCCCCGACTTCGAACAGCGCGCCGCCCAGATCGTCAGACGCGCCGTCGAGTTGGGCGTGACTGTCTTCGATTCCGCCGAGGTCTACGGGTTCGGTCGCAGCGAGCGGATCCTCGGCGCGGCACTCGGCGACGACCGGCCCAAGGTCACCGTCGCCACCAAGATCTTCCCGGTGCTGCCGGTGGCCGCCGTGGTGCAGCAGCGGGCCGTCGCCTCGGCCGCCCGGCTCGGCGTCACCACCCTCGACCTCTACCAGGTGCACCAACCCAACCCGCTCGTCGCCGACCACACCACCATGCGCGGCATGCGGACACTGCAGGACGTCGGGCTCGTCTCCGAGGTCGGCGTCAGCAACTACGGGCTGCGCCGCTGGCAGATCGCCGAGGCGGCACTCGGCCGGCGGGTGCTCAGCAACCAGGTCCGCTACAGCATGCTGGACCGCGCGCCCGAGCAGGACCTGCTGCCGTACGCCCAGCAGACCGGCCGGGTCGTGATCGCGTACAGCCCGCTGGCCCAGGGCTTCCTCTCCGGCCGGTACGACGCCAAGAACCCGCCGACGGGCGCGGTCCGGCGGGCCAACCCGTACTTCCTGCCGGAGAACCTGGAACGCGGCGCCGCGCTCATCGACACCCTGCGCCAGGTCGCCGACGCCCACGACGCCACCCCCAGCCAGATCGCCCTCGCGTACCTGCTGCGCCACCCCAACGTGCTGGCCATCCCCGGCGCGTCGGGCGTGGAGCAGATGGAACGCAACGCCGCAGCAGCCGACATCGACCTCGCCGACGACGAGTACGCGGCACTGGCCGGGGCCGCCCAACAGTTCCGGCCGGTCACCGGGCTCGCCGCGATGCCCCGGATGCTGCGTGCCCGGTTCGCCGGCCCATCGGGAAAGTGAGCACAGTGGACGACATCACCGCGCTGATCCTGGACGACCACGCCTCCTTCCGGCGCGGCTTCGCCCGCCTCGACGACGCCCGCGACGAGCAGGAACTCCTCGCCATCTGGGACGCGCTCGCCCTGCACCTGGACATCCACGCCGAGGCGGAGGAGGCGATCCTCTATCCGCACCTGGTCAAGCACGGCGACGACGGCGAGGACGAGACCGCCGACGCCATCGGCGACCACAACAAGATCAGAGACGCCATCGCCGAGGCCAAGCTGCACCCGGTCGGCTCGAAGCCCTGGTGGGACGCCGTCGGCACGGCACGCCGGGAGAACAGCGAGCACCTGGCCGAGGAGGAGGACGAGGCGCTTCCCGACTTCCGCCGCCACGCCAGCACCGAGCTGCGCGCCGAGCTGGGCCAACGGTGGCTGACCTTCTACGGCGAGCACAAGAACGGACGCAACCTGCCCTTCCGGGACAAGGACCCGCAGGCGTACGTGGCCGACCACCGCTGACCACGGCCCGATTCGTTGTGTGGGGACCCCCTCGCACCGTGAGCTAGCGTGGGTCGGGTGACTGCGCCTAATCCGGTAATTCCGGTTCCACCGGCCGACCTGCCCGGCACGCTCGGCGCGCTGCGGGCGGCCGGTCACCAGTACCGCACCGTCAAGCAGGAACTCCGCGACAACCTCCTCGCCCGGATGCGTTCCGGCGAGCCCCGTTTCCCCGGCATCGTCGGGTACGACGACAGCGTGCTGCCCGAGGTCGAGCGGGCGCTGCTCGCCGGGCACGACATGGTGCTGCTCGGCGAACGCGGCCAGGGCAAGACCCGTCTGATCCGCTCGCTCGCCGCGCTGCTCGACGAGTGGACCCCGGTCATCCCCGGCTCGGTGCTCAACGAGCACCCCATGCACCCGCTCACCCCGGCGTCCCGCGCCCAGGTCGCCGAGGCCGGCGACGACCAGCCGGTCGGCTGGCTGCACCGTTCGATGCGGTACGGCGAGAAGCTCGCCACCCCGGACACAAGCGTCGGCGACCTGATCGGCGATGTCGACCCCATCCGGATCGCCCAGGGCCGGACCCTCGGCGACCCGGAGACGATCCACTTCGGGCTGGTGCCCCGCACCAACCGGGGCATCTTCGCCGTCAACGAGCTGCCCGACCTGGCCGAGCGGATCCAGGTGGCCCTGCTCAACGTGCTTGAGGAGCGGGACATCCAGGTCCGTGGCTATCAGCTGCGGCTGCCACTGGACCTGCTCCTGGTGGCAAGCGCCAACCCGGAGGACTACACCAACCGGGGCCGGATCATCACGCCCCTCAAGGACCGGTTCGGTGCGGAGATCCGTACCCACTACCCGATCGACCTGGAGTTGGAGCTGGCCCTGATCCGGCAGGAGGCCGACCTGGTCGCCGAGGTGCCGGAGCACGTGCTGGAGGTGCTGGCCCGGTTCGCCCGCGCGGTGCGGGAGTCGCCGTCGGTGGACCCCCGCTCCGGTGTCTCCGCCCGTTTCGCGATCGCCGCCGCCGAGACGGTCGCCGGTGCCGCTCTGCGTCGCGCCGGGCTGCTCGCCGCCTCGGACACCCTCGCCGCTTCGGACAACCCGGAGGGCCGTCCCGAGGCGGCCGTCGCCCGTGTCGGTGACGCCGTTTCGGTGACGAGCACCCTGCGCGGCAAGGTCGAGTTCGAGAGCGGCGAGGAGGGGCGGGAGATCGAGATCCTCGCCCACCTGCTGCGTACCGCGACCGCCGAGACGTTCCGGGCACGCCTCGCCGGGCTGGACCTGTCCGGGTTCACAGCCCTCGTCGAGGAGGACGCGGTCATCGAGACCGGTGAACTGGTCGGCTCCGGCGAGGTGCTGCGCCAGGTGGGCACCGTACCCGGGCTGGCCAAGGTCATGGACCGGCTCGGCCTGGGCGACGCGCCCACCCCGGAGGAGGCCGCCGCCGCCGTCGAGTTCGTGCTGGAAGGGCTGCACCTGACCCGGCGACTCGGCAAGGACGTCACCGACTCGGGACGCACCGTCTACGGCGGCCGGGGCTGACCGTGGCCGGCAACCGGTTCCGGTACGGGCAGTGGCGCGGCGGACCCGACCCGCTCGCGCCCCCGTACGACGTGCAAGAGGCGGTGGACGCGGTCGGCGCCGAGGTGCTGGCCGGCGGCAGCCTGCGCGAGGCGCTGCGCAACCTGCTGCGCCGTGGTCCACAGGGGCGTGGTGGCCTGGACGACCTGGCCGCCCGGGCACGGCGGCTGCGTCGGGAGGCGCTTCGCCGTGGCGACCTGGACGGCGCGGTGACCCGTGCGCAGGCACTGCTCGACCAGGCCCTCGCCGCCGAGCGGGACGAGCTGCGGGGCCGCGACGACGACAACGCGCGGTTCGCCGAGTCGGTGCTCGACAACCTGCCCCGGTCCACCGCGCGGGCGGTGGAGGAGTTGGCCGGCTACCAGTGGGCCAGCGAGGCCGCCCGCCGCTCGTACCAGCAGATCCTCGACCAGCTCCGTGACGACGTACTCGGTCAGCGGTTCGCCGGGCTGCGCGACGCGGCGCGCGCCTCCGCCGACCCGGCCGTTCAGCAGCGGCTCGCCGACATGATGCGGGACCTGAACGACCTGCTGGCCCGGCACGGCCGCGCGGAGGACACCACAGACGCGTTCGCCGAGTTCATGCGCCGGCACGGCGAGTTCTTCCCGGAGCAGCCGACGACCGTCGACGAGCTGATCGACGTGCTGGCCCGCCGTTCGGCGGCCGGCGAGCGGCTGATGAACTCGCTCTCCGACAGGCAGCGCGCCGAGCTGGCCGGTCTGATGCAGCAGTCGCTGGGGGACCGGCTGGCCGGGGAGTTGTCCGCGCTCGATGCGAACCTGCGCGCGTTGCGGCCGGATCTGCGGTGGGGACGCGGCGAGCGGGTCCGGGGCGAGCAGCCGTTGGACTACGCCGACGCGGCCGGGGCGCTCGGCGAGATCGGCGAGCTGGACGACCTGCTGGACCAGCTCGACCAGGACCATCCCGGTGCCACCCTTGACGACGTGGACGTCGACGCGGTCGCCCGTACGCTGGGCCGGGACGCCGCCGACGACGTCCGCCGGCTGCGCGAGTTGGAGCGGGAGCTGCGCCGGCAGGGCTGGGTGAGCCGGGACGCGGACGGGCTCACGCTCAGCCCGAAGGCGCTGCGCCGGCTCGGTGGGACCGCGCTGCGGCGGGTCTTCGCCGATCTGACCGCCGGGCCGCGGGGGCAGCACGACCTGCGTTCGGCGGGCGCCGCCGGCGAGGTCAGCGGTGCGTCGCGACAGTGGGAGTACGGCGACGAGCAGCCCCTTGACGTCGTCCGCACCCTGACGCGGGCGGTCACCCGGGCCGGGCCGACCGTTCCGGTGCAGCTCGCGGTGGACGACTTCGAGGTGGTGGAGACCGAGAAGAGGGCCTCCGCCGCGGTGGTGCTCTGCGTCGACCTGTCGTACTCGATGATCTCGCAGGGTCGTTGGGGGCCGATGAAGCAGACGGCGCTGGCCCTGGCGCACCTGATGGAGACGCGTTTCCCGCAGGACGCCCTGCAGATCGTCGGCTTCGGTCGGGAGGCGATGACGCTCACCCAGCAGGAGTTGGCCGCCGTGGAGCCGGATCTGGAACAGGGCACCAACCTTCAGCACGCGCTGCGGCTGGCGGGTCGGCACCTGCGCCGGCATCCGGACGCCGAGCCGGTGGTGTTGGTGGTCACCGACGGTGAGCCGACAGCCCACCTGGACCCGGATGACGGGGAGGCCCTGTTTCACTGGCCGCCCCTGCCGGAGACGATCGAGGCGACCGTCCGGGAGGTGGACCGGCTCAGTCGCTACGGCGCCACGCTCAACCTGTTCATGCTCGGCGACGACCCTGGCCTGCGCCGCTTCGTCGACGCGGTGGCCCGCCGCAGCCGAGGCCGCATGTTCACCCCGGACACCGACGACCTAGGCGAGTATGTCGTGTCCGACTACCTCCGCTCCCGCCAGTCCCGCCGCTAGCGCCCCGCCCGCCCCGCGCCGATCATGGGGTCGTGCTGGGTGATAAAAGGTGCCCGTCCGAGTGAATCGGGCACCACAACGCCATGATCGACGGGGTGGGGCGGGTGGGGTGGGGTTGTGGTGGAGAGTGACGGGTTGCGGCGGGCGTACGACGGGGTGTTCGCCGAGATCGACGGGGCGACGTTCGGGCCTGCCCCGCAGGGGCAGCTCAGTGCCGAGCAGATCGTCGCGCACCTGGTCGCCAACGACGAGCTGATGATCCAGGCCACCGAGGCGCTGTTGGCGGGGTCGACGTTCGCCTACTACGACCTGGATGACATGCACCGTCCGCAGCTCGACGCGTTGGTTGCCGAGCAGGGCGGCCTCCGTGGTCTGACCGCGCTGTTGCACGGCACGAGCGAACGGCTCTGCGTGCTTGTGGGTCAGCTCGGCCTGGAGGCGGAGACTCCTGTCGCGACCTGCCTGCGGGAGGGCCTCGACCTCGACGTCGACGGCCCCCTGCCCTGGGCCCGCACCCTGGACCTGCACACCCGAGTCCACCTCCCAAAACACCAGACCCAGCTACGCGAGCTCCGCACCAACCCCTGACCCCCGTCGATCTTGCACTTCCTGCCCCGGCGAAGAGGACGTAAGGGGCAAATCCGCGACCGAAAGTGCAAGATCGCGGGGAGGGTGGGTGGCCGGGGGCCGGGAGGTTTCGAGGCTGAGCCGGACGGTCAGCCGAGGGTCCACTGCTGGGCGGGCCGCCCGTCGCAGGGGCGCTGCCGGATGTCGTCCCCGGCCTCGTCGCCGTCGTCGTCGGCCTGCGCGCACTTGCCGCTGTGCGCCGCCACCACCAGCACCGGGCCGGTGCCGGTGGCGGTCAGCCGCCACTGCTGATTGGGCCTGCCGTGGCAGGGGAACTGCATCATCCGGGCGCCGTCGTCGCCGCTGCCGCCCTCGACGTCGAGGCACTGCCCGTAGGCGGCGTTGGTGAGCGTGACGACGTCCGCGGCGGCCGGGTTGACCACCCACTGCTGCTCCGGGCCACCGGTGCAGGCCGCCAGTTCGGCGTCGGCCTTCTCGCCGTCGCCGTCGAGCCCGAGGCAGAGCCCGGAGGTGGCCCGTACCGTCGTCGGCCCGGTGGGCGGGCCGGCCGGGGTGGTGGGCGACGGGGTCGGCGACGGCTCGACCGAGGCGGTCGGGCTCGGCTCGGCCGCCGGGGTGGTGGGCGCCGGCACGCTTGACGGCGCGCCCACCGTCGCCGGCACCACCGGGTCGCCGTCACCGTCGAACAGCCCGGTGGCGAAGACCACCCCCACGAGTACGCCGATCAGCCCGACCGCCACCGCCAGCCGCAGCAGAGGATCGCTCAACAGGCCGGAGTTCGGCGCCCGGCGACCGCCGTAGACGGTGCCGGCGGGCGGGGGGCGTTCCTCGGGCGCGGACATGGGGCCATCCTCACCCACTCCGGCGCGCCGGAGCCAACCCGGCGTTCAGTCGACGACCCGGACGTCCTTCCAGAACGCCACCCGGTCGCGCACCATCTCGGCGTCCGGCTTGGGCTCCGGGTAGTACCAGACCGCGTCCTCGCTGGTGCTGCCCTCGTGTTCGAGGGTGTAGTACGAGGCGGTGCCCTTCCACGGGCAGACGGTGTGCGTCGAGGACTCGCGGATCAGGTCGTCGCGCAGGGCGGAGCGGGGGAAGTAGTGGTTGCCCTCTACCAGCACGGTGTCGTCGCTCTCGGCGACGACCAGGTCGTTCCACACGGCTTTCGGCATGCCTCCCACAGTAGGCCGCCGCATTGACGACGACAGGGTTCAGCGGGTGGGCTGTGGGTCTGTGACATCGGCCACGGTTGCCCCCAGCGCGGTGATCGCGGCATCGGCGTCGACCGCAATGGCGAGACCGCGTTCGCCCGCGCCCAGCGTGATCTCCCGACCGCGCAGCCGCTCGTCGGCGATGACCGGCCAGGCCGTGCTCGCGCCGAACGGGGTGATGGTCCCGCGCTCGTAGCCGGTGGCGGCCAGGGCAGCTGCCGCGTCCGGCATGGACAGACGGTGCACCCCCAGCAGTTTCCGCAGCTTAGGCCAGGAGACGACCCGGTCGCCGGGGGTGAGAACGAAGAGATGATCGTCTGCGTGTCGGCGTACCACGATCGTCTTGACCACGTCCGGAATGGCGACGCCGCGGGCGGCGGCGGCCTCCGCCAGGCTGCCGACCGGGCCGTGGCTGACCAATCGGTACGGGAGTCCGGCGGAGTCCAGGGCGGCGATCGCGGGCGACGGCATGATCGTCACGGTAGTGGCCCGGCCTGGCACTGGACGGGAAATGGCCGCTGGCGACATCCCACGAATTTCGGGGCTCGGGCGTAAGGTGATCACATGCGCGCTGAGCGTGTGGATCACCCCATTGACCATGATCAAGCGGTGGACACGTTGCGACGGTCGTACGCCGCAGTGCCCACGGGCGAGCCTGTCCGGCTGGCCAAACGAACCTCCAACCTGTTCCGCCCCCGGTCCGCTCCCCGGACCCCGGGCCTCGACGTGAGTGGCCTCAACCGCGTGCTCTCGGTCGACGCGACCGCCCGGACCGCCGACGTGCAGGGCATGTGCACGTACGAGGACCTGGTCGACGCGACGCTGCCGCACGGGCTGATGCCGCTCGTGGTGCCGCAACTGCGCACCATCACCCTGGGCGGGGCGGTGACCGGCCTCGGCATCGAGTCGACGTCGTTCCGCAACGGCCTGCCGCACGAGTCGGTGCTGGAGTTGGACATCCTCACCGGCTCCGGCGAGATCGTCACGGCCCGGCCCGACGGCGAGCACGCCGACCTGTTCGCGGCGTTCCCCAACTCGCTTGGCAGTCTCGGTTACGCCACCCGGCTGCGCATCGAGCTGCAACCGGTCGGCCGGTACGTGGCGTTGCGCAACGTCCGGTTCACCCAGTTGGAGGCGCTCACCGACGCGATCGCCGAGGTGACCGCCACCCGGTCCTGGGCCGGCGAGCCGGTCGACACGCTGGACGGGGTGATGTTCAGCCCCGGCGAGTCGTACCTGGTGCTGGGCACCTTCACCGACACGGCCGACCCGCCGAGCGACTACACCGGTCAGGCGATCTACTACCGGTCGCTGCGTCGGCGGACCCGCGACGTGCTCACCGCGTACGACTATCTGTGGCGCTGGGACACCGACTGGTTCTGGTGCTCGGCGGCGTTCGGCGCGCAGCACCCGGTGGTGCGCAGGCTCTGGCCTGCGCGTTACCGGCGCAGCGACGTCTACCACAGGTTGGTGCGGCTGGAGCACCGGCACCAGGTGGCGGCCCGGGTCGACAGGCTGCGCGGCCAGCCGGCCCGGGAGCGGGTCGTGCAGGACGTGGAGATTCCGCTGGACCGTACTGCCGACTTCCTGCGGTGGTTCGCCGGCAATGTGGGGATGACCCCTGTGTGGCTGTGTCCGTTGCGGTTGCGCGAGCCGGCGGGTCCCGGTTCCGCGCGCTCCTGGCCGCTGTATCCGCTCCGGCCGGGGCTGGACTACGTCAACATTGGGTTCTGGGGGAGCGTGCCGATCGCGCCGGGCGCCGCTGACGGCGACGTCAACCGCACGATCGAACGCAGGGTGTCGGAGTCGGGCGGTCACAAGTCGCTCTACTCCGACGCGTACTACGACCGGGACGCGTTCGATCGCCTCTACGGCGGCGAGACGTGGCGCGCGGTGAAGGACCGCTACGACCCGGACCACCGGCTGACGGGACTGTACGAGAAGGCGGTAGCACGAGCATGAGCCTGACCGACCGAGACCAGGGGGCGGCGAGCGCTCCCGCAACCCCACCGGCGGGGGGCCGGCCCACGGGTCCGACCGTGGCGGACGTCGTCCGCGCGGTCACCGCGGGGCCGCTGCCGGTGCGCATCACCGGGTACGACGGCAGCGCCGTCGGCCCGTCCGACGCCGGCATCACCCTGTCGATCCGTTCCGAGCGGGGGTTGTCGTACCTGCTCACGGCCCCTGGCGACCTGGGCATGGCCCGGGCGTACGTCAGCGGCGACCTGGCGTTGCAGGGGGTGCACCCGGGCGACCCGTACGAGGCGTTGCGGGTGCTCAAGGACGAGCTGCGGTTGCGTCCGCCGTCGCTTACCGACGGGCTCGCGCTGGTCCGTGGGCTGGGCTGGGAGCGGCTGATGCCGCCGCCGGCCCCGCCGCAGGAGGCGCTGCCGCGGTGGAAGCGGGTGGTGAACGGGCTGCGTCACTCGCGGGTGCGCGACAGCACCGCGATCTCGCACCACTACGACGTCTCGAACGCCTTCTACGAGAAGGTGCTCGGCCCGTCGATGACGTACACCTGCGCGGTTTTCCGTTCTCCGGACGACACCCTGGAGCAGGCCCAGGCGGCGAAGTACGACCTGGTCGCCGGCAAGCTGGGGCTGAAGAAGGGGATGCGGCTGCTGGATGTGGGCTGCGGCTGGGGTGGCATGGTCCGGCACGCCGCGCGGGAGTACGGCGTGAAGGCGCTGGGGGTGACCCTGTCGAAGGCGCAGGCGCAGTGGGCGCAGGCCGCGATCGAGCGGGAGGGCCTGACCGGGCTGGCCGAGGTGCGGCACATGGACTACCGGGACGCGCCCGCGGAGCAGTTCGACGCGGTCTCCTCGATCGGGTTGACCGAGCACATCGGGGTGCGCAACTACCCGGCCTATTTCGGGGCGCTGCGGTCGCGGCTGCGTGCGGGTGGGCGGTTGCTCAACCACTGCATCACGCGGGCGGACAATCGCGCGCCGCACCGCTCGGGCGCGTTCATCGACAGGTACGTCTTCCCGGACGGTGAGCTGGCCGGCCCGGGTCGGCTGATCAGCGAGGTGCACGACGCCGGGCTTGAGGTGCACCACGAGGAGAACCTGCGCGAGCACTACGCGCTGACGCTCGCCGCCTGGTGTCGCAACCTGGTGGAGCACTGGGACTTCTGCGTCTCGGAGGTGGGCGCGGGCACCGCCCGGGTGTGGGGGCTGTACATGGCCGGGTCGCGGATGGCGTTCGAGCGCAACGGCATCCAGTTGCACCAGGTGCTTGCCACCCACAACGGCCCGGACGGCGTGAGCGGCTATCCGCTGCGCCCGGACTGGCTGGCCTGACCGCCTGCTGACCGCCGTCGCCTGAAGCCGCGCCGAAAAAGTCGGCGCGGCTTCTCGCGAAGCGATTGACAAACAAATTTTGTACGTACAAACTGATTTTGCCATGAGAGATGTCCTGTACCTGGAGCAGATCGAGCAGGCCGAGGTCCTGCTCAAGCCGCAGCGCGTCGAGGTGCTGCGGCAACTGGCCGAACCGCGCACCTGCACCGAGGTCGCGGCCCGACTCGACCAGACGCCACAGCGCGTCTACTACCACGTCAAACAGCTCGTCGCGGCAGGCCTGGTCGAGCTGGTAAACGAGCGCAAGGTCCGCGGCATCACCGAGGGCATCTACCAGGCCGCCGCCCGGTCCTACTGGCTCTCGCCCCGGCTGGTCGGCCGGATCGGGCTGCGCCGCGCCCGCGACGAGCTGAGCCTGGGCTACCTGCTCGACCTGATGGAGGACGTCCAGGCCGACATCGCCGCCCTGGACCGGGCGGCGCCCGAGCTGCCCTCGATCGGGGTCTCCGGCGAGATCCGCGTGCCGGCGGAGCATCGCCAGCAGTTCCTGCACGACCTGCAAACCGCACTTCAGGATCTGTTCACCCGCTACGGCGGCAACGAGGGAGATGCCTTCAAGATCGCCGTGGCCTGCTATCCGAAAGGCAACGACAATGAGTGAACCGTTGAAGGTGCAGGCCCGCCTCTCCGCGCCCGTCGGGCGCGTCCGCCAGGCCCTGACCGACCCGGCCGAGCTGCGCCTCTGGCTGGCCGAGCACGCCGAGGTCGAGCTGCCCCGGCGGTACGAGTTCTGGGGCCGCTACACGCCCGAGGGCGACGCCCCGCATCAGCGTCTGCTGCACGCCGACGACGACACCCTGCGCTTCGGCTGGTCGCTCGACGGTGTGGAGACCACCACCGAGTTCCAGTTGACCGCCGAGGGTGCCGACAGCACCGTCCTGACGTTGACCCAGAGCCACTTCGACTTCGCCGAGGCGATGAGCGGCTCCAGCATCCGTGGTGTCCTCCAGACGTACTGGGCGCTGGCCATCGCCAACCTGGCCTCCCACCTGGAGGGCCGACCGCTCCTGCCGCGCACCGACTTCACCTCCGCCGACCTGCGCGGCGAGCTTGTCATCGCCGCCCCCGCCGACAAGGTGTGGGAGTCGCTGACCGACTCCGAGCAGGCAAGCGCCTGGTTCGGCTACCCGATCGGCATCGAGCCGTGGGTCGGCGGCCGGTACGCGATGGGCGGCTTCGAAAACGGCTACGCGGCCAAGGTCGTTGACCTGGAGCCGGGCCGCAAGATGTCCGTCGACTGGGGACCGACAGGTGTCACGCACTGGGAGTTGGCCGAGTCCGGCGGTCGGACCACGCTGACCTTCGTGCAGAGCGGCTTCGACGAGGGCAACCCCCCGTACGCGGCCTGGAGCGGTTCGGTGGCCGGGCTGGCCGAGCTGCGCCGCTTCCACGAGGTGCGGGGCTGGCAGCCGATCTGGCTCGCGGAAGAGGTGCCCGGCCTGGAGCCCGCCAACTGATCGACACGTCGAGTCGGCCTCCACCCTGGACAGTCCGCGCCGCCGGCCGGTCGGTCCAGGGTGGAGCATCGGATAACACGGGCTCGTTGGCTTCCCGCGCGGCCGGTAAGATCGGCCCAGTTTCCGAAGACCCGGCGGCCAAGGCGGTGTGGTGGCACATCCAGAGCGTGCGGATCAGGCCCTCCGGGGCGGCGACGACGCCTGGCCGGTGTGTGGGCTGACCGACCCGAGACTGGAGCTGCCCGGTGGGCCTGCAGCTGCCATCTGAGCTCGCCGAAGCCCTCAACTGGGTAGGTTTCACCTGGCCGGAGGCCGACGAGGAACTACTGTTCGAGGCCGCCCAGGCGTGGATGTCCTTCGCCGGCAAGCTGCGCATGACGGCTGCCCAGGCGAACGCCGGAGCCAGCGCCGTGAGCGCGACAAATCGTGGGCGTGACATCACCGCCTTCGAAGCACAGTGGCGCGACGAGGAGGGTCCACTCCGCCGTATCGAGGACGGTGCCGAGGCCGCGGAACTCATCGCCGCCGCGCTACTCGTGATGGCCGTGATCACGTTGGCCCAGAAGATCCTCACGATCGTTCAGCTGACGATCCTGGTGATCCAGGTTGCCATGGCCCTGGCGGCAGCCACCCCCACCCTCGGTGGTTCGCTGGCACAGATCCCGATCGCGATCGGCGTGGCCCGGGTCGCGATCCGCCGGATCATCAAGGAGGTCGTGGAACGGGTCGTCAAGGAGATCATTCCGCGAATGCTCCGCCGCGCCAAGACGTTGCTGCGCCGGTTCAACCGCAAGGGCCCCAAACGTCGTCCGGAGCGACCCGGCGTGCCGAGGCCGATGCAGGAGGTCCGTTACCAGGGCCGACCGATGCGGGATGACTACCGGTACGAGACCATGGGCGACCACCCGGGGAATCCCTTCCGACCCAAATCGGTGCGTCGACTCAGCGAGTCGGAACTGGAAGATCACCGGGTGTACATCGACTCGGACGGCGTCCTGCGCCAGGCACTGGACGGCAAGCCATTCGACACCCGTGCCGCGTCCACGCACTGGAGCCAGGACGGCGGCCGGGCCATCTTCGTCATGGACGAGCGGGGCAACATCTACGCCTCGAACTACCAGGAGGTCGGTAACTTCCACCACTCGACCCTGGGCAACGGCCGGCCGGTCGCGGCAGCCGGCGAGATCGCGGTCGTCGACGGTAAGGTGCAGTACGTGACCTCCGCCAGCGGGCACTATCGCCCCGATCCGCAACAGATGCGGCAGGTCACCGACGAGTTGAGCCGTAACGGCGTCAACGACATTCCGCTCTTCGGCTTCGACGGCCGTACCCGGTTGAATTGACCCGTCGGAAAGGGATGCGGAATGAGCGAGCATGACTGGAAGGGCGTCACCAACCAGATCCTGTACGGGGTGATGTTCACCCCGCAGTTGGACGACGCCGCCGCCAGCCAGATGGCCGCAGCGATGATGGAGCGGCGCTACTTCGGCGATGGTCCGGACGTGTACGCGGACGCGATCGCCCAGGCTCAGCGATACACCGGCCCGCTGACCGACGACATCGAGACGCCGCACAGCGAGCAGGGTTTCCGCGATTTCCTGCGCAGGCTCGCGGGCGAGTTGAACGAACGGCGGGGGCAGTAGACCAGCCGTGAGGCAGGCGTCAGCGCGGTCGCTCTGATCCGCCGGCTGGATCCGGTGACTTTCCCGGGTGGAGTGGGTACTGGCGGACGATGTTCTTCATCTTCGGTCTGCGTACCAAGGTCGACCGGGTCGGTGTCGTGCAGCAGGTCTGCCGCCACTGCGGCAACCACGCCGCCCAGGTGATCACCCGCCGGTCGACCAAATTCTCCCTCTTCTTCGTTCCCCTCATCCCGATCCGCACCCGGTACGCGTCGCAGTGCACGTTCTGCGGGGCGCAGTACGAGATCTCCAAGTCCGACGCCGAGCGTCTCCCGGTCGGCTGACCCGTCGATGGAACGCTTCCTCTGCTGGTTGATCCGCCGGCCACCGCCCCCGGCAGGCGCTGCGGTGCACACCGCCTCGCGCCCGCCCTGCACCCCCGGCTGGCGGAAACGCAGCCGCGCCCGCCGCCCGCTGGCCGGCACCAGGCTGCCCCGCTCACCCTGGAACCGTTCCACCGGCCGCTGACTGGACCCGCCGGGCGGGCACCGGACCCGCCGGGCGCGCACCGGCTGTCCGGAGACCCTGACTGGACGGCCGTTCGTGGCTGGACCGGCGTAAACCTTCGGCCCTGGCGGCGTACTCGGGCGGTGGTTAGGCTTTCGGAGTTTGCCGTGGACCGGCCTTTTCGAGGGTGCACGCACGACGACGAGCCGGAGCGACCGTGTCCCGACAGGACGTGCAGCAGGCTGCGAGCGCGCGCACCCGCGCCGGTGCGTTCGTCACGGCTGCGGTAATCGTCGTGGAGGCGTGCTGGCTGTTCGCCGCGCTGCCCGGCGCCGCGCTGGTGAGCGACGTCGGCGGGATGCTCGTGGCCGGCTGGGCGACGACCGCCTGTGTCGGTGCGGCACGTCGACATCCGGCGCCGCTGCGCCGCTTCTGGACGCTGCTGGCCGTCACCATGGCGCTCGCCGCGCTCGGCCGGGCGATCTGGACGACGCAGCGGCTCGTCGGTGACGACCTGCCGCACACGCCGCTTGTCGGGGCGGTCTTCACCGCCGGCATCCTCACCGGCACGGCCGCGCTGCTCGGCTCGCCGTCCGCGCCACGGAGCGCCGTCGGGCAGGCCCGTACGTTGCTGGACGGGGTGATCGTCGCACTGGCCCTGGTGCCGATCGGTTGGGTGCTCGTGTTCCGCGGGGTCGCCGCAGCGGAGTTGGCCGACCCGGCGCGCACACTGGGGCTGCTCTACCCGATGTTCGACCTGATGCAGCTCACCATCCTGGTAGCGGTCTCCGGCCCGGCCCGGCCGATGTGGCGGCCGATGAGCGTGCTCGCGGCGAGCCTCACCCTGCGCGTGGTCGCCGACATCGTCTACGTGTCGCTTGTCGCCCGCGACAGCTACGCCGCCGGTCATCCGATCGACCTGTGCTGGCCGCTGAGCTACCTGCTGATCGGCCTGGCCACCAGGTACCCGCCGCCGCCGGACTGCGACGGCACCGACGACACCGCCGAGTCGCCGCTGCCGCCCTGGTGGCGGGTGGCGTTGCCGTACCTGCCGGTCGGCGGGGCGATCATCGCTGTGATGCTGGCCCGTCGACCCACCGGCCAGACCCCACAGCTGATCTTCGTGACGATGATGGTGCTGCTCGGCGCCCTCGCCGTACGGCAGGGTTTGGCGGCCAACGAGAACCTGCGGCTTGTGGTCCGGCTGCGCCGGCTCGCGTACGGCGACCAGCTCACCGGGCTGCCCAACCGGCTGCTGTTCAACAGGCGGCTGCGCCTGGCCCTGCGCGACGGGCGACCGGTAGCCGTTCTGCTGCTTGACCTGGACGGGTTCAAGCAGGTCAACGACAGGTTCGGGCACGCCACGGGTGACACCCTGCTGACCGGCCTGGCGGCCCGGATGCGCGTGGCTGTCGGCGGTGACGGCACCATCGCGCGGCTCGGCGGCGACGAGTTCGCGGTGCTTGTCGACGGTGACCGGCCGGTGCCCCCGGAACGCCTCGCGGAACGGCTGCTGGACGCGCTGCGCCCCTCCGACGGCGAGGAGGACGTCGGTGTGCACCCGTCGGCGAGCATCGGCATCGCCGAGTACGGGCCGCAGCACACCTCCCACACCGATCTGCTGCGCGACGCCGACATCGCCATGTACGCGGCAAAGGCGGCCGGCAAGTCCGCGTACCGAACGTGCACCCCGGCGCTGCGCGAGTCGGCCGTGTCCCGGGCCGAGTTGATCGCCGACCTGCGCCGCGCCGTCGACGAGGACCAGTTGCACCTGGAGTTCCAGCCCATCGTCGACCTGTCCACCGGCGCGGTACGAAGCGCCGAGGCGTTGGTGCGCTGGCGGCATCCCCGGCTGGGAATGCTGCCGCCGGCCCGGTTCCTGCCGCTGGCCGAGGAGACGGGCCTGATCCTGCCGATCGACCGCTGGGTGATCCATGAGGCGTGTCGGGCGGCGGCGACCTGGCGGGAGCGGGTGCCGGACGCGACAGTCGCGGTCAACATCGCCGCCGCGCACCTGCGCCGGCCGGACCTGATCGCCACTGTCACGGCGGCCACAAGCGCCGCCGGTCTGGCGCCCCGGGCGTTGACCCTGGAGCTGACCGAGTCGGCGTTGATCGAGGGCACCGACGCGGTGTTGGAGCGGCTGCACCAGCTTCGGGATCTGGGCATCCGGATCGCCATCGACGACTTCGGCACCGGCTATTCGTCGCTGAGCTACCTGCACCGCATCCCGGCCACCGAGCTGAAGATCGACAGGTCGTTCGTGGCTCGGCTCGGGGCCGACGACCGCGCGTACGCCACGGTGGAGATGGTCACCCGGCTGGCCGGCGCGTTCGACATGGCGGTGGTCGCCGAGGGTGTCGAGACCGAACGCCAACACGAGGCGGTCACCGCGATCGGCTGCCCACGGGGCCAGGGCTATCTGTACGGGCGGCCGGATACCGCCGCCACCGTGGGCCAGAATCAGGGCTTGACCCTCACGTAACGGCAGGCGGGAGCCTGGTTGCCGGAAGGGAGGGGAACCATGGCGTACACGGTGGGTCAGGTGGCGAAGGTCGCCGGCGTGACGGTCCGGACGTTGCACCACTACGACGAGATCGGTCTGCTCTCGCCGAGCGGCCGGACGCCGGCCGGCTACCGCCGCTACGACGACGCGGACCTGCAACGGTTGCAGCTCGTCCTGTACTACCGCGAGCTGGGTTTCCCGCTGGAGCAGATCGCCGAGATCATCGACGAACCGGCGGCCGACCCGGCCGCGCACCTGCGTCGCCAGCACGAGCTGCTGACGGTACGCATCAAACGGTTGCAGGAGATGCTCGCGGCGATCGAGTTCGCGATGGAGGCGAGCAAGTTGAACATCAATCTCACCCCCGAGGAGCGCTTCGAGGTCTTCGGGGACTTCACGCCGGAGGAGCACGAGGCCGAGGCCGAGCGGCGGTGGGGTGACACCGACGCGTACCGGGAGTCGAACCGGCGGGCGGCGGGCCACAGCAAGGAGGACTGGCTGCGGATCAAGGCGGAGAACGAGGAGTGGGGTCGGCAGATCGTCGCCGTGCTCACCTCGGGCGCGCCCGCGGACAGCCCGGAGGCGATGGAGTTGGCCGAGGAGCACAGGCAGATCATCAGCCGCTGGTTCTACGAGTGCTCGTACGAGATCCACACCGGGCTTGCCGACATGTACCTGGCCGACGAGCGGTTCACCGCGCACTACGAGAACATCGCCCCCGGTCTTGCGGAGTACCTGAACGAGGCGATCCACGCCAACGCGATCACCCGCGCGTGAGCCGGTGCGGTCCGGCTAGTCTGGCCGGACCGCACCGCGGTGACCGTCGATCGGCGACCGGCCGGCGGCGTGCCCGATCGGGGGAGATGACCGTGCAGAAGCCCAAGCTGGTCGCCGCAGGCGTCGCCCTCGCCGTGGCGGTGGCCGCCGGGGTGTGGGCAGTGGTCGCCGCCGGTGACGAGCCGGACGCCAGCCGCCCGTCGGCAGGCGCGTCGACCGCCCCGGCCAGCGTGTCACCCGCGCCGGTCCCGACCGACCCGGTCGGCGCGCTGAAGGCCGCCGCGGTGAAGGCCGACGAGCAGTCGTACAAGCTGACGGTGGGCACCGGCGGGGCGGCGGGCGGGGACAGCACTGTGTTGCTCTGGGACCCGAAGGCGAAGCGCGGGCTGGAGACCACCTCGCTGAAGGTGCCGAACGGTGAGGTGAAGATCGAGCGGTTGACCACCGGGCCGGACGTCTACGTGCGGGTAAGCGCCCCGGACCGTCGGGTGCCGGTCTGGGACGGCAAGACCTGGTGGCACGTCGGCGCACCTGGCGCACCGGGGTCCAAGCAGGGCCTGGACAACACCCGGCTGGCCAGCACGCTCACCGCGCCGGCAAACGTCCGGCAGACGGGTGTGCGGGAGTACGCGGGCACGCTTGACCTGCGTGACAGCGCGGCCGTGCTGGGCAGCGGGGTCGGCGGGGTGCTCGGCGACCGGGCCGCCGCGGTGCCGTTCACCGCCACCGTCGACGAGCAGGGTCGGCTGGTCCGCTACCGGATCGAGTTGGCCGCCGAGCAGTCGAAGACCGCTCAGCTCGACCTGACGTACTCGGATTTCGGGCTTCCGGTGTCGGCCGACCCGCCGGCGGCCGACCTGGTGGGCGAGGACCCACCGGCGAACATTCCCGGCGCGTGACGTCGGTTCACTCCTCGACCGCGGCGTAGGTCGGGGTGACGAGGAAGTCGTAGACGGTGCGGGCCATCCGGCGCACGGTCTCGTCGCCGGTCGCCATCGGCCCGGCGGTGAGGAACGCGACGGCGGTCTCCGTGCCGGGGATCAGGTAGTAGCCGACATCGTGGGAGGCGTCCGGCAGGTCGCCGGTCTTGTGTGCCACCGGCACCCCGGGTGGCAGCGCCGCCGGAATCTTGGTGTTGAGGGTCTGTTCCCGCATGAAGCCGATCATCAGGTCGCGGGAGTCCGGGCTGAGGATGTCGCCGTCCCAGACCGCGCCGAGCAGCGACACCACGTCGTCGGGGCTGGTGTAGTTCTCCTCGCCACGCTGGGCGGCCGCGCTGTCGAGCATCCGGCGGGCCAGGATGGTGGACCGCTGGTTCATCGAGTCGATCAGCGCGTTGACCGGGGCGAACCCGCCCAGGTAGGTGATCAGCACGTTCGCGGCGATGTTGTCGCTGTACTTGATCAGGTACTGGGCGAGCCGGTGCAGGGTGACCACCTGCGGGAACGTCTCGAACTGGAGCTGGCCGGTGCCGCCGACCACGTCGTCCGGGGTCACCAGCACACCGTCGTCGAGCGAGACCTGTCCACAGTCGACCCTGCGGAGCAGCTCGACGAGGATCCACAGCTTGATGACGCTGGCGGCCTTGGGGCGCAACGCGCCGTTGACCGCGATCTGCTGGTCGCCGTACCGGCCGGACAGGTCGCGGACGGTGACCCCGGCCGGGTTGAGGCTGGCGTCGGCGACGGCGCGGGCGAGCTGCCCGCTGAGCGGGAACAACCGCGCTCCCGCGACCGGGTCGGTGGGCGGCTGCGGGCTGGTGACGACCACGCCGGGCAGCTCGATTGGCGGGCGGTGCCGGCGGACCACTTCAAGCGTGCCCTCGCTCCGCCCGGCCAGCGGCACCCGGTAGCGGTATCCGGTGCCCCCGACGATGACCTCACCGCTGGCCACCCCGGCGGCCACCCGCATGTCCGGGTCGGCGACCCGGCCGGTGTCGCCGTCGCAGGCGCGGTAGCGCACGGTGTGCCCGAGCGAGTCCACCGCGAACACCCCGCCCGGGAACGACAACCAGGACACCTCGCTGGTCGGCGGCCGCTCCGGCGTCGGCTCCGCCCCGGGCTCGTCGCCCTGGTCGTCGCCGGGCTCAACTCCGTACCCCGGCTCGGCCTGCTGCCCCGACTCCGCGACGGGCGCGCGGCCCGGACCGTCCGCGGTGGCAGGCCCGGTCGTCGCGACCACCGCGAGCGCGACCGCCGCCGTCAGCCACTTCATGGGTACGCCGACAGGCATCCCCGGCAGGGAAGATGAGCGCCTCTTGTCGCTTTTTCTCACGTTTGCACGATATGAAGCGTCGGGGGCGGGTGGGGTCGCGGGGACTGGCGTCACCCGTCCGGGCGGCGATGCTCCCGCGAGCGACATACCTCAGAGGTATAAATATGACTCTGCCGTATCGAGCGCATCACCAGACCGCCAGCCCTCGGGAGCCTCCATGTTGATCATCGCTGGCAGTCTGCGCGTCGAGCCGGATGCGCGCGACGGCTATCTCGCCGACTGCGCCCCGGTCATCGCGCAGGCACGCGCCGCCGCCGGCTGCCTCGACTTCCTGCTCGCAGCCGACCCGCTGGAGCCGGGCCGGATCCACGTCTACGAACGCTGGGAGTCTCCGGAGCAGTTGGCGGCGTTCCGCGACTCCGGGCCGAGCGAAGAGCAGGCGGTGGCCATCCTCGACGCCGACGTGCACCGCTACCTGATCTCCGGCGTCGAGGCGCCCTGACCGGGCTTACGGTCAATCCGAAGGGCCACTCGGTGGTCCGGCGGGAGTGGCGGGTTGGGCGGGAAGGCCGGGTGCCAGCCGGCGCAGCGAGATGAAGGCGGGCACCAACGCCTCGTACAGCTCGGCGAAGAGCGGCAGCAGGGACGCGTAGGTGGCGGCGGCGGCCGCGTTGGGGCGGACGGTCTCCTCGATCCGCACCAGATCGGCGGCGAGGTCGATGCTGGGGATCAGCCCCAGCGCCTGCATGCCCAGCAGCGCCGCGCCGAAGCTCGACCCCTCGTGCCCGGCCGGGAAGCTCACAGGCATACCGAGCACGTCGGCGAGCATCTGCCGCCACAGGCCGCTGCGGGCGAAGCCGCCACCGGCGCGGATCTCACGAACCTCGTTGCCGGCGGCGCGTACCGAGCTGAGCACAAGCGCGAGCTGCTGGCAGACGCCCTCCAACGCGGCACGGACGAGGTGCTCGCGGCGGTGCCCGTGGGTCAGCCCCACGTACGCGCCGCGCGGCAAAGCGCTCCAGTGTGGAGCGCGTTCACTGTGCAGGTACGGCAGCATGATGAGCCCGCCCGAGCCGACAGGCGCCCGGGCGGCGATGGCGACGAGCTCCTCCTCGGCGTGTTCGCCCAGGTCGGGTGCGAGTGCCTCGCCGGCCCACTTGAGCACGATGCCGCCGTTGTTGATCGCGCCGCCGACCGTCCAGCGATCCTCGGTGAGCGCGTAGCAGAACACCCCGCCCAGCGGGTCGACGCCGGGCCGTTCCACCATCACCCGCATGGCGCCGCTGGTGCCGATCGAGCAGGCCACCATGCCGGGGTGCACCGCGCCCAGGCCCAGGTTGGCAAGCGGCCCGTCACCGGCGCCGACCACCACAGGTGTGCGCTTCGGCAGGCCGGTCGCGGTCGCGGCCTGCGAGGTGAGCCCGGGTAGGACGGCGGTGGTGGCGACCAGTTGTGGCAGTTGCTCCTCGGTGATGCCGGCGATGGTCAGCGCCTCGCTGTCCCACTCCAGCCGGTGGATGTCCAACAGCCCGGTGGCCGAGGCGATCGAGTGGTCGATGACCAGGGCGTCGCAGAGTCGCAGCAGCACCCACTCCTTGATGCCGACCCAGTGCGCGACCCGCTCGAAGAGCTTCGGCTCCTGCTCGGCATACCAGAGCAGCTTGGGCAGTGGCGACATCGGGTGCATCGGTGTCCCTGTGCGCTGGTGCAGAGCCAGCCCGGACGGCACCGCCCGCAACCGCTCGGCCTGCCGGGTGGCTCGCGCGTCGGCCCAGGTCAGCGACGCGGTGAGGGGGTTGCCGTCCCGGTCCAGCCCGATGAGGCTGTGCATGGCGGAGCCGAACGACAGCCCGGCCACCGGCGCGGCCAGTTCGGCCACCACCGCGCGGATCGACTCGACGACAGCGGCGAGGATGACCTCCGGGTCCTGCTCGGCGTACCCGGGCTGCGGATCGTCGAGGGGATATTCGGCAGCGTGGCTGGCGAGCAGCCGCCCGTCGGTGCCATACGCGACGGCCTTGGTGCTTGTGGTGCCGAGGTCGACCCCGATCACCACTCCGGGCAGGGTGCCTGTCCGCACGACCTCACCCCCTCCCGTAGCAATATCGCCCAATCGTGTGATTTGGCCCGCCGATCGGATATTTCGTCCAGTCTGGCGTGTCCGGTCTGCGCGCCGGGGCTGTTAACCAAGTGACACCCCAGATTGGTGGCCTGCGCGGCGAAGGAGTCGGCGTGGCAAAGACTGAATCGACGGGTTCCACCTGGCGGTACCGGTGGGCGCACCGGCAGAACGTGCGGAGGGTTAGCACGTTCCGTGGCGCCGAGGCGGCGTGGCGGCGTCGCGACGACGAGTTACGGCGGCTCCGCGCCCTGGCCGCCGACTTCCACGGCTCCGCGGCGGCCGGCGCCGGCCTGCCACTGGAGTTGGCCGACGGCGAGGTGGTCCTCTGGGCCCTGCCCGCCGCGCAACTGGTCGAGGTGCGACACACGACAGTGCTGCCCGCGCCGGACCTCACGGTCACCCCGACCACCGGGCCGCTGCGCCTACGCCGCCCGGACGGCGTCCGCGTCGCCGACGCCGGCATGGCCGTGATCACGAGCCGTCGGCTGGTGCTGCTCGGCGGGCGCGGCCGGCGCGACTGGGCGTACGGCCGGATGACAGGCCTTGCCCACGACCCGGCGGCGCCGGTCACCCTGATCCAGGTGTTGGACCGGCGGCGTACCTCCGGGTTGCTGCTGCCTGCCGACGCGGCGGCGGACTTCCGGTTCAAGCTCACGCTTGCCTTCGCCGACGCGATCGAGCAGCGTCCGGCGGTGCTCGCCCAGCTCGACGAGTTGATCGCCGAGCACGGCCAGCTCAAGCCGTTCCGGCCGGCAGTGGCCACGCCCGGGCAGGCGCGGCTCCTGTCGTTCGTGCCCGGTGGTCGGCGCACTGTCGCGGTGGCGGCGGGCATCGCGTTGCTGGTGCCGGTGGCCCTTATCGACTCGAATCCGTCCGACCCGACCGGCACGGAGGTGGCTGTCGCGGCCACCCCGGCACCCGGCCCCAGCGCGGTCCCCGCACTGGTCCGCCCGGCGCTCCCGACGCCCACCCAGAGCGCCAGGCCGAAGCCGTCGAAGTCGACGAAACCGCCGTCGCCGCGTCCGTCGTCGACCGCGTCGCGCGATCCGCGCTGCGGCGCCCCGGAGAACCCGCTGGGGTACGACTTCTGCGGCGGCACCCGGATCCGCCGGCCGGCCGCCGAGGTGTGCGACTGGTTCGAGTGCGTGCCGCAGTTCTGGGCCGGTCGGGGTTATCTGGTGCAGTGCCGGGACGGCTCGGTAAGCCTGACAGGTGGTCGGTCGGATGCCTGCGCGAAGCACAGGGGCGTACGCCAGACCATTACGAAGTGACCGATTTGGGGGTTAAAGTCTGCTTCGGTCGGCCAGAATGATCGAGTGGAGATCCGGTCCGACGATGGCGCCCGGGTGCGGATCCGCCCGATCGGCTACCAGCCCGGCATCGACCCGCCCGACGACCCCGACCGGTCTGCGCCCGGCTGGCACGACTGGCTGCTCATCGAGGTGGACGCCCGCACCGCCGACGGTCAGATGTGGTCGCACCACTACCCGAGCCTGATGGCCGAGGAGGCCCGGGCGCTGGGCAGTTGGCTGCACGGCCAGGCGCGAGCCGCCGCCGAGCCGAACCCGCCACCGGCGACGGTCCGCTTCACCGAACCCAACCTGGCGCTGCGGACGCGTGTGCTCCGCCGCCGCCGGCTGGAGCTGATCGTGGAATTCTCCGCCGAGTCGCTGCCCCCGTGGATGCGTCGCCCGACCACCGCGATCTACCCGCTGATCCTCACCGTCTCCGCCGACGCCCTCACGGTCGCCGCCGAACAGTGGGGCGGGCACTGCGAGGCGTACCCGCCGCGTGCCCGGTCGCGGTTTCCGGCCCGGGGTCCGCTGACCCACCCGCGCCGTGCCGACTGAACCGTGCGGTCCTTGTGGAGCCTGAGCCGCCCTGCTCTGATGTGCGGTCATGGAGGTTGAGCAGGTGCACCGCACGGTGGAGGCGGTGTGGCGAATCGAGGCCGGGCGGGTCGTCGCCGCCCTGGCCGGGCTGGTACGCGACGTCGGCTGGGCCGAGGAACTCGCCCAGGACGCCCTGGTCGCCGCGCTGGAGCAGTGGCCGCGCGACGGCGTACCGGCCAACCCGGGCGCGTGGCTGACCACTGTCGGCAAGCGGCGGGCGATCGACGCGCTGCGCCGTCGCAAGCTGCTGGAGCGCTCGGTCACTGAACTCGGGCAGGATCTCGACGACGACGGTTTCACACCGGACTTCGACGCGGCCTTCGAGGAGCGCATCGACGACGACCTCCTGCGCCTGGTCTTCACCGCCTGCCACCCGGTGTTGTCGCCGCAGGCGCGGGCGGCGCTGACCCTGCGGATGCTCGGCGGGCTCAAGACCGAGGAGATCGCCCGGGCGTTCCTGGTGCCCGAGACGACCGTCGCGCAGCGGATCACCCGGGCCAAGAAGACCCTCGCCGAGGCGAAGGTGCCGTTCGAGGTGCCCGGCGTCGAGGAGCGCGGCGAACGGCTCGCCTCCGTGCTGGAGGTGATCTATCTGATCTTCAACGAGGGCTACTCGGCGACCGCCGGCGACGACTGGATGCGCCCGGCACTCTGCGCTGACGCGCTGCGGCTGGCCCGCCTCCTTCAGGAGTTGATGCCCGAGGAGCCGGAGGTGCACGGGCTCGCCGCGTTGCTGGAGATCCAGGCGTCGCGCACCGCCGCCCGGGTCGACGCCGACGGCGAGCCGGTCCTGCTGCTGGAACAGGACCGGGGGCGCTGGGACCGGCTGCTGATCCGCCGTGGCCTGGCCGCCCTGGACCACGCCCGGGCGGCGAGCGGCCCGCCCGGCGCGTACACCCTCCAGGCGGAGATCGCCGCCTGCCACGCCCGCGCGGCGACCCCGCAGGAGACCGACTGGGCGCGCATCGCCGCCGGCTACGCGGAGCTGGCCCGTGTCGTACCGTCGCCGGTCGTGGAGCTGAACCGGGCCGTCGCGGTCTCCTTCGCGCACGGCCCGGCCGCCGGCCTGGAACTGGCCCAGGCGCTGGCCGACGAGCCGGCGCTTGCCCACTACCACCTGCTGCCCAGCGTGCTCGGTGACCTGCTGGCCAAGCTTGGCCGCCACGACGAGGCGCGTGCCGAGTTCGAACGGGCCGCCGACCTGACCGGCAACGAACGCGAACGCGCCCTGCTGCGCGCCCGTGCCGCCGACTGCGCCCGAGGTGTCGCGCCGACCCGCTGAAAAATTCTCTGCCCGCCATGTCGTATCCCGGTCCGGCCGCTCGACGCGTCAGTGAAGAGCCGGCCCGGCCGGCACGCGGGAACCGGCCACCGGGCCGGCGAGAGGAGGACGACATGACGACCATGACCAGCACAGGTGGTGTGGGGTCCGCGGTGGCGGGCGTCGACTCCCGGCGTACGACGACGAGGGCGCTGCTTGCCGGCGGAGTCCTCGCCGGTCCGCTGTTCGGGGTGGTGGCCGCCGCCCAGGTGCTCACCCGCGACGGGTTCGACCTGACCCGGCAGCCGCTGAGCCTGCTGGCCCTCGGTGATCTGGGCTGGATCCAGATCACCAACTTCGTGCTGACCGGGCTGCTCGCCCTGGCCGGCGCGGTCGGGCTACGCCGGACGCTGCGCGGCGAGCCGGCCGGCACGTGGGGACCGGCGCTCGTCGCCGTACATGGCATCGGCCTGATCATCGGCGGGGTGCTGGTCTCCGACCCCAGCATGGGCTGGCCGGCCGGTGCCCCGGAGGGCGCGCCGGACACGTTGAGCTGGCATGCCGTCGGCCACGGTGTCGGGGCGATGCTGGCCTTCGGGTCGCTGGTCGTGGCCTGTCTCGTCTTCGCCCGTCGGTCGTCGCGGGCCGGGGAGCGGGGCTGGGCGGCGTTCTCCCTCGGCTGCGCGCTGGCCGCCGTCGTGCTGCTGGCCTGGCCCGACCAGGACACCATCAGCGTCCGGATGGCGCTCGGCTGCGCCGTCATCTTCGCCTGGCTGACGGCGCTCTGCAGCCGGCAGCTCGCCCGCTGACCGTCGTTTCATTGATCACGAGAGGACCGAAACCATGCGCTACATGCTGATGCACAAGCTCGACGAGAACCTGCCCGAGGCGTTCAACCCGAGCCCCGAGTTCATCGCCCGGATGGAGGGTTTCCTGAAGGAGGTGGCGCAGTCCGGTGTGCTGCTCGCCGCGGAGGGGCTGTGTGAGACCTCCAAGGGCGCGACTCGGATCACCGTGACCGGTGGGAAGACCACCGTCACCGACGGGCCGTTCACCGAGACCAAGGAGTTGATCGCCGGGTTCGCCCTGCTGGACGTGCGCTCCCAGGAGGAGGCGGTGGAGTGGGGGCGGCGGTTCGCCGACATCTTCGCCGAGACGATCGGCGAGGTCGAGGTGGACGTCCGCCGGGTCTTCGAGATGCCGGAGGTTGCGCCGCCGGCCTGATCCGACCACGCCCGCGCCGCCACTTCATCCGGGTGGCGGCGCGGTCGTGTACGGTGATCTTCGTCAGCCATTGAGAGGAGGTGAGCCCGGTGACCACCCATCGTCATTCCTGGGCGCTCCTCTCGGCCGTCCCCCTCAGCTGACCTCTCGCGTCGGGGAGCGCCCTCCTTATCGGAGGACCAATGTCTGTCTCTTCCTTCCGCATCGACGTGTCCGATGCGGTCCTCGACGACCTGCGGGCTCGACTGGCCCGTACCCGCTTCACCGACCGCAGCGGCTCCCAGCTGTGGCAGGGCGGTGTCGAGCCCGACTACCTGCGGGACCTGGTGTCCTACTGGCACGACGGGTTCGACTGGCGGGCCCGCGAAGCCGAGCTGAACTCGTACCCGCACCACCTGGCCCTCGTCGGCGGCCGGAAGGTGCACTTCCTGCACGTCCGCGCGGCTCGTCCGGCGGGTACGCCCACGCCGTTGCCGTTGCTCCTCAGCCACGGCTGGCCCAGCAGCTTCGTCGAGATGCTGCCGCTGGTCGACCGGCTGACCGACCCCGACCGGCCGGGCGGCGCGTTCGACGTGGTGGTGCCCTCGCTGCCCGGCTTCGGCTTCTCGGAGGTCCCTGACGAGCCGGTGACCCGGGCGCTGCTGGCTCGGACACTGCACGAGCTGATGACCGACGTGCTCGGCTACGAGCGCTACGGCGCCTTCGGCGGCGACGTCGGGGGAGTGGTCACCGGCTGGCTCGGTGCCCTGTACCCGGAGCAGGTGGCCGGCATCCACATGATCCATCCACCGTTCCCCGCCAGCTTCGACGCCCGACCGCTGTCAGCGGCCGAGCAGGCGTACCTGGACGCCGAAGCCGCGTACGACGAGACCGATGGCGGCTACAGCGCCATCATGGGCACCCGCCCGGACACCCTCGCGGCGGCGCTCGCCGACTCGCCGGCCGGGCTGGCCGCTTGGCTCGTCGACAAATACCGGGACTGGAGCGACAACCACGGGGACCTGGCGAACAGCATCGACCGGGACACCCTGCTCACGATCATCACGCTGTACTGGGCGACCGGCACGATCGGTTCGTCGTTCCGGCAGTACGCCGACTTCGCCCACAACACCCCACGCCCCATGATCACCGTGCCCGCCGCGTTCACGGTGAGCACCGAACCCTCGCAGGCCAACCTTCCCCGCTCGATCGCCGAGCGGGCGTGCACCGACATCCGGCACTGGAGCGAACCGGGCCGGGGCGGGCACTTCATGCCGCTGGAGGAACCGGACCTGTTGGCCGATGAGATGAGGCAGTTCTTCACCTCGCTGCGCCCGTAGTACTCGCCCTGGCCTCGTAGCGTCCGACGTGGTCGGCGGCTGTCCGGGGTGTCACCCGGACAGCCGTCGGCACCCGGGCTACGCGCCGAGCGATGCCTTGGCGGCGTCGATGGCGTCGGACAACTCCTCGTTGTGTTCGAAGCCCTCCTCGACGACGGCAATGTTCACCCCGCATTCGCGTTGCCGCGTCCGCAGCAGCGTCTCCTCCACCGGTGCCACCGGAAAGGCCAGCGGGTCGAGGCCGGGAAGGCCGTCCACGCCATCGACGTCGTCGACCAGGAGCCACCTGTTGTGGTCGTCGTGAACGATCACACCGGCGGTGATCCCCTTGGTCCACTGGTCGAAGAGCGTGGCCAGGCTGGTGGCGGCACGCACCGAGTCCCAGGCGTCGGGTGACACCTCGTAGCGCCAGATCTCACCCTCGTGCTCGCCCGCGAGGACGAACGTGTAGAGGACGAAGTCGAAGTGGAACAGGGGTAGTTGCTGCCGCCAGGGGAACGGTGTGCCGACCGACAGTCCCAGATAGTCCAGCACGTCCGCACCCTCGAGCCACGGCATCCGCCATCCGGCGTTGGGCAGCAATCGCCGATCCGGCCAGCGCTGCGACTGCAACCAGGTCAGTTGCTCCGCGACGTGATCCACGCCGAAGATCCGGTAGACCCGGTCCGGCGGCTGCTCGGCCGGCGACTCGGCCTGGTCGGGCCAGTCGAGACCGGCAGCCGTCGCCGCAACGCGATACTCCCGTACCGCGTCACGCAGCACGCGCATGTCATCGAGCATCGGGAAGCTCCTCGGCTGTGGGGGTCATGGGCAGGCTAGCCTCGCAGCACCGGCGCTGGCGTCCGTCAAATCTCTCCTTTCGGGAGCAAAGGGAAGCATCGATCCTCGATGCGTTCCCTGTCCCGCACGTGAGCGGTTGTACGGCGTGTGACCGTGACCTCTGTGGAGAGTTCTCCCTGGCGGGCCGCCTGGGCCGAGCGTGAGAACGAGCGGCGCCGGGACGCGTACCGCAGGGCGGCCGACACCTGGCGGCGACGCGACGAGCACCTGACCCGGCTGCGGATCGAGGCCGCCGGGTTCCTCGGGTGCACGCAACCGCGTACCGGCCTGCCGGTAGACCTCGACGGCGACGAACTCGTCTTCCGGGTCGTACCCGTCGCGGAGCTGGTCGAGGCCGAGGCGCGGCACGTCCCCGGCCTGCCCACACCCGGGCCGCTCACCTGCGCCGACACACCCGGCCACGCCCTGCCGGCGGGCCTGCGGGTCGTCGACGCCGGCATGGCCGTCGTCACCAGCCGGCGGGTCGCCTTCGCCGGCCGCGAACACCGGCGCGAGTGGCGATTCGCCGACCTGGCCACCCCCGCGCACCACCCCGACGTGCCGGTCACGCTGCTGCCCGACAACGGTTCGCTGGCAGGGCTGCGTGTGCCGGCCAACGCCGTGGTGAACGTCCGCTTCTACCTCGCCCTCGCCGTCGCTGCCGCCGCCGGCGAGCGCGCCACAGTCGTCGCCCAGCTCGACACCCTGCTGACCACCCACCGGCGCGAAAGGCCGACCCCGCCACCGTCGGCTGAGCCGGACGAAGCGCCACTGCTCGCGGTACGCCCCGACCGCCGGGCACTCGCCGCCGCAGCGGTCGCGACGGTGGTGGCCGCCACGCTCAGCCCCGCCGTCGGGCCACCGCAGGCCAGCCCGGAGCGGCGGGCGGCGTCCGCCGTCGTCACTGTCGTCCCGCCGCGCGCGGTCGGACCACTGAAATTCCACACGGGTACGACCAGCCTGGCGGCACTGTTACCTGTTCCCGGTGCTGCCCCGGTCGGGCCGTCGAGTCCTTCTCAGCCCGTCCGGCCGGTGGTCCCGTCGCATGTCCCTGCTCCACCGGCTGCTCCGGCCACCGCTGCTGATCCGGTTCTGTCAGCTGCTCCGGCCCCGACCGCTGTTCCGGAGCGGCCCACCGCTCCGGTCGCGTCCACCGCGCCAGCTCCGCCTACCGCTCCGGCCCCAACCGCCAGTTCGCCGCCGACACCGGACCCGCCCACACCATCGCCGTCGCCCACCGTGACGGGCGTGGCCACCACGCCGACGCCAGAGGACCCCACCCTGCTGACGGTCTGCCTGGATCCGCTGTTGCCGCTGGTGGACCTGCTGCTCTGCCCGCCGGCCGAGTCGTGACCTGTTGCTCGCGTCAGCCCGTGGCGCCGAAGTCGGGGACGGTGAGGGTGCCGTCCGGGCCGAGCAGGAAGCCAGGATTCCAGGCGATCTCCCACATGTGGCCGTCCGGGTCGGCGAAGTAGCCGGCGTAGCCGCCGTAGAACGTCTCCCGCGCCGGCTTGGTCACCTCGGCACCGGCCTCGATCGCGGTGGCGATCACCTCGTCGACCTCTGCCCGGGAGCGGACATTCTGGGCCAGGGTCATCGCGCCGGTGCCCGGATTGGAGATGCCGGCGTCGGCGGCGAGCTTGTCGCGACCCCACAGGACGAGGGCCAGGCCGCCGGCCTGGAAGAAGACCGTCTCCTCGACCTCCTGGCCACGCCATCCGAGCTGCTCGTAGAACGCTTTCGCGCGTGCCACGTCCGTGACTCCGAGAGTGACGAGGCTGATCCGCTGTTCCATCGGTAGATCCAATCACTCAGAGGAGCGGCAGGTGGCCTGGACGCTGCCTCGTGCTCGGGGACCGAGGTCACGCTAACGGTGGGGTGTGACGCGCGGCTTGCGTTCGTTCATCACCCGGTCCGACTCGCGTCATTGACGACACGTACTCAAGGGAAGCCCGCCGCCAGCCCACCCAACCCATAGCATCGATGCTATGGGTTGGGGTAGCGTGGAGTTGGAACCAGAAGTCCGAGACTGGCTGGAGGAACTACCAACCGCCGACTTCGCCCGAGCGGCGTTCTACATCGATCTCCTGGCCAACCGAGGTGTGCTGCTCGGAGAGCCGCACAGCAGGCAACTCGACGGCAAATTGCGAGAGCTGCGGTTCTACCTAGAGCGCGACGCAGTACGAGTTACGTACTGGATAGCCTCCGACCGGAGGATCATCCTGCTCACGGTGTTCCGCAAAACGCGGATGCGGGAGGACCGGGAAGTCGAGCGGGCTCGCCGCGCATTCGAGCGGTGCGTGGCGGAGCGGCACATCGTGAACGAGGGGGCAGAGCGATGAGTGATCGCCTGGACTGGAATGACCTACGCGAGCGCCGGATGGCAGAACCAGGGGCGGCCGAAACCTACGAGGCCACCCGGATCGCCTTCGAGCTTGGTCAGGAGGTGCGTCACCTGCGGGAAGGGCATGGTTGGAGTCAGACCGAGCTCGCGCGGGCCGCCGGCATGACCCAGTCTGCGGTGGCCCGCTTCGAGGCCGGCGGCACCGTACCGACCTTGCCGGTTCTGGAACGCCTAGCGCGAGCCCTGGACCGGAGGTTGGACGTCAGGTTTGCACCGAACGCGGACGCCGCTTGACCGGGTGGGGCTATGCGGCGATCGTCCGGGCGGTGGCGTACACGTCGGCGGGCAGGGCGTGGTGGAGCCGCCAGAGGACACGCATCGGTCGGTCGCCGGTGTGCGACTCGTACGTCATGGTGCCGGCGTAGAGGTACGGCGGTGCGCCCAAGTCGCCCTCGGCGATCCGGGTCTCCCGGACGAAGAGATGCACTGTCGAGCCGCCCGAGGTGTAGCGCTGCCCGGTCGCCGAGGCCGACGAGGTGGTGCTCTGCGACTCCCACTGGAACAGCGTGTCGGTGATGGCCCGGTCGGCGTACATGGTGGTGGGGGAGTAGTGCGCCTCGGACTTGACCAGGGTGACGAAGAACAGGTCGGCCTGGGCATCGGGCAGCCACTTCACCCCCTCGCGGAGTGAGCCCGGGTTGGTCATCCCGAAGGCGGCGCACGCCTCGTTGCGGCTGTAGCGGGCGTGCACCCGCAACGGGACGGCACCCGGGGCGACAGGTGGCGTGACCCGGTGGATGCGGTCCTGCAACACCTCGGCGACCTGCCGCAACTCGGCACAGCGTGCCGGGTCCTTCCACAGCCGTGCGAGCCGTTCATCCCGTGTCGCCAGCGCTGCGTTCGCTCCCCACAGGCTGAAGTGCAGCATGTCCAGCAGTCGGCCGTTGCCCGCGTACACCTGCTGACCTGGCGCGGGCGGTCCGGCCGCGACCTGGGTCAGCAGATCCAGCCGGTCGGGGTCGTCGGTGTGCAGCATGCGGCCGACGGCCCGGCCCAACTCCCGGTCGTCCGGGCCGGGCGGGGACGTCTCGATGCCGGCGAGCCGGCGCAGCCCGGTCCAGCCGCCGACGCTTGCCGATCGGTACACGTCCTCGGCCTCCAGGCCGGTCTCCCGCAGGAACGTGGCGAGGCTGACGTCGCCGAGTTGCCGCAGCTCAGAGAGCAGGCCGGCCTTCGAGGTGGGCAGCGCCGACTTCAGGTTGGCGAGCACCACCTCCTTGGCCACCCGATCCAGCTCGACGTGGCAGCCACTCGGCAGGCTCGGAAAGTCGTCGCGCACTGCCTCGGTGATCGCCCGCCGGCTCACCCCGGTCAGGGCACGCCAGCGCAGGTCGAAGCGGAAGTTGGCGTGCTGCCCGCCGATGAAGTCGAGCACGGTCAGGCACGGCTTGTCGTCGTCGAGGCGCAGGCCACGGCCGAGCTGTTGCAGGAAGATCGTGGCGCTCTCGGTGGGCCGCAGCATCAGGATCGTGTCGACCATCGGCAGGTCGACGCCCTCGTTGAACAGGTCCACGGTGAAGAGCACCCGCAGCTTGCCGGCCTTGAAGTCCCGCAGCAGCCCCGCCCGGTCGGTGCCGGCCTTCGAGGTCACCGCCGCCGCCGCGACACCCTGCTTCCTGAAGAACGCGGCCATGAACTCGGCGTGCCCGATGCTCACGCAGAACCCGAGCGCCCGCATTCGCCCGACGTCGACCTTGTCGCGGACCGCCCGCAGTACCAACCGCGCCCGAGCATCATTGCCGGTGTAGATGGTGCCGAGCTGCGTCGGGTCGTAGCCCTGGCCGCGTTTCCAGGTGACGTGCGACAGGTCCACGTCGTCGTGCAGCCCGAAATACTGGAACGGCGCCAGCAACTGCCGCTCCAACGCGTCCCACAGGTGCAGCTCAACGGCCGCGCGGCCGTCGAACCACCGGCGCACGTCGCCGCCGTCGGCCCGGTCGGGGGTCGCCGTCAGTCCCAGGAGTACGCGGGGACGCAGCCGCTCCAACAGCCGCGTGTACGTCGGCGCCTCCGCGTGGTGGAACTCGTCGACGATCACCATGTCGTACGCCTCGGGGTCGACCTCCCGCCGGTGCAGCGACTGGATGGAGGCGAAGACGTGTTTCCAGCCGTTCGGCTTCTCGCCCGCGACAAGTGTCTCGCCGAAACTGCCGTCCCCCATCACCTGCCGGAACGTCGACAGGCTCTGCCGCAGGATCTGCTCCTGGTGCGCGACGAAGAGCAGCGAATCCGCCCTTTTGTTGCGGTGCAGCCGGCGGTAGTCGAGGGCGGCGACGACGGTCTTGCCGGTGCCGGTCGCCATTACCACCAGGTTGCGCCAGCGCCCGTGCACCAGGCGCTCGGCGTCCAGGTCGGCAAGGATCTCCGCCTGGTACGGGTACGGGCGCACGTCCAGGTTCGAAATTTCGGTGGGCGCGTCGTCACGGCGCTCCCCGCTCAACGCGTGCCGCAGCCGCTCGGCGTCACTTGCCGCGTCGTACGTCTCAAACGCCAGATCGTTCCAGTAATCCTCGAACGTCGCCGTGAACGTGTCGATGACGTGCGGCTGCTCCATGTTCGAGATACGGACGTTCCACTCCACGCCATCCACAAGCGCGGTCTTCGACAGGTTCGACGAGCCGACGTACGCGGTGGTGGTGCCGTTGGACCGGCGGAACAGCCACGCCTTGGCGTGCAGGCGAGTGGTCCTCGTCTCGTACGACACCTTGACCTCGGCGCCCAGCTCGACGAGCCGGTCCAGTGCCCGTTGATCGGTGGCACCCAGGTAGGTCGTGGTGATCACGCGGACTCGGCCGCCACGGGCGATCAGCTCGCGGATGGCCGGCTCGACGATGCGCAGGCCGTACCACTTGATGAACGCGCACAGCAGATCCACGCTCTCGGCCGACGCCATCTCGTGGTTGACCTCGTGGCCGATCCGCGGCTGGTGGCGGCCGTTGACCAGCAGCGCGCCGGTGGAGAGGGGAGTGGTCGGGCGCTGCGGGAACGCTGGTAGCGCGGGAGGCGTTGGCGGGGCCGCGATGGCGTGGAGCAGGTGCTTGGCGTCGGTTACCTGGTCCTGCTCCGTTGCCGCCTTTGGGCTCAGGGTGGCGATGGCATCGGCGATGCGATTTGCCATCTCGACCTGGTGGTGGAGCTTGTTATCGCCGTTCGGGAGGGATTGCAACGCGCGGGCGGCCAGGGCGGCGATGTGGCGGGCGAGGGTGCTGTGGGCGTCGGCGGGGTCGAGTTTGTGGTGCTGGATCAGGGCGGCGTCGACGTGTTGGAGCCGCTCGGCCAGCTCACGGGTGATCAGGTGCTCGTAAACACCCCGCTCAAGATCCGTCACGCAGGCACGGTAACTCTTTCCGAAGCGGCGCTGCCCTCCGCCACGCTGTCGGAATTAACCCTGGGCTTCGCAAACTACGCGTTGGTCAGCAAGGGCAGCAGTCCCGCTGACTGCAAGCGGTCGTACGCCATCCGGATGTGGTCCGGCGTAAACAGCCTCGCCTTGCGGCCGCTCCACGCTTGCACCCGCTCGGTCAACTCACCGAGGTCGTTGGTATGCGGGTCCAGTTCGGCGGCGTAGTGCACAGTTGCCAGAAGTTCGAGGCTGTACGGTGCTTCGAAGCCCTCAATGAGGCTAGCCAGCCGCTCCAGCGATTGCAGCGCTGGTGAGACGAGAGGCTCGAACCGCGATGACAGCGCCTCTGTCGTCGCGGCGGTCAGTCGGATTGGCTGAAGATCCTCGACCCTATCGCTGCGATCACCGAAGCCGATGAGGTAGTGGCCCTCCAGCTTGTCGAGCACATGGTTCAGATTGTCCGCGTACGGCCCGTACCGCCCTCGGGCGAACTTGAGTCGGAGCGGTTGCCCCAAGGTTTGAAGGAAGTAGGCAATCTTCTGGATCTCAAGCACGGTCACCCCATCCCGAGGTTCGAGCGCCCGTGCGCGCTCCAGATAGCGGTCGATCGCGCACAGCAAGGTGGCGCGACCTGGAGTGAGCGGAGGTTTGGTGGTTGCCACCGGCATGTCCGCGGGGTCCGGGGCGCCTTCCGGCGGAAACAGCAGCACCCGAACGTCTGGGAGGGCCGCGAAGGACCGTTCTATCAACGGCCGGACTTCGTCCCAGTCAAGACCGCCGTTACCGCAACCCAGCGCCGGTACGGCCACCGAGGAGATTCCACGCTCGCGGATGACTCGGACGAGGTCATTGAGGCCCGCCTGGATGTCCGACACCCTCGAGCTAGTACGCCAGTGCCCCTTTGTCGGAAAGTTGATCACGTAGCGGCGTGGCCCTAGGAGAGCCGAATCGAATAGGAACATTCGACCCAGTTGGACCTCTTTGGCGGCGCATGCTGCGCGGTAAGCGGCGTAGTTCGCCGGGTAGGCGCGCTTGAACTGCAGGGCTATCCCCTTGCCCATCACACCCACGGTGTTGACGGTGTTGACCAGGGCCTCCACGTCAGCGGTCAGCAGGTTGCCGTGAGCGATGACGATCATGCGCGCGCCTCCCCTCGCAGGAATCCGTAGTACCAGTCGGGCCTGACATCAACGTACGCGTCGATGATGCCAGCATCCCGTAAGACCCGCCTCAACTGCTGCTGCCGAGCCGGTGTCCTTACGACGTAGCCCGCCAGCAGGTCGAGAGGGAACTCACGGTGGACCAGCAACTCCGCCATGCGGCGTCGGACTCGGTCGGGGTCTTCCGGCAGGTTCTTCCAGATTCGTTCCCTCATCAACGGCCAGTCAACGAGCTCGGCCAGGTCCTCTACGGCGCTGGAGAACCTGGTCAAGCTTGCAGCGCAGTTGCCGTCGCTGGCGACCCACCTCAGCCCAGCCTCGTGCACTCGGTCGAGGGAACTGACCATGTAGACGAGCGGATCGTCCCCGTCTGGGTAGCAACCCACCTTCCCGTCCTGATGCTCGCGGGCGATCCGGTACATCATTGGTGAGCGAGGGGCGAAGTAGAAGGGTACGTAGTTGGCGACCGATCCGCCTGGCGGGCATGGTACTGGGCGCTGGCGCCTACTGGCCTTGATGTCCGGAGCACCCACGTTTGTTGCTAACCGGTCGCCCACCGCATTCTCGGCGAAAAGTCGGCCCGTGGAGAGGATGGCTGGCAGGTTGTCGATATGTGTGAAGTGCATGATCCGGGCGCGCATCGGCCCAGCGGCCGGTCCGAGCATCGATCAATCCAAGTCGCTCGGGTCGATTCGTGCCTTCACGTCGCCATGTTCCGCGAGTAGGTAGAGCAAATTCGAGCCGTCGATCAGCTCGAGTGGTTTACCGGACGCGAACTCGTACGAAGCGGGGCCGTATCCGCTCGTTGTAACCAAGATCCCCTTGGATGCGCCCTCGTTTTGAAGCGTGCCGTAGAGATCACGGACGGCGGAAACATCGACGGTGTTGCGGTAACGCTTTGCCTGAATAACGACCTTGCCGCCGAAGATTGGTCGAGGGTCGAAGGCGACACAGTCCACACCCCCGTCTCGGGATGCGCGCGTCTGCTTAGTGTCAAGCCCCATCTTCGCGAAGAGATTTTGAATTAGGCTCTCGAACTCGCCGGGCGTCAGCCTTAGGAGATTTGGGCGCTGGTCGAGGTCGGCAAGCACGTCTACCTCATCAATGAAGCGCTTGTCGACCATGTCGAACTCCAGTACCGGCCGAACTGGCGAGAGCGCATCGGGACGCTTAGACACTGAGGCATTGAGGTGTTGCAGGCAGGCGGCTGGTTCGACTTTTCGAAGGTTTAGTGCGGTAAACAACTCGCGAGTTGTGCGAAGTGTAACTAGGCACGGGCGAATAGCAACGCCAGTGCGCGGGTCGGTCGTTTCAACTATGCCGTTGAAGGCGATAGCGCTTATGAGTCCGGCGCGGTCGGATTCGAAAAGCTCATGGACGGTCCGCAACGTAACCTGCGCCACGATGCTCGCGTAACGTTCCCTTATTTCCTTTGCTGGGCGCGCAACAGTGCTGATCTCATCGCGCGCCTTAATGTAGCGATACTCCCGCACGCCGGGGATAACGTCCAACGTCGGAAGGTGGTACTCCACCACGAGTTGGTGAGACTCCGGCACATACGCGATGCGGTAGTGCTGGGGGAAGTCGTCGGGGTAGACGGAGTTGCCCAGCACCATCCCGAAGTAGTCGACTACCGCTGCGGGATCCGCGGCAGCCAACGCGGCGGCGAAGCGGTCGACCTCGGCGTTGTGCGCTGCGGCCTCGGCCTCGACCTTTGCACGGCCCTGCTGATAGCGCTGGTGAGCGGCGGCCAGCCGACGCTGCCGGTCGGACTCTGCCGCCGCATGTTGCGCCTGCGCCTGCTCGAAGGTGTACCGGGCATGGGCTTGCTGTTGTTCAAACTTGGCCTGGCCTCCGAATAGCTTCCCGAGGAGCGACGGGGCGGATGGTTCGAAACGTCGCCAATCCGGCGGGGGCAAAGGGTTGGCGAGGGCCCCGGGCTTGAAGGGCGGGTGCTTGACGGTCTTACGAAGGCGCCGAAGGTCAATGTGGTCGTCCACGTCGAGAGTGGCCACGAGCAGTGCGTCAAGCTCATCCACGTGCGCTTGCAAGTCCGAGTTGTTCGCCGCGACCTCGGCAATGCGGGCTTCCACGTAGAGCCGCTTGCGTTCCCGCGCATCGGCGGCGGATGCACGCTCGGCTGCCTTTCTGGCGCGCTCAGCCTCTCGGTGAATGTGCTGATGGTGTCGGTAAGCGGCGGTCTGAGCCTGCTTCTGGACGCGGGCTTGGCGTGCCTGCGCCCGCTGCATCTCCTTGAGGATCCCCACGTCATTCCTAATCTCGCGGCGACTGCGGCTCGCACACCATAGCCAGCGACCAGGTAAGGCGAAGTCCGATTCGGGGTTGTGCTGGTGAAGTGTGCGGATCGATACGTCCCATTCTGTGCAGTAACTAGCATTCTCGGTGTCGGATTCCGGACACATTCCTCCGCTCGGGTCGGATGTGGTTCCTGAGGCGAACCAGCGACCGAATCACTGCTGCTCTACTGGCGGGTGCTCGCACCGCCTCAACCCCGTTGCGCGATCGAACGGATCTCTGGTCCGTGATTCCGTCAGCCTGCGAGTTCAGCGAATGGTGTCCAACGCGTCTCATGCTCCTTGTCCCGGACGGTGCGGAGACGTTTAGCGAATTCCTGAGCGACTTTTGGCGAAGCCGCCAAGAGAGGTGCGGCTGCGGCGATCATCTTCAGCTCGCGTGCGTGTCGCAAGAGCGTCCACGAGTGGGCTTGAACGACATCGGATCCGTACGCGGCGACCAAGGATGAATATGTCCCTGTGCCTCCAAATCGCGCCTCGCCGACTGCAACCGCTGCCAGATCAACCTGCCACGGGCCGACGCACGTGGCGTCGAAGTCACACAGGACAGCTCGGCCAGACGATTCTCGGAGCAGGTTGCCGACGTAGGCGTCTCCGTGGATGAGTGTCCGCCGCGCCGACTTGTTGAGGGCCGCGACTTTCGGTTCCAAGCGGTCACACCAGTCGGCTATGAAGTTCTGGTCGATTTTACTGATCCCGTCAGCGTCGGCCAGCCGTCGCCGTGCGTCACCAACTGGGTCCCAGATGGGCAACGGGAAGGGGGGCGTGCCGAGGGCGTGAAATTCGCGCAGCACGGTGCCGAGGTCTTCGACCGTCAGAGCAGGTGGATGCGGTGGGACGTATTGCCATACCGAAGCGACCAGGCCCTCGAATTCGATTGGCTGCTCGACGTCCCGCGCTAGGCGGATCGTCGGTGCGTCGATCTCGGCGAACCAGCACCCGAGCTGGATCACCTTGGTCACGCGGTCGAGTAGCTGATGGGTCCGCGCGATCCGGATGACGATTCCTGCCCTGGGCAGCGCGAAGACGGCGTTGTTGGTCAACTGCAGCAACTGGGCATCCTCAGGGGACACGTCCAGCGTGGCAGCCATCTCTCGCATGGCAGCCGTCATCGTCTCCTCAGAGAACCGCCCGCTCATGCTGCTGCCGCAGCCCGAGCGGTTAGCACGCGATCGAACTCGGCCACCTCGGGCAGCGCCCGATGCCGAGCGAGATCGCGACGCAGATTGACGACTCGATCGACCACCCGTTTGGAGCTCATCGCCTGCGACTTCTTCACCACCCTGGCACCGACCGCGAGCGCCTGCTCGGGCTCGTCGGCGAGGAACAACGCGCTGCACAGGCCAACCTCGTTCAGGACTGTGCTTCGTACGTTCGCCGGACCGAATGCGGCGATGGCATCCTCAACCCAGCGCACCGCCTCGGATGCCTGCCCGCTGTCTCGTCGCGCCCTGTCTCGGTAGACACGGCCGTACTGAGCGAACAGTTCGCCCTGGTCGTAGAAGCCCATCCAATCCGGCTCGCGCTCGTTCTGGATGCGCTCGAACGCGTCGCTCGCCTTGCCGAGGGTGGTTACTGCGCTCTGGTGGTCCCCGAGCGCGGCAATCGAGGCGGCTTCCGCGCCCCAGAGCAGGGCGTCAACTGCCGGGGTTGCGTGCGGCCCGAGCTGCGCATGAGCGAGTTGCAGCGTTGCGAGGGCGTCCCGGTTGTGCCGTAGGTGTTGAAGCTGTTTGGCCTGTGAGTACCGAATCATCGCGGCCAGCGGCACGTCCCCGGCCGTCAGCGCGGCCCGCTCGCCTGCCACGAAGTGCCGCTGTGCGTCAGCATGTCGACCTGCGTCGAGCGCGGTCCACCCTGCCAGATGCCGAGCTGCCGCCACCGCCGCGACGAGGCGTGGGGTGAGCCCGGCCGGGTGCGACCAGTCGAGCATCCGGTATACCGACTCGGCGAATCGGGCGACTTCCCGGTACAACAGGCCGCCGCCGCATTCGTAGTCGACGGAACGGTAAAGCTCCAGGACCGCGTTCAGTCGAGCGACATCGGCAGCGCCGACGCGTCGGGGTTGAACGATCTCGGTGCTTCCCAGCAGCCCAGCGCCTGCGGCCACAGCGGCGATGCCGGCCAGCAGCATTCGCCTACCTTCGTCGGGTCCACCACTTCGAGGCGCGACTGAGGTACTGGCGGCTTGACCGTTCTCGCTCGCGCGGTGAGCTCGACCAGGGAGCGTGAACCATAGGTGTGCCTCGGGGATGTGGAGCACTTGAGCCCAGTGCGACAGCCGGTCAAGGTGCACCAGCGGTGGTCCGTTCTCCACCCGACTCAACTGTGCCTGCGTGATCCCCAGCCACCCCGCCACCACGGTCTGCGGCAAGGCGACCCGCCCGTGGTACGGATGGCAGCGATAAGCCCTGACCACCCGCCCGAGATGCCGCTCTGCCAGCGCCCGCCGGACCGGCTCGTGGTCCCAGAAACTCGCCGGCACCACCGGTGGCGCGCTCAACCGGTCGCGCTCGGCGACGTGGCACGGCGTACACCGTCCGCTGTCGTTGTCCCGGGCCAGCCGGCCGCCGCACCGGGGGCAGTTCGCGTGGGTCACCGGCGGCTCCATCCGTCTAGCCTCATCAAGCCTGTCCATTGAACACGGTGTGTAGAGGTTCGCTATGCGCGCGACGCATATCCGAGGCCCGCCGGGTCGCGCCGGCAGATGGGTGCCTGCTCAGGACTGACGTATTGAACGCAGCGCGTCGATGATCACGGTCCACCGAACCGGCCCGTGTGCCGGGTCCAGTACCTTCCCGTCAGCGACGTGCACGCCGGCAGCGCGCAGCACCGCCAGGTGACCGGCGTACGCCGGATGCGCGGCCAACTCAGCCTTGACGTGCGGGAACGCGACGATCGGTAGGCCAGCGCCCAGCGACTCGTTGAGAACACCGAGCGCTAACGTGTCGTTGATGCCCAGCGCCCACTTTGCCATCGTGTTGAACGTGACAGGCGCGGCCAGCACCGCATCGGCCGGCGGGTGTGGCTCGGGGTCGCCGGGCATCCGCCACTCCACGCGTACGAGATAGCCGGTCTTGTCTTGCAAGGCCTCCCGGTCGAGCCATGGCGCGGCGGTGGGGCTGACGATCAGGCATACCCGCCATCCGTCGGCGATCAGCAGGTCGACCAGTTCGTCGATGTTTTCCGCCGGACCGGCGGCGCAGACGACCAGATACAGCACCCGGCGTTCCGTCATGTCCGCAGTCTGCCCGACTCCGATGACGCGTAGTCGAGCGCATACCGAGCGCGCATGCTCCCGACGATCACGGGGTCATACCGGCGTACCTGACCAACCGCGAAAGTCGACGCATGGCCCGGGGCGGGTGCTGGCTCCGGGGCTGCGCCGACCCGAACGGCGTAACTCCGCTCCCGCCCGCCCCGGCGCCGCCTCATCCGTCAACGTCTCGGAGCTGGCATGCCCACCCTGATCGACGACTTTCCGGTCCTCACGCCCGTCACCGACGAGGACCTGTGCATCGCACTGCGGGCGGTCACCGTCCACGTGCCCGAGAGCTGGCCGCAGGGCGAGTTGTGCCGCAGCGAACGCGTCCCGTTCCCGTGCCGGCTCGCCCGCTGGGGCAGGGCGACCTTGGAAGCCGCCGGTTTCACCGAGGCGCAGTTCGGTCAGGGGCCGGCGGCATGACGCCAGGGGAGGCGGTCGGCCGATGGCTGCGGCTGGTGGTGGCGGACGCGGAGCTGTCGCCGTACCTCATCGGGGTTGACCTGGGTCGACTCGCCGCGCACCTCACCGCGGGCCTGGCGAAAGCGCTCGCCGGAGGAGCAACGCCGAGCGACGGCTGGCGCGGCCTGGGGTTGTCGGAGGCGCAGCATCGGAGGGTCGTCGACTACCTCGTGGGGGTGCTCTGGGCGGCCGATCTGCCGGATGATCAGATCGCCCAGGTGGGGCGGGCGTTCGAGGTGGACGCGTGAACCTCGCCGCAGCCTGGTCGTCGGTCGACGATCGGGCCGCCGGCGACTTCTGGTGCACCGTGGAGGACCGCCGACCCGGGTTGCTCCCCAACCGCGAGGCGCCGCTGCTCTTCCACGCGCTGGGTCAGCTCATGCTCGGAGGGGACGACCGGGCAGGCCGGGCAGCGCTGCTGCTGGTGCTCGGCCGCGCGTACCGTCGCTATGACCTGCTCCCACATGCCCCCACCATCGGTGACGCGCTGCTCGCGACGGTGGCCCGGCACTCATGTCCACCGTGGACGCCGTCGCTGACCCTCGCCGGTGAGCGCGCCATGGGCCGCGCCACGCACGCCGTGCGTCGCGCCGCCGCCCGCGTCGGCGACGGCCCGGCCTGGTGGCCCGCCCAGGTGATCGGCCACGAACGGCCGTCGCCCGACATCGCCATCCTGACGGTACGTCCCTGGCGACGCCTGCCCCACCAGCCCGGCCAGGCCGTCCCGGTCTGCACACCACGCCTGCCCGGACGGTGGCGCTGGCTCTGCCCGGCCAACGCCCCACGCGCCGACGGCACCGTCGAGCTGCACGTCCGCGCCGTACCCGCCGGCACCGTCTCCCACCACCTGACCCATGAGGTACGCCCCGGCGAGCTGATCTGGCTCGGCCCACCCGCCAACACCGGCCTGGGCCTCGACCCGGCGCGTACCGATGATCTGCTGCTCGTCGCCGGCGGCACCGGCCTGGCGGCGCTGCGCGCCCTGGTCGAACAGGTTGCCGCCGCACCCGACGGTCGGCGGGTGACTCTGGTCGTCGGGGCGCGCACCTTCACCGACCTGTACGACGCGATCACCCTCGACAAGCTGCAACACGCCCACGACTGGCTGACCGTCGTACCGGCCTTCTCGCACGATCCCAGCGCCGAGCCGCGCGAACAGGGCGACGCCCTGACCATCGCCCTCCAGCACCACGCCGCCTCGCAGACCGTGTATGTCTGCGGGCCGCCGCTGATGCTCGCCGGTGCCCGCCTGCGCCTGCTCGCCGCCGACGTGCCAGCCGACCACATCCACCTACCTGTGATGCTGTGATGGCCGTCTACCGCAGCCGACACGCCCTGACCGGCCCGCTCACCCCCGACCGGATCGCCGCCCTCGACCTGCCGCGCACCCGATTCGGCCGACGCGGCTACGAACCCGCACATGTCGACGCGCTGCTGTGTCGCCTCGCCCACGAGCTGGATAGACAGGGCCGCCACCTCGACCTCGTCGAGGCCGAGAACCATCGCATCAAGGACGCGTTGCGCAGCTGGCAGACCCGAGCGACCAGGATCGGACAGGAGCAGGATCGGGTGGGCGCGATCGCCGAAAGGGCCGATACCTGTGAGCCATCACCATGACTCACAGCTATCAGGTTTGTCAGGACACGGCCGGCCGGAAGGCCTTCGGACGGCCGGTCGTGCGGGTCAGGTGTTCAGGTCGCCGAATTCGCGTACCCCGTTGACGTCGAGGGTGATCCGCCCGTTCTCGGTCCACTGCGCAGTGGCGGCGAGCCAGCTCGGGTCGTCGCGTTCGTTGATGTCGCTCCAACTGTGCCGGTGGTGGCGGAGCTGTATCGGCCCGGTCGACTCGCCCGGAGCGAGCGTCCCGCTGGCGAAGGTCAGCTCGACCCAGCCGATGGCCGCGGTGCCCGGGATCGGATACTGCGTCGGTGTCGGCGTCGGCGTACCACCGGGGGACCCGCCCGGCGGTATGAAGACCTGCACCGTCTGCCGGATCTGGTCGCAGCCCAGCGCGGCCCAGTCGCAGTTCGTCACGAGCGAGGTGTTGCCGCCCTCGAAGCGCAGGTGGTAGCGCACCCGCACGGTGGCCAGATCGAGCGGACCGCTGCCGGTATTGGTGACCTGGAGGCTGTATTGGATCTGGTTGTTCGTCGGAGCCCAGTCGAGGTTGAGATAGCTGAGCGTCGCGCGGCCGGTGGCGGTGCGGACGGCCGTGGGAGGCGAGCTGTCCGAGTAGCCGCCAAGTGCGCGGGCGGCGATCGCGATCCGGTACGTCGTGCTGGGCGCCAGGTCGGTCACCGTGATGGTGGTGTCGGTGGTGGTGCCGAGGAGGCGGTAGGTGTTGTGGGTCAGCGGCACCTGCACCTCGTAGCTGATCGGGCCGTCGCCGGCCGGCTCACCGACCCAGGCGGACGGCGTCCAGGTCAGGGTGAGCCGGTGTGGCTCGTTGGCCACCACGGTTGGGCTGCCGGGGGTGCTGATTGCCGGACCGTCGGCACGTGCGGCGTGGACGGTGAGCAGGCTCGCCAACGCGGCGAGGGCGATGGTGGCGGTGACGCGGCGAGCACGCATGCTCCGAATGTTAGGGCCGCCCCGCCGAGATCAATAGCTGACTGTCGATATTTCCCATCGATACCGCGATATGGCGTCAGCGGGCGGTGGTTGGAAGTGCCTCGGCCGTAGCGTCCGGTGCAGTTGGCGCGATCCGAGGGGGCAACCATGCAGGCAGTCGAGGGTGGGGTATTACCGGGTGAGCGGGCTCCGGTAACCGTCAACATCGACCGGTGGCGGGCGGGGCTGCCGCCGGACGCGTGGCCCGACAGCCTTCCGACCAACGGCGAGATCTGGCGGCGCGATGTCTTCGCGGTGGCCGACGCGTACCGGGCCGGGTCCGCGAGTCCGCGACAATTGCTGACCGCCGTGTTGGCCTGGAGTTACGGACCCATCGGGTACGGCCCGTGGCGCACCGCCAAGTCGCTCGCGGCCGACCCGGACGGCAAGCGCCTGGCGTACGCGCTGGAGGCGATGTCCGAGCCAGCGCCGGACGAGGATGCGCTGCGCACGGCGTACGGCCGATTGTCCGACCCCGACCATGCACGCCTGCCGTGGTTGGGGCCGGGTTTGTTCACGAAGGTCCTCTACTTCGTCGGTTACCGGCGCGGCGTGGGCGGTGTGCAGCCGTTGATCCTCGACCGTGTCGTGGCCAGCCACCTTCCGGCGGAGGCCGGTGTCAGTCGCCGCAACGGGTGGTCATCTGAGGAGTGGCTGGCCTATCTGCGGTGGGCAGGCTCGCAGGCCCAGGCAAGGGGGATCGAGCCGGAGGCGGTGACGATGGCGGTCGCGAACGACTGGTGAGGCGGTGGGGACGCTCAGATCGGTCAGCGGCGCACCTGATAGCGCAGGTGAAGCACCCGGTTGCCCTGAATCACCACGTCAGGGTCCTCCAGCAGGTGCTGCGCGTCGACCGACCCGAAGTAGCGCTTGCCGGACCCGAACACGACGGGTACGACGTCCATGCGTACCTCGTCGATCAGGCCCGCGGCAAGCACCTGGCCGCCGACGTCGCCAGCGGCGACCTCGACTATGCGGTCACCCGCAAGCTCCTGCGCCTTGGCCACGGCTGCCTCGACGCCGTCGACGAAGTGAAACGGTGCCTCGGGGTCCCAGCCCTCGGGCGCCGGCCGGTGCGTCACGACGACCACGTGGTCGATCCCGCCTGGAGGCTTCCCGTCCCAGCCGTCCGTCATGTCGAAGACGTGGCGGCCGACGACTGTCACCCCGATCTGGTCCCAGTACGGCCGGGTGTAGTCGTAGGAGGTCTGCGACACCTTCACCGCGCCGCTGGAGTCCAACGGGACGTCACCGTTGAGCAACCAGTCGAACAGCGGGCCGGGCTGGTCATTCTCGTCCGCGACGAAGCCGTCCACCGACACGGAGCTGTACATGACCACCTTGCCCACGGGGCTCTCCTCTGCTCTGGGATGCCCCCAAATTAGCGTGCCGTTAGCTGCCGCTCTTGTAAGAAATCAATCCGTCGGCAGCGGCCAGCTGTCCAGCACGTGGTCGGGATGTTCGCGCAGGAACCGCCGCCGGACTTCGACGTACCGTGTCGGGGTGAGGCCGGTGAAGGCCCGGAACTCGTGGCCGAAGTGGGCCTGGTCGAAGTAGCCTGCGCTACCGGCGAGGTCGGCCCAGTCGATCGGTTCGGCGGGGTTGATGGCGAACACGGTGGCGGTGAAGCGGTAGGTGCGGGCCAACCGCTTCGGCGTGACGCCGACGAGCGCCTTGAACCGCTGTGCCAGATGAGTGCTGCTGACACCGGCTGCCTCGCTCAGGTCGCCGATCGCCACCGCCCCGCTGGTCGCCGCGATGACCCTGCTCGTATGGCGGACCAGCCCCAGGCCGGCGGTCTCGCACAGCCGTCGCATCAGCTCCTCCTCGAGCAGCGTCAGCATCTCGTGCGGTCCGTCCGCCGTGGCCAGCCGGTCTCGCAACTCAGCAACGGCGGGCCGGCCCCAGATCTGCTCTACCGTCACCGGCCGGTCACACAGCTCGGCCGCGGGCATCGGCAGGAACGGCGCCAGCCCCCACGGCTTGAAGTGCGCGCCGACGGACCGGGTCGGGCGTGGGTAGCCGAACTCGAACGCGCGGGTGGGCGTGGTGACCACGCAGCCGTCGGCGTAGTCGGCCGTCTCGATGTCGGTGCCGGCGCGGATGCGGAACGGCGCCCCGAGGTTGACGATGAGCAACGCCGCCGGACTTGCCGGCAGCGTCAGTCGGGCGTACGGCGGCACACCCTCCAGGTAGTAGAGGTCGTCGATCAGCCCGTCCAGCGGCGGTCGCGGCACTCTGGACACGTACTCCACGCCCACAGCATCGCCGATATCGCGCGCCGGGATGGTCCAGCCCGCGCTGCCGCCAGCATCGAGCCGGCATCGATCCCGGACGCCCGCCATCCGATCGCAGCCCGCCGGGGGAATTACGTGAGCGCTGACAGCGGCTACGCCGCGGCGCGGAGGCGGTCGTCGAGCGCGTCGAGGTCGGGGACGAACCAGACGTGCCCGCCCTGGTTCGACTCGTGCACCAGGGCGCGCAGCGCCGAGCTCTCCGCGAGCTGTGCGGAGATGTCGCCGACGACGACCAGGCGCAGCCGGTAGTTGACGAACTTCTGCATAACGTCACCGGCGAAGCGGGTGCCCAGCGAGAAGAAGCGCTCGTCGAGTCGGTTGGCGGGCACGGCGACCACCTGGGCGCCGAGGAAGGCCGCTCCGATCAGGTCCAGCGCGTCCTGCTCGGTGGCGACCGGCGGGCCGGCCGGGTCGCAGACGAGCACCTGCACCCCGACGCGTTCCTGGATCTGGTCAGGCATCGTGGACCTCCCGGTCGATAAGGCCGTTGTCGGCGTTGAGGACGGCGTCGAGCAGGTGCAGCAGTTCGGCGGTGGCGGCGGGGTCGCCCAGAATGATGATCTTCAAGCGGCGTCGCGCCTCGTCGTGCACGGTCTGCACCCGTAGCGGATTGGCCTGGTCGTGGCCGGTGTTGGCGCTGGCGAGCACGAGCGTGCCGAGTCGGTCGGCGGAAGCCCGGTCGACGCCGTCGATCTGCACGATGCTCGACACCTCGGCCGGCCCGGGGGCCACGGCGGGCGACGTCTGCCCGGTGAGCGCATCGAGGTCGGTGGCGGCGATCCGGTACTGCTTGCCGATCCGCACCGCCCTCAGCCGACCGGACCGGATGTAACCGCGCACTGTCCGCACGTGCAGCCCGAGTCGGTCGGCGACCTGCTCCACCGAGTACATGTCTTCCTTCATCACTCCCTAACTTACCTTAACCAAGGATGTTAGGGAGTGATGGGGAGTGGTGGCAACCGTGACTCGTTTACGACATCAGCTCCAAAGGGCCTGGGGGGCACCAGTGCCCCCAGCGGCGGTGTCACCCTGAGTAGATAAGCAGGCGACCGGTGTCGGACGGTTCCAGTACCGTCTGGAAACCATGGACGCGCACCTCGGCGACGCCATCATCGGGCGGGATCATCCCGCGGCCCTGCTGCACGCCGAGCTGGACAGGGCCGCCACCAGCCACGGCGGCCTCGCCCTCGTCACCGGCGAGCCGGGCATCGGCAAGACCACCCTGGTCACGGCGGCTGCCCGGGAGGCTCGGCAGCGCGGCGCGCTGGTGCTTGGCGCAGCCTGCTGGGATTCCGACAGCGCTCCCGGCTACTGGCCGTGGTTGCAGGTGCTGCGCGGCCTGCGGCGCTCCGCCGACGACTGGGCGGCGGCGCGGCAGTCCGCAGAGCCGGCCCTTGCGGCTCTGCTCGGGGAGACCAACACCAAGGACCAGGCCGGCCGCACCGCCAGTTGGGCCGGCGTCGACACGGGTGGCGACATCGCGGACCGTGAGGCGTTCGCCCTGTACGACGCGGTGACCGCCGCGCTAGTCGCCGTCTCCCAGCACCGGCCGGTCGTGGTCGTCCTCGACGATCTGCACTGGGCCGACCCGGCCTCACTGCGGCTGCTGGAGTTCGCCGCCCAGCACACCTGGTTCGAACGGCTGTTGCTGATCGGCACCTACCGTGACGCCGAGGTCGAGTCGGGCGACCATCCGCTGCGCCCGCTGCTGATGCCGCTGGTCGCCAAGGCCACCACGATCACCCTCACCGGCCTGACCCGCGACGAGGTGGCCGCGCTGATCACACGCACCGCCGGGCGGGAGCCCGAAGCCGACCTGGTCGACGAGGTCCACAGGCGTACCGGCGGCAACCCGTTCTTCGTCGAGCAGACCGCGCGGCTGTGGCACGCCGACGGTGCGGCCGGCACCATCGCACCCGGGGTACGAGAAGCGGTCCGACGACGACTGGCCCAGTTGCCCCCGGCCGTGGTCGAGGCGCTCACCGTCGCCGCCGTGCTGGGTCGCGAGTTCCACCGTCAGGTCCTCGCGGCCTGCGTGGCCGCCCCGGTGGCACAGGTCGACCGGCTACTCGACCGGGCGGTCACCGCCCGGCTGGTGGTCGCCCGGGGCGGCGGCCGGTTCGCCTTCGCCCACGACCTGGTCCGGGAGACCCTCTACGACGGGCTGACCGACCACGACCGGCAGACCCGGCACGGCGCGGTCGTGCGAGCGGTCGACGATCTGCGGGAGCTCACCGACCGGCTGATCCCGGCCGACCTCGCCCGGCACGCTTACCTTGCCGGCCCCGCGCTCGAACGGGCCCGGGTGGCCACGCTGCTGGTCGCCGCCGGGCGGGACGCGTTCGGCCGGCTGGCCGCCGACGAGGGGGCGGTGCACTTCCGCCGGGCGCTGGAGGTCGTCGACGACCGGGCGCAACGGGTGCGGATGCTCATCGAGTTCGGTGAGGCGCAATATCACCACGCCGGCCGTGACGAGGCCGCAACACTGCTCACCGAGGCCGGGGCGCTGGCCCGCACCCTCGACGACCCGGTGTTGCTGGCTCGCGTCGCCCTCATCGTCAACCGCTCCCGCCAGGTGGAGACCATCCACTCGGTCGAGGCGGCGGAGCTGGTGCGGGAGGCGTACCGACGGCTGATCGGCGAGCCGGACGCCACCGCGCCGGTCAGCGCGCTGGTCGCCGACCTGATCACCGCGACCGAGACGATCGCTCGCCGCGGGCAGGACGACGAGGCCCTCACCTTCAGCCTGTGGGCCCGCCACGACACCACCTGGGGACTGGGGACCGCCGCGGCCCGGGCGGCGCTCACCGCCGAGATTCGGGACGTGGCCCGGCGCTCGGGCGACCGGGAGACGGAGCTGTGGGCCACCTCGCTGCGCTGGGTGGCACTGCTGGAGTTGGGCAACCCCGGCTTCGTCGAGGAGTTCACCGCCTTCGTCAACGCGGACCGGCACGGCGACCTCACCCGGCACCAGATTTCGGCGATCGTCGACAGCGGGATCATCGCGGCTTTCCGGGGTGACTTCGCGGAGGCCGACGAGCGGTTCGTCTTTCTCGCCGACCTCTCCGACCCGGGCCACGCCCAGTTCGGGTTCATGGGCCATCACCTGCGCTGGTCCCGGCTGGTGCTCCAGGGTTGGTTCGCCGAGGCCGAGACCCTGCTCGACGAGCTGGCACCGATCGACTACCCCTATCAGGAGTTGCTGCGGGCGATCACTGCCGCTGAGCGTGGCGACGGTGTGACGACGATCCGGCTGACCGCCGGCATCGAGGCCGCCAACATCCGGTACCCGCGTCCCGTGTCGCCGCTCTGGCTACGACTGCGTGCGCAGGCCGCCGCCGCGTCCCGCGACCCGCAGCGCTGCGACGACGCGCGGGCCGCGCTGACCCCACATCGTGGAGAGTGGATGGTCGGGCTGTTCGGCTGCGACATCAGCGGTCCCGTCGACCACTGGCTCGCGGTGGTCGACGCCGCGCAGGAGCGCTGGGACGACGCCATCGACGGGTTCACGGCGGCCCGCGACTCCGCCGACCGGCTGGGCTCCCGAACCTGGTCGCTCATCGCCCGCGCCGGGCTGGCGAACGCCCTGGCCGCCCGCGGCCACGCGAGCGACACCGCGACCGTGGCCGAGCTACGCGCCACCACCACCCGCGACGCCACCGCCCTCGGCATGCTCCAGGTCCTGCACCGACTCGGCACCCCAGCGCCAGCCACCACCACCCATCCCGCCAGCCCAAACCAGACCGCCGTGCCAAACCAGACCGCCATGCCGAGCCAGAGCGACGTGCCAAGCCAGAGCGCCGTGCCAGGCCAGGCCGCGTCGGTCGTGACTGCAATTCAGGGGTACGAGTTTCGGCGCGACGGGCCCGTCTGGCAGCTCGCCTACGCGGGCGTCGTCGTCCAACTGCCCGACGCCAAGGGTCTGCACGACCTGCACCTGCTGCTGAGTCGGCCCGGCGGTGACGTGCCCGCCGTGGAGTTGCTCGACCCGGCCGCGGGGCCGGAGTTGGTCGCGGCCCGCCGGATGGGCGGTGACCCGGTCCTCGACGACGAGGCGAAGGCCCGCTACCGACGGCACCTGGAGCGCCTCGACGAGGAGATCGACAGGGCCGCCGCCCGCGACGACGACAGGAAGGTGGCCGCGCTTGACGCCGAGCGCGGCGCGCTGCTCGACGAGCTGCGCGCCGCGGCGGGGCTGGCCGGCCGGAGTCGCCGGCTGGGTGACGAGGCAGAGCGGGCCCGCAAGACGGTGACCGCGCGAATCAGGGACACGTTGCGCAAGCTCGACGAGCGCCACCCGGCGCTCGCCGGCCACCTGCGCGACGCCGTCTCGACCGGCAACACCTGTCGCTACCTGCCGCCCGAGACGGTGCCGTGGCGGCTCTGAGCACGGCGGTGCCCGCCGCCGGTGCGGCTCAGTCCTTGGGCTGTGGGTTCAGGACTCGGGCGAGCCAGTCGGCCTGTGCCCGTCGGGCCGCTGCTGAGACACGGACCTGCGGAAAAAGCGTCGAGAAACCGTGGAAGCCGCCGGCCCACAGGTGCAACTCGGCCTGGCCGCCGGCGGCCCAGATCCGGGTCGCGTAGGTGACGTCCTCGTCGCGGAAGACCTCGGCGGAACCGGCGTCGATGTAGGTCGTCGGCAGGCCAGAAAGGTCGTCGGCCAGCGCAGGGGAGACGTACGCGGAGGCGCTGTGTCCGCCGAGGACGCTGCGCCAGCCGAACTCGTTCATCTCCCGGGTCCACACGCCGTCAGGTCCGGTGTACTGGCGGCTGGACGTGGTGTCGTTGCGGTGGTCGAGCATGGGGCACGACAGCAACTGGGCGGCGATGGCCGGGCTGTTGCGGTCGCGGGCCATGAGTGTCACCCCGGCTGCCAGGCCACCTCCGGCGCTGGCACCGGCCACGACGATGCGGGCCGGGTCGATGCCAAGGTCCGCGGCGTTCTCGGCGACCCAGAGCAGGCCCTGGTAGCAGTCATCGACCAGGGTCTCGCCGGTTGCCTCCGGGGCCAGTCGGTAGTCGACCGTGACCACGACGGCGCCGAACTCGTCGAGCCACTCCAGCGGGACGTCGATGTTGGAGAAGCGGTCGCCCCACATCATGCCGCCGCCGTGGATCCAGTAGACGCAGGGTGCGTCGGCAGCACGATCGGTGGGGCTGAGGATGGTCAGCGGGATCGGCGTTCCGTCACCGGCGGGAACTGTGACCTCGCGCCGCTGCACCGCCCGGCCTTCCAGATGCGTCTCGATCGGCGGTTGCGGGAAGTGACGCAGCTGCTCGATCACCTCGGGACCGAGGGGCGGCAGGGTGGGCAGGTCGGCCAGGGGCACGAGCAGTTCGGGATCGATGGTCGGTCGAGGGGTGCTCATCGGAGGGTCCTTCCGTTGCTGTCGGTTCGGGTGAGGGATGCGGTCGCGGTTCAGAAGATCGCCTTGCCGCCGACCGGCACCGCATCGGTGTACGCGGACTCGCCGGCCAGCAGCGGCTGAAGCTTCGCGACCAGGGCCTGCGCCTGCTCGCCGGCGAAGAACGCGCTGTGCGCCTCGGCGCTGGTCCAGCCTTCGGTGACGTGGACGACGTCGGGGTCGGAGGCGGAGCGGGACACCAGGAAGACGAGGCAGTCGTCGTGGGGCAGCGACGGCGCGTCGAGCAGCAACTGGATCAGCTCGTCGGCCTTTCCCGGCTGGGCGGTCATTGTGGCCTGGAACCCGTGGTGGACGGTCATCGGTAGGACTCCTCATTGTCGAGCAGTGCTGCGCTCTCGGGGAAACTGACACTCCAATGAAATCAGCTGCACCAGCAGAAACGTTAGAAGAATGCTCGCGGAGACTTGCCTGATCCTCTCGTTGCGGCGAGGATCGGTAACGTGCTTCAATCGAGGTCGTGAACCTTGACGAGCTGAGGGCGCTGCTGGCCCGCCACGCGCGGCCGGACATGAGCACCGCCATCGACGGGGTGCGGATTTCGAAGGTCGAGCGACAGACCCCGCCCACCACGTCGATGTCGGGCACCGTGCTGGCGCTCATCGCTCAGGGTGCGAAGCGGATGGCGCTGGGCGACCGCGTGTATGAGTACCGCGCGGGGCAGTACCTTGTCGCGTCGGTTGATCTGCCGGTCACCGGCCGTTTCACCCAGGCCAGCCCGGACGCTCCGGCTCTGGGGTTCGGGCTGGTGCTGCACCCGGCCATGGTCGCGGAGTTGCTGTTGCAGGCGGCGCCGGGCGACCTACCGCCGCTGGCCGGTCCGCCGCCGTCGGGGTTGGTGGTAAGTGACGCGCCCGACGAGCTCGGCGACGCGGTGATCCGACTGCTCCGGCTGCTGGACCGGCCCCGGGACGTCACTGTGCTCGCGCCCCTGATCAAGCGGGAGATCCTGTGGCTGCTGCTCACCGGCGAGCAGGGCGCTGCTGTCCGGCAGCTCGGTCTGGCCGACAGCAGCCTCAGCCACGTCGCCCGGGCGGTCCGCTGGATCCGCGACCACTTCGCGCAGTCGTTTCGGGTGGAAGATCTGGCCCGGCTGTCCGGGATGAGCGTGTCGGCGTTCTACCGCAACTTCCAGGCCGTGACCGCGATGAGCCCGATCCAGTTCCAGAAGCAGATCCGGTTGCAGGAGGCGCGGCTCCTCCTCGCGACCCACCCCAACGACGTCACAGGGGTGGCCACCCGCGTCGGCTACGAGAGTGCATCGCAGTTCAGCCGCGAATATCGTCGCCAGTTCGGCGCGCCGCCCAGTCAGGACGCCACACGCCTGCGCGCCGTCCCCCGAGTCGAGGTGCCCGCGGTCGTCTGACGCGACGGGCGCCGCCACTGTCGTGGCGGCGCCCGTCGAGCGGAGCAGGGTCAGCGCCGGTTGTAGCGGTACATGGTCAGCGTGCCGAAGACGACGAGGAACCCGGCGCTCCACGCCAGCAACCACATGGTGCTGGACGGGTCCGACGAGCCGGCCATCGCGGCGCGTACGGCGGCCACCAGTTGCGTGACCGGGTTGACGTTCACGAACGCCTGGAGCCAGCCGGGCATGGTGCTCGGCTCGACGAAGACGTTGCTCAGGAACGTGAGCGGGAACAGCACCATCATGCTGACCCCCATCACCGACTTCTCGCTGCGCAGGACCAGCCCGAAGAACGTCCACACCCAGGAGAACGCGAACGAGAAGACCACAAGCAGCCCGATCCCGACAGCCACCCCGACCACCCCGCCGTCGGGCCGGAAGCCGAGCGCCAACCCGACGCCGAGGATGACCAGGGCGGCGAGGATGTAGCGCAGCACGTCGCCGAAGATCATCCCGACCAGGGCGGCCGGCCGCCACACGGGCAGGGTCCGGAAGCGGTCGAAGATCCCCTTCTCGATGTCGGTGTTGAGGCCGACGCCTGTGTACATGGTGATCATCACGACGCTCGTCACCATGATGCCGGGCAGGAAGAACTGCAGGTAGTCGCGCGGGCTGTCGGCGAGGGCGCCACCGAACAGGTACGTGAACATCAGCACCATGATGATCGGGAACGCGGTCACGTCGAAGAGCTGCTCCGGCACGTGCTTGATCTTCAGCATGGCCCGCCAGCCGAAGGTGAGCGATGCCCCCAGCGCGCTGGGTCGGGGCGGTCGCGCTCCGGGCGCGAGGACCGTTGCCAGCGCCTCGGCGGAGGGTACGTAGACCGACGGCGCCCGTTCGGTGGTGGTAGTGGTCGTTGTGGTGTCGCTCATCGGGCTGCCTCCAGCTGGTCGTCACGCTCGTCGGCGGGCACGGCGGGATGGTCGGTCAGGGCCAGGAAGACCTCGTCCAGGCTGGGCTGACCGAGGGAGAAGTTGTCGACGACGATGCCGGCGCGGGCCAGCTCGCCGAGCGCGCGGGCGGCCTGGGCGCTGGCGTCGAGGTTGGTGCCGGCCTCGCCGACGCGGGCGAGCAGCGCGACCGGGTCGGCTTCGAGCTGCACAGGTACGCCAAGCGCCGCCTGGAGCACCCGTTCCGCCTCGGGTCGCTGCCCGGGGTCGCGCAGTCGCAGGTGGACAGTGCCGGAGCCGACCGACGACTTCAGCTCGCCCGGGGTGCCCTCCGCGATCACCCGGCCGTGGTCGACGACCGCGATCCGCCCGGCGAGCTGATCAGCCTCGTCCAGGTACTGAGTGGTCAGCAGCACTGTCGTGCCGTGCGCCACCACGGCCCGGACGATCTCCCACACCTGGTTGCGGCTGCGCGGGTCGAGGCCTGTCGTCGGTTCGTCGAGGAAGAGCAGGTCGGGAGTGTTGACGATGCTTGCGGCGATGTCCAGGCGCCGCCGCATCCCGCCTGAGTATTTCTTCACCTGACGGTCACTCGCCTCGGTGAGGCCGAACGCGGTGAGCAGGGCCGCGGCGCGGTCGCGGGCGGCCGGTTTGCGCAGGCCGAGGAGCCGGGCGAGGAGCACCAGGTTCTCGGTGCCGGTCAGGTCCTCGTCGACGGAGGCGTACTGGCCGGTGAGGCTCACCCGGCTGCGGACCGCGTCCGCCTCGGTGACCACGTCGTGCCCGAAGACCCGCGCCGAGCCGCCGTCGGGTCGCAGCAGTGTCGCGAGCACGCGGACCGCAGTGGTCTTGCCCGCCCCGTTCGGCCCGAGCAGACCGTAGACGGTGCCGGCGGGCACCCGCAGGTCGATGCCGGCAAGCGCCTGGTTGTCCCCGAACGAGCGGGTGAGCCCTTCGGCCTCGATGGCCAGGCCGGTGGTGCGTCTACTCATGATGGTTACCTTTCGTCGAACGTGTTCAGGAGACGTAGGGCCGGGCCGCCCGGCCGTCACGCAGCGCCAGGCCCCACCAGCGGAGCTGGTCGAGCAGGGCGCGGGTGTCGCGGAGTAGCTCGTCGGTGCAGTGTGGCGTCGTCGGCTCACCCGCGAGCAGGTCGATACCGACGATGTCGCGCACTGTCATGGCGTGCAGTGCGGTGAAGACCGTGCGCAGGTGGTCGACGGCGTGCAGACCTGTGGATCGACAACCGTACGACACGAAGCCGACAGGTTTGGCCTGCCACTCGTCGTACGCATAGTCGATCGCCTGTTTCAGGGGGGCCGGGAAGCTGTGGTTGTACTCGGGGGTGACCACGACGAACGCGTCCGCCCGGCCCACCTCGCGGACGAACGCCCGGATGGGGGCGGTCGGCTCGGCGGGGTAGCTGGCCGGGAAGTCGTACTCGTTGAGGTCAACGACAGTCACGGTGAGGTCGTCGTGCCGCACGGCCTGATCAATGAACCAGTGGGCGACCCGGTCGCCCGCCCGCCCTTCCCGGGTGCTGCCGATGATCACGGCGAGCGCTAACGGTGTCATCGTTACCCCCTTCCATCCTCAAGGCGCGAGACGACGACGCGCGCCCGCTAGATCGGATCTAGCGGGCGGCGTTTCGGTGCGAGATGTCGGTGGGGTCGGCTTGACTGGGGCCGACGAACGGGGGAGTGCGATGGCACAGGTACGCATCCAGCCGTGGCAGGAGGACGACCTCGACCTGCTGCGGCAGCTCAACTCACCGGACACCCGCAAACACACAGGTGGCCCGGAGACCGACGAGCAGGTGCTCGCCCGGCACCACAGGTACGTGCACTTCGCCGAGGGCGGGCAGGGCTGCATGTTCACACTGGTGCTGCCGGACGGGGCACGGGTGGGCAGTGTCGGCTACTGGGGTCGGGAGTGGCGCGACCAGCCGGTGTACGAGTTGGGCTGGGCGGTGCTGCCCGCTCACCGGGGGCAGGGGTTGGCGACCGCCGCGGTGCGCGCGGCGGTCGACGTCGTCCGCGCCCGGCGGGACCGCCGCCACGCGCACGCCTACCCCTCGGTCGACAACCCCGCCTCGAACGCGGTCTGCCGCAAGGCCGGTTTCACGCTGCTGGGCGAGACGGGTTTCGAATATCCGCCGGGCCGGATGATGCGCGCCAACGACTGGCAACTCGACCTGACCGCCCCGCCGACCACGAGTTGAGATCGGCGGAGCGGTCGGCCTGGATCAGCGGGGGACGTAGTCGAACGTGTCCGGGTGCGCGCCCTGCCGGCCGGCCTCGCCCCTGTCCAGCTCGGTGATCCGTTCCATCGCCGCGTCGTCCAGCTCGAAGTCGAAGATCCGGGTGTTCTCCTCGATCCGCTTCGGGGTGGTGGACTTCGGGAAGATGATGTCGCCGCGCTGCACGTGCCAGCGGAGCACCACCTGCGCCGGGGTCCGGCCGAGCTGCTCGGCGATGTCGACGACAGTCGGGTCGCCCAGCACCTTGCCCTGCGCGATGGGCGACCACGCCTCGGTGAGGATGTTGTGCTCGCGGTCGTACGCGCGGACCTCCTCGTTGCCGAAGTACGGGTGCGCCTCGACCTGGTTGACCGCCGGGACCACGCTCGTCTCGGCTGCCAGGCGCTCCAGGTGCGGCACCTGGAAGTTCGACACCCCGATCGAGCGGGCCCGGCCGTCGCGCTGGAACTCCTCAAGCACCTTCCAGGTGGAGACGAAGTCGCCGTCGTAGAGGGTCGGCAGCGGCCAGTGGATGAGGAACAGGTCGATGTAGTCCATCTTCAGGGCGGAAAGCGTCGAGTCGAACGCCTTGCGGGCGTCGTCCGGGCGGTGGAAGCCGTTGTTCAGCTTGCTGGTCACGAAGACCTCGGCACGGTCCAGCCCGGACGTGCGCACCGCCTCGCCCACCTCGGCCTCGTTGCCGTACATCTCGGCGGTGTCGATGTGCCGGTAGCCCACCTCCAGCGCCGTGCTCACCGCCGCGGCGGTGTCCTTGGGCTTGATCTGGAACACCCCGAAGCCGAGCTGCGGAATGGTGTTGCCGTCGTTCATGCTGATGTCGGGAATCGTGATGGCCACTGCGGCTCCTTCGCGTCTTCGTGTCATTGCCTCCTTACCCGGGCGAGGCGCCTATTCACCGTTCGGGGCGAGGGTGACGAGCGCAACGCCGGGCCGTTCACCCGGTCGTGTCGAACAACACCGGCCAGGGCCGCGCCGCAGGCACCGGCGGTGGGTCGGCCGACGCGGGTGGTGCTGGCTCGGCGTCGGCAAGCACATCGGCGGCGAGCTGCGCGAACATCGGCGCCGCCGGATGCGCGGACCGGTCCGGCCAGGCCGCCGAGGTGCGCTTCGCCAGCGGCGCGTCGGCGATCGGCCGCCAGGCGATCCGGGGCTCCCGGCGGGCCACAGTGGCCGGCTCCACGGCCACCCCGCCGCCGGCCAGCACCAGCCCGAAGAGGAACTCCGGGTTGCGCGCCGGCCGGACCCGCGCCGGCCGCCAGCCGTACCGTCGGCACACGCCCAGCAGGTGGTCGTGCCAGCCGGGCGCGGTGGCCCGGGGCGCGGCCACCAGGTCCAGGTCGGCAAGCGACGCGAGCGGCACCTCCCGGCCGCGGGCAAGCGGCGAGGTCCGTGGCAGCAACACCCCGAGTGGTACGTCGACAGCGGCGCCGAAGCGCAGCCCGTCGGCCTCGACCGGGTGGTGCACGAGCCCCACGTCGAGGGTGCGCTCGGTGAGCATCCGGCTCTGCTCGGCGGTGGTCAGCTCGTGCAGCTCCACGTCCAGGCCGGGCGCCCTGGTGGTGAGCCCGTCGAGCAGCGCACGCAGGGTCACCGCGGGGGTCTCCGGCGGCACACCGGCCCGCAGGACACCCAGCTCACCCGCGCGGACCTGGCCCATCAGGCTGCGCAGCCGGCCCTCGCCCGCGAGCAGTTCCTCCGCCTCCCCGAGCAGCAGCTCACCGGCGGTGGTGAGGCGCACCTGGCGGCGGGATCTGTCGAACAGCTCGACGGTCAGCTCCCGTTCCAACCGCTGGATCGACTGGCTCAGCGGCGGCTGGGCCATCCCGAGCAGCTCGGCCGCCCGCCCGAAGTGCAGCTCGTCGGCGACCACCACGAAGTGCCGCAGGTGTCGGAGCAGGTCCACGGCCGGACCCTACGCCAGCGGCGGCGGGCCGCCTGTGGATACGGTGCGGGCGTGGACGTGGGGGAACGCATCGAGGCCATCTTCGCCAGCGCCGGGGTGACCGCGAGCCTGCACGCTGTCGACCTGGACGCGGTGGACCTGACCGCCGACCAGGAGGGTGCCGGGCCGGAGGTCGGTGTGCGGGCCGACGAGCAGGTGGTGATCGCCTCGATCTTCAAGATCCTGCTGGTGCTGGAGTTCGCCAGGCAGGTCGAGGCAGGTCAACTGGACCCGACCGAGCGGATCCTGGTCACTGCCGACGACAGGCTCGGCGGCTGGGGCGTGGCCGGCTGCACCGACGACGTCGAGGTGTCGCTGCGCGACCTCGCGTACTTCGCCATGTCGGTGAGCGACAACACGGCCGCCGACCTGTTGCTGCGCCGGGTCGGCCCGGACCTGTTGCCGATGCTCGCCGCCGAGTTGGGGCTGACACGTACCCGCGTCCTCGGCGGTCCCCGGGAACTGGTCGAGGTGATGCTCGCCGACGTGGGCGCGCGGACCGAGGCGGAGTTCGCACGGATCTTCCCCACCCTGCCGGACGACCGGGTCCGGGCCATGCGGGTCTTCGACCCGGCGCGAACCACCTCCAGCACGGCTCGGGAGATCACCCGGCTGCTGGCGCTGATCTGGCGGGACGAGGCCGGGCCGGCGGCGGCCTGCGCGATGGTCCGCACCTGGATGGCCCGACAGATCTTCTGGACCCGGCTGGCTGCCGGGTTCCCGCCGGGCGTCCGGGTGTCCGGCAAGACCGGCACCCTGCCCGGTCTGCACCTGGAGGCCGGGGTCGCCGAATATCCCGACGGCTGCCGGTACGCCATCGCCATCTTCGCCCGCGCCGACCAGTTGACGCCGCGCCGGATCGACGTGGACCTGGCGATGGGGCAGGCAGCCCGGGCCGCCGTCGAGGCGCTGCGCGGCGGCTGATTTTCCGCCGGTCTCCGCCGTGGAGCACGACCTCGCACCAGGCCCGATATGCGGCGGCGTATCGGAGCCGGCGGTGTTGGATCTTGGACCTGGGCCGGTGGGCGCTGATTGGCTCATGTCGACCAACCACCCGACCACGGGGAGTAGATCCACATGTCCAACCTCGACCGCCGTCGCTTCCTCCGCGACGCCGCAGCCACCACCGCCCTTGTCACCGCCGGCGGCCTCACCGCCGGCTCCACGACCCCTGCCCAGGCCGCGCCCCCGGCCACCGCGCCCGCGCCGACCACCCGCCGCGGCGGTGCCGTCAGCTTCCGCTGGTGGGGTACGGCCGGCTGGCGCGTCGACATCGGGAACCGGACCGTCCTGGTCGACCCGTACCTGAGCCGGATCGACACCGGCCTGTTCACCGGCCCGTTCAACCAGGCCGCCAAGCTGACCGTGCGCACCGACGTGATCGACAGGCGCGTCGACCGGGCCACGACAGTGCTTGTCACCCACACCCACTGGGACCACTTCATGGACGTGCCGTACATCGCCGGCCGCACCGGCGCGCGGGTGTTCGGCACGCTCACCGCGTACCACCTGGGGTTGGCCTACGGGGTGCCGTCGACGCAGCTCAGCGCCGTCAAGGGTGGCGAGGTGCTGGACTTCGGCGACCACACAGTCGAGGTGGTCGGCTCGCTGCACAGCCGCAACGCCTCGTACTCGGTGGCCTTTCCCGGGGTGCGGGTGAGCCCGCCGCCGCTGCCGGCGACCATCGCCGACCTGCCGGAGGGCGACACCCTGGGCTACCTGCTGCGCGTCGAGGGTGGGCCGTCGGTCTATTTCACCGGGGCCAGCGACGTCGCCGAGCGCAACCTCACAGGCCTCGCGCCGGACGTCGCCATGGTGGCCCTGCAGAACGCCACCACCACAGGCGACTACCTGCCCCGGCTGCTCGCCGGCCTGGACTACCCGAAGGTCGTGGTGCCGGTGCACTACGACAACTTCGAGACCCCGTTGCGGAACCCTCCGGTCGTCGCCCCCGCCGACCGCACCCGGTTGAACGAGATGATCGCGGCGATCCGCCGGATCTCGCCACGTACCCGGGTGCTCGTGCCCGAGTACGAGACCGCGTACCACTTCTGACCCTGTCGACGCGGCCCTCGGCTACTCCACGACCGGCAGCACGACCTCGTTGCGGCGCAGGAACCACGGCTTCCACGGCGGGTCGAAGCGCGCGTACCGGATGGCGCCTGTGGGTTGCAGCCCGGCGGCGGTGACCGACCGGCCGAGCAGGGTGGCCCGCTGGCTGAACGCCTTCTCCGTCCACCGCCCGGAGAAGCGCAGCGCCGCCGCCAACTGCACCGGAATTTCGCGGATCCGCACCCGGGCGTCCACCGGCTCGGGCAGGGTGGCGGCGGTGCAGGTGGCCGGCAGGATGAACTGGATCAGGTACGCGCCCGGCCACTCGCCCTCGATCTGCACCACAGGCGCGGTCATGGCGATCTTCTGCGTGCCGCCGCCCGGTGTCGCCGGCCCGGTAGGCGCCCGGTTGGCACCCCCGAGGTACGCGGTGAGCGGCCGGAACGCCTCCAACGGGGCCCTGGTGAACGACGACTGGACCCGCATCTCGGCCACCAGGTGGGCCGAGTACCGACGCAGCTCGAAGCCGGGATGACGGGCCACCACCCGGTACCGCTGCCGCTCGGTCATCGCGCGCTCCCAGTGATCTCCTGGGGGAGACGCTACCGCCCATCCGGCCCGGGCTCGGCAGAAGTCGTCTCCTACTGCCCGGGCGTGACCGCCCGCCCGGTCAGCCGCCAGTGCTGCCGCGTCTTCTCGTCGCGCAGCACCACCCCGAGCCGGCCCAACTCCCGGCGCATCTCCTGGGCGTCGTCGCGGCGGTCCTTGCCGAGCGCTCGCTCGCGGGCCTGCAGCAGGGCGTCCGCCCCGGCGGGCAGGTCGGGCAGCCCGGGCACCCACAGCCGGTACGCCGCGCGGTGCGGGTCGCCGTCGGTCCAGCCCCAGCCGTGCGCGCGGAACGCCGCCGCCAGCCGGTCGGCCGGCAGGTCCGTCGGCTCCCGGGCCAGCTCCGCGCCGTCGGAGTCGAGCAGCACCAGGTGCCCGTCGTCGACGAATACCACCCGGGTCTCGGCCCGCCCGACGTGCCGGTCCTTGCCGTCGCGGCGGAGCGTGACCTGCGCCGGGTCGACGGTGACGATCAGTCGCTCGGCGGTGCCGATCCCGGCCACGACCAGACCGGCAAGCGCGCCCACCGCCGCCGCACCGCCGAGGGCCTGCGCGTCGGGCAGCCGGTCGAGCAGCCCGAAGAGCCACTGCACGGGTGCCCACGGCAGCCCGGCGACCCAGCCCGCCGCCAGGGCGAGCAGGCCGCCGGCACCCGCGCCGAGCAGCGGGAAGCCGCCCCACATGACAACCAACTCCAGCGGGCCACCGCTGACGACGGTGTGCGGACGGGTGCCGGCGACGGCCATGGTCAGGACACCTCCCGGCGGATCGTCCGGACCATTCCGAGGGCCAGCGGCAGGACCAGCCAGAGCAGCAGGGAGACTCCCAGCCGTGCCCACTGTTCGCCCGTGACGTCGCTGGTGAAGAACGGCTCCATGGTCTGGCTAGTGTCCAGCCAGCCGGACGGACCCCGCAAGGGCCTTACCAACTGGCTGAGCACCGTCCAGAGGGTCGGCAGCAGCAGGTAGCCGACGATTGTCAGCGGCGGGTTGAGCAGCAGCAGGCCGAAGGCGGCGCCCATGAGAACGCTGGCGACCTGGACGACCCCCGCGTGCAGGATCAGCGACCCGTCGGCGTCCCAGGTGCCCGCGCCGCCGCTGGACGACGCCACAAGCGTCCCGACGGCGGCGACGCCCAGGATGGCAACCAGCGAGGCGAGCGCGGCCAGCACCACAGCGATCAGCTTCGCGGCCACCACCCGCTCCCGTCGGGGCACAAGCGCGTACGTGGTGAGGGCGGTGCGCTGCGACCACTCGCTGGTGATCGACAGGATGCCCAGCACCGGCAGGAGCACGCTGACCGGCAGCAGCGACGGAACGAAGAAGGTGACGAATGTCAGTTCGGCGTCCTCCCCGAAGATCAGCAGGAGGACGACGATCGCGGCGGAAACCAGACCGATGGTGATCAGCAGCCAGCGTCCGGCCCGGGTGTCGACGAGTTTGCGCAGCTCGACGCCGGTGAGACGAAGCAGCGACGGTCGGCGTACCGGAGCGTGCTGCGGGGGTGCGACGGCGCCGGCCGCGGGCGCGGTGGTGGTGGTCATCGGACGGCCTCCTTTGTGGTTTCGCCGGCGGTCAGGGTGAGGAACAGCTGTTCGAGGCCGCCGCCAGTGGCGGGGCGCAGCTCGGCCAGCGCGACGCCGGCGTCGGCCGCGGCCTGGCCGACCACCTCGGCGTCGGCCTGCACCAGCAGGCCGTCCGCGCTGTCGGCGGCGGTCAGGTCGGCCGCTTCCAGCGCCCGGCGCAGCGCCGCGCCGTCGCGGGCCCGGACCACCGTCCCGCCGGCGGCCAACAGCTCGCTCTTGTCGCCCTGAGCCACGATCCGGCCGCCCCCGATCACCACCAGCCGGTCCGCGACCGCCTCCACCTCCCGCAGCAGGTGGGAGGAGAGCAGCACCGTGCCGCCCCGGTCGGCGAAGTCGCGCAGCAGCCCGCGCATCCAGAAGATCCCCTCCGGGTCCAGGCCGTTGGCCGGCTCGTCGAGGATCAACACCCGGGGGTCGCCGAGCAGCGCGTGCGCCAGCCCGAGCCGCTGACGCATACCCAACGAGTACGCCTTCACCCGCCGCTTGGCGGCCACCGCGTTCAACCCGACCAGGTCGAGCTTCGCGGCGACCTCCCGCCGGCCCAGACCCATCGTGTACGCGGACAGCGTCAGCGCCTCGCGGCCGGTGCGCCCGGCGTGCTGGGCGGAGGCGTCCAGCAGCACCCCGACCTCCCGCCCCGGGTTGGGCAGGTCCCGGTAGGGGAGCCCGGAGACGGTGGCGCGGCCGGCGGTCGGCGCGGTGAGCCCGCAGATCATCCGCATGGTGGTGGACTTGCCGGCCCCGTTGGGCCCGAGGAAGCCGGTGACGGTGCCTGGTTCGCACTGGAACGACACGTCGTCCACGGCCGGGTGCGGCCCGTACCGCTTGGTGAGGTTCTCCACGGTGATCATGTCGTCGAGTGTGTCCGCGCCGCCCGGCCATCCGCTGCGGCCGGCGGTCGGTGCCGCGCCGACCTTGGTCGATCATCGGAACTCGACTTTGGTAGCTGGTTGTCGGGGCCCGATGCTGCCTAGCATGGGCGCGTGACCAGCATCGCCGTCCCGGAGCACCCCTGGCTGCTGCCGGGGGAGCTGGTGGTGCCGGCGGAGCCCGAGCGTGCGCGTCCGCGCCGCACCACCCGTGACTGGGTGGTGGACAGCCTCGCGTTCCTGCTCGGGCTCATCTGGGTGCTGTACGCCACCGGGGACGCGCTGTCGCCCGACCCGCAGACGGCGGTCCCGCTGCCGCACGACTGGATGGTCGGCGTGGACGCGCTGATCGGTCTGGTCTGCTGCGGGCTGCTCTGGTTCCGCAGGCGGTGGCCGCTCGGGTTGGCGGCGGCGACGCTGCCGTTGAACCTGTTCTCGATGGCCGCCTCCATCCCGCTGTTGATCTTCTATTTCACCGTCGTGGTGCACCGGCGGACCGCCGTGGCGGTGGCGGTGACCGGGGCCGGTCTCCTCACCAACCTGGTCTTCAGCTGGAGTCGTCCGGATCCGGCCATGCCGTACTGGGGGACGGTGGCTTGGGGCGTGGTGATCACCTTCGCCGTGCTGGCCTGGGGAATGTTCGTCCGCGCCCGGCGGCAGTTGATCGTGTCGCTGCGGGACCGGGCCGAGCGGGCCGAGGCCGAGCAGCAGCTCCGGGTCGCCCAGGCCCGACACCTCGAACGCACCCGGATCGCCCGCGAGATGCACGACGTGCTGGCCCACCGGATCTCCCTGCTCAGCCTGCACGCCGGCGCGTTGGAGTTCCGCCCCGACGCGCCCTCGGACGAGGTGGCCCGGGCGGCCGGGGTGATCCGGGACAGCGCACGCGCCGCCCTACAGGACCTGCGGGAGGTCATCGGGGTGCTCCGGGCCGAGGGGGACGGCGGCAGCGACGCCCCGGAGCCGCCACAGCCCACCCTCGCCGACCTGCCGTCACTTATCGCCGAGTCGCGGGCGGCCGGGGTACGGGTCAACGTCAGCGACACCGCCGCCAGCCCGGGCACGGTTCCGGCGGCACTGGGCCGGGCCGCGTACCGGATCGTGCAGGAGGGGCTTACCAACGCCCGCAAGCACGCGGCCGGCGCGACCGTCGACGTGGAGGTGGCCGGCGGGCCGGGCACCGGGCTGACCGTGGTGATCTCCAACCGGTGGCCGGTGGGCCCGCCCACCGGGGGCGAGTTGCCCGGCGCCGGCACCGGGCTGGTCGGCATCACCGAACGGGTCACCCTGGCCGGCGGCCGGCTCGCGTACGGGCGCGACGACACGGGCGACTTCCGGTTGGCCGCGTGGCTGCCGTGGCCGGCGTGACCGGGCCGTCCGGCGGGGCTGGTCCCACGGGCGGGGCTGGCGACAGGGCCGATTCGCCCACCGCTGCGGTGCGGGTGCTGATCGTGGATGACGACGCGCTGGTCCGGGCCGGACTCTCGATGATCCTCGGCGGCCTGCCGGACCTGCGGGTGGTGGGCGAGGCGGCCGACGGCGGCGAGGTGCCGGCAGCGGTGGCCGCGTACGCCCCGGACGTGGTGCTGATGGACATCCGGATGCCCCGGGTGGACGGGCTGACCGCCACCGAGTTGCTGCGCGCCCAGCCGCACCCGCCGGAGGTGCTGGTGCTGACCACCTTCGACGCCGACGAGCAGGTGCTGCGGGCGCTGCGCGCCGGGGCCGCCGGTTTCCTGCTCAAGGACACCCCGCCAGCGGAGATCGTGCGCGCGGTGCGCCGGGTCGCCGCCGGTGAGGCGACGCTCTCCCCGACGGTGACCCGGACGCTCATCGACCACGTGACAGCCGCCGCCCCCAGCCCGGTCGGCCCGGACCCGCGCCGGGAGCGGGCGCTGCGGCTGCTCACCGGCCTCAGCGAGCGGGAGCGGCAGGTAGCGGTCGCGGTGGGCCGGGGCCGCACCAACGCGGAGATCGCGGGGGAGTTGTTCATGAGCGTGGCCACGGTGAAGGCGTACGTCTCTCGCCTGCTGACCCGGCTCGACCTCAACAACCGGGTCCAGGTGGCCCTGCTGGTGCACGACGCCGGCCTGGTCTGAGGCGGCCTCGTCGGCGGTGAAGCACCGACACGCTCATTCGTGAGGGTTCCGGACTTGGAAGTATCAGAGGTGGAACTGCTTACCGCGTACCGGATTTGAACTTTCGTCAGGTGTCGGCCGTACCACTGGCTGAGGATGTCGGTGCGGTAGGTCCGCCGTACCGCTGCCGAACTGCGGGAGGCCTGCCGTGCGAGTTGGTGAGCAGTCGACGGATCCCATCGATCAGGTACTGGGTGAGGTGCCGATGCCGGCGCCTCTGACCCCGGAGGATGTCCGGCTCGCGGTCCGGGCGGTGGTCGTGCACACCGCCGAGGAGTGGCCGACCGGGCCGCTGTGCCGCAACGACGGCGCCTCCTACCCCTGCCGGTTGCACAGGTGGGGGCGGCGGGTGCTGGAGACCCACGGGCTCAACGAGCGGCAGATCGAGGCGCTGATCCGGCACGGTAACCCGTTCGTGCACGTACCCTTCCCGTTCACCGCGACCGGGCCGTCGCCCGCGCGCCCCGCCGGCACCCGGCCGGCGACGGCGAGCGCCGGCTACCCGGCCCCGAGCGCCGGGCGCGCCGGGCCGCCGGCGCGACACCAGGCCGCGCGGGTCGCTCCCCCCGGGGTACGACCCACCGCCGCTGCCCGGCCGGTGACTCCCCCCGTCACCGCGCCGCGCTGGCCTCGGGCGAGCTGAGCGGCGCTACCCCCGCCCGCCCAGCCCGGGGCGACACGACGCCGGCCCGATGCGGAGGTTCCCCACCGCGCCGGGCCGGCGTCGCTCTGGCCGGTCGCTCAGTTGTTGACCCCGCAGTCGGGGGCGGACCAGCTCGTGGTGTTCGAGCTGCGGTCGCTGTTGTTCTCCCGGCGCGAGTCGACGTGCACGTGGTCGTCGTGGTCGGGGTAGCCCGGCCCGTAGATCCCGCTGAAGCCGTGGTTGCGGGCGGTGCGGGCGATCTGGCACAGCGATGACGTCCGCGAGGTGACGTCGGCGGCGTTGCCGTAGAGGTGCTGGCTGTCCGACGCGCCGCCCACCCGGTCGTTGCAGGCCCGACTGCGGTACCCGCTGGACACGTAGAGCGGCTTGTCGCCGAGGCTCTTGCGCAGCGCCTCCAGCTTCCACATCGTGCGCAGCGCGTTCTGCTTGGTCTGGGCCGCCGACAGGGGGCCGCCGCTCCACCCGCTGCCGCCGCAGCCGTTGTCCAACTCGTTGTAGGTGAAGTGCGCGGGCGTGCAGTCGTTGTCCTGGAGTTGGTACAGCTTGGCGTAGGTCTGCGGGCCGGCGACGCCGTCGGCCCGCAGCCCGTACGCCTGCTGGAACCGCTTGACCGCGGCGGCGGTCTTCGGGCCGTAGCGGCCGTCGTTCTCCACGATGTTCCGGTTGCCAGCCCAGCCGGCGACCCGGATCTGCAACTGGCGGACGTCGTCGCCCGAGCGGCCCTGGTAGAGGTTGCGGTTCCAGGTGTAGCAGGCGTCCGCGTGCGCCGCTGGCGCGGCGACCACCGTGGCGATCGCTACCCCGGGCAGAGCCAGGGCGAAAGCGACAGCAGCTCGCTTCAAGGTGTTTACGCGCACAGAAGTCCTCCCGATAGGAGAGCGAATGGGGTGGCTGCCGGGACATCGGCCGGGACGTCCCGTGATTTCCACCCTCGCACCGATCAAGGCGGTTGGCGGCAATTAACGAGAATTGTCCTCGCGATTTGCCGTTCCTGGGTACTGCCTGGGAATACGCCCATTTGCGAAACAGCCATTCACCCCGGATCACCCCGGGCATACGTCAACCCGACCGAACGTCGCAATCAGTCACAGCCGGGGCGATGTCCCGAGGTCGGTGGTGCCCGGTAACGTCAGCGCGAGCGGCGGACTGGCGGAGGTGCGAGTGGCACGCGGTGGCGTCTTCTGTGTCGAGGGTCAGTGGCACCGCGACCTCAACGACAGGGGTTCCGTGCTGCCGACCCTCGAACTCCTCGAACGGCTCGGCAAGATCCGCTACATCCACAAGGGCGCGGCCACCCGGGACGAGCTGTTCTACTTCCTGGACCGCTGGCTGCTCAAGCAGTACGCCGACCACCGCGTCGGCTTCTTCGCCATGCACGGCGAGCCGAGCCGACTCTGCCTCACCGACCGGGAGTCGGTGGGGTTGGACGAGGTGGCCGAGCTGATGGCCGGTCGCTGCGACGGCCGCCGACTCTATTTCGGCAGCTGCTCCGTCCTGCGCGCCTCCGACGCGGTGCTGCGCGAGTTCCTGGACGTCACCGGAGCGGCCCTGATCTGCGGTTTTACCCGGGAAGTCGACTGGGTTGAATCGGCGGCCTTCGAAACCGTCCTGCTGGACATATTGGTCAATGGGCAGCGGCACAATGCCGCCGAACTGCGGATGGGCTCGGCGCACTGGGCGCCGCTCGCCTCGTACCTCGGCTTTCGGGTGATCTACGCCAGCGGCCGGGCCTGGCGGCCGACCGGCCGGCCCCGCGTGCCCACCCAGGCGGTGCCCCGCGCCGCCGCCCGCCCTCGCTGACCCGCCGCCGCCGGCCCGCCCCGACCCTGGTAGGAACGGGAGTCATGGCACCCAGCATCGCGACGAACACCCGGGCCGACCGGGACGCCCTGCTCGACTTCCTCCGCTCACGGCACCGCGTCGTGCTGATGACCACCCGGGCCGACGGTCGCCCGCAGTCGTCCCCGGTCTCCGCGGGCATCGACGCTCAGGGCCGGCTTGTCATCTCCACCTACCCGGAGCGGGCCAAGGTGGCGAACATCCGCCGCGACCCCCGGGTGTCGGCCTGCGTGCTCTCCGACGACTGGAACGGCCCCTGGGTGCAGGTCGACGGCACCGCAGAGGTGCTGGACCTGCCCGAGGCGCTGGAGCCGCTTGTCGAATACTTCCGCAGCATCTCCGGCGAGCACCCGGACTGGGACGACTACCGGGCGGCGATGGTGCGCCAGGGCAAGTCGCTGATCCGCGTCACCATCGACGCCTGGGGGCCGATCGCCACCGGCGGTTTCCCGGCCCGGCTCGCCGACTGACCGCCGGCCCGGTCAGTCGACAAGCGCGGCGTAGACCAGTTGGCGCAGCTGGGAGCGCAGCGGGTAGGTGCTCGACGGCATCAGTTGGGTGAACAGGAGCGCGGTGATCTCCTCGGCCGGGTCCACCCAGAACGCCGTGCTTGCCACTCCACCCCAGTAATATTCGCCGACGCTGCTCGGCACCCGGCTGGGAATCGGGTCGTCGACCACAGCGAAACCGAGGCCGAACCCGATCCCGTCGAGGGTGGTCTCGGCGAAGCCGCCGGTGGACAGGGTGCCCAGGTCCTGCCCGCCGGGCAGGTGGTTGCGGGTCATGAAACGCACCGTGCGCGGCCCGAGCAGGCGTACGCCGTCCAACTCGCCGCCGCGCAGCAGGAACTGGGTGAACCTGTGGTAGTCGGCGGCGCTGGAGATCAGGCCGCCGCCACCGGAGTGCAGGATGGGCTTGTAGTGCGCGATCGAGCCGAGCTGGTCGTAGCGGGCCGCCTGGCCGTTGCGCGGGTCCGGCGCGTAGAGCGTGGCCAACCGGTCGGCCTCGTCGCCCTCGACCCACCAGCGGGTGTCGGTCATGCCCAGCGGGCCGAAGATCCGGTCGGCGAAGAACGCGTCGAGGCTCTGCCCGGAGACCACCTCGATCAGCCGGCCGAGCACGTCGGTGGCGACCGAGTAGCCCCAGGCGGTGCCGGGCTGGAAGAGCAGCGGCAGCTCGCCGAACACCGCGCAGGCGGCGGCCAGGTCGACGTCCCTCGGCGGGTACAGGTCGTAGCCGGCCGCCCGGTAGAGCCCGTCGACCACTGACGTCTGCATGAAGCCGTACGTCAGGCCGGACGTGTGGGTGAGCAGGTGCCAGATCCGGATCGGCTCGGTCGCCGGCACGGTGTACGGCTTGAGCGTCGAGCCCTTCGAATAGACCCGCAGGTCGGCGAACTCGGGCAGCCAGCGGCTGATCTCGTCGGTCAGCTCGAAGCGGCCCTCCTCCCACAGCATCATGGCCGCGACCGAGGTGACCGGCTTGGTCATCGAGTAGATCCGCCAGAGCGTGTCGGCCTCGACCGGGGCACCCGACTCCCGGTCCCGCAGCCCGTACGTCGAGGAGTGCGCCACTTCGCCGCGCCGGGTGACCACCACCTGCCAGCCGGCGAGCCGACCGTCGTCGACGTAAGCGCCGAAGTGCTCGTCGATCCGCGCGAGCCGCGCCGGGTCGAAGCCGAGCTGATCTGGGTCCCTGCTTCGAGCCACACTCACGCCGCCGAACCTACTTGGCAGTACCGCGGTGTCGGAAGGGGGTGTCCGGGCTGAGTCGGCGCCCTGCCGTCGGTGGGTGGTACTAGCCTGGCCGGATGCCGGAGTTGACCGAGAGTGTGACGTTCCGCCACGAAGACTGGTACGGCGAGGAGTTGGCCGACAGGCACTTCGTCGGCTGTGAGTTCTTCGAGGTGGACCTGACCGAGGCGGTCACGCGCGGCGCGGTCTTCACCGGGTGCACGTTCGGCAACGTGTTGTTCAACGCGTCCCGGCACCAGGATTCGGCCTTCACCCGCTGTGTCTTCAAGCGGTGCAACTTCTTCGAGGCCCAGTTCATCGGCTGCAAGATGGTCGGCAGCACATTCGTCGAGTGTCAGCTTCGTCCGCTGCGGGTCGACGGTGGCGACTGGTCGTTCGTCGCGCTGCCCGGCGCGGACCTGCGTGGCGCCTGGTTGAGTGGCGTGCGGATGCGCGAGGCCGACCTGAGCGGCGCCAACCTGACAGATGCCACGGTGGCCGGCGTCGACCTCTCCGGCGCGCAGTTGCAGAAGTGCCGCCTCGGGGGCGCTGACCTGCGGCGCAGCGACCTGACCGCGCTGGACCCGACGACTGTGGAACGGGCCGGCGCGATGGTGGACGTCGAGCAGGCGGTGGTCATCGCGCAGGCGCTCGGCTTCCGGGTCGGCTGACGCCTGGCGCTCGCCCTCGAAAGGCCGATCGGGCCCGGGTCCGACTGTCCGATACCGTCCGGTTCCGGACTGGACACACCCACCCGTCCGGATCTAGCGTGTCGACCACGCCGGTGCAAACGTGAAACGGCCCACAGTGGACGGTGCGGTCCGCCGCGGCCGATGGCGGTCAGGCGGCGGAGTGGAGGGGTCGGTGGCGGACGAGGACCGCACGCGGGCGCAGTCACGGGCCGAAAGTGAGCCGACCACCCGACCGGCGTCGCACCGGTCACACGCCGTCGACGCCGCGCGGACCCGCAGCGCGCTGCGCAGGCTCGCCCGTGTCCGCCGGCGGCGGCGCTGGGCGCTGGAGGGGATCGCCGCACTCGTGTGTCTTGTCGTCCTGGGTTCGTACCTCGGCACACATGCCGCCCCGAAGCCGGGGGACGACCCGGGCGGGGGGCCGGGTGGCGTGCCCGCCGGTGCCGGCCGCCCGACCGGCCTTCCCGGCGCGGAAGGGCGTACCAACGAGGCGGGGCCGGCGACGCCGGGCCTGCGCCCCCGGGAGCGCCAGCCCTCGCCCGAGCCTTCGTCGGCCAGCCCGCCCGCTCCGCCGCCCGCCCGACCGCCGGGGTCGCCGGCCGCGCCGACGCTCTCGGTGAGCAGGGCGGAGGCGCCCGCCGAGATCGACCTCAGCGCCGTGGGCACCCGGGACTGGATGCACTGGGGGCTGCGTGGCGGCAACTCGACAGTCCGCAAACGCTCCGGCTCGGGTGAGATCGTCGACGCGGGCGGAAAGGGCGACCGGGTCGGCTGGGACGGCAACCAGGAGGTCGTCCGCTGGTCCGACGGTGCGCCCGAGCGGTCCGTCGGCGGCAGCCCGGACGGTGTCTACACCTGCGGCGTCGGCAACGGTTTCAGCCTCGCGATAGCCGGCAGCGGTGAGCCGCGCATCGTCCAGCTCTACGCCGGGATCTGGATGGCGCGCGGTCGACTGGACGCGCGGCTGTCCACCGGAGGGCCGGTCAGCACGGTGGGGCTGGAGGACCCGTACACCAGCCAGAGCGCCCAGTTCACCATCCGGTTCGACCTGCCCCGAGGCGCCCGGCTGGTGTTGACGTGGACAGTCGAGAAGGTATTCACCGAGCACTGCGGCAACGTCGGCCTCCAGGCCGTCGCGCTGCGCTGACGGTGCCTGTCGCGTGTCCGTGTCCACGAGTCGGGACAGTTTGTCCGTCGCGCTCGGTCGATGACGTCGTAACTTTCTGCTGTCCCCGTCCAGCCATCCACTGTGGAGGCAGCGCAGATGAGCAGCACCGCCCACCGCGTCCGTCCCGCCGTCTCCTCCGGCGCCGATGAGGTGCCCGGGGAGGTGCTCCGCGACATCCCCCTGCCGCCGTACGTGACGGGCGAGGACGCCCAGTTCGCGGTGCGAGCGGTGGTGGTCCACGCGCCCCGGCGGTGGTCCGGCGGGGTGATCTGCCGCAACGACGCCAACCCGCACCCGTGTCGCCTGCACCGCTGGGGCACCCAGGTGCTGGCGCTGCGCGGGCTGCGGGCCGCCGAGATCGCCGCGCTCATCGAGCGCGGCGACCCCGCGGCGGTGCCCCCCACTCCGGACCGCCCGGCCTGATCGGTGGCGGGGGCACGTGCCCCCCCACCACCGATCAGCAGGTGATCGGCTTGACCCAGGAGCACTCCACGCCCTCCGGGGTACGCGGCGTCTCCGGCACCGAGGGCGGTGCCACCCGTGCCGTGCTCGCGCCGCCCTCGCGATGGCCAGCCAGCGCCACGGCGATCTGGTCCTCAAGCGTCTTGACCGACGCCGTCAGGTAGTTGTTCAGCAGGATCGAGAACGCCAGCAGTCGGCCGTCGGCGGTGGTGACGTAGCCGGAGAGGCCGGACACGCCGGTCAGGCTGCCGGTCTTGGCGTGCACGTTGCCGGCCGCCGGGGTGCCGGCCATTCGGCTGCGCAGCGTGCCGCCGACGAACCGCTCGGGCTGCCCGGCGATGGGCAGCGAGGCGTACCAGGTGGGGAACCAGGGCTCGGCCCGGACGGCGGCCAGCAGGTCGACGAACTCCGTCGCCGGCACCAGGTTGCGCCGAGACAGCCCGGAGCCGTCACGCTGGCGCAGCGTGCCGGTGTCCATTCCGGTGTCGGCGACGTACTCGCTGATCGCGGTGAGTCCGGCGGACCAGGTGCCCGAGCCGGACAGCACCCGGCCGATCTCCTTGGTCAACACCTCGGCGTGCCCGTTGTTGGAGAGCTTGAGGAACGGCGTCATCAGCTCACCCAGTCTCATCGAGTCGTGCCGGGCCACCGGGTGGGCCGTCTCCGGGGTCGGCTGGCCGAGCACCGTCCGGCCGAGCACCCGTACGCCGTGTCGGTGCAGCGCGGCCCGGAACACGTCGGCCGCGTAGCCGGTGGGCTCCCAGACGGTCACCCAGTCGCTGGCGGGCTCGCCGCCGACGGCGATCTGGCCGGTCACCACGATCGTGTTGCCGCCGTGCTCGCGCTCGATCGAGATCGAGGTCTCGCCCTGGCTCACCGTCTCGGCCCGGTTGTCGATCCGCAGGTAGCCGGTGGCGGGGGTGGTGCTCACCACAGGCCTGCCCCCGGCCCGGTCGGCCGGGGCGGCGTGCACGATCACGGTGCCCGCGTCGTAGTCGGTGTCCGGTGCGACGGTGAGCGCGGAGACCTGGCCGGCGTAGTAGTAGGGCTCGTCGTCCCAGGTCCAGTCGGGGCCGAGCCGGGTGTGGTCGTAGCGGGTGTCGTCGGCGATCAGGTTGCCGGTGACCACCCGGACGCCGTCGGCGGCGACCTGCGCGGCGAGCGCGTCGTAGTCGGCCGCCAGCATTGTCGGGTCGCCGCCGCCGCGCAGGTAGAGGTTGCCGGAGAGCAACCCGCCGCGACGCTTGCCGGTGGTCTGCACGTCGGTGGTGAACCGGTGCCCGGGGCCGAGCAGCTCCATGGCGGCAGTCGAGGTCAGCAGCTTGGTGTTCGAGGCCGGGATCAGGCGCCGCTCGCCGTTGCGGTCGTAGAGGGTCTGCCCCGTGCTGGTGTCGACGACGACCACCGACGCCTGTGCGCCGGCCAGCCGGTTGTCGGCGAGGATCGCGTCGATCGTGGCGCGCAGCCGGGTCGTCGCGGGGGTGGGCGACTCGGCTGTGGCGCCGGGCGCGCCGGCGGTGGCCGCGGCGGCGACAAGCGCGATCAGCGCGAGGGCTCGCGGAAAGAGACGGCGATGCATGCGCCGATGCTGCCACGCAAATATTCGCCGGGAAAGAGGTTGGGCCGAAAGTTATTGCCGTTCGGGTTCCGGCGGTCGACCCACGGACTTGTCGTGCCCGCCCCAGTAGTGCCGCTGCGCCCCCATGGCCAGGGGTGCCACAAGCGCGGCGAGTGCCCCGCCGAGCAGCGGGAAGACGATGAACACCCAGAGTTGACGCAGCGCTACGCCGCCCTCGAAGACGGCCGGGCCGAAGGCGCGGGCCGGGTTGACCGCGGCGCCGGTAAGCGTCACGCCGACCAGTTGCGTCGCGGCCAGGGCCAGCCCGATGGCCACCCCGGCGGTGCCCGGATTCTCGCTGCGACTTGTCACCACGAGGACGACAAGCACGAAGAGGAAGGTAAGCACGATCTCCAGGACGGCCGCACCGCCCCTGTTGATGTGCGCGCCGTACCCGTTCGAGCCCAGCGCTCCGGTCTGGTCCGCCACGTCACCCCAGCGGGTCAGCGCCCAGAGGATGAAGGCGGCCACCGTCGCACCGGCGAACTGCGCGATCCAGTAGGCCACCGCACCGAGCACCGAGATCTTTCCGGAGAGCAGCACGCCGAGCGTCACCGCCGGGTTGACGTGGCTGCCGGACAGCGGGCCGATCATGTAGACCAGGGCGAGCATGGCGAACCCGAAGGCCAGCGCGACCACCACCACACCACCCTGGACCCTCGCGGCGACGGCGGCGCCGACGCCGAAGAAGACCAGCAGCAGCGTGCCGAGGAACTCGGCGGCTGCGCGACGGGCATCGTCCATCCCCTCAGCGTAGGGACAATTCGGGTGTTCTGATGCCGGAATCAGTGTTGTGACAGGCGCGACGGGCGCCTGCGGGCACAGCGGAGGCGGCCCCGACGTTGCACAGCGCGTGGGCACCCTTTCCGTCGACGTCGTGGTGATCGGGGCCGGTCAGGCCGGCCTGAGCGCCGCCTACCACCTGCGCCGCACCGGCTTCGCTGCCGGCAGCGGCTTCGTCGTCCTGGACGGCGACGACGGCCCGGGTGGAGCCTGGCAGCACCGCTGGCCGACGCTGCGCCTGGAGCGGGTGCACGGCTTCCACGACCTTCCCGGGATGCCCTTCCCTCCCGCCGACCCGCAACGCCCGGCCGCGGCGGAGGTAAGCGCCTACTTCGCCCGCTACGAGCGGGCCTTCGACCTGCCGGTCCGGCGACCGGTACGGGTCCGCGAGGTGCGCTCCCGCCCGGACGGCCGGCTGGACGTCCACAGCGACCACGACCTGTGGACGGCGCGGGCGCTGATCAACGCGACAGGCACCTGGACGCGCCCGTTCTGGCCGCACTACCCAGGTCGGTCCACGTTCCGGGGGCGGCAACTGCACACCGCCGACTACCGGGGGCCGGAGGAGTTCGCCGGCCGCCGCGTGGTGGTGGTCGGCGGCGGCACCTCCGCGGTGCAACTGCTCGCCGAGATCTCTCCGGTCGCGGCGTCCACCACCTGGGTGACCCGCCGCCCGCCGCAGTTCTCCGAGGACGAGTTCGGCCCGGAGCGAGCCCGGGCCGCGGTGGCACTCGTCGACGCCGCGGTACGCGCCGGACGCCCGCCGGGCAGCGTGGTGGGCGTGACCGGGCTGCCGGTAAACCCCGAGATCCGTCGGCTCCGGGAGCACGGCGTCCTCGACCGGCTACCCGTCTTCGACCGGATCACGCCCGACGGGGTGACCTGGGCCGACGGGCGGTTCGTCCCGGCCGACGTGATCCTCTGGTGCACCGGCTTCCGTGCCGCACTCGACCATCTCGCCCCGCTTGCGCTGCGTGCACCGGGCGGTGGAATCGTCATGGACGGCACCCGTGTCGTCGCAGACGACCGGATCCACCTGATCGGTTACGGCCCGTCGGCGAGCACGATCGGCGCCAACCGGGCGGGCCGCGCGGCGGTCAACGAGATCCGCGCGTTGCTCGCGCCTGCCCCCGCTCTCGACTGACGCGGCTCTATTTGACGGATCGCCCGGCAGCGGGCACCGTGGGCAGGGAAGGGGCCTGTCAGCTGCCCCGATTCGACGCGACGGCGATGCCCGTCCGCTCTCCTGCCGCCTCCCACGTGTGCTCGTGCGGCGGGCCCACTGCCCGGTCTGCGCGAAACCGACCGCGAGCCGAGAATCCACGAGGAGTTCCCCACATGCTCACCATGACCGACAATGCCGTGCTCGTCATTCGCGACCTCGCCAACCAGCAGGACGTGGCCCAGGACGGCGGCGTGCGGATCGCCGCCGACGCCGACGCCGGGTCGCTCACCGTGGAGTTGGTGCCCGAGCCGGAGCAGGGCGACCAGGTGGTCGACAACCAGGGCGCCCGGATCTTCCTCGACGCGGACGCCGTCGAACTGCTCGGCGACGCGTCGGTGGACGCCACCGTCGACGACGAGGGCATCATCCAGTTCGGGTTCACCGAGCAGCAGTAGCGCCTCGGCTCGTTCCTACCTCGGCGGCCGTCCCCGCTGCTGCGGGGCCGGCCTGGGGTGCCAGCCGGGCAGGGTGTCGCCGGCCGGGCGGGACAGCGTGGTGAGCACGTGCGCCAGGTGGTGCGACGTGCTCCACGCCGTCCAGTTGGCGGCCGATCCGGCTCCGGCGCCCCGACGGGCCCGGCGCAGCAGCTCATGGTCGCCCCAGGAGAACGCCGCGCCGGTGCTCGGCCAGTGCGGCGCCGACACCAGCGCGCGGCACAGGTCGGCGAACCTGTCGTCACCCCGCCCACCCCGCCGCGACCAGCGGTAGACCCACCAGCCGCCCTCGGCGGTGTACCGCACTGTCGGCAGCCGGTCGCCGGGATCACCGGAACCGGCATCGGCCGGCCCGACGCCGTAGTCGCCGTAGTCGACGCCCGTGTCGCTCAGTCGCTGCCAGAGCTGCCAGTCCCAACGGTCCAACCGGACAGGCTCGTCGCTGGGCAGCCGGGACAGTGTCGGCGGCATCCCGCCGGCGGCCACCGTCACCGAGCGCCAGGCGTGGCGGCGGGCCCAGCCCAGCAGCCGCCGCACCCGCGGCTCGGCCACCCGCACGTCCGCCGGGCAGCACACGTCGCCGGCGTCCACAAGCAGGTCACACTCCTCCGGCGCCAGCGCCGTGAACCGCCAGATCCGTTCGACGGCCGTGGTGCTCGCGTCCGGCCCCGCCCGGTCCCGGGCGGCGCGCAGCCGGACCAGCGCCCGTCCGGCGTACGCCCGGGCCGCCGTGCCGTGCGCGGCCAACCGCCTGTCGCTCTCCGTGAGCCCGATGACGGGCATCAGGGGTACGCCCCAACGGACGATATCCGGGTCGGCCGCGTCGGGCAGGGCCGCGACATCGACGGCCGGCAGCAGTCCGGCCGGCAGGCGTCGGAAAGCGTCCATAGTGGACCGATCAAGGGTGTCGATCTCCACGATCGGGGCGAGCAGTGGGGTGACCGCGGGGTCGAGGTGGTGCAACGCCTCCAGCTCGCCGCGTCGGCGGCTGGCGAGGATGGGGCGGTAGACCGGTTCCGCCGCGCGGCCCCCGTGGGCGGGCACCATAATTCAATCTAGCCAGGCATTCGCATGCCTTCCCAGCCGTCGACGCGAAAATCCGGTCCCTGGCTGTCGGTTCGGCGACTACGCTCGTCCGATGCCCGCTCCACCGCACCGCTACCGCAGTGAAGACGAGGACAGCGCCCGCTGGGTCGGGTTCCCGTTCCGCGACGGTGACATCGTGATCAGCACACGGTCCAAGAGCGGCACCACCTGGATGCAGATGATCTGCGCGCTGCTGGTGTTGGGCACTCCGGAGCTGCCGGCACCGCTCATCGAGCTGTCACCCTGGCTGGACTGGCGGGTCGAGTCGCGCGACGCGGTGTACCGCCGGCTGGCCGCCCAGCCGCACCGGCGGTTCATCAAGACCCACACCCCGCTGGACGGCGTGCCGCTCGATCCCCGGGTGCACTACGTGGTGGTGGCCCGGCACCCGCTCGACATGGCGGTCTCCCTCTATCACCAGGCCGGCAACCTGGACAAGGCACGCCTCCGCGAGCTGACCGGTGATCCCGCTCCGGCGGGACCGCCACGGGCGCGCCTGCCGCTGGAGCAGTGGTTGCCGAGCTGGGTCGACCGCGAAGTGGACCCGCGTGCGGAGTTGGACTCGCTGCCGGGGGTGCTGTGGCACCTGAGCGACGCCTGGGCGCGCCGGAACGAGCCGAACGTCGAGCTTGTGCACTACGACGACCTCCGGGCCGACCTGGGCGGGCAGATGCTTCGGCTGGCCGACCGGTGGGGCCTGACGGTGCCCGCCGAGCGCTGGCCCGACCTGGTGGAGGCGGCCACCTTCGGCCGGATGCGGGAGCGCGCCGACCAGCTCGCCCCGGACGCGCTCGGCGTGCTGCGGGACCGCCAGGCGTTCTTCCGCCAGGGCCGCTCGGGTCAGGGCCGGGACCTGCTGGACGCGGCCGGGCTGGCCCGCTACCGGGCGCGTACGGCCGCCCTCGCGCCGCCGGACCTGCTCACCTGGCTGCACCGCGACGCCTGACGGCGGGGTCTCGCGGACCGGCCGTACAGACGAGCGCACGGCGCCGTTCGACAGTGGTCGGAACGTCGCCGCGCTCTGGCCGTCTCCCACCATCGCAGCCGTTCGGCAGTACGCCGGCGGGGACCTGGCTCGACCGGCCGTTCGCGCGCCGGTCAGAGTGCTCGATCCCCCTTGCGCGCGAATCCAAACCCGCCGACCGTGGGGAATTCCACCATCTGCCAGTCCCGGCGTGACGCGCCGCCGAACGGGGTAATGAGCGGAGCATGGAGCATTTCACGATCGCGACCGTCGCCGAGAAGAGCCCGGACTTCCGGCGCGTGCTGTGGACCGGGGAGCACACCCAACTGGTCATCATGACGATTCCCCCGGGTGGTGAGATCGGCGAGGAGGTGCACGAGGGCATCGACCAGATCCTTACCTTCGTGAGCGGCACCGGCGAGGCCCGGGTAGCCGGCGCGAAGCGGGAGGTCGTCGCGGGTGACCTCGTCGTCGTCCCGTCCGGCACGAAGCACAACTTCGTCAACACCGGCCCGAACCCGCTTGTGCTCTACACGGTCTACGGTCCGCCGGAGCACGCCGACCAGGCTGTGCACCGCACCAAGGAGGAGGCCGACGAGGCCGAGGCCGCCGGCAAGGACGAGCCGCCGACAGCGGCGTGAGCGCGGCCTGATCCGGGCCCAACCGGGTACGCCGCGCGGGTGGAGCAGCCGCCGATCTCCGACTACGGATTCCTCTCGGATTCCCGCTCCGGCGCGCTCGTCGGCAGGGACGGCTCGGTCGACTGGTGGTGCCCGAGCCGATTCGACAGCGCCTCGGTGTTCGGCCGGCTGCTCGACCCGACCGCCGGGCACTTTCGGGTGGCCCCGGTCGGCGCGGGCGGCCCCGGCTACCGGGTGGAGCGGGCGTACCGGCCGGACACGCTCGTGCTGCGGACTGTGCACCACACGCCGCAGGGAAGCGTGGCGGTCACCGACGCGCTTGCCGCCGAGATCGGCGCACGCGCCCACGAGCTGGGGATGAACTCTCCCGCCGTGCTGATCCGTGTGGTCGAGGGGCTGTCCGGGCGGGTACGGATGGCGTTGGACTTCGCGCCCCGCCCCGAGTACGGCCTGCTCACGCCGTACCTGCACGAGCAGCCGGACGGCGGGGTGCTTGCCGGCGCCGGCCCGGTGGTGCTGGTGCTGCACGTCGGTGGCCTGTCGCTGCGGGCCGACCGGGACCGGGTGACCCAGGAGTTCGAGGTCTCCGCCGGCCAGGTGGTCGGGATCGACGTGGCGTTCGGCGAGGCCTACGGCGCCCCGCCGGCCCGGCTCGACCCGGTGGCCACGCTCGCCGAGACGACGCGGGCGTGGGAGGCGTTCCGGGAGTCGCACAAGTACTCCGGCCGGTACCCCGACCTGGTGCGGCACAGCGCGACGGTGCTGACCGGCCTCACCTACGCCCGCAGCGGCGCGGTCGCCGCAGCACTGACGACGTCGTTGCCGGAACGGATCGGCGGGGACCGCAACTACGACTACCGCTTCTCGTGGCTGCGGGACTTCTCGCTCACCATGCGCGCGCTCTGGGTGGCGGCCTGCCCGGACGAGACGTCGCGCCTGTTCGCGTGGGTGACGCGGTCGATCGGTCGGATCGGCGACGAGCCGGTGCCTGTGCTCTTCGGGGTGGAGGGCGAACGTGACCTGTCCGAGCACATGTGCACCCATGCGCGCGGATACCGCGGCAGCCAGCCGGTCCGGATCGGCAACGACGCGTGGCGGCAGCGGCAGCTCGACGTGCCCGGTGAGGTCGTCTCGGCGGTGTGGCGGCTGCGCGACTACCTCGGCGCGACGTTCGAGGAGGAGTTGCGGGAGATGGTGCTCGGGCTGACCGAGCAGGTCGCCAAGACGTGGCACCTGCCGGACCGGGGTATGTGGGAGACCCGCGACGAGGAGCGGCACTACCTGTCGTCAAAGGTGCTCTGCTGGCTGACGATGGACCGGGCCGTGGGGCTCGCCGACCGGCTCGGTGAGCGTGCCGACCCGCGACGCTGGGCCGCGGTCCGCGACGAGATCCGCGACGCGGTGCTGCGCGACGGGTGGAACGACCGGATCGGGGCGTTCACTGGCGCGTTCGGCTCGGCGGAGCTGGACGCCTCGGCTCTGATCCTGCCGGTGGCGCATTTCCTGCCGGCCACCGATCCGCGGATGCGGTCGACAATCGCGATGGTCGAACGGGAGTTGGGCACCGAGGACGGGCTGCTCCGCCGGTGGACGACCGATCCGGCGGGTTTCCTGCTCTGCTCTTTCTGGCTTGTGGAGTGCCTGGTGATGACGGGGGAGCCGAAGCGGGCCGAGGAGCTGTTCGAGCGGGTGGTCGGGTACGCCAACGACGTGGGCCTGTTCAGCGAGCAGATCGACCTGGACACCCGGGCGCAGCTCGGCAACACCCCGCAGGCGTTGTCGCACGTCGGTCTGATCAACGCGGCCTGGCGTCTGACCGAGCCGGACAGCTACTGACCGTCGAATCCTGCAACAGACCTGCAAGCGCAAGGCATTGACGCTGATGGTTGAGCGGTCCTAGCCTCGAAGGGGCGGGAAAGCCCTTTCCCAACGGCTTTGATCCCGCTTCACCCCGCTCCGGACCCGGGCATCCGACGGGGCACACCGATCCCAGGCCAGGGCAGTTCGCCATGCCGGCACGTCCCCGCACGCCACGGCCGTCGGATCGCCACCACACGCGTCAAGGAGGACACCTGTGCAGAAGAGACGACACCTCGGCCGACGACCACTGCTCCTGGCCGTCGGCGCGGGCGTGACCACCGCGGCCCTCGCCGCCGGCATGACCTCGGCCTTCGCGGCCACCGTCTTCACCGACAACTTCAACGACGGCGACACCTCCGGCTGGTCCAAGTCCGGCGGCACCTGGACCGTCGACGGCTCCGGCGTGCTCAACCAGACGAACGCCGGCAGCGAGTTGGCCCGGCAGTTCGCCGGGCAGACCAGTTGGACCGACTACTCCGTGCAGGCCCGGGTGCGGCCGGCGAGCTTCGGCTCGTCCAGCGCACTGGTCGGGTTGGCCGCCCGGTCGACAAGCAGCACGAAGATGTACCGGCTGGCCCTGCTCGGCTCCGGCCGCGCCGAGTTGCAGGCCGTCAACGGCAGCAGCATCACCGCGATCGGCTCCGCGTCGCTGGGCATCGGCACGGGCAGTTGGTACACCCTGCGCATCGAGACCAGCGGCAGCACCATCCGCGGCTTCGTCAACGGCACGCAGATCGCCTCCGGCAGCAACAGCCTGGCCGGCGCGGGCCGGATCGGCCTGGTCACCGCGTACGCCAGCGGCGGCTTCGACGACGTGACTGTCGACTCGTCCGGCGGCGGCACCCCCACCACCCCGCCGGCCACCACCGCACCGCCGACCAACCCACCGCCCACCACGCCGGGCCCGACCACAGCACCGCCGGCGGGCTGGCCGACGCCCGCCGGCAGCCAGAAGGTGGACGCGACAATCCCGGTCTCCGGCACCTTCGACGGCGGGCTCAAGCGCTACTACGGCATCGGTGACGGCGGGCAGAGCGAGAGCCAGGACCCGATGTTCGAGCTGGCGGCCGGGGCCACCCTGCGCAACGTGATCATCGGTGCGCCGGCGGGCGACGGCGTGCACTGCGAGGGCAACTGCACCCTGATCAACGTCTGGTGGGAGGACGTGGGCGAGGACGCCGCCACCTTCCGCGGCGGCACCACCTACACCGTCGACGGCGGCGGCGCCCGGTCCGCGAGCGACAAGGTGTTCCAGCACAACGGCTCGGGCACCGTCTACATCAAGAACTTCCGGGTCGAGAACGCCGGGAAGCTCTACCGTGCCTGCGGCAACTGCTCCACGTCCTACCAGCGGCACGTGGTGATCGACAACGTGGTCGTCCGGGACACCGACGCGATCGCCGGCATCAACACCAACTGGGGCGACACCGCCCGGTTCAGCCGGATCACAATCGTCGGCGACTCGGACCGGGAGACCTCGATCTGCGTCAAGTACAAGGGTGTGCCGAAGGGCAGCGAACCGACCAAGATCGGTGAGGGCGCCGACGGCGTCAACTGCTTCTACTCACCGTCCGACATCACCTACCAGTAGGCCGAAGCGACGGCACCCCGCGGACCGCGTGGTCCGCGGGGTGCTCACCGCCTCACGCCACCACGGGTACGCCCGAGACGTCCACCGTCTCCGGATACTTCAGACCCGCGCCAGTGTTGAGCACCACCACCCGCTCGCCGGCCCGGATCCAGCCCCCGGCGCGCAGGTGCCGTGCCGCGGTCAGGCAGGCGGCACCCTCCGGGCATAGCAGCAGCCCCTCGCGGGCGGCGAAGTCGCGCAGGTCGGCAAGGATCTCCGCGTCGTCGACGGCGACCGCGGTGCCGGAGGACTCCCGCAGCGCGGCCAGGATCAACTCGTCGCCCAGCGGCGCCGGCACGGTGATGCCGAAAGCCACGGTGTGCGCGTCGTCCCACGGCCGAGCCCGATCCTCGCCCGCGGCGAACGCCCGCACGATCGGCGCGCAGCCTGTCGACTGCACCGCCACCAGCCGGGGCAGCTTGTCGCCGACCCAGCCCAGCTCCCGCATCTCGTGCAGCGCCTTGTGGATGCCGATCAGACCGACCCCGCCGCCCGTCGGATAGATGATCACATCCGGTATCTGCCAGCCGAGCTGTTCGACGATCTCGTACCCCATCGTCTTCTTGCCCTCCAGGCGGTAGGGCTCGCGCAGAGTGCCGGCGTCGAAGATCGCCCCGTCCGACTCCGCGATCAGCTCGGCCACCAGGCGGCCGGCGTCGCTTATCAGCCCGTCGACCAGGCGCAGGTCGGCACCGGCCGCCACGCACTCGCGCCGGCAGATGCTCGGCGCCGCCAGCGGCATCACGATCGTGGCGCCCATCCCGGCCCGCGCCGCGTACGTCGCCCAGGCCGAGCCCGCGTTGCCGTTGGTGGGCATCGCGATCCGCTCGACACCCAGCTCACGCGCCCGGCTCACACCGACCGCCGCGCCCCGAGCCTTGAACGAGCCGGTCGGGATCAACCCCTCGTCCTTGACCATCAGGTCGACGATGCCGATCTCGGCGCCGTACGCCGGGGCGCGCAGCAGCGGCGTCCACCCCTCGCCGAGCGTGGTGACGTGCCGGGGATCGGCGACCGGCAGCAGCTCCCGGTAGCGCCACAGGTCGGCGGGGCGCAGCGGAAAGCGCTCCGGGGTGACTGCCTTCGCCACCGCCGCCAGGTCGTAGCGCGCCAGCAGCGGGGAGCCGCACTCGCAGAGGTTCCGTAACTGGTCGGCGGCGTACTCCCGGCCGCAGCGTGGGCAGTCCAGGTGGGTCAGGTACACGTCGCTCCTCGCCATCAGACGGCGTCGATGCTCTGCCAGCGCCGGCTGCGCCGCCCCGGCTCGTAGACCGAATCCAGCCGCTTGGCGACCACACCGGGCAGGCCCTGCTCACGGCCGGTACGCAGCGCCTCGTCGCCGGCGCCGGGAAACCACGGCGGAGTCTGCCAGTGCGTACCTGTCAACGCCAGCCCGTCGAGCAGTTCCCGGCGTTGCGCGTACGGCACGTCGACGCTGCTCACGCCCTCCAGCCACAGCAGGTCGACGAGCAGGTACTGGGCACCGGCGGGAACCCGGCCGCCGGTGCTCGGTCGGATCGGGCGCACCCGACCGGCGTCGTCGATGCGCACAAGCACGCCGTCGAGCACCGCTTCGGTCGGCGCCAGCGCCTCGGCCATCGCGCGCAGCCACGGAAACCCGCCGGTGATCTCCTCGTCGCTCTCGGAGAGCAGCCGCAGCCGCCCGCCGGAGACGTACGCCATCGCCCGGACGCCGTCCCAGCGCAGCTCGTACCCCCACTCGGCGCGGTCGCGGGGCAGCTTGGCGGCCGGCGTGGCGTGCATCGGGCGGATCAACTCGGGCATCGGCGTCCACCCGGGTGGTGCGCTGTCGGTGCGCCGGACCATCCAGTCCCGGCCGCCGGTGGCGAACAGCACGTAGCGGCCGGCGGTCCGTTCGCCTGCGAGGGTCACGATCACCTCGTCGTCGCGCCACTTCTCGCGGCGGTAGGTGCCCCGGTCGTGGATGACCATCCGGCCGCCTCCGTACTCGCCGGCGGGGATCTCGCCGGAGAAGTCGAGGTACTCCATCGGGTGGTCCTCGGTGTGCACGGCGAGGTGGTTGCGACCGGGATCGCGGGGTAGGCCGCGCGGCACCGCCCAGGACGCGAGCACCCCGTTGTGTTCCAGGCGCAGATCCCAGTGCAGGCTGCGGGCGTGGTGCTGCTGGATGACGAAGCGGCCCTCGCCGTCGGCGGGCTCGGCCGACGTCGGGCTGCGCGCCGGCACCGGCTCGGGCGTGCGGGTCGCGTCCCGCCGGCGCCGGTACTCATCCAGCCGGTCCGTCACACCCCGCATTCTCCGGCAAAGCGGACCGTCGCGCTGCCTGCCCGAGTGTCCGGTTCGCTCGGCGGCTGGGGCCGCGGCGGGGTAGAACGGTCCTCATGGACCACATCGACCAGCCCACCGCCCTGCTCCCCGGTGACGTGCGGATGCCCCTGCTCGGCTTCGGCACCTGGCAGGCCACCGGCACAGAGGGTTACGAAGCCGTGCTGGCCGCGCTCGACACCGGCTACCGGCATCTCGACACGGCCACCATGTACGGCAACGAGCAGGAGGTCGGCCGGGCGGTCCGGGAGAGCGGGCTGCGCCGGGAGGACATCTTCATCACCACAAAGCTCCCGCCGGACCGGGTGGGCCGGGAGCGGGAGACGCTGGAGGCAAGCCTGGAGGCGCTCGGCGTCGACCAGGTGGACCTCTGGCTGATCCACTGGCCGCCGTCGTCGCCGGCGGCCAGCATCCCGATGTGGCGGGAGTTGCTTGCCGCCCGGGACGAGAACCTGACCCGGGCGGTCGGGGTGAGCAATTACAGCACCGGGCAGATCGACGAGCTGATCCAGTCGACCGAGGAGAATCCGGCGGTCAACCAGATCCGCTGGGGTCCGATGCTGTACGACAGGCAGCGGCACGCCGAGCACCGGGACCGGGGTGTGGTGCTGGAGGGCTACAGCCCGTTCAAGACCACCGATCTCAGCGACCCGGTGTTGACCCGGATCGCCGCCGCGCACGACGTCTCGCCGGCACAGGTGGTGCTGCGCTGGCATGTCGACCACGAGATCGTGGTGATCCCGAAGTCGGTGACGCCCGAGCGGATCAGCGCCAACTTCGACGTCTTTCACTTCTCACTGACGGCGGAGGAGATGCGCGACATCGACGCGCTCGGCGGCGCCTGACACGGCGGATTCCTTCAGTCGGCGGATGGTGATTGAAGGGTATCGACATAGACGTTCGTGACGGTATAGCGTGCCGTCATCGCGTTCGTCGATGCGTCCGAACCCGCCGTCGCTGGAGGATCGCCATGGCCCGAACACCATCCATCCGTCTGCGCCGCCGCGGGGTGCTCGGCATCCCCGCCCTGGTGGCCGCCGCCCTGACAGTCGTCGCCCGGCCCACCCCGGCGAGCGCCGCACCGAAGGCCGAGTGCCTTGCCGACCTGCTCGGTGACTCCTGATGGCCACCGTTGGGTGGCTCGTGGACGTGCTGCGTGCCGCAGGGGTCCAGGTCGTCGTCGAGGGGGACTGGCTCAACCGCATGCGGCCGGGCTCCTTCGACCCCATCGGGGTGCTCTGGCACCACACCGCCTCGACCTCCAGCGCCAGCAACCCGCACCCGGCCCTCGGCATCTGCATCAACGGCCGATCCGACCTGCCCGGCCCGCTCTGCCAGGCGTTGGTCGACTACAACGGCGTCTTCCACGTCATCTCGGCCGGCCGGTGCAACCACGCAGGGGTCAGCGGCGGCAGCGGGCCGATCCCCGCCGGTGACGGCAACACCCTCATGATCGGCTGGGAGATCGACTACAACGGTGTCAATCAGGAGATGACCGCCGCGCAGTACAACGCGTCGATCGCCGCCACCGCCGCCGTGCTCAAACGGCTGGGCCGCGACAGCAGCTACGCCCGCGGTCACCGGGAAACCAGCACCACCGGCAAGATCGACCCGTCCTTCATCGACCTCAACGTCATGCGGGCCGACGTGGCGGCGAAGATGGCCGGCGGCACCGCCTGGTCGTCGATCGCCGACAACGCCACCGCCGGCCGGTTCACCGCAAGTGCCAACTGGGGTGTGTCGACGTACTCCTCGCAGCGGTACGGCGCCGACTACCGGTACGCCGACCCCGTCGCGTCAAGCGACGTCGCGTGGTACCGGTTCAACGTCCCGGCCACCGCCAGCTACCGGGTCGATGCGTGGTGGCCGGCGAACTCCGGCTACAACAGCGCCACCCCGTACATCGTCGCCACCAGCAGCGGCAACCGGACGGTCACCGTCGACCAGCGGGCCACCGGCGGCCAGTGGCGTGTCCTCGGCACGTTCACGCTTCCGGCCGGCGACGCCAACCGGGTCGGCGTGAGTCGGTGGAGCAGCGCCGCCGGTCTGGTCATCGCCGACGCCGTCCGGCTCACACGGGTCTGATCGCGTTGCGCCGTCCGACCCGATCGGGCGGCGCAACGCGACGCATACATTTAAGATCACTGTTCCCTGTGAACGAAGGAGCATTGTGATCCGCTTCCGCGACATCCTGGCCGTCGGCGTCGTCACCGCCGCCACGGTCGCGCTGGCCGCCAGTCCGGCGCAGGCCGACAGCGTCAGCCGGTCCGCCCATGCCCACTTCGACGGCGACGGCAGCATGTTCGTCGACGTGACGCGGCCAGCGGTCGGTGCCACAGTGGTGGACGTCGAATGGCAGAAGAGTGTCTGTGGCACCACCGACGGCGTGTACGCCTGTGACACCGTCTCCCGTCGGGCGCAGGACGTGCCGGTCACCCGCTTCTCGTTCTCGTTGACCGGCGCCAAGCTCACCGCGACGGTGCCGTACCAGGAGCTTCAGCGGCGCTGCGAGATGATCGACGGGGACGAGATCTGCGGCGCCTGGCAGGAGAGCGCGGGCACGACCACCCTCAAGGTCACCTGGGTGGCACTCGACGAGCCGCTCCGGCGCGAGCGGTGGAAGAGCGAGGACGGCACGGTCCACATCACCACGTCGGCGTGGACAACCGTCTCGGGCAGCGGCTTCGGCAGCACGTACGACGATCCGGCGAGCAGCTTCGGCCAGCTGTCCCGGACGCGGTCCATTCCGCCAGCCGCCTGAGCGAGCCTCGAACTGGGGGGGCGTGACCTGACGGTCACGCCCCCCAGCCTTGGTGATACCGCTCAGGAGCGCGAGCAGAAGCTGGTCGGGGACGAGCACGACCCGTTCAGGGCCCCCTGATATCCGAAGCCGGCCGTGCCGCCGGGTGCGATCGACCCGCCGACCCTCGTCAGCTGCCGATCTTGTCCAGTTCGGCAAGATCCTCCTCGGAGAGCGTGAGCGCCGCGCCCGCGACGTTCTCACGCAGGTGCGCGGTCGACGACGTACCCGGGATGAGCAGGATGTTCGGCGAGCGTTGCAGCAGCCAGGCCAGGGCGACGGACATCGGCGTCGCGGCCAACCGGGTGGCCACGGACTCCAGCGCGGAGGACTGCAGTGGGCTGAAGCCGCCGAGAGGGAAGTAGGGCACGTAGGCGATGCCCTGCTCGGCGAGTACGTCGATCAGCTTGTCGTCGTTGCGGTGCGCGAGGTTGTACATGTTCTGCACGCAGACGATCGGCGCGATGGCCTGTGCCTCGGCGACCTGCTCCGCGGTCGCTGTGCTCACACCGAGGTGCCGGATCAGGCCCTGCTGTTGGAGTTCGACGAGCGTCTCGTACGGCTCGGCGAGCGAGCCGGGCTGGGGTCCCGCAGCGTTGCCGAGCCGGAGGTTGACCAGGTCGAGCACCTCGACTCCGAGGTGTTCCAGGTTTTCGTGCACGGCCCGGCGTAGGTCGTCGGGCTTCCGGGCCGGCGGCCAGCCGCCCTGCGCGTCGCGGGTCGCGCCGACCTTGGTCACGATGTGCAGCGAGTCGGGGTAGGGGTGCAGCGCCTCGCGGATCAGGTGGTTGGTGATGTGTGGGCCGTAGGCGTCGCTGGTGTCGATGTGGGTGATGCCGAGATCGACGACCTCCTTGAGCACGGCGAGTGCGCCGTCGTGGTCGGCGGGCGGCCCCATGACTCCGGGGCCGGCGAGCTGCATGGCGCCGTAGCCGAACCGGGTGACGGTCAGGTCGCCCAGCGTCCAGGTGCCGCCGGGAAGGGAGGTGGGAAGCATTGCGTACCTCAGGTTTCGTCGTGGTCCAGGCGCCGCTCGCGCCTGGCGGTTCCTCCTCCACGATGGGGGTGTAACTTCCTGATGGGAAGTAGGCACCTAAAAGTGCGTAAGGCACCCACGGTCACAGGAGCGGTCGATGGCAACGATGACGGCGGCGCAGAAGAGAGCCCAGGCCAGAGCGGAATATGACGCATTCCTGGCGGAATGCCCCAGCCGCCAGCTGCTGGACCGACTCTCCGACAAGTGGGTCGCGTTGATCCTGGCCGCGCTGGGCAACGACGGCTCGCACCGGTTCGGTGCTGACTGCGCCGGCGAGCCCCGGGCGTTGCGCTACTCGGAACTGTCCCGCCTGCTGGCCGGCGTCAGTCAAAAGATGCTCACTCAGACGCTGCGCGCCCTGGAACGGGACGGTCTGATCACCCGCACCGCGACGCCGACCGTGCCCGTCACGGTCTCCTACGAGCTGACCGAGCTGGGCCGCTCACTGCACCAGACGATGCGCGGCCTCAAGATCTGGGCCCAGGCGCACATGGACGACGTGTTCGCCAACCGCGAGACGTACGACACCCGCGCCAGCGGAGAGCGCACGCCGAGGGCTACGGGGGCGTGAGCGGGTGCGAGACGGCCCCGCCAAGCTGTGCTTGGCGGGGCCGATAGTTGAACAACTCTCTGGGCGTCACCGGTCACGCCCGGTCGTGTTCAGGCGCGCGAGCAGGTGGCCCCGTTGAGCGAGAAGCTGGTCGGGGACGAGTACGACCCGTTCAGGGTCCCCTGGTAGCCGAAGCTCGCCGTGCCACCGGGGGCGATCGACCCGTTGTGGCCGACGTTGCGGGCGGTCACCGCGGAGCCGCTCTGGTTGACAGTGGCGTTCCACGCGTTGGTGACCGTCTGCCCGCTGGGCAGCGTGTAGTTGAGCGTCCAGCCGTTTATCGCGCTGGACCCGGTGTTGGTGATCTGCACGTCGGCGGTGAAGCCGTTGTTCCACGAGTTCGGCGTGTACTTCACCGCGCACCCCGAACCACCACCCGGCGGAGGAGTCGACGGGGGCGGGTTGGTGGGGTTGCCGCCGCCGTTGACGGTGGCGGAGAACGAGTTCACCGCGAGGCCGACACCGCCCTGCCAGGGCTCGAAGCCGGCCTGGATGCTCGTCAGGTACCAGGAGTTGGTGATCGCGCCGCGGTTGCGGGTGTCGTTGATGAAGTCCAGCACGCTGAAGTTCAGGCTGGAGATCGCCGACTGCGCGACGTAGGAGATGACGTTGTTGGAGCCGTTGCTGCCCCGCCAGACCTCCCAGGTGCGGCCGGCCAGGTTTGTGGTGCCGACCACCGAGCCGATGGGTTGGATCGGGCCCTGCCGGTTGAGCCAGATCATGATCTCCATCTGGTTCACGCCGTCCCGCTTCGGCGACGGGTCCAGCCAGATGTCGTACGACGCGTTGTAGGTGGCGCCGCTGACGTAGCGGTAGGAGATGCTGCTGGTGGCGCTGCTGATCTGGCTCACCTGGATCGGCAGGTTCGTGCCGGGGGAGCAGTTGGTGTAGTGACAACCGAAGAACACCGAGGGGTACGCAGTGGGCGCGCCGTTGGTGGGGCTGCTGCCGTTCAGGGTGGTGATCTCGAAGCCGGTGCTTGTCACATTGATGCACTGCTGGGCAGTGGTGCCCCAGCGGTTGTTCTGCACCACGTACCGACCCTGGATGGTGGTGGAGCCGTACTGCTCGCAGATCTGGGTGTCGGCCGAGGCGGTGCCGCCGAGGGCCACGGCGACCAGCGAGCTGGTGAGTAGCAGCCCAGCGGCTGCCAGGGCTCGAAGTTGACGTTTCATGACGCTCCTTGACTCGGCGCGTGCCGGGCGCCGGATGTGGTGGGGCGGTGCGGGAGCGCTCCCACGCTCAATGACACATTTACATGCCTGAAATTCCTGCGCAACCGCATGCACCAAACTGGTGAATAGTGAGGATTGCCACCCAGCCGCCGGACGGCTGCCACCGGACGGCCAGCTGAGCGACCCGAGCCGCCGACGAGCGCCGCCGAGCCGGCCGATTGGGGCCTGGCGTGCGCCAATAGCGCCGAGTAGCGTGTTGCCTCCAACGCGTGCCGTAACCCCTCCGGAGGCGTACACCACCATGGGTGGCTCCCCCCTGCGCATCCTCGTCGTCGGCGCGGGCATCGCCGGCCTGGCCGTAGCCCGGGCGCTACGCCTGGCGGGCTTCCGGCCCGACGTCACCGACAAGCTGCCGCCGGGTGAGTCCACCGCGACCGGGCTCTACCTGCCCGGCAACGCCGCCCGAGCGCTGCACCAACTCGACCTGCACGACCCGGTCCGTCCACTAGGGCAGGTCATCCACCGGCAACGCTTCTTCGACGCGACAGGCGCGCCGCTGTGTGAGGTGGATCTCGACACCCTCTGGGCCGGCGTCGGCGAATGCCGGGCGCTGCCCCGGGCGGACCTGCACCAGGTGCTGCTCAGCGGCGCCGGCGGCGCCGTCCGCCACGGCGCCGAGGTCCGCAACCTGGACCTGCTCCCGCGCGCCGTCGGGGTCACCTTCACCGACGGCACCACCAGCGAGTACGACCTGGTCATCGGCGCCGACGGGCCACGTTCCTCGGTCCGCTCGCTGGCCGCGCTCGGCGGACCGCCCCGCCCCGTCGGGCAGGTCGTCTACCGGGCCGTGTTGCGCGACGGCCCACCCGTGACCGAATGGACCGCACTGCTCGGGCAGCGCTCCGGTCTGCTGTTGGTGCCGATCGGCGGGGGCCGACTGCACTGTTACGCAGACGAGGCCGGCACCGAGCCGCCCGCCGACCCGCTGGCCCGGCTCCGCGAACTCTTCGGCGACTATCGCGGCCCCGTGCCCGAGGTGCTGGAGATGCTGGAGCAGGGCCAGGTCCACGTCGGGCTCACCGACGAGGTGGAGCTGGGTCGCTGGTACCGGGGCCGGGTGCTGCTCGTCGGCGACGCCGCCCACGCCACCGCGCCGACCCTGTCGCAGGGTGCCGCCATGGCGCTTGAGGACGCAGTGGTGCTGGCCGAGTCGCTGGGTGCCGCAGCAAGCGTCGATGCGGCGCTCGTGGCGTACGAGAGTCGTCGTCGCCCGCGTACCCGATGGGTGGCCGACCGGACCCGGGACCGCAACCGCACCAGGGACGTGCCGCCGGCGCTACGCGACCCGCTGCTGCGCGGACGCGGCGGTCGGATCTTCGGGGAGCACTACCGGCTACTGGTCGGCCCGCTGTAGGCCCGTAGTAGATCGTGTCACGCCACCCCACGCGGCGCTGCGACCTGCCGGGGACTATCCTCCCTACGGATGACGGCCCGCAGATAACCAGCGTGTGCCGAGCGACAACCGAGAACCGGAGGCCACTCGTGACCACCGTCGCACCCAAGCCGGTCGTGACCCGGCCCTGGCCGGTCCGAGAGCCGGTCAAGGGGTCGGCCATCGCCCGGCTGCTGCGGACCACGGACGCGAAGCAAATCGGGATCATGTACATGGTCACCGCGTTCGCGTTTTTCATGATCGGCGGCCTGATGGCCCTGATCATGCGGGCTGAGCTGGCTCGACCCGGGCTGCAGTTCCTGTCGCCCGAGCAGTACAACCAGCTCTTCACGATGCACGGCACGATCATGCTGCTGTTCTTCGCGACACCGATCGTGTTCGCCTTCGCGAACTACATCGTGCCGATCCAGATCGGCGCGCCCGACGTTTCCTTCCCCCGCCTGAACAGCTTCGCCTACTGGCTGTACCTGTTCGGCGGCACGATGGCGACCGCCGGCTTCATCACCCCTGGTGGTGCCGCCGACTTCGGCTGGTTCGCGTACGCGCCGCTGAGCAGCGTCGAGCACTCGCCAGGCGTCGGTGCCAACATGTGGGTCATGGGTCTGGCCATCTCCGGCCTGGGCACCATCCTCGGCGCGGTGAACATGATCACCACGATCCTCACCCTGCGTGCGCCCGGCATGACCATGTTCCGGATGCCGATCTTCACGTGGAACATCCTGGTCACCAGCCTCCTGGTGATCCTGGTCTTCCCGCTGCTGGCCGCCGCGCTCTTCGCGCTCGCCGCGGACCGCATCCTCGGCGCCCACGTGTACGACCCGGCGACCGGTGGGCCGATGCTCTGGCAGCATCTGTTCTGGTTCTTCGGCCACCCCGAGGTGTACATCGTCGCGCTGCCGTTCTTCGGCATCATCAGCGAGGTCATCCCGGTCTTCTCCCGCAAGCCGATCTTCGGCTACAAGGGTCTGGTCGCCGCGACCATCGCGATCGCCGCGCTCTCCATGAGCGTCTGGGCGCACCACATGTTCGCCACCGGTCAGGTGCTGCTGCCGTTCTTCAGCTTCCTGAGCTACCTGATCGCCGTGCCGACCGGTATGAAGTTCTTCAACTGGATCGGCACCATGTGGCGGGGCCAGATCAGCTTCGAGACGCCCATGCTCTGGGCGGTCGGCTTCCTCGTCACGTTCCTCTTCGGTGGTCTGACCGGTGTGCTGCTGGCCAGCCCGCCGCTGGACTTCCACGTGTCGGACTCCTACTTCGTGGTGGCCCACTTCCACTACGTGCTCTTCGGCACCATCGTGTTCGCGGTCTTCGCCGGCATCTACTTCTGGTTCCCGAAGATGTTCGGCCGGATGCTCGACGAGCGCCTGGGCAAGGTGCACTTCTGGCTCACCATGATCGGCTTCCACACCACCTTCCTGGTGCAGCACTGGCTCGGCAACGAGGGCATGCCCCGCCGGTACGCCGACTACCTGCCCAGCGACGGCTTCACCACGCTGAACATGATCTCGACGGTCGGCGCGTTCATCACAGGTATCTCCACGCTGCCGTTCATCTACAACTGCTGGAAGTCGTACAAGACCGGTCCGGTCGTCGAGGTGAACGACCCCTGGGGTCACGGCAACTCGCTGGAGTGGGCGACGAGCAGCCCGCCCCCGCTGCGCAACTTCGACCGGATGCCTCGGATCCGCTCCGAGCGGCCGGCGTTCGACGCGAAGTTCCCGGAGCTGGCCGCCGGCGGCCAGAGCCTGGCCGGCCCGCCGGAGGGTGGCTCCAAGCCGCTCACCAGCGAGTCGGACGGCGGTGCCAGCTACCGCGAGGACACCGCCAGCGACGTCGACCGCAAGTGACGTCCAGCACCACCGGGCCAAGCTGACGACATCAGCTTCGACCGAGCCGTACGACGGGCGCCGCCCCCTGGGATCACCGGGAGCGGCGCCCGTCGCCATGTCCGGCCACCATCAGGCCCGGCGTCTGCGGGTCGTTGGCCGGCTGCGGTGTCCACGGGCGGTGTCTGCGGGCGGGGCCGGCCGGCGGAGGGTCGGAGATGGTCCTGTGAGCGTGATTCCGCTGTGGCATCTTGATGCCACAGCGGAATCACGCTCACCGGAGTAGGTGCCCCGGGTCGCTCCTGGCGCCGGCGGGCTGCGCCTTCGCTTTCGCGGGGCGAGCTGCGCTCACTTCGGGGTGTGCTCGGCTCGTCTTGGCGGGCGGGCCGATTACCGCGTCATGCGGCCCTGACCACAGGCGTGCCGTGCAGGGTCACTCCGGCGCCATCCATTGCCCGCAGCGCCACGTCGGTGGTCGCCGGAGCGACCGCGGCGGTCAGCTCCAGCAGCACTGTGGTGGCGAAGCCCTCCCGGGCGGCGTCCAGCGCGGTGGCCCGGACGCAGTGGTCGGTGGCGATCCCGACCACGTCGACCCGGTCCACGTCGTGCCGCCGCAGCCAGTCGGCAAGGCACTCGCCGTCGTCGGCGTGCCCCTCGAATCCGGAGTACGCGGCCGCGTGCTCGCCCTTATGGAAGATCGCCTCGACCCGCTCGGTCGCCAGATCGGGGTGGAACTCCGACCCGCTGGTGCCGACCACACAGTGCCGGGGCCAGGACTCCACGAAATCCGGCGGATCGCCGAAGTGCGCGCCCGGATCGACGTGGTAGTCCTTCGTGGCGACCACGTGGTCCCATCGGTCCGGCTCGCTGGCGAGCAGCCGGGAGATGCCGGCGGCCACCCCGGCGCCCCCGGCGACGGCAAGTGAGCCGCCCTCACAGAAGTCGTTCTGCACGTCCACGATGATCAGCGCGTTGGCCATCGGGCTTCCTCTCATCTTGCTCAAGTCAGCGGCAGCGGTCCTGGACGAACTCAGGTGGCGGGGAGGACGGTGACCGGCACGGCCGGGTCGCCGGCCGACAGCTTCAGCCCCTCCCACGGGATGGAGATGAGACATTCCCGCAGGTGTGCCCGCGACTCGTCGAGGGTGGGCAGGGCCACCGGCTCGCCGTCGACCACGTACGACCGCTGGAGCATCCGGTCGTTGGCCTGCCGATCCGGCACACCCTGCGGGACGATGACCTCCTCGGTGGCGGTGCCGGTCGGCTTGTGCCGGCGGACCGCGACCTTCCGGCCGCCGATTGTCGCCTTGTGCTCGGAGCGCTTGACCACGGGCCGGCCCTCGACCTCGACGAGCTTGTAGACCAGCCCGGCGGTCGGCGCCCCGGAGCCGGTGACCACCGCGGTGCCCGCGCCGTACATGTCGACAGGCTCGGCGGCCAGCGCGGCGATGGCGTACTCGTCCAGGTCACCCGAAACGATGATCTTAGTTTCGGTGGCGCCCAACGAGTCGAGCAGCTCACGGGACTGCTGGGCGATCACCGCCAGGTCACCCGAGTCGATCCGTACCGCCCGCAGGTCCGGCCCGGCCACCGCGATGGCGTTGCGGATGCCCTGGCTGATGTCGTACGTGTCGACGAGCAGCGTGGTGTCCTTGCCCAGCGTGGCCACCTGCGAGGCGAACGCCGCCCGCTCGTCGTCGTGAAGCAGGGTGAACGCGTGCGCCGCCGTGCCGGCCGTGGGGATGCCGTAGCGCGCACCGGCGGCGAGGTTGGAGGTGAACCGGAACCCGGCCAGGTACGCGGCCCGCGCCGCGGCCACCGCCGCCTCCTCGTGTGCCCGACGCGACCCCATCTCGATAAGTGCCCGGCCCCGGGCCGCGGTGACCATCCGGGCCGCCGCTGCCGCCACCGCACAGTCGTGGTTGAGCACGGAGAGCGCCACCGTCTCCAGCACCACACACTCGGCGAAGCCGCCGGAGACGGTGAGGATCGGCGAGCCGGGGAAGAACAACTCACCCTCGGCATACCCGTCGATGTCGCCGGTGAAGCGGTAGTCGGTGAGCCAGGCCGCCGCCGCGTCGTCGACCACGCCGGTCCGGCGCAGGAAGTCGACCTCGGCCGGCTCGAATCGGAAGTCGCGGATCAGCTCGATCAGCCGGGCGGTGCCGGCGACGACGCCGTACCGACGGCCGGCCGGCAGGCGGCGGCTGAACACCTCGAAGACGCATCGGCGGTCGGCGGTGCCGTCCTTCAGCGCGGCACTGACCATCGTCAGCTCGTAGTGGTCGGTCAACAGCGCGGGGCGGAGGTTGCTCACCGCCCCAGCCTAAGGTTCAGTCCGCGTCGCCGCCCTCGTGGCCCGGGATCGACCGCAGCGCGGCCCACAACTCGGCACGGCCGGTCACGCCGAGCTTGGTGTAGATCCGCTGAAGGTGGTTCTCCACGGTGCGTGCGGAGAGGTAGAGGCGCTCGGCGATGGCCTTGCTGGCCGCGCCGTGCGCGGCGAGGCGGGCCACCTGCCACTCGCGTTCGGTGAGCACCGGCGCCCCGGCGCGCAACGCCGGTGTGCGGACCAGGTCACAGCGGCCGAGCAGCCCGGCCAGCCGCTCCCGGGCCTCGCCGGCCGCCACCGAATGCTGCTGGCGCAGCAGGTGCAGGGCCTGAGCGGTGGCCTCGGCGGCGTACACGGTCAGCTCCAGCGCGGCATAGTCGTCGGCGGCCGCGAGCAGGCCCGTGGCGGAGTTGGTCACCGCGGCCCGGGCATGCCGGGCCAGCAGTGGCGGAAGCACCCCGTCCACCCGCTCGGAGAGCTCCGCGAGGCGCTGCGCCACTGTGCGCCGGCTGCCGTCGGAGCAGGTGGGCCCGGTCGGCGCGCCGGCCTGGTCCAGCCGGACCAGGTCGTGCAGGACGTGCACCTCGTGCCCGGCGAAACCGTCCGCCCGCAGCCTCTCGGCCAGGTCGCTGAACTGCTTGATCGCGCCCGGTAGGTCACCCGACGCGGCGAGCGCCGCGCCTCGGGCCTGCTCCAGCCACGGGTAGAGCACCGCCATGCCCGGTGCGTGGGTGCGGTCGGCCTCGGCCATCGCCTCGGCGGCCTGCGCCGCGTCTCCGCGCAGCGCCGCCGCCTGGGCCCGTTCGGCCTGGGCCAGGCCGGCGTAGACCCGGCTGGTCGCCAGCACCGCGCAGGCGCCCAGCGAGGTACGCATCGCCGCGTCGCTCTGCCCGCGCAGCCGCGCCGCGTACGCCTGGAGGATGGCCAGGTAGCCGGTGCCGAGCCGGAAGTCGCCGGCGCCCGCGAGGTCGGCGAACTCGTCGGCCACGATCGCGTCGATCCCGACCAGGTCGCCGGTGAGCATCAGCCGGGTGCCCCGGGCCAGCTCCAGGGCCAGTTGCAGGTACGGCATGTCGGTGCGCCAACTGGCCGCCGAGGAGTGCACCTGGGCGATCGCCGCGCCGCTGCGGGACAGCTCGCCCTGCGCGGCCTGGACGTGCGCGATGGTGCTGCGGGCCAGCTCGCGGGCGGCGACACTGGCCGCCGGCCGGTCCAGTACGCGCTGGCTCAGCCGTACGGCGGTCGCCGTGTCGAGCCGGTGCAGGCGCATGATCGCCTCGAAGGCGTGCACACGCGCCCGGTCGGCGGAGTCGCCGAGCTGCTCGACCCGGCTCGCGATCTCCTCCACGGTGGACTCCCGGCTCAGCCCCCAGTAGCTGACCATTCCGCGGACGGTAAGCCACCGGCAGAGCCGGCGCTCGTCGCCGGGTTCGAGGGTCACCGCGTCGAGGACGGTCATCGCCTCGTCCGGCCGGTCGGCGAACATCAGGATGGTGGCGAGCAGCTCCGCCGCGTCCGAACCGCCGTCGGCGTTCAGCGCGGCGCGGGCCAGCCGGGTCGCCAACGGCACGTCGTAGCGGGTGAACGCCTGCACCGCGGCGTCCACCAGCAGGGTGGCGTCCTGTGCGGTGCCCGAGTCGAGTCGCCACACCGCCACCCGCAGCAGGTCGTCGCGGCGCCGCTTGCCGACCCGCTCCAGCAGCTCGGCGAGGAGCGCCTGTAGTCGGCGGGTGCGGCTGACCGGGCAGCGGCGGCGCATCACCTCGCCGTAGAGCGGATGGGCCAGGCGGACGTTCGTCCGCCTGTCGTGCTGCACGACGGTGATCAGACCGCGCTCCTCGGCGGTCTCCACATCGGACGGGTTGGCGGCCTGGTTGAGCAGGTGCAGACCGAGCGGTTCGCCGAAGGCGACAAGCTCCACGACGGTGCGGACGCCGTCGGTGAGTTGCCCGACGCGGGTGTCGATCAGGTCGGTCAGGCTGGGTGCCAGCTCCAGCCGGCCGGTCCACTTCCAGATCCCGTAGGTGCGCTTCAACTCCTCGCTGCCGTTGGCGGCGTGCACCAACTCGCGTAGCAGCAGCGGGTTGCCGGCCGACAGTCGGCCGAGCCGGTCGGCGGAGCCGGCGTCGACAGGGCCGCCCAGGATCGCCGCCAACAGGCCGGCGGTCTCCGACGGTGGCATCGGGGTCAGCTCGACGTGCTCGACCAGGTCGTCGGTCCAGAGTGCGCGGATCGGCAGCGGGATCTGTTCGCCGTCGCGCAGCGTGCCGACGACTGTCGCGTTGTCGGCGCGGGCGACCAGGTGCACAAGTGCTGCCGAGGGCGGGTCGAGCAGGTGCGCGTCGTCGATCGCGAGCACGATCCGGCGGCCGGCGGCCTGCTGTTGCAGAACGCCGAGCGCCCAGCGCAGGATGCCGGCGGGGGAGAGGCCCTGGGGCTGCTCCGCGGGGAGGACCTGCACCAGACCACCGAAGGGCAGCGCGGCAGTGGTGGCGCTGGCCGCGATCGACCAGATCGCATACCTGTCGGTGGGCAGCGCGTTGACACCCTCGCGTAGCAGTCGGCTCTTGCCGATGCCCGCGCTGCCGCTGAAGAGGAGCCCGCGGCCGGCCTCGCCGGTCACCGCCGCCAGCAGGCGGTTGAGTTCGTCGGTCCGGCCGACGAACTTCCATCGACTCATCCGCGCAGCATATCCATCGAACTCCGTCTGCGCTCGCACCGTCACGCACCGAAGTTGAGTAGTGGCACAATTACCCATGAGTATCCGAGTGTTCTGCCTGGTCGGCGGGCCGCCCGTAGTCTTCCGGCATCCGGGTACCGCCACCGGAGTTTCCACCCGACCGGCCCGACCGGTCGCCTGCCCCGGGAGGCACCTGATGCAGCAGGGCTTTCTCCCCTCGGCCGATCCGTCGGCCGACATGGACAGCCCGACCGGCGTGCCGGCCTGCGGCCCGTTGCCCGCCGCGGTCGGCGTGACAGGCCCCGGCGCCCAGGAGCCGCTCGGCGTTGTCGCCGTCGGTCCGGCCGGCGCCGACCGGCGCGCGGTGCTCGCCACCCTCGTCGGGCTCGACCCGGTGATGCTCACCGTGCCGGCGGGCAGTTGGCTCGTGGTGCGGCACGCCAAGGTGCCGACCCGGGCGGCGTTCGTGCCCGGCTACCGGCAGCCGCACTCGTACGGCGCGGACCGCGACGCCGCCGGCCCGGCCCTGGCCCGCCCGCCGCGACGGGTCGAGTTGAGCGTGCCCGAGCCGCTGCTGCGGCACTTCACCCTTATCGACACCCCCGACACGGGGACTCTCGGCGTGGCCGGCGTTCGGGTGTTGCTCGACGCCGTCGGCCGGGCCGGCGCGCTGCTCTTCGTGATCGCGGCCGACCAGGCGTTCACCGCTCCGGAGCTGAACCTGCTCGCCGAGGTGGCCGCGGCGCCCGTGGAGGTCGTCTTCGCGGTGACTCCCGGCGCGGCGGGTTGGGCCCCGCCGACCGACAGTGCGGCGACGACACGGGACGCGGAGTCGTCATCCTCGCCGGCCGGCGGTCGCCCCGGCGAGGTGGACTCGATCGCGGTGACGATCGCGGCGCACCGAGCGGCCCTGCTGGCCGCCGTGCCCGCCCTGGCCGGCGCCCGGTGGTTCCCGATCGACGGCGTGGACGCCGCCGACCTGCGCCGGGCGCTTGTGGGTTGGTCGGCGGGCGAGGGGTTGCAGCGGGCCAGCAACGATCCGCCGGTGTTGCCGGGCCAGCACGGCCGGGTGGCGGTGGTCACCGACCCGGGGGACTGGTCCGAGCAGCTCGACCGGAGGAGCCGCTCCTGCTCTCAGCGGATCCGTCAGCACCTCGCCCTGGAGTTGGCGAACATCCACCTGCGGGCCGTCCAGGAGATCGTCTTCGGGGTCGGCTGCGCAGGCCTGCCGGATCTGCTGGACCGGGAGATGGCGGCCCTGTCGCTGCTGGCCACCGCGCAGTGCGATCAGGCGGTACGGCGCATCCTGGACGACGCCGCCGCCCAGGTGCTCGGCGCGCCGCCGGTCGAGGGCGTACGCCGCAGGATCGCCAAGGCCGTGCAGTACGGCCTGGCGGACCACCGGCCCGGCCGTGACCTGGACCGCGTCCTGCTGATCACCAGTACGGCCGGTGTGGCCGGGCTGACCGGTGCCGAGGCGATCGACGCGCTGGCCGGCTATCCGTCGGCGTACCGCGACGAGGTGCTGCCGCCGATCGCGGTGGCGCTCTCCGGTGGCTGCTGGCAGCAGTGGCGTACACCTGGCAACGATGACCACAGCGCCGCGCGGGCGTGGTCCCAGCGGGCGTTGCGGGAGGTCGAGTTGGAACTTTCCCGGGAGATCTCCCGACGGTTCGAGGTGATCCGCCTCTCGCTGGGCGTGGTGCTCTCCGATGCAGTCGACCACGGCCTTCTGCTCGCCTGATGGCGTGGCTGCCCGCTGTCACGGGTGCCTACCATGCCTCGTTTCCGACGGTGGTCGGGGTGGTTCCGGGGCGGCTGGGACGGGCGATCCGCGACGAGCCGGCGTTCCGGTTCCTCGGTTCCGGGAAACCGGTGGCACGATGGGGGGCATGGCGGCTCCGCAGGTTGCACCGGTCGAGACGTCGGCCACCGACGAGGTGCCGGCGGCGGACCAGCAGTGGGTGACGATCGTGTGGGACGACCCGGTCAATCTGATGACGTATGTGACCTGGGTGTTCCAGAAGCTGTTCGGCTACAGCCGGGAGAGGGCGGAGCAGCTCATGCTGGACGTGCACCACAAGGGGCGTGCCGTGGTTTCCACTGGCGCCCGGGAGCGGATGGAGCACGACGCGTCGCAGTTGCACGCGTACGGGCTGTGGGCGACGGTGGACCGCTCGTGAGTATGTTCCGGCGGCAGGCTGGCCGTTACGTCGCCACCTTCGCGGTCGACGAGGTGCGGGTGCTGCGCAAGGTCGCCTCCGAGGTGGTCGGTCTGCTCACCGACGGCTTCGACCACACCGACCCGGTCGTGGGCCGGCTCTTTCCGGCGGTCTACCCGAAGGACGCGCCCGGCACTGCCGAGTTCCGCCGCTACACCGAGGGTGACCTCAAGACCGCCAAGATCGACCAGGCGGGGGCCATCCTGGCCGCGTTGCCCGACGAGGCGGGCGGCGAGGTGCGGTTGGACGCCGAGGCGGCCGAGGCGTGGCTGCGGGCGTTGAACGACGCGCGGCTGGCGATGGGCGTCCGGCTGGAGATCAAGGACGGCACGGACCTGGGCGAGGAGTTGGACGACGCGGTAGCCGAGGACCCGGCGTCCAGCCGGGTGTTCCAACTGTCGGTCTACGCGTACCTCGGATATCTGCAGGAGTCGCTGCTCAACGCCTTGATCGACTAGGCGTGACAGGCACCACTTCAGGCCCCGCCCAGCACGGGCTAGGCTGGTGGACGTGCTGAGCATCGAGCGGTCGATCATCGACGCGATCGTCGCCCACGCGCGCCGGGACCACCCCGACGAGGCGTGCGGCGTCGTCGCCGGCGCCATCGGCAGCGACACCCCGTCCCGGCACATCCCGATGGACAACGCGGCGCGGTCGATGACCTTCTACGAGTTCGACTCGATGGAGCAGCTGCGAGTGTGGCGGGAGATGGACGACCGGGACGAGGAGCCCGTTGTCATCTACCACTCGCACACCGCCACCGAGGCCTACCCGTCCCGCACGGACGTCTCCTTCGCGGGCGAGCCGGGGGCGCACTACCTGCTCGTCTCGACCCGTGAGCCCGACTCGGAGGAGATCCGGTCGTTCCGGATCGTCGACGGCGTGGTGACCGAGGAGCCGGTCCGGATCGTGGAGGCCGGGGTCGACCCGCACGCCGTGCAGTCCTACATGTTCGGGCAGAGCCCGGCGACGGTCGACTACGAGTGTTCCGGCCGCTGACCCGTCAGCATCCGCACCCGTTTCACGTCCCGTCACCGTTGGCACACCCGAATGAGGAGCACGACATCATGGCCATCGAGGTTCGCATTCCCACCATCCTGCGCAGCTACACCGGCGGCGCGAAGGTCGTCGAAGGGGCTGGCGACACCCTGGGCGACCTGCTCACCGACCTGGACTCCCGGCACGCCGGGCTGCGCGGCCGGCTGATCACCGACGCCGGCGTACTGCACCGCTTCGTGAACGTCTACGTCAACGACGAGGACGTCCGTTTCCTCGGCGCCCTCGACGCCAAGCTCTCCGACGGCGACAGCGTCACGATCCTGCCGGCCGTGGCCGGCGGCGCGTTCGGCTTCGCCGCCGCCGCGGCGATCAGTTCGCACAGCGTCACGGCAGCGGCCCGCGGCGCCGTCGCTGCCCGCTGAGGACGGCCGCCATGGCGCGGTACGAAAGCCTGCTCGACGCCTGTGGGGGCACGCCGCTGGTCGGCCTGCCCCGGCTCTCCCCGGTGGTTCCCGACGGCGCACCAGAGGTGCGGCTCTGGGCCAAGCTGGAGGACCGCAACCCGACGGGCAGCATCAAGGACCGCGCGGCGCTGTTCATGGTGCGCGCGGCCGAGGAGGCCGGCCGGCTTCGCGCGGGTGACACGATCCTGGAGCCGACAAGCGGCAACACAGGCATCTCGCTGGCGATGGTGGCCAAGCTGCGGGGATACCGGCTGGTCTGTGTGATGCCCGAGAACGTCTCCACCGAGCGGATCCAACTGCTCCGGATGTACGGGGCTGAGATCATCTTCTCGCCGGCGGCGGGCGGTTCCAACCAGGCTGTCGCGACCGCGAAGCAGATCTCCGCCGAGCATCCCGACTGGGTGATGCTCTACCAGTACGGCAACGAGGCGAACGCGCGGGCGCACTACGAGACGACAGGGCCGGAGCTGCTGCACGACCTGCCCACCATCACGCACTTCGTGGCCGGGCTTGGCACTACCGGCACCCTGATGGGCACCGGGCGTTACCTGCGCGAGAAGGTCGAGGGCATCCAGGTCGTGGCGGCCGAGCCGCGTTACGGCGAGCTGGTCTACGGGCTGCGCAACATCGACGAGGGGTACGTGCCGGAGCTCTACGACGCGTCGGTGTTGTCGCGGCGGTTCTCGGTGGGCACCCGGGACGCGGTGCTGCGCACCCGTCAGCTCGTCGAGGTGGAGGGCATCTTCGCCGGCTTCTCCACGGGCGCCATCCTGCACGCCGCGCTCGCGGTGGCGCACGAGGCGGTCCGTGACGGTCGCCGTGCCGATGTGGCCTTCGTGGTGTGCGACGGCGGCTGGAAATACCTGTCCACCGGCGCGTACGGCGGCACGCTTGCCGACGCCGAGGACGCCCTGGAGGGTCAGCTCTGGGCCTGACCGCTTGGTCTGCCCGTACGGGCCGTCGGCGTACTCGGTCGGCGGCCCGTCACGCTGCCCTGCCTTGCTGTGAGCAGGTGTCACGTTCGTGACAAGTTCGAGTGGATGATTCTGGTCGTCGGGCACCCCGGCGTAGGCTGCGCAGCGTGGCGCAGGCGTCGATGAAGATCATGGCCGGGAGCGCCGCTGGCACGGTTGCTACTGACAGTGACAGCGAGAAGACCCGATGCGACTGACCGTCCTGGGATGCGCCGGCAGCTTCCCCGGCCCCGAGTCGCCGTGCTCGGCCTATCTCGTCGAGGCCGACGGCTTCCGGCTCCTTGTCGACTTCGGCCCCGGCTCGCTGTCCAGCCTCCAGCGCTACGCGGGGCTGCACGCCCCCGACGCGATCCTGCTGACCCACCTGCACTGCGACCACATCCTCGACGCCACGTCGTACGTGGTCGTCCGCCGCTACGCCCCGGACGGCCCCTACCCGGCGCTGCCGGTGTACGCGCCCTCCGGCGCACCGGACCGGCTCAGCGCGGCGTACGGCGACGACGGCACCGTGGAGGACGTCTACCAGTTCTACGCGCTGGAGCCGGGCACCTTTCCGATCGGGCCGTTCACTGTGACCGTCGACCGGGTCAACCATCCCGTCGAGACGTACGGTGTCCGGCTGGAGCACGGTGGCCGGTCGCTGTGCTACTCGTCGGACACCGCGCCCTGTGACGCCCTGCTGCGGCTGGCGCAGAACGCCGACGTGTTCCTCTGCGAGGCGAGCTACCTCGACGGCGTCGACAATCCGCCGGATCTGCACCTGACCGGCCGGGAGGCGGGTGAGACGGCCACCAAGGCGGTGGTGGGTCGGCTGCTCCTCACCCACCTGGTGGCGGCGTGGGGCAGCGAGGCGCACACGCTCGAATCGGCCGCTGCCGCGTACACCGGGCCGCTCGAGGTGGTCCGGGCCGGCGCCAGCTACGACGTCTGAGCCCTCAGGGGCACGACGCCGGGGCCGCTCGGGACACCCCGAGGGAGGTGGATCGCCGCACCGCATAGGGTGCAGGCATGGCGCGACCTGACGGGCGAGGGCCCGATCAACTTCGACCGGTGACTCTGACCCGGGGCTGGAGCACCCATCCGGAGGGTTCGGTGCTCGTCGAGTTCGGCGGCACCCGGGTGCTCTGCACGGCGAGCGTCACCGAGGGGGTGCCCCGCTGGCGCAAGGGTTCCGGGCTCGGTTGGGTGACCGCCGAGTACGCGATGCTGCCCCGGGCCACCAACACCCGCTCCGACCGGGAGAGCATCAAGGGTCGCGTCGGCGGCCGTACGCATGAGATCTCTCGGCTGATCGGCCGGAGCCTGCGGGCAAGCATCGACCTGAAGGCGCTCGGCGAGAACTCGGTGGTCCTCGACTGCGATGTGCTCCAGGCCGACGGCGGCACCCGGACCGCCGCGATCACCGGCGCGTACGTGGCGCTGCACGACGCCGTGGGCTGGTTGGCCGCCCGCAAGGCGCTGGCTGGCAAGCCGGAGAAGGTGATGCACCGCTCGGTCGCGGCCGTCAGCGTGGGGATCATCGCCGGCGAGGCGCGGCTGGACCTCTGCTACGAGGAGGACGTCGCCGCCGAGGTGGACATGAACGTGGTCTGCACCGGCGCGGGTGACTTCGTCGAGGTGCAGGGCACCGGCGAGGCGGGTGTGTTCGCCCGCGACCAGCTCGACAGCCTGCTCGACCTGGCGGTCGCGGGTTGCGCGGAGTTGGCCGAGGCCCAGCGAAAGGCGCTCGCGTGAGCGCGAGGAGTGAGCTTGCGAGCCCCGCAGTCGCGAACAGAGGTGATTTGGTGAGCGCGAGGAGTGAGCTTGCGAGCCCCGCAGTCGCGAACAGAGGTGACTCAGCATGAACAAGGTTCTGCTTGCTACGCGTAATCAGAAGAAGCTTGTGGAGCTTCAGCGGATCCTGGACGGCGCGCTGGGCGCGCACCGGATCGCCCTGCTCGGGCTCGACGACGTGCCGGAATTTCCGGAGCTGCCGGAGACCGGCCTGACCTTCGGTGAGAACGCGCTGATCAAGGCGCGGGAGGGCTGCCGGCGCACCGGGCTGCCGACGATCGCCGACGACTCGGGGCTCGCCGTGGACGCGTTGAACGGGATGCCTGGCGTGTTCAGCGCCCGCTGGTCGGGCCGGCACGGCGACGACCGGGCCAACCTTCAGTTGGTGCTGGACCAGATCGGCGACGTGCCGGACGAGCACCGGGGTGCCGCCTTCGTCTGCACGGTGGCGCTGGTGCTGCCCGGTGGCAAGGAGCACCTGGTCGACGGCCGGCAGTCCGGGCGGGTCCTGCGGGCGCCGCGCGGTGACGGCGGGTTCGGCTACGACCCGATCTTCCTGGGCGATGGGCAGGAGCGCACCAACGCCGAGTTGACCCCGCAGGAGAAGGACGCGGTCAGCCACCGTGGCAAGGCCCTGCGCGAGCTGGCGAAGCTGGTGGCGAAGGTGCTGCCGCCCGCCGCCTGACCCGCGGCGGACGACAGCGACCCGCAAAGGTCAGCCCAGTGGGCCGACCTCCCGTTCGATTGCGGCACGCAGCTCCGGGCCGGCCAGCACCGCGCGGGCGGCCTCCAGCACCGGGGCGAGGAACACGTCCGGGCCGGGCTCGCCGGCCGCCTCGCCGAGCGCGGCGACGGCGGCCCGGCCGGCCGGCGACGGCACCAGTGGCGCACGGAGTTGCAGGCCGCGTACGCCTGCCAGCAACTCGACGGCGAGCAGGCTTGTGAGGTTGTCCAGGACGGTGCGCAGCTTCTTGGCCGCCGCCCAGCCCATCGAGACGTGGTCCTCCTGCATGCCGCTTGTGGGCAGCGAGTCCACCGACGCGGGGGCGGCCAGGCGGCGGTTCTCGGCGACGATGCCGGCCGCCGTGTACTGGGCGATCATCAGCCCGGAGTTCACCCCGGCGTCGGGGGAGAGGAACGCGGGCAGCTCCCGGGATCGGGTGACGTCCAGCAGCCGGTCCACACGCCGCTCGGCGATCGCGCCCACCTCGGCGGCGGCGATGGCGAGAAAGTCCGCGGCGAAGCCGAGCGGCGCGCCGTGGAAGTTTCCTGTCGACTCGACCCGGCCGTCCGGCAGCACGACCGGGTTGTCCACAACGGACACCAGCTCCCGTGCGGCGACAGTGCGGACGAAGTCAAGGGTGTCCCGGGCCGCGCCGGCCACCTGCGGCGCGCAGCGCATCGAGTACGCGTCCTGCACGGCGTGCGCCACGTCGTCGCGGTGCGAGTCCATGACCCGGGAGTCCTGGAGCAGCAGGTGGATGTTCGCCGCCGACGCGGCCTGGCCGGGGTGCGGCCGGATGGCGTGCAGCTCGGGCAGGAACGGCCGCTCCGAGCCGAGCATCGCCTCGATGGCGAGCGCGGCCGTCACGTCCGCCATGGCGAACAGGTGCGCCGCGTCGTGGATGGCGAGCAGCAGCATGCCGAGCATGCCGTCGGTGCCGTTGATCAGCGCCAGCCCTTCCTTGGCGGCCAGCTCGATCGGCTTGAGCCCGGCGGCGGTAAGCGCGTCTGCCGCGTCCTGCCGCTCGCCGGCCGGGCTGAGCACCCAACCCTCGCCGAGCAGCACGAGCGCGCAGTGCGCAAGCGGCGCCAGGTCGCCGGACGCGCCAAGCGAGCCGTGCTCCGGCACCCACGGGGTGATGTCGCGGTTGAGCAGGTCGACAAGCGCCTCGGCGACGAGCGGGCGGACCCCGGAGCGGCCCAGGGCCAGCGAACGTACCCGCAGCAGCATCATGGCGCGGACCACCTCACGCGGCATCGGGGCGCCCACCCCGGCCGCGTGGGAGCGGATCAGCGCGTGTTGCAGTTCGGCCCGGCGCTCCGGCGCGACGAACGTGTTGGCAAGCGCGCCGAAGCCTGTGGAGACGCCGTAGACGGGCCGGCCGGACGACTCGATGCCGTCCACGATGGCCCGGCTGGTCGCCATCGCCTCGATGGTGGCCGGGTCGAGGACGACAGTGGCGGTGCCGCGGGCCACGGCGAGCACGTCGTCTGCGGAGATTCCGGTGGGCTGGACGGTCACGGTCGTCATTGCGGCACTCCATTGAGCAGGACCCGGCGGATCAGTGGCACACCGGGCCGGTAGGCCAGGTGCAGGTAGGACGGCGCGTCCAGGACGATCAGGTCGGCCCGGGCGCCGGGGGCGAGCACGCCCACGTCGTCGCGGCGCAGCGCCCGCGCGCCACCGGCGGTCGCGGCCCAGACGGCCTCCGCCGGGGTCATGCCCATCTCGCGGACCGCGAGGGCCACGCAGAACGGCATCGACGAGGTGTACGAGGTGCCGGGGTTGCAGTCGGTGGCAAGCGCGACCGTGACACCGGCGTCGAGCAGCCGGCGGCCGTCCGGGTAGGGCGAGCGGGTGGAGAACTCGGCCCCGGGCAGCAGGGTCGCCACCGTGCGGGTCCCGGACCCGTCGTCGCTGGCGGTGTCGGCCAACGCGTCGATGTCGTCGTCGCTGAGGTGGGTGCAGTGGTCGACGCTTGCCGCGCCCAGTTCCACGCCGAGCTGGACGCCGGGGCCCGGGCCGAGTTGGTTGGCGTGCACCCGTACGCCAAGCCCGGCGGCCTGCCCGCAGGCCAGGATGGCGCGGGCGTGGTCGACGTCGAAGGCACCCCGCTCGCAGAACACGTCGATCCACTTCGCGTGCGGCGCGGCGGCGGCAAGCATCGGCCCGCAGACCAGCCCGACATAGTCGTCGGGGCGGTTGGCGTACTCGGCGGGCACCACGTGGGCGCCGAGGAACGTGGTCTCGGTGCTGGTCTCGGCGGCGATCCGTAGCGAGCGGGCCTCGTCGGCGACAGTCAGGCCGTACCCACTCTTGATCTCCATGGTGGTGGTGCCCTGGCGCAGCGCCTCCCCGCGCAGCCGGCGCACTGTGGCCCGCAGCTCGTCGTCGCTGGCGGCGCGTGTCGCGCCGACAGTGGTGCGGATGCCGCCGCCGGTGTAGCGCTCGCCGGCCATCCGCGCGGCGAACTCGGCGGCCCGGTCACCGGCGAAGACCAGATGGGCGTGGCTGTCCACGAAGCCGGGCAGCACGGCGGCCCCACCGGCGTCGACCCGCCGGTCGGCGGCCGGCGCGTACGCGGCCGGCCCGACCCAGGCCACCCGGCCCTCCTCGATCAGCACGGCCGCCCTGCGGCGGATGCCCAGCCGACCCTCACCGGTGCCGTTGGTGACCAGCTCCCCGATGTTGTCGACAAGCAGGCTGCTCACGCGGGGATCACTGCCTCGATCGCCGCCGACAGCTCGGCCGGTACGTCGACGGTGAGGTGCCGGCCATCGGCCACCACGACCCGGCCGTCCACAAGCACTTGATCGACGTCCGCCGCAGAGGCGGCGAAGAACACGCCCGCCGGCGGCACCCCGGCGGTGCGGGCGCTGTCGAGTCGTACCGTGACCAGGTCGGCGCGGGCGCCGACGGCGATCCGCCCGGCGTCGGCCCAGCCCAGCGCGGCGTGGCCGGTGGCGGTCGCTGCCGTCAGCAGCTCGGCCGGGGTGAAGTGGCCGCGGCGGCGGGTGCGCAGCCGCTCGTCCAGCTCCACGGCGCGGGCCTCCTCGAACAGGTCGATCACCGCGTGGCTGTCGCTGCCCAGGCTCAGCCGGAGCCCCGCGTCGGCCATCCGCCGGGCCGGGCCGATCCCGTCGGCGAGGTCCCGTTCGGTGGTGGGGCAGAGGCACACGCCGGTCCGGTTGTCGCCGAGCAGCGTCAGGTCGGCGCCGGTCGGGTGGGTGACGTGTACGGCTGTGGTGTCCGGCCCGAGCACGCCGTGCTCGGCGAGCAGCGCGGTGGGTGTGCGTCCGTGCACGACCCGGCACTCGTCGTTCTCGGCGTACTGCTCCGACAGGTGTACGTGCAGCGGCGCCTGCCGGCTCTGCGCCCAGTCGGCGACCGTGCGGAGCTGGTCGGCGGGCACCGCCCGGACCGAGTGCACGGCCGCGCCGAGGCGGACGTGGGACTCCGCCGGCGGGAACGCCGAGGCCCGTTCGGCCCACCTGCTGGCGTCACCGTCGCCGAAGCGCCGTTGCGGCCCGCTGAGGGCTCGGCCGTCCACTCCGGCGGTCAGATAGCAGGCGTCCAGCAGGGTGAGCCGGATACCGGCGTGCGCGGCGGCCTCGACAAGTGCCGCGCCCATCGCGTTCGGGTCGTCGTAGGAGCCGCCGTCGGGCCGGTGGTGCAGATAGTGGAACTCGCCCACGGAGGTGACCCCGGCCAGGGCCATCTCGGCGTAGACCGCGCGGGCCAACGCCAGGTAGGTGTCCGGGTCCAGCCGGTCGGCGACCGCGTACATCCGGTCGCGCCAGCTCCAGAAGTCACCCTGGCCGCCGTGGGTGCGCCCGCGCAGCGCCCGGTGGAAGGCGTGCGAGTGCACATTGGACAAACCGGGCATGGTCAGGCCGGGCAGCCGGGTGGCGTCCCGCAGCACCTCCACCCCAGCGGTCGGACCCGCGGCCCCGGCGAGCGGCGTGAGGCCGGTGATCCGGCCGCCCTCGATCTCGATCAGCACGTCGGGAGTGGGTTCGGCGTGCTCGGGCAGCCACGCGTACTCGGCGAGCCAACGGGTGGCTGTCATGCGCCTCGCCTCCTTTGGAGCTGAATTGTCTGTGTCATCACCGGCATGTCAGCTCCTCCAGCACCCGGGCCAGCGCCCGTACCCCGGCGGCGCAGTCGTCGTCGGTGGCCGCCTCGGCGGGGGAGTGCGACACCCCTGTCGGGTTGCGCACGAAGAGCATCGCGGTCGGCAGGTGCGCGGCGAGCACCCCGGCGTCGTGCCCCGCGCCGGTGGGCAGCACCGGCGCGTCGAGCAGCGCCGCCAACCGGCCCGCCAACCCGCCGTCGAAGGCGACAAGTGGCGTCGCCGACTCCTCGGTGACTGCCACCTCCGTACCGTCGCGGCGGGCCCGTTCGGCGAGCTTGCCCCGCACCGCCTCGACCAGCCCCGCGAGGGTCTGCGGGTCGGCGGCACGGGCGTCCAGCCAGCCTGTCACCTTCGACGGGATGGCGTTTGTGGCGTTCGGCTCGACGGCGACCCGGCCGACAGTGGCGTGCGCGCCGCGCAGCCGGGCCTCCTTGTTCGCGGCCAACACACCGAACGCGTAGGTGAGCATCGGATCGCGGCGGTCGGCCATCCGTGTCGTACCCGCGTGGTTGCCCTCGCCTGTCACGTCGAAACGCCAGCGGCCGTGCGGCCAGATGGCGCTCGCCACCGCGACCGGCGCGTCGGCGTCGACGAGCGCGCGGCCCTGCTCGACGTGCAGCTCCACGAACGTGCCGAACCGGCCCAGCAACTCCGGGCGGGCGCCCGCCGGCCGGTCACCGAGCGCCTCGGCGAAGCTCACCCCTGCCGCGTCGCGCAGCCCGGCCGCGCGATCCGCCGGCAGCGCCCCGGTGAGCAGACGCGACCCCAGACACGGTACGCCGAAGCGCGCCCCCTCCTCCTCCACGAACGCGGCAAGCACAAGCGGCCGGACCGGGGTGACGCCTGCGGCGCGCAGCTCGTCCACGGCGAGGAAGGCGCTGACGATGCCGAGCGGCCCGTCGTACGCCCCGCCGTGCGGCACCGAGTCGAAGTGGCTGCCGGTAAGCACCGCGTCGGAGGCCTCCGGGTCACCCCAGTGGGCGAAGAGGTTGCCGTTGCCGTCCTCGGTGACCGGCATCCCTCGCTGCTGCGCCTGCGTACGGAACCAGCCCCGCAGCTCGATCTCGGGTTCGGTGAGCGCGTAGCGCAGGTAGCCGCCGCTGCCGGCGTCCCGCCCGACCGGCGCGATCTCGTCCCACAGCGAGCGGAACCTGTTAGGAAGGGGCCCTTCTACAACCGAATCCGATAACAAGGGGCCCTTCCTTACTGCTCGGTCATCGGGACGCGGATGTTGGTGCGGTCGGCGACCTCGCGGGCGCTGTCGTAGCCGGCGTCGACGTGCCGGATCACACCCATCGCCGGGTCGTTGGTGAGCACGCGCTCGATCTTCTGCCCCGCGAGCGCGGTGCCGTCGGCCACGCAGACCTGACCGGCGTGGATGGACCGGCCGATGCCGACGCCGCCGCCGTGGTGGATGGACACCCAGGAGGCGCCACTTGCCGTGTTGACGAGGGCGTTGAGCAGCGGCCAGTCGGCTATCGCGTCGGAGCCGTCGGCCATCGCCTCGGTCTCCCGGTAGGGGCTGGCGACGCTTCCCGCGTCCAGGTGGTCCCGGCCGATGACCACCGGGGCGGAGAGCTCACCGGAGGCGACCATCTCGTTGAACCGCACGCCGGCACGGTCGCGCTCGCCGTAGCCGAGCCAGCAGATCCGGGCCGGCAGGCCCTGGAACGCGACCCGCTCGCCGGCCAGCCGGATCCACCGCGCGAGGGACTCGTTCTCCGGGAACAGCTCCAGGATCGCCCGGTCGGTCGCGGCGATGTCGGCCGGGTCGCCGGAGAGCGCCGCCCACCGGAACGGGCCCCTACCCTCGCAGAACAACGGCCTGATGTACGCGGGCACGAAGCCGGGGAAGTCGAAGGCGCGCTGGTAGCCGGCGAGTTGCGCCTCGCCCCGGATCGAGTTGCCGTAGTCGAAGACCTCGGCGCCGGCGTCGAGGAAGCCGACCATCGCCGCCACGTGTCGCGCCATCGACGCCCGCGCCCGGTCGGTGAACTCGGCAGGCTTCGCCGCCGCGTACTCCCGGGCGTCGGCCAGCTCCACGCCCACGGGCAGGTACGACAGTGGGTCGTGGGCGCTCGTCTGGTCGGTCACGATGTCGATCTCGACGCCCCGGCTGAGCAGCTCGGGGAACACCTCGGCGGCGTTTCCGACCACGCCGACGCTCAGTGCGCGCCGGTCCCGCTTCGCGGCCAGCACCCGCCGTACCGCGTCGTCGAGCGAGTCGGCGACCTCGTCCAGGTAGCGGTCGTGCACCCGCCGGTCGAGGCGTGTGCGGTCCACGTCGACGATCAGGCAGACACCGCCGTTCATGGTGACCGCGAGCGGCTGGGCGCCGCCCATCCCGCCGCAGCCGGCGGTGAGCGTCAGCGTGCCCGCGAGGGTGCTGCCGAACCTCTTGGCGGCCACGGCCGCGAACGTCTCGTAGGTGCCCTGGAGGATGCCCTGGGTGCCGATGTAGATCCACGAGCCGGCAGTCATCTGCCCGTACATGGTGAGGCCGAGGTGTTCGAGGCGACGGAACTCCGGCCAGGTCGCCCAGTCGCCGACCAGGTTGGAGTTGGCCAGCAGCACCCGGGGCGCCCACTCGTGGGTGCGCAGCACGCCGACCGGCCGGCCCGACTGCACGAGCATCGTCTCGTCCTCGCGCAGGTCGGTGAGTGTGCGGACCAGCGCGTGGTAGGACGGCCAGTCCCGCGCCGCCTTGCCGGTGCCGCCGTACACCACGAGGTCGTCGGGGCGTTCGGCCACCTCGGGGTCGAGGTTGTTCATGAGCATCCGCAGGGCGGCCTCCTGCTGCCACCCACGGGCGGTCAGCTGGCTGCCCCGTGCGGCACGGATCGGCTCGGTCATCTCTTGTCTCCTCCGGTCATCCGAGGAACAACTGTCGGCGGGCCGCTGAGGCTTCGAATGCCTCCAGCCGGCGTTGCGTGTCGGCCGGCGCGGCGTCGCAGATCGCCTGCAACACCACCATGGCCAGGGTCATCGGTGCGGTGTGCAGGTCGAAGACGAGTTGGGCGCCGACGGCTGCGGGCAGCACCACGTCGGCGTGCTCGGTGGCCGGGCTGACCGGCGAGTCGGTGATCGCCACAACTGTCAGACCGGCGGCGCGGGCGTCGCGCAGCGCGTCAAGGGTCTCGCGCGGGTAGCGGGGCAGCACGAAGGCCAGCACCGCCGTCGCGCCGGCCTCGGCAGCCTGTTCGAGGCGGTCGGTGAGCAGGCTGCCGCCGTCGTCGAGCACCCGCACGTCCGGGTGCACCTTGGCGGCGAAGTAGGCGAAGTACGCGGCAAGCGGGGCGGCGGCGCGCAGGCCGAGCACCGGCAGTGGGCGGCTGGCCGCGAGGAGCCGCCCGGTCTCGGCGATCCGTTCCCGGTCGGCGAGCTGACCGGCCAGCCGGTCCAGGTTGCCCATCTCGGCGCGTACCGCCTGCTGGAGTTCGTTTCCGGCGTCGGCCGGACCACCGGGTTTGGCGGTGGCGAGATCGCGCAACCGGCGGCGCAGCGCCGGGTAACCGTCGTGGCCGAGCGCGACGGCGAACCGGGTGACCGACGGCTGGCTGACCCCGGCCAGCTCGGCCACCTCCGCAGCGGACAGGTACGCCACGGTCGGTGCGTGCTGCACGAGACAGTGCGCGATCCGTCGCTGGGTAGGGGTGAGTCGCACCCCGTCGAACAGGTCGAGCACCTGCTCCACCGACGCCTCGACAGCTCCGTCATTCACGACGCGACTCTATGCATGAAAACTTTCAGAGGGCAAGAAGGCGCCGGACCACCCGCTCCACCGACCTGTCGCACCGCTGACGGGTGTGGCGCTGCGATGGCGCCGCCTCTGTAGGATCCGCACGGCGGTTGAGCGGAGGAGTGGCATGCAGCCGGAGAGCCCGTACAGGTACACCCATATGCTGGGCGCGTGCCAGGTTGGCAAGGCCTGGGCCGCAGTCGACGGGCAGGGCCAGTTCGCCACTGTGGCCGTGCTGGACGGTGTCGCCGCGTCCGACGAGCGCTGGCGGGTCGCCTTCGGCAACGCCGCCAACGCGCTGGCGCAGGCCGCCGGCGGCCACCGTTACGCGCACGCCAACCTGACCGCCGCCCACCCGTGGGTGGCGTACCGGGCCGAGGAGGGGAACGCGCCGCAGCGCCTCTTCCAGAGCCTCGGCATGGATTACCAACCGGTGCCCGACCTGCCGGTCTCGGCGCCGCCCACATCGGCACCGCCCACATCGGCGCTACCCGCCTCCGCGCCGCCCGCCTCCGCGCCGCCCGCCTCCGCGCCGCCCGCCTCCGCGCCGCCCGCCTCCGCGCCGCCCGCCTCCGCGCCGCCCGCCTCCGCGCCACCCGCGTCGGCCCCGCCGGTGTCCGGTGTGCCGCAGCAGGCCAGCGGGCCGCCGGTCTCCGGTGCGCCCGAGTTGGTGGCGCACATGCCGCAACTCCCCTGGGCGGTGCACACCAACCCGGTCTCCGGCCAGCCGGTGTCGACGTCCCCGCAGCCCGTTTCGGGCGTGCCGACGTCACCCTCCACTCCGGACTTCACCGACGCCTCGGGGTCACCGATCGCGCAGACCCGCCCGGTGGTGCCGCCCGCCGACCCGTTCGTCGCACCCGTGCGCCGCATCAAGCCCTCCGAGCCTCGCCCACGGCGTACCGGCCTCTGGGTAGGGGCCGGCGCGCTGGTCCTGGTGCTGCTCGCCGCTGCGGGTGGCCTGGCGATCTGGAGAGGCTCGGACGACCCCGCGACGCCGCAGACCGCGCCCAGCACAAGCGTCCTGTCGCCGCCAATCCCGACGACACCGCCGCAGTCGCCGGGCATTGAGCCGCCCAAGCCGGGAGCGTGGCCGACGCAGTGGCCACGGTTCACCGAGCGGGACACCGTACGCACGCTCACCGACCTCGACGGTCTGGGCTTCCCCGTGAAGATGCCCACGAACTGGCAGTGCACGCTCGCCGCCCGGGCGGAGGGGATCGTCAAGTACGAGTGCGGCACCACCGCCTCCGGCAACGAGGCGGTCGGCGGCGAGGTGATCGTGCGCGAGTGCCCCCAGCCGTGCACCGACCAGTGGCAGAACGCCATGCGCTCGGTCGAGGAGGCGTGGGGCGCGCAGTGGATCCGCAGCGGCCTGTACGCGAGCTACGCCGAGCAGATCATCGAGGTCGACGGTGTGCAGCGGCACGGCCTGGTCGTGGTCGCCTACTTCCGCAGTGGACAGGACGGCGCCATCAACCGTCAGCTCGTGATCCGGATGACTTCACCCGTGCCCGAGGCGTACCAGTTGCGGAGGTTCGCCAGCTATCTCCGTGACGTGGTCGTCTTTTGAGCGGGTTGAGCGGTGAAACGACGGAGACGGCGCCGTCCACATCGGACACCGACATGCGGCCTCTCGCCGACCGTTCCGTCGCGCTGATCCACGAGTGGTTCGGTGCCACCGGCGGGTCCGAGCAGGTGTTCCTGAAGATGGCCGAGATCGTGCCGCACGCCGACCGCTTCGTCCTGTGGAAGGACCACGACGCGACTGTCGACCAGGAGATCCACGAGTCCTGGCTGGCGAAGACCCCGCTGCGGCACAGCAAGGCCCTCGCGCTGCCGCTCATGCCTCTCACCTGGCGAACGTTGACCCGCAAGACGTACGACGTCGTCCTCTCGTCCAGCCACGCCTTCGCGCACACCGTGAAGATCGGCGATCCGGACCACACCCGCCACCTGAGCTACGTGCACTCGCCCGCGCGCTACGTGTGGAGCCCCGACCTGGACCAGCGGGGCGCCAGCGCCGCGCTCGCGCCGGTGCGCGCGGTCCTGCAGGCTGGCGACAAGCGGCTGAGCCGGCACGTGCACGGCTACGCGGCGAACTCGCTTGAGGTGCGGGCCCGCATCCGCCGCTACTGGGGCCGTGACGCCAGGGTGATCAACCCGCCGGTGGACGTGGACTACTTCGCCGCGGCCCCACCTGCGGTCCGCGACCAGGAACGCCGCTACCTGCTCGGCGTCGGCCGCTGGATTCCGTACAAGAACTTCGACCTGATGATCGAGATCGCCGCGGCGGCCGGGCTGCCGCTTGTGCTCGCCGGCAGCGGCCCGGAGGAGGACAACCTGCGCCGGCTCGCCGCCCGCATCGACGTGCCCGTCGAGTTCGAGGTCAGGCCGACAACCGAGCGGCTCCGCGAGCTGTACTGGGGTGCCTCCGCGTTGCTGTATCCGGCGTTGGAGGACTTCGGCATGATCCCGGTCGAGGCGCAGGCGTGTGGGACACCTGTGGTGGGCTGGGCGCGTGGCGGGCTGCTCGAGACTGTGGTGACCGGCGAGACCGGCTTCCTCCTCGACTCCACCGACCCGGCCGCGTACGTGGAACCGATCCGTCGGGCGGCGCACCTGTCCGCGCAGGCGGCGGTGACAAACGCCAAACGGTTCACACCGCGGGCCTTCCAGGCGAACATGTCCCGGTGGCTGGCCGAGCAGGGACGATGAGCGGGAGATGACCTCATGGTGACGGCGCCCGTGCCGGAGCACGCCCGAGCGGGCGGGGCCTCCGTGGCGAACGTGCTGATGTTGGGCACCGCCGAGTGGGACTCTCCGATCGCGACGAACCAGCACTACGTGGCGCGGGAGCTCGCCCAGACGGCGAACGTGACGTTCGTCGAGTCGCTGGGCCTGCGCCGGCCCACGCTGCGGCGCGACGACGTCGTCCGGATGGCGTCCCGGGTTCGCCGTGCCGTGGGCGACCGGCAGACCCCGGCGCAGCGACCCCGGCCGGCGGGAGCGCGGATCGTGTCGCCGCTCGTGCTGCCGGTGCACCGTACGCCCACCTATCCGGTCAACCGTGCCCTGCTGCGGCGCGCCACCGGCGACTGGCTCAACAGCGCACGCCCTCGGGTGCTCTGGACGTTCACACCCGTCACCTACGGCCTCGAACAGTCCGCCGACCTCGTCATCTACCACTGCGTCGACCTGCTGGCGACATTTCCCGGCGTGGACGCCGTCGCCGTGGGCCGCGGTGAACGGTCACTGTCGTCGCGCACCGCCGTCGCCATCGCCACAAGCACGGCGGTGCGGGAGCACCTCACCGCCACCGGCTTTCCCCGCGTCGAGCTCCTGCCCAACGTCGCGGACGTCTCGGTCTTCACGGCGGCGAGCAGGCCGGCGGGGGAGCGCCGTCCCACCGTCCTCTTCTCCGGCAACCTCACCCCGCACAAGCTCGACATGCCGCTGCTCGAATCAATCGCCCGCGCCGTACGCGGCCGCGGCGAGCTGCTCCTGGCGGGTCCGCTCGCCGCCGGTGGGGGCAGTTTCGACGCGCAGTTGCGGCAGTTGGAGGATCTCGGTGCCCGCCACCTCGGCGTCCTCACCCCCGACCAACTCGCCGAGGCGGCCGGCACCTGCGCCGTGGGAGTCATCCCGTACGCGATCAACGACTACACACGCGGGGTCAGCCCGCTCAAGTGCTTCGAGTACCTGTCGTCCGGGCTGGCCGTGCTGAGCAGCCCACTGCCGACGGTCGCCGAGCTGGCGCGTACCAACAGGCACGTGACGGTTGCGGACGCGGCTGACCTGCCCGCCCATCTGCCCGACCTGCTGCGACCGGTCGACGACGCGGTCGTACGCGCCCGGATGGCGAGCGCCGCGGAGCACGGCTGGGAGGGGCGCGGGGCGCTGCTGCGCGACCTGTTGGTGACCGAACTGGCCGGCGGGCGGTAACAGGCCATGACAACAGCCGATCGTGAGCCGCGCCGGGGCTCCACCCGCAGCCGGGCGGTCGTGGCGTGACACGCGTGCTCGTCGTCACCGTCGAACCGCCCTGGCCGGCGCAGCACGGTGGCCGGATCCGCACCGCCCGGGTCGCCGAGGCGCTGGGGCGTGACGCCGACGTGCTTGTCACATTCCCCGAGCACGGCGATCGACAGCCGGATGCGCCGGTGGCGACCCGTGCGCTGCCCTGGTCGCCGCCGTCGGCCGTGCGAACCAGGGCATCGGGCCGACCCCACCTGGGCGGGCACTACATGGTGCCGGTCGCCGACTCCCTCACGGCGCTGTGCGGCGAATTCCGGCCCGACGTCGTGTACTGGTCGCACTCCTACCTGGCCGCCTGGGCGCCCCCGGCGGCACGACAGGTGCCGCAGGTCGTCGAGTTCGCCAACATCGAGAGCCGACGCCTCGCGACGTTGGTGACGTCGGCCCACGGGTGGCAGCGCATGGCCCGCCGCGCCGAGGCCGCCAAGGCAGCCTTCTGGGAACCCCGGGTGGCCGCCCGCGCAGCCCTCTGCGTCGCGCTCTCCGAGCCGGATCTGGCGGTGCTGCGCGGGTGGGCCAGCGACGTCGTCATCGCGCCGAACGGTGTGGACGTCTGGCCGTACGATCCGTCGCCGCCCGACGGTTACGTTCTCGCGCTGGCGTCCTACGACTACGAACCCAACGTACGGGCGCTGCGCGCGTTCGTGCGCGACACCTGGCCACTCGTACGCGCCGACGTTCCCTCGGCCCGCCTGCTGGTGGCGGGCCGCCGGAGCGAGCTCCTGGCACCGGAGTTCGCCGACGTCCCAGGGGTGACGGTCGGCGGCACGCTCGACGACGTTGCCGCCGCCTACGCGGGCGCCGCGCTTACCGTCGCTCCCGCCACCACAGGCGGAGGCGCGCAGCTCAAGCTGACCGAGTCGATGTCGAGGGGGCGCTGCGTCGTCATGAGCTCGTTCGCGGCGCGGGGCCTCCCGGCCGCCGTACGCGACGCCGGCGCCCACCGGGTGGCCGACGACCCGCGCTCCTTCGCCGCCGCGGTCGTCGACACCGTGCGGGATCCGTCGGCACGGCACGCACGGGAGTTGGCGGGCTGGCAGCGGTGCGCCGCGCTCGGCTGGCCCGAGGCGGTCCGCGAGTTGGTCGACGCCACGTCCGCACTCGCCGGCCGGACGGCGGCATCGTGATCCGCCGCGTCCACATGATCGAGTCAGGCGGTCGGGGTGGCGTCTTCAACCACGCCGTCGAGGTCGCCGCCGGCCTGCGGGATCTGGGCGTCGACGTGGTCGTGCATACCGCCGACGACTGCGACGCCGCACCGCCCACGGTGCGCCTCTGCCGCTGCGTCACCTGGCACCGTGCCTCGACCAACCGCCGCGTCCGCCAGGCCCGCACGTCGACGCGCTACCTCCTTCGTACGCTGCCGCACCTGCACCGGGTGATCGGCCCGCAGGATGTCGTGCACATCCAGGGCCTGTTCGCGCTCACGCCGGAACTGATCTCGATTGCCCGCCTGCGCCGCGCGACGGTCGTCGCCAGCCCGCACAACACATTCGTCAGGTCGAACGCTCCCGGTGGCGGTCGGGCACTCCAAAGCGCCCTGCGCGACGCCGACCGGGTGCTTGTCTACTCCGACGCCGACCGGCGCGACCTCCACGACCGGGGGGTGACGAACGTCGACCTGGTGCCCCTTGCCCAGTGGGCTCCACCCGCGCGACCGGAGCTTGTCGAACGGTGGCGCACCGCGCTGAGTCCGGCCGGCGCCCGGCTCGCCCTGCTGCCCGGTCAGGTGCGGGCGGACAAGAATCCCGAGCTGTTCGTCCGGGCGGTCGCGCAGTTGCCCGGCTGGCGGGGCGCAGTGGTCGGTGAGGACCTCGGGCCGGGGCAGCAGGTCGACAGCCTGATCGAGCAGACCGGGGCCCCCGTGACGACGGCGTACCGCTACCTGGGCGTGGACGAGTTCACCGCACTCGTCGCGGCCGCCGATGTCGTCGTCGCGCCGTACGCCGTCGCCAGCCAGTCCGGCGTTCTCGCCGTCGCGGCCCGGCTGGGCGTGCCGACCGCCGTGGCGCCCTGCGGTGGTCTGGGGGAACTCGCCACAGTCGTCGCCCGGGACACGAGCGTCGAGGCTGTCCGGGACGCCATCGCGCTGGCGGGCGAACGCGGTGCGACACCGCTCGACACGGCGGACGCGGCCGGCCAGTTCCTTGCCGCGTACACCACCGCCTGGCACGGCCGGACCGCCGGCCGGGCCGGCGTCCGCTGAGGGAAGGACCGCATTGGCCCCCATGACCGTCACGATGGTCTCCGTCTCGGACACCGCCGGTGGCGCCGAGGCGCACACCGTCGCGCTCGGCCGAGGGCTGCGGGACCGTGGCCACGACGTCGCCCTGTACGGCCGGTGCCCGGGGTGGGAGGAGCACGGCCTCAGCCGCAGCGACATCGGCCTCGGCCCGAAGTGGTCCCGCCGGACGATGGCGACCGGGCTGCTGAGGGTGCCCGTCGAGCGGCACCGGATCCAGGCCGTCACCGACTCGTCGGTCTACTACCTCCAGTTCAAACGGGAACAGATCGCGCTGACCGCCCCGCTGTCGCGCCGCGCGCCTGTCGTGTGGACCGAACACGGCCGGTGGATGGGCGGCCCGGTCGGCCGCCTGCTTCTCTCCGGCTACGCCCGCGCCGCAGAACACGTCTCGCGCGTGGTCTGCGTCAGCGAGGCGGTGGCCGACGACCTGGCAACCGTCATCGGCCGGGACAAGTTGGTCGTGGTGCCCAACGCGATCGACACCGACCGCTACGCCGCGCCACCGGCAGCCACCCGAGCGGCCCTACGCCAGGATTTGCTCCCGAGCCGCTTCCGTGACCGCCGGGTCGCCGTGCTCGCGGCGCGGCTGCACGCCGCGAAGCGGCACGACCGGGCCATCGCGGCGGCGCTGGCCAGCGGCAGCGCCCTTGTCGTTGTCGGTGACGGCCCGGACCGTGAGCGGCTGGAACGGCTCGCCGCCGGCACCGACGACGTGCACTTCACCGGCCACCGCGACGACGTGCCCGACCTGCTCGCGGCAAGCGACTTCTACATCTACTGCGGCGCGGAGACCGACGGCACGCCGACCTGCGTCCTGGAAGCCGCCGCCTGCGGACTGCCGATCGTGGCGTTCCACGACGACCCCGGCACCGAGTTGGTTCCGCACTGCGGCGGCCTCGTCGTCGACAGCCCGTCCGAGCTGACGGCCGGGGCGGTGTCGGCGGTGCTGGAACGGCGCGGCGTCGGCGTCGCCTACGTCGAGCAGCGGCACGGCAGGGAGAGCTGGCTCGACGCGTACGAACGCACCTTCGGGGAGTGCCTGCGATGACCTCACCGGGACCGACGGCGACCGAGCCCGCCGACCGGGGCACCGGCCCGGCGGACGCCGCGCCGGGCATCCCCGCCGACGCCACGCGATCGGTACGCGGGCTCAGCACCGCCACCGCCGTCTCCCTCGGCCTCCGCCTGCTGGGCATGGTCGTGGGCATGGCCACCACCTCCGTGCTCGCCCGCTATCTGAACCCCAGCGGGTACGGCGTGTTCGCCCTCGCGCTCACCCTCGGCACGGCGGCGGCGCAGGTCGCCGACATGGGCACCACGATCACCGTGAGTTCCCGGATCGCGCGCGAGCGGGTGGCGGCCGGCCGCATCCTGACGACCGGCCTGCTCATCCGTACGTCGGTGGCGCTGCTCGCGACAGTGGGCCTGCTCCTCGCCGCCGCCGGCGGGTTCTTCGGAGACTCCAGCGCTGTCGTCAGCGTGGTCGCCATCGCGACACCCCTGTCCGCCGCGTCCATCCTCACCGCGGGAGCCACCGCCCGGTTCCGCCCCGAGGTGTCAGCAGTGCTCGCCCTCGTGCAGGGCGTGCTCTGGCTGGTGGCGGTCGTCTTCATCGCTCGCACCGGCGGCGACGTCGTCCTGCTGGCCTGGTTCTTCGTCGCCGTCGTGGCGGTGCAGACAGGCATCGGCGTCGCGATCAACCGGAGGCTTGTGCCACTGGGCCGGCCATCCTGGGCCGAGGCGGGCCGCATCTTCGCGCTCAGTTGGCCGCTCGCCATCAGTTCGCTCGCGGTGATGGCCTACTACCGCCTGGGTTCGGTGATCCTGTTCCATCTCCAGGGCGCCGCCGAGGTGGGCTACTACTCGGCCGCCTACAAGTTCCTCGACGTCGCCCAACTCGGGCCGGCCATGCTTGTGGCCCCGCTGCTGCCGATCGTGGCGACGAGCCTGACCATGGACGCCCACCGCCGGAACCTCATCTTCAGCCTGGCGACCCGCACCGGCACCGTCATCGGCGTGGGTACGGCAGTGCTGCTGATCGCGCTGGCCCCCGCCCTCGTCGCCTACCTCTACGGTGACGACTTCGGCCCCGCGGTCACACCCCTGCTCCTGCTGGCGGTGGCCTTCGTCGGCGTCACCCTGGGGTACGTCGGCACGACTATCTGCTCCGCACTGGGCCTGGTGCGGCCGATCGCGGTGCTGACGGTCTCGGTGGCGGTGGTCAACCTCGGGGCGCAGTTCTGGGCCTGCGCCCGGTGGGGAGCCACGGGTGCGGCAGCCGTCGCGGCGGTGACGGAACTCGTCATCGGTGCCGCCACCTGCCTGCTCGCCGCCCGGGCCATGACCTCGCGCCTGCCCGTACGCGAGATGGCAAGCGTCCTCGCGATCGGCGCCACCGCCATTCTGGCGCTGTGGCTGGTCCGGCTTCCGTGGCAGATCGAGGGAGCGCTTGCCGCCAGCCTGTTCGCGGTGGCCGTGCTGGCCACGCGGGCGATCACAGTGGCGGACCTCAGGCGCGTGCTGTCCCGCAAGGCCCTCTGAGCGCACTGCCGGCCGGGCGTAAGCGCCTCAGTAGGTCGCGCCGGTCCGAAGGTGCTGCCAGGTCAGACCCGTGCACTCGACGGGTCCGATTCCGCAGGACAGTCGCGCGTTCGTGTTCGTCGCCCGGCTTCCGTCGGCCCGGACGAGCGCGCTCACGTCGACGGCCAAATCCAGCGCGTACGAGACGAGCGATCCTCCGGCGGACACCGCCGCCCCCCGGGAGGCGCTTGCCGAGCGCAGCCCGTCGCCACGGACCACCGCCGCCCCCGAGTGGCGTACCCGCGCCACGCCGCCGGTCGTGTCGTCGATTGTCACGTCCGACACCATGAGCTCGGTCCTGGTGTTGAGGTCGACAAGCCAGGCCGTCCCCACCGTCCGCGTCTGGCTGACGGCCAGTCGGGGCAGGACGTGCGTGGCCGCCGGGGCGGTGACCAGGGCGCCGCCCTGGCCGGCGACCCGCACGTCGGAGAGGTCCGCCCGCCGTACCGCCGCGTGCCTCGCCCACGCGGGCAACTCGACCAGGTAGCTGTCGCCGCTCGCGGCCAGGCTTACCGAACGGACGGTCAGGTCGTCCACCACTCCCGCGATCTGGGTGACGGCGGTGCCCGCGGACGTGCCCGCGACGGTGATCCCGTCGACAAGCAGGTGGCCGATCGTCACCGTCTGAGCCACGGCGAGCAGGGGCGCGGCATCGAGTTGCTCGACGTCGACGTCCTCCACGGTGAGAGCGTCGAGGACCGCCGGCCGGAGGGGCGTCACCCGCACCAACGGCTCGTTTCCGCGAGGCCCCCGAGCCCGCAACTCGCGAAGGTGCACGTGCCCCACGAAGGAGCCGTTGATGTGCACCATGCCGCCCCGGCCGGGCAGGGTGCCGGCGGAGACCTGGTCCACGACCAACTCGTCGACCCGGCCGCCTGTGGTGCGCCAGTCGGCGGTGTCGTCACCGATCCAGACGACGTTGTTGCCGGCGATACCCGTGACGCCCCGGACAGTGGTGCGCAACGCTGCGGTCTCCGGCGACCCACCGAGCACCTTGACCAGGGCCGCGAGGGAGGCCGCGTCGACGTTCTCGATGACGGTGTCGGTCACCGGCCCGAACACGTCGTCGTACGCCTGCCAGTCACGGGGGGTGATGGCGACGGTGTCGTCACCAGTCGAACCGCGGATCCCGGAGATCCGGGTCCGCGTCGCCGGCCCCTGAAGGTGTACGCCGTCGGAGTGCACCGCCAACCTGATCTCGGTGACGGAGGTGTCGACGACGTCGCCCAGGGAGATGGCGTACTTGTCGCTCGCGGTCCGCACCGTCAGTCCCTTGAGGTTCAGGCCGTCGACCCGTCGCCAGCGCAGGGTGTGCAGGTCGGGGCCGGTGCCACCGACCCCAGCCGCGCGTACCCAGGTGCCGCCGATGACTGTGATGTCCCGGTCCCGACCGCCCCCAGCGACAGCCGCGTTGGTGAGCAGGTTGCAGGCGCTGCCGGTCGCCAGGGTGACAGTGCAGCCCGACATGATCAACGTCGTGCCGCTGGACACCACGAGAGGGGCGCTTACCTGGTAGTGCGCGCCGGGGGAACCGCGTACGACGCCACCGGATCCGCGGCTCAGGGCGGCATTGAGCGCGCCTGTGTCGTCGCCCCCGGACGGGGGCGGCAGCAGCACGGTGCCCTCCCGGGGCGGGGCATCACCGGCGAGGACCATGCCGCTGGCGGCGGCGAGAAGGGTGCGGCGGGTGATCATTTGCGGCTCCGGGGGTGATCCCGGGCGACCATGCCGGGCGGCGGCCGCCGATTACGCGTACGCCAAGTCAACTGTCCGACCGAAAACGATAAGCATCCTACTGATGTCCGGGCAATTGCTCGACTGTCGATCCCGGACCGCAGTTGGTCGGGGTCGTCGGTGCGCGCTTCCGGAGCCACTAGTCATCGTCGTTGCTGATATCGTGTGCCGCGGCGGCCGTGGGGTCGTGATGCTCGACCCACCACATTGCACGGCGGCGCTGGTCACCGGGCTGCCTGGGCTGTGGTCGTCCCCCGATTGTCACGGCAGCCGATTTCAGCGTTGTTGTCAGCAGGGTTCTGTGTCAGCGAAGGCCGGCCGGAGCCCGAACTCGGGGCAAAGGCAGCGATGGGTTCCAGAGGAACTGCGACCGATTCCGGCACGGACGACGCGGACATCGGTCCAGTCGAGCAGGCCGCCGATCGAGGCGCCGACAGTGACACGCCTTCCGGGTCCTCGCTGACCCGCGTCCTCGACCGGGTGCTCGATCCTCACCCGCCCGCCGCCGCCGGCGCACGCCTGATCTGGTGGGCGTCCTGGGCGTTCGCCGCGTTGTCGGCGCTGTATGTCGCCTGGACGACGCCGTCACTCGTCGGCATTGCTATGGCCATCGCGCTGCCGTTGCTCGTGCGTCGGCTTCCCGTGACCGGGATCGTGCTCGTCGCGGTGCTCGCCCAGGAGATCAAACCGAATGGCCGTTTCGGTGAGCTGACCACGCTCGGCTACCAGGCCTTCATCAGCACCGGCAAGGCCCCGATCATCCTGCCCCTCGCGGTGACGGCGGTGCTCGCGGCCGCCGCACGGTGGTGGCCGCGGGAGCGCCCCCGCCTGCGCTCGGTCGGCCCCGCGCTGCTCGGCCCGGCCCTCGGCCTCGTCGTGCTGGCCATCGTCAGCGGCCTGATCCACGGGCAGTCGATCTTCTCCGCCGTCAACCAGAACGCGCGGCCCTTCGTCCTGCTGGTTCTGGGCCTCGTCATCGGCATGAGCCTGCGGTGGCTCCGGGACGACAAGCGATCGGTCCGGGTGGCGGTCTGGGCCGGGCTGATCGGCCTGCTGGTCGCGGCGGCCATCGCCATTCCGCTCGGTGAGACCGCCGACGACCGGCTCAGCGCGTACTTCATCTACTACGACTCGGCGCTGCCGGCGATCGCCGCGGCGGTGTTCATCGGCGTGCTCGGTGACAACGGGTGGCGCTGGGACTGGCGACACCTGACCCTGGCCGCCGCCACGCCACTGCTGATCCTGATCAGTTTCCGCCGCAGTGTGTGGGTAGCGGCCGCGGCCGCACTCATCGCCGTCGTCGTCCTCACCTGGCAGCGGTGGCGCCCGATGATCCGGCAGTTCGGGTTCGCGGTCCTGGTGGTGGCGGTGGTGGTGCTGGCAGCGCCGGGCTTCGCCGCGGATCTCGGCCTGCGCAGCGTGGGCAGCTTCGACCTTGCCGGCCAACCGACCGCGAACGGCCAACCGACCGCGAACGGCCAGCCGACCGTGACCGGCCAACCCAGCCCGAGCGGCCAGCCGAGCGCGGCGGGGACGCCGAGCCCGATGGCCGCCTCGGGCGGCACTGCCAGGCCGAGCGCGAGCAACGGACCGAACGGCGTGCAGGGCGGCCCCGGCGGAACCGCCAAGCCCACCGCGACCGGCAAGCCCACCGCGACCGCCAAGCCCACCGCGACCGCCAAGCCCACCGCGACGGGTAAGCCGAGCGTGACCCCGCGCCCGGCCGGTGGTGCGGCGAGTGCCAGCCCGAATCGGTCCACAAGCGCGTCCGTGGCACCCAGCCGGCCGGTGCAGACCCCGCCGGCGCAGGAGAGCGCGATGCACCAGGCGGCGTCCACGAGCGGGCACCTCACGGACCTCCGCCTCGGGTGGGAGTACGTACGCGCCAACTTCTGGACCGGCATCGGTCCGCTCGCCCCCCAACTCGCCGGGTTGGCCGCGAACAACTCCGAGCGGATCTACGTCCACAACGAACTGTTGCAGGACTGGCTGCGGTACGGCCCACTGGCGCCGCTGCTCGTCGTCCTCTTCCTCGCCGCCGCCGCACTGGCCGCGCTGAAGGCCATCCGCGACCCGGAAAGCGACGGGATCGTTCGGTCCGCGGCCGCGTTCTGCCTGATCGCGCCGCTGTGTCTGATGACCGCGCCGTTCCTGTCCGAGACGAGCCGATGGCCGCTGCTGCTGGGAATCGCGGCAGGAATCGTGGTCCCGTTCTTCCTCGGTCGAGGCCAGCACGAGAGGCAGCCGAATGAGTGACAGGTCGTCACGGGCGCTGCGACTCGCCCTGTGGGCCCAGCGTCAGGCACACGTCGTGCCGGCGCCGCTGCGCCGGCTGGGCGGGCGGACCCTCCGACGGCTCGCGAACCCGGGTGAGGGGACGTCGGGTCCCAGCGAGGACTGGTCGGTGCCACTCGTACCCGGCAGGGGTGCGGGTGACCTGGAGGCACTGCGGCCGATGGTGGCCGACATGCCTCCGTCGACCCCGCCCGCTGCGGCCGAGAACACCGGGTCCCGGCCGGTGCGCTGCGCCATCGCCACGGGGGTGCTCGATGTCGGCGGGGCCGAGGAGGTCGCCGCGTTCCTCGCCCGGCGACTCCCGGCCCATCGCTTCGAGACCGCTGTCATCCACACCGGTACGCGCCTGCCCGGCCAGGAGGGTGCCGGTGGCCGGCTGGCCCGCGCCCTCGCCGACGAGGGGATCTCGACGCACCTGGTGACACCGGACGACGCCGGTGCCTGGCTGCGGTCCTGGCGGCCCGATGTGATCAGCGGGCACAACGCCGACGACTGGCTGCTCGACGCGGCGACCGAGGCCGGCGTCCCGTGGGTGGAGACGCTTCACGACATGCACCGCTTCTACCACCCGGATTCCTGGGTGCCGGAGGGTCGGCGGGCGCGAGGGATCGCCGCGCAGGTCGCGGTGAGTGACCTCGTCCGGCAGCAGTATCTCGTCCGCAACCCCGGCTATCCCGGCGATCGGCTGATCACCGTGCCGAACGGCGTCGACGCGTCGCGCGTCAGGCGTGTGGACCGCGCGAGTGCCCGCGCCGCGCTGGGGCTTACCGACGAGTTCCTCTTCGTCTCGCTCGCGCGCTACTGCCTGCAGAAGAACACGTTCGGCCTGGTGACGGCCTTTGCCGACGTGGCCGCCGCGCACCCGGACGCCCACCTGCTGGTGGCGGGTCGGGCCAACGACGACATGCTCTACTACGAGCAGACCCGGCAGGCGGCCGCGTCGCTGCCAAGCGCCGACCGCATCCACCTTCGGGGCCACTGCGCCAACCCGCTCGCCCTGCTGGCGGCGGCGGACGCGTTCGTCCTCGACTCCTTCTTCGAAGGGTGGTCGTTGGCGTCGATGGAGGCGCTGGCGGCCGGCGTGCCGGTGGTGCTCACCGACGTCGGTGGTGCCCGCGAGCAGTTGGCGAACGGCAGGCGCGGTCACCTGGTCGGCAACCCGGCCGGCGACGCCGAGTTGGTCGACTGGCAGGTCATCAACGACCTTCGGTACCGCCCTCAGGGCAACCGTTCCGACCTGGTCGCGGCGATGTCGTCGATGGTCCGCGAACGCGCGGCGTGGGCGGCCAGCCGCGAGCGCCTGCGCGCGGAGGCGATCGGGCTGTTCTCCCCGGACGAGTCACTGGCCGGGCACGCGCGGGTGCTACGTGCCGTGGCGCTCGGAGACCCGCTGCCCGCCGACGGCCGGCGCGGCACCGACGGCTGACGCCACGGACCTCCCACCCGGGCGGTGGTGGTCAGCGACCACCTCCGCGCACCACCTCCGCGATGGTCCGCAACACGACCTTGATGTCGAGCCAGAGCGACCAGTTCTCGATGTAGTAGTTGTCGAACCTCGCCCGGTCCGAGATCGGGGTGTCGCCGCGCAGGCCACTTACCTGAGCGAGACCGGTGAGCCCGACGGGAACCCGGTGCCGCATCGCGTAGGTGGGGAACTCGACCGAGAACTTCTCCACGAAGTGCGGGCGTTCCGGACGAGGGCCGACCACACTCATCTCGCCGCGCAGGATGTTCCAGAGTTGCGGCAGCTCGTCGAGCGACGTCCGGCGCATGAAACGGCCGACTGGGCCGACCCGCTGGTCGTGCGCGATGGACCAGTTCGTCTGCGACTCACGCTCGTCGGCAGGCATCGAACGAAACTTGATGACCTTGAATGGCTTGCCGTGCCGGCCGATCCGTTCCTGGTAGAAGAAGATGCCCCGCCCGCCGTCCAGGAACGTCGCCAGGGCGCAGAGCAGAAGCACCGGGCTCAGGACGATCAACGCCGCCGCGGCGAAGACCACGTCCGAGGCCCGCTTGACGGCCCATCGCGGGCCGGAGAGCCTTGTGTCACCGATCTTGACGATCGGGATCGCTCCGATGTGGTCGGGGTATCCGCCGAGTGACCGGGAACCCCACAGGCGCGGCACCGCCCACAGGTCCGTACGCGAATTGACGGCCTGCAGCAGGATCTCCATCAGGGCGGACTCGGAACAAGCCGGGTCGGCGATGATCAGGACGTCGCATTCCAGCATGTCAGTGAGCTTTTCGAGGTCGTCGAGAGTGCCGATCAACGGAACCCCTCCGACACCCTCGTCGCGTGTGACGTCGACGCAGCCGACGAAGCGCAGGCCGTACTGGGGGTAGCGGCGCAACAGTCGCGCGAGTTCCAGGCCTACCGGGCCGCTGCCGATGATGATGGCGTTGTGCTCCACCCACCGGCGCTTGCGGGCGGCAATGGTGAGCGCCCTGCTGAACGCCCGGCCGACGATCACCAGGCCGGCGGAGAGCGCGACACCGCGCATAAACCCGCCCACGTAGTGCACCGATTCGTGGCGCTCCGCCGCGATGATGGCGACCACCGCTGCGGACGCCAGCAACCGCCCGCAGATGCTTGGCAGTTCGTCCAGGATGCCGACGTGCCGGCGGGCACGGTAGAGCCCTCCGCTCGCGAAGATGGCCACCGTGAGCACCGCGTTGGCGAGCGTCCCACGCCAGTAGTTCTGGCTGATCAACAGCGGCACGAGCAGCCCGACGACGTCGATGGGTGCCGTGAGCATCCAGGCGCGGAGTTGACGCGTACGCTTCGAGGCCCGCGAGCCGGCGTACGGCAGAACGGTTGTCGTGTCCATGCCGGCGCGGACTGCCGTCGGCGTCCTCCTCGGCTCGGGGATCGCCGCGGCTGTCATCTCGTCGCCGTCCGCGTCGTGCTGTGCCATCGCCGACGGCGCTGCCGCGCCGACCTCCGTCCGTTTCGTACGCGGATAACCCATGACTGGTTGGCCTGACACAGCGATCCTCCCCGTGAACCCTCCGGCGCAATTGACAACCAGGGGGCGATCGCAGGTTACGGCCGCGTCAGTTGCACCACCAGAGCCGGCACGGCAATCCTGTCTCCTACTTTGCGGCCGACGCAATGTCGGCGACCGAATCGCGACGGACCGCGTCGAATACGCGCTGTGCCTTGCCCTTGTCCACGAGCACGACGCTTTCCGTGCCGACTCGACCGGTCCCCTTGGTGGGGCAGGTGTAGAACCCGAGGTTGCCGCCCCGGAGATGACGAAGCTCCATCGCCAGGTCCACCAGGGACAGTGAGCGGTCGACCGCCACCGAATTGGCGGTGGCCTTTACGAACGAGTTCAGCTTGGCGGGATTGCTGAGCGTGCCGCCGGACGCCGCCTTGTCTAGAATGGCCTTGATGACCTGCTGCTGGTGCTTGATGCGGGTGAAGTCGCCGTTGGCGAAGGCGTAACGCTCGCGGGCGTAGTCCAGAGCGGCGGCCCCGTCCATCGTCTGCCGCCCCTTGGTGAACTCGCGGCGACCATCGGGGTTGAGCGAGTGGGTCGAGGTGAAGCTCTGCTCGACGTCGATCTCCACCCCGCCCAGCGCGTCGACGATCTCCTTGAAGCCCGCGAAGTCGACAATCGCGACGTGGTCAATGCGGACGTTCGTGAACTCCTCCACCGTCTGGACCATCAGGGGGATGCCGCCCCACGCGTACGCGGCGTTGATTTTGGCGTCGGTGCCGCCGCGGCCCTCCTTCGACCGGGGCACGTGCACCCAGCTGTCGCGGGGGATGGAGATCAGCTGAGCGCTCGCCCGGTCCTTCGGGAGGTGGGCCAGGATGATGGTGTCCGACCGGGAGCCCGAGGTGTTCTCGGTGTCGCGAGAGTCGCTGCCCAGGATCATGATGTTCATGGCGCCGGCCGCCACCGGCTGCGGGCGCGTGTCCTCGGGAACGCCGTCGAAGGCGTCGACCCGTTCGATGTCGGACGTGATGGAGCGGACGTACAGGCCACTCGCGACAGCGCCGCCGCCAGCGAGCACCGCCAGGACCACGAAGGTGATCAGGGCGATCCGCTTCCACCTGCGGCGGGGCCGAGGCGACCGGGAAGGGCCCTGCTCGCCGCCGCCTGATTGCCCACGGCCGACGGCCGGCTCCGGGTTCGTCGAGAGGTTGAGTTCTGCGGTCTGGTCTGCGCGCGGCATATCGGCGATGCTACTGATTCAGCTTTCGCCCCGCGTACCCTCGTCCAGCCAGGAGCGCCCACCATTGGTGCGATGATCGTAGAAATCTATCGATGACATTCCCCGCCATCGTTCGCCTGGACCTGGTATGAACGCAGCCGTGGACGCAACGAAGCTCCGACGGGCCATCGCCCGCACGCCCCTGGCCCCGGTCGCCGCGTTTCCCAAGCGGCTCGTCCGGGTCGCCCGCCATGACGCCAAGGTGCTGCGCGTCTCGGCCCGGTGGCTGGTCACCTCCCGTGAACACCACAACTACACGTACGAGTTGACCAAGCTCAGCCGCAACCACCTGGCGTGGTTCGTCAGCGTGGTCTGTGACCGACCGGTCAGTCAGGTCCGGGGGTGGCTCGACGAGATCGAGTCCGACCAGGCGCTGCGCCAACACATCGAGCGGGCCACCGCGGGCGCCGCCCGGCGCGGGCTCGCCGACCGGCACGTCCGCTACGCCCGCCGGATCGGCTGGTACGCGATCGTCCGCGCCACCCGTCCCACGCACATCGTCGAGACAGGCGTCGACAAGGGACTCGGCACCTGCGTGCTGGCCGCCGCCCTGCTGCGCAACGCGCAGGAGGGCCACCCGGGTCGGGTCACCTCGCTGGACATCAACCCCGAGGCCGGCTACCTGGCCCGCAGCGAACCCTGGTCCGAGGTCGTCGACCTGGTCATCGGCGACTCGATCGCGTCGATCGGCGCGCTGGACCGCCCTGTCGACCTGTTCCTGCACGACAGCGACCACAGCCGCGCCCACGAGAAGCGCGAGTTCGACGCGATCGAACCGAAACTCGCCCCCGGCGCGATCCTGCTCACCGACAACGTCACAAGCACCAACGTGCTCGCCGAGCACGCCGAACGCAGCGGGCGACGGTTCCTCGCCTACCGGGAGAGCCCCGCCAACCACTGGTACCCCGGCGACGGAATCGGCGTGGCATGGTAGCCGGGTGCGGCTGAGCTCGATCCACACGTACCCCGTCAAGGGCTGTCACCGCCTCGACCACGACGGCGCGTTCGTGCAGCCGTGGGGCCTGGCCGGCGATCGGCGGTGGATGGTGGTGGACGCCGACGGCGTCGGCGTCACCCAACGGGAGACCACCCGCCTGGTCGGTCTGCGCGCCACAGTGCACCCGGGCGGCCTGACCCTGCGCGCCGACGGGCAGCCCGACCTCGACGTGCCCGAGCCGGCCGGCGGCGACCCGGTCCCGGTGCGAACCTTCCGCAGCCGGAAGATCCCGGTGCCCGCGCTGCAGGCCGGCCCGGCAGCCGACGCCTGGCTTGGCGCGCTGCTCGGCCGGCCCGTGCGGCTCGTCTGGCTGGCCCGGCCGGCCCGGCACCTGGCCGCCGACGAGCGCGACCACGACACCGGCGACCAGGTCAGCTTCGCCGACGCCTACCCGCTGCTACTTGCCAACGCCGCCTCCCTGCACGCCCTCAACGGCTGGCTCGCCGAGGCCGGCGAGCCAGCCGTGCCGATGGCCCGGTTCCGGCCCAACCTGGTCGTCGACGGGGCGCCGGCCTGGGCCGAGGACGACTGGGTCGGCCGGTCACTGCGTATCGGCGACCTGCGGTTGCGCGCCGCCGGGCCGTGCGACAGGTGCGTGGTCACCACCACCGACCAGGAGACCGGGGTACGCGCGAAAGAACCCCTGCGGACACTCGCCCGCTACCGCACCGTCCGGCAGAAGCTGCTCTTCGGACTGCACCTGGTGCCTGTCGACAGCGGCCCCCTGCACGTCGACGATCCCATCGTCATCGAACCCTGACCTGCCAGGCCTTGCCCCGCTCGCGACCCCGATCGATGATTGTCGAATCTGGAGGTGACGCCATGGTGGCCCTGCATCAGCCCCGGGTGGCATGGGACGCGGCCCGGGTGCTCGTCGGCGCGACACACGACGACGACCTGTTCGACTGGCTCAGCGTCCAGGTGGGCGACCTGCTCGGGCCGACCTGCCAGGAGTCGCTCGACCGGACCCGGGACCAACTCCGGCACGACCCCGACGGCGCCCGCGCGTCGGTCGAGACAGGACTGTGGCGGGCCCGCCTGGAGGACGTGCTGCGCGCCCGACCAGGGCTGGCGGGCGAGTTGCAGAGCCTCACCACGCTTACCGCCGGTCTGCTGCGGGAACGCGCCGGTCACCGTCCGTCGATGCTGTCTTAGCTTTGCCTTAGCGGGCTTGTCCGGCCGTCAACGGGTCCGGCAGCATCGCCGACGTGACGGACGGAAGCACTCCCGGCGGTGTCGACAGCACCGACGTCGACATCGAACTCGACCTGGACGCTGCTTCGGACAACCGGCCCGCGTCCGCGCCCGGCCCGCTGCCCTGGCTGGTCGCCACAGGCGTCACAGTCCTCGCGGCGGCGCTCGGACTCACCCTGGCCCTGCGCTCCGGCTCCACCCCGGCCTGCGCGGCCGGCCGGACCCTCGCCGCCGCACCGCCCACCGGCACCGCCACGCACAGCGGCAAGGCCACCTTCTACGACTCCAACGGCGGCGGCGGCAACTGCTCGAACCCGGCAGCCCCGGCCAACCGGCTCTACGTCGCGCTCGGCCCGACCGAGTACGCCGCAGGTGCCGCCTGCGGCGGTTTCCTCGACGTCACAGGCCCGAAGGGCGCCGTCCGCGTCCTGATCATGGATCAGTGCCCGGAGTGCGAGCCCGGCCACCTCGACCTGTCCCGGGAGGCGTTCACCCGGATCGCCGACCCGGTCCAGGGCATCGTCCCGGTCACCTACCGTGCCGTGGTCAACCCGCCGCTGCCCGGCCCGCTCACCTTCCGCATCAAGGAGGGCGCGTCGCGGTTCTGGTTCGCCGTCCGCGTCGGCAACCACGGCAACCCCCTGCGCGCCGTCGAGGTGCGCCAGGGCACGACCGGCCCGTGGCGGGCGACCGCCCGGCAGGACTACAACTACTGGCTGCTGGCCTCCGGTGCCGGTCCCGGCCCGTTCAGCGTGCGGGTCAGCGACGTGTACGGCCACCAGGTCACCGTGTCCGGCATCCGCATGACGCCCGGCCAGGTGCAGACAAGCGTCGTGCGGATGTACGAGCCCGGCACCGCTCGCGCGAGCACGCGTCCGCCCACGTCGGCCCGCCCGGCCCCCACCCGACCCGCCGGTACGCCGACACCCGCCCGCCGCCCGGCCGAGGTGGCGCAGGCGGACGCGTCGGTCACGCCGCCCGCCGAGACGCCGTCCACCCGCCCGACGAGGGCCACCGCCCGCTGGTGTGGCTGAGCGGTCAGTTGGCCGACGTCAGGTCGAGCCACATGAGGATCTCGTCCCGGTCGTCACCGGCTGCCACCCGCAGCGCGCCCGGCAGCCGGCCGATCTCGCGGTAGCCCAGGCGGCGGTAGAACCCGTCCAGCCCCAGCCCGTCCCGCACCGTCAGGTGCAGCGCCTCGTGACCCAACTCCCGACCCAGCCGGGCGGCCTCGCGCATCAGCGCCGATCCGTAGCCCGTGCCCTGGGTGTCCGGATGGACCATCACCCGCTTCAGCACACACCAGTGCGCCTTGAGTGGGAACCGGTTGTCGCTGAAGACCAGCACCGCCACCACCCGGTCACCGTCGTACCCGACCAGCAGCCGGTCCGGCCCGTCGGCGATGCCGGCGAAGGTCGGATCGGCGATCGTGCGGACGTCGGTGGCGGTGACCGGGGGTACGAAACCGACGGCCCCACCGGCGTTGCTGACGTCCACCCAGAGGGCGACGATCTCGGCGCGCAACTGCGGGGTCAGGTCGGGGTCGAGGACGAAACGCAGACTCACGGCGCCAATCCTGGCTGGTCAAGCACCCGATCGGCTCAGGGTTGTGACCCGGCCGACAGCTGACGCCTGTCGAGCCGCGCAGCCTGGTCAGGCCGCGATGAGGTGGGGCCGACGGGATTCGAACCCGCACTGGTGCGGACCTAAACCGCATGCCTCCTGCCGTTGGGCTACGGCCCCTTCGCGCGGTACTCCACCAGGGTCCACGGCCATTCTTGCCGCGCGGGCAAGCGCCTGCCGATGCGGAAGCCGGTCGGAGTAACCGCATCAGGATCGTAGACCACCGCGGGCTCGACGAGGGCAGGCCGTCTCTGGCCGGCATACGTAGATGTCTGGCTGTGACAGTTGGGGCACAGTAGTCGGAGATTGCGTGGCCTGTTGTCGAGGAAATCGCCGTTGATGTGGTCGACGTGCAGCGTCAGCTTGCCCCCTTGCCACGTCGAACCGGTACCGCACACCTCGCAGTTCTCGGGGAGACCGATTGTCGCCAGGGCGCGCTTGAGTCGGAAGCCAGGGATCCGGCGGGAGCCCTCAGGTAGCACCACCAGCAGTTCCGCAGGGGACATTCGACGCCATCGCACGCCCCGGTTGTGCGCCTGGCCCGTGAAGTGCGACGTGTCGATGCCGAAGCGTTTGAGCTGGCGGCTGATGTGCGCGTGCGAGCCGCCGCTGACGCGTACGCCGAGCAGCCGCATCACCTCGGTGATGTTGCGCGCGGCGGCGGCTGCCTCGGCGAGCGCCTCAGGCGTGTACTTGTATCGGACCACTGACGCACGGTAGCGATCCGGTGTGACAGGTCAGTCCAGGCCGAGGTCGCGGCGGAGCTTGGCGACGTGCCCGGTGGCCTTGACGTTGTAGAGCGCGCGTTCGATCTTGCCGTCGGCGTCGATGATGAAGGTCGAGCGGATCACGCCGGTCACGGTCTTGCCGTAGAGCTGCTTCTCGCCGTACGCGCCGTAGGCGATGAGGACGGCCTTGTCCTCGTCCGACACCAGCGGGAAGGTGATGGCGTCGCGCTCGCGGAACTTCGCCAGCTTCGCCGGCTTGTCCGGGGAGATGCCCACCACCTCGTAGCCGGCGGCCTGGAGCGAGGCGAGCGAGTCGCGGAAGTCGCAGGCCTGCTTGGTGCAGCCGGGGGTCATCGCCGCCGGGTAGGCGTACAGGACCACCTTGCGGCCGCGCAGGTCGGCCAGGGAGAGCTGGTCGCCGGTGTCGGTGGGGAGGGTGAATTCGGGTGCGGGGTCACCGGGGGAGAGGCGGTCGGGCGCGGTCATGGCCCGACCCTACCGCCGGGGAGCTGATCGTCGCCGCCACCGCCGCGCGGCAACGAGAGGTGAACAACAGCATGCGTTGTTGCAAGACTCTGGCAACAACAACTCCCAGGAAATAGGCTGACCCCGCCGGCCCGGGACGGGGTCCGCTGACGCGTGGGAGGTCGCGTGGAAACGCTTGCGATGCACATCTCGAACGGGATCATCAATGGTCCCGTGGCGGCGGTCTTCGCGGCACTGGCGCTCGCCGCGCTCACCGTCTGCGTCCTGCGCGGGCGGCGGGATCTGGACGACCGGCTCGCCCCGATGGCCGGCCTGGTGGCGGCGTTCATCTTCGCCGTACAGATGCTCAACTTTCCGATCTTCACGGCCGGCGTGAGTGGTCACCTGCTCGGCGGCGCGCTCGCCGCGATGCTCGTCGGGCCGTGGGTCGGCGCGCTCTGCGTGGCGGTGGTGCTCGTCGTGCAGGCGTTGATCTTCGGTGACGGTGGCGTGGCGATGCTCGGCCTCAACATCACCAACATGGCGCTGCTCGGCACGGCCGCGGCGTACCTGCTGATCTCGGTTCTGTTGCGGGTGCTGCCGCGCACGCGGGCCGGCCTGGCCGTGACCGCGTTCGTCGCGGCGCTTGTCAGCGTGGTCGTCGCGTCGCAGGGCTTCGTCCTGCAGTACTGGCTGGGTGGCACCACCGACCTCGGCGGCAACCTCGCCGGCCTGGCCGGCACGATGGCCGGCGCCCACGTGCTGATCGGCATCGGCGAGGGCCTGATCACCGCGACCACCGTTCTCACCGTGGCGAAGGTGCGCCCCGACCTGGTGTACGCGCTGCGTTCGCTGCGCACCCCCGCCGCCCCCACCGTCCCGGTCGCCGGAAGTGTCCGATGAAGAACCGTTCCTGGGTCTTTCTGGCCGGCGGCCTGCTTGTCGCGCTGCTGCTCGCCGGTGTCGTGAGCAACTACGCCTCGTCCCACCCGGACGGGTTGGACTCCTCCCTGCTCAAGGGCTGCACCGTCGACGCCGACGACAACATCGTCGGCGGCAGTTGCCCCGCGCAGCAGGCCCGGGAGCACGAGTTGGGCGACAGCCCGCTCGCCGACTACGGCGTCCGGGGTGTGGAGAACAGCTTCGTCTCGACGGGCCTGTCCGGGGTGCTCGGGGTGCTGGTGACCTTTGCGATCGGCGCCGGCGGCTTCTGGTTGCTGCGCCGCCGGGGCACCACGCCGGCCGACGGCGACGCGACGACGCCCGCCGAGGGCGACGCCGGGTCCGCCGACGACCGACGCCACGTCGGCACCGCCGGCTGATCAGGGGGTACGCGGATGGGCGCCGGTCACGGGCACGTGTTGTACCGCGAGTCGGACTCGCCAGTGCACCGGCTCCCGCCCGAGGTCAAGATCGTGGCGATGGTGGTCTTCACGGTCGCCGTGGTGGCCACCCCGCGCGAGGCGTTCTGGGCGTTCGGCGCGTACGCCGTGCTGGTGGTGGCGGTGGCCGCGCTGGCCCGGGTGGGGCCGCGCTGGCTGCTGACCCGGGCGTTGATCGAGGTGCCGTTCGTGCTGTTCGCCGTGGCGCTGCCGTTCCTCGGCGCCGGTGAGCGGGTCGAGGTGCTGGGGCTGCGGCTGTCCGAGGACGGGCTGTACGGGGCGTGGAACATCCTGGCCAAGGGCACGCTCGGTGTCCTCGTTTCGCTGCTGCTCGCCGCGACCACCACCACCCGTGACCTGATCGTCGGATTGGACCGGCTGCACTGCCCGCAGGTGTTCACCCAGATCGCCACGTTCATGCTGCGGTACCTGGACGTGCTTGTCGGCGAGGCGCGGCGGATGCGCGTGGCCCGTGTCTCGCGGGGTGACGACCCGCGCTTCCTGTGGCAGCTGCGCGGCTTCGCCGCCGGGATCGGTGCGCTGTTCCTGCGGGCGTTCGAACGCGGCGAGCGGGTCTACCTGGCGATGCTGTCCCGGGGCTACACCGGGCGGATGCCTGCCGTGTGGCAGGGCGACGGCGCGGCGACCGCAGGCCAGTGGCTGGTCGCGGCGACCGTGCCGGTGGTGGCGGCCTCCATCGCCGCCGCCGCCGTCGTGCTGACATGATCGGAGCTGTGCCTACCGCTGTCTCGCTTGACGTTCGTGGCGTTCGGTACGCGTACCCCGATGGGCACGTGGCCCTGCACGGGGTGGACCTGACGGTGCCGCGCGGCGACCGGGTGGCGTTGTTGGGGCCCAACGGCGCCGGCAAGACCACGCTGGTGCTGCACCTCAACGGCATCCTCACCCCTACGCAGGGCAGCGTGAGCGTCGGCGGGCTGACAGTCACACCGGACCGGGCGACCCTGTCCGAGGTGCGCCGCCGGGTGGGCATCGTCTTCCAGGACCCGGATGACCAGCTCTTCCTGCCAACGGTGGCCGAGGATGTGGCGTTCGGGCCGGCCAATCTGGGCCTGCGCGGGGCAGAGCTGGCCGCCCGGGTGGACGAGGCGCTCGCCGCCGTCGGGATGAGCGAGCACCGGGACCGGGCGCCGCAGCACCTGTCCTTCGGGCAGCGCCGCCGGGTGGCGGTGGCGACAGTGCTCGCCATGCACCCGGAGATCCTGGTGCTTGACGAGCCGTCGTCGAACCTGGACCCGGCCGCCCGACGCGAGCTGGCCGAGATCCTGCGCGGCCTGCCGGTGACCCTGCTGATGGTCACCCACGACCTGCCCTACGCGGCGGAGTTGTGCGAACGCTCAGTGATCCTGGACGGCGGCCGGATCGTCGCCGACGCCCCGACCCCGGCCCTGCTGAGCGACCAGGCCCTGCTGGCCCGCCACCGCCTGGAACTCCCCCACGGCTTCACCCCAACCCCCCACCCACGCCCCTAACCCCACCCTGCCCCGCGCGCCCCAACCCTCCCTCCCGCAGCCCTCCCGACCCTCCCCGCCCGCCCTCCCGCGATCTTGCACTTTCGGTCGCCCTTATGCGGCTTTCGCGCTAAATGCGGGGGCAGAAAGTGCAAGATCGCGGGAGGAGTATGGGCCGGAGCGCGCGCGGGGCCGGAGCGCGGGCAAGATCACGCGGCGCGCGGCGCGCGGCGCGCGGCGCGCGGCGCGCGGCGCGCGGCGCGCGGCGCGCGGGGTGACCGCGGGGCGCGGGCGTGCGGGATGGGCGCGGGCGTGCGGGTGGGGTCAGGTCCGGGTTCGGGTTCGGGCTGAGGTTCTGGAGGCGGCGTGTAGGCGTAGGACGCCGGCGGCGGTTGCTCCGGCGCCGGTTATCAGAGCCACGGCGATCATGATTCGGGCGATCTCGGCGGGCCAGGGGACCGGGGCGATGGATCGGGCGAACACGGCCGCGTTCGTCACCCCGGCGAAGAGGGCAAGGCAGGCGCCGGCCAGCGCCACCGCGAAGTCGGCGGCTGGGCGGCGGGTCAGCGCGTACGCTCCGGCGGCGAGCGCGCCGAGGCCGGTGAGCAGTGACCAGAGCTGCCCGCCCAGCAGCCCGACGAGGACCCCGCCCACGCCCTGGGCGCCGGCGTCCAGTTCCCGCCCTACCGGGTACACCACGGCGACCGCGCCGCCGACGATCAGCAGCCCGCCCAGCGCGGCAAGTCCTCGGGCGCCGGCGGGCGCGGCGGCGGCGAGCAGGCCGAGCGCCCCCACCGCGAGCGCCCCCACGATTGTCACCGCCCACCAGGTGTACGCGTCCGGCGGTGGCACCCAGTCCAGCGTGCCGCCGATCGTCGCGGGGTCGGCGCCGTCGCGTAGCGGGATCGTCCAGTCCCGGACGCGGTGTTCGCGGTCGGGCGCGGCGCGTACGGCTGCCGGGGGTGACGACTCCTGCCAGAGCGCCCGCTGGTCGTGCCAGCGCACTGTGGTGCCGTCGTCGACGCGTCGCCAGGAGGGCGGGGCTGCCGGGTCGGCGTCGGCGGGAAGGGTGGTGTCCCCGGCGAGGGTGCGGTTGAGGTATGTGGCGGGGGAGCGGCTGTTCTCGTAGACGCCGTCCGGGCCGACCCGCAGGTACGGCTCGCCGGAGTAGCCGATCACCTCGATCGGGCGGCCGGTGTGGTTTGTCAACTCCAGTCGGGCGCCCGCCTCGATCACCCGTACCTCCAGACCGGGCCGGGCGGGCGTGACGCCTGTGACGCGTGTGCGGTAGTCGGTGCCGTCCGGGGCGTCCGCGCCGTGCGCCGCGGCGGGCGCCGCGGTGAGCAGGGTCGCCGCGCAGGCGGCGGTGGCGACCAGGCCGGCTCGGGCCAGCAGGGTACGGATCACTTGCCGGCCGCCGCCACGGCTGCGGTGAGGCCCTGCGGGCTACGGTCGGCGAGCGGCTGACCGTTGACCAGGATGGTCGGCGTGCTGGTGATGTTGTCGCGGCTGGCCTCCTCGGTGACGTGCTCGGTCCACGTCTTGTACGTCCCGTCCTTGACGCAACTGCCGAACGAGGCCCGGTCGAGGCCCACGCCGGCGCCGATGTCGATCAACTCGTCGTCGCTGAGCCCGGCACTGCCCTCCGGTGGCTGCTTGGCGAAGAGCGCCTTGGCGTACTCGTGGAATCTGCCGCCGGCGGCGGCGCAGCCGGAGGCGGCCGACGAGCGGGTGGAGTACGCGGTGGTGGAGAAGCGGTTGAGGTACGCGACGGGGTGGTAGACGATTTTCGCCTTGTTCTCGGCGGCCAGTTGCTCAAGGGTCGACCCGCTGGTCTGTTCGAACTGGTTGCAGGCCGGGCAGAGGAAGTCCTCGTAGACGTCGACGGTGACCGGTCCGCCGCCGGTGACGATGCCGGTGCCGTCGGCGTTGGCGCCGGGCGGTGTGGTGAAGTCGTCCGACTGTTGGCTGGACAGGGCGGCCCATCCGATCAGGCCGGCGATCACCAGCACGGCGACGGCGGCGGCGGAGATCCAGATGGTGCGGCGGCGGCGTCGTTCGCGGGCCAGTTGTTGGCGGACGACCCGGGCCGCGTCCCGCTGTCCTTTGCGACTACTCATCTTCGTCCTCCACGTCCGGTTCGGCGGACAGCCACCCGTCCACCGAGACGGGCGTACGCGGCCAGATCAGCAAAAATCCGGCCATAACCAAGAATCCCAGGTCCCGCAGGATCTCCGGGAGGTAACTGGGTGCCTGTCCCTCGGCGAGCTGCCCACCGCTGCCGAAGCAGCCGCAGTCGATGGCCAGGCCCCGCGTCCACGCCGAGGCGATGCCCACGATGAAGACCACAAGCAGGGCCGCGGAGACAGCCGCACTGAGCCGGGTGGCCAGCCCGAGCAGCAGCAGCACGCCCAGGGCCAGCTCGACGAAGGGCAGTGCGGCGCCGATCACGGTCGCCACGTCGTACGGCATCACCTGGTAGGCGTTCACGGCCCGGCCGGAGGCGGCCAGGTCGCCGACCTTCGACGCGCCGGCGACCAACCAGACGGCGGCGAGGCCGAGCCGGGCCGCGATGCCGAGCCACTGCCGCACGAGCGCCCAACGGCCGGCCCGGGTGGGGGGTGCTGTCACTGTCATTTGTCGTCCCGTCTCCGCCGGAAGTTCCGGGCTCAGCCGGTGAGGGCGTCGCCGACCGCCTGGACGAGTTCGTCACGGGCCCGGGCGACCCGGGAGCGGATGGTGCCCACCGGCACCCCTTCGACGGCGGCGGCCTCGGCGTACGACAGGCCGTGCAGTTGGGTGAGCACGAACGCCGCGCGTCGCTCGGGGCTCAACCGGCGCACGAGGTCGGTGGCGCCGAGTTGCCCGGCCGGGTCCGGATGCGGTTGGTCGGTGTGCGCGTTGACGGCCAGCCGCTCGTCGAGGCGGCGGCGACGGATCACCGTGCGGAGGTGGTCGGCGCAGGCCCGCCGGGCGATGCCGAGCAGCCAGGTGCGGGCGCTGGAGCGACCCTCGAACGCCGGCAGGGCACGGAACGCCCGCAGGTACGTCTCCTGGGTGAGGTCGTCGGCGGTGTCCGGGCTCACCAGTGCGGCGGCGAACCGCCAGACCTCGGCCTGGGTCAGCCGGACGAACGCGGCCTGAGCGGCCGGGTCGCCGTCGCGGGCGGTCAGCGCCCACTCGGTGGCCTCGTCCCGGGCGGGGTCACCGGCCGGACCGACACCGAAGTCACGCGGGACGGGGATCACGAAAAACCAGGTTACGCGGCGCCCGGCGTGCCGTTAGGGTCCTTCGACCCGTGGATGGTCTGCACCACGTCGGGAACTTTTTCCCGACTGGCGCCGACTACCTGCGCATGACACGCGATGCCGTACGCGCGGCGCTGGCGGCTGAGCGCAATTGAGCCGCCTGCCCGACTCGGGTCGCCGACACCCCGGTCCGTCGGCGACCATGGCCGGCATGACTGTCGCCCCTCGCCGCTGGATCGCTCGGCTGGCCGTCGCCGCCGGCCTCCTGGTCACTGCCGTCGCCCTGTTGATTGCGCCAGCCACCCCGGCCAGCGCCCACGCGGTGCTGTCCCGCACCAGCCCGGCCGCCTCTTCGGTGGTGCCGAGTGGGCCGGCCGAGGTGGTGCTCACGTTCAGCGAGTCGGTCCGCAAGGTTCCCGGCAAGATCCGGGTCATCGCGCCGGACGGCTCCCGGGCCGACAGGGGTGAGCCGTCCTTCGACGGCGGGGTGGTGACGATCCCGGTGGATCCGGCCGGTGAGCGTGGCACCTACCTGGTGAGTTTCCGGGTGATCTCCGCCGACAGCCACCCGGTCTCCGGTGCCTTCACCTACTCGGTGGGCGCGCCGTCGGCGGCGCCTGTCGACTCCGGGGTCGACAGTCGCGCCGACCCGGTGGTGGGCAACGCCGTGAAGGTGGCCCGTTTCCTCGGCTACGCCGGTCTGGTGCTGCTGGTCGGGCCGGTACTGGTGCTCGCCGCGCTGTGGCCGCGCCGGCTGTCCCGGCGGGGGCCGACCCGGCTGGCCTGGACCGGTCTCGGTCTGATCGCCGTCGCCACCCTCGCCGACCTGTGGTTGCAGGTGCCCTACACCGCAGGTGGCGGCCTGTTCGAGGTGACCGGCGAGGGGTTCGGCAGCGTGTTCGGCAGCACCTTCGGCGCCGCCCACCTGGTGCGGCTCGGTCTGCTGGCGGCGGCGGCGTTCCTGCTGCGGCCGCTGCTGAGCGGGCCGGTCGGCCGGACCGACGCGATCATCCTGGCGGTGCTCGGTGGCGCCGCCCTGCTGACCTGGCCGCTGGCCGGGCACCCGGCGGCCTCCCCGGCGCCGGCGGTCTCCGTGGTGGTCGACGCGGTGCACCTGGGCAGCATGTCGGTCTGGCTGGGTGGCCTGCTGATGCTCGCCGTCTTCCTGCTGCGGCAGGCCGACGAGCGGGAGTTGGGTGCGATCCTGCCGATCTGGTCGCGCTGGGCAGCCCTCGCCGTCTCGGCCCTGCTGCTGGGCGGCATCGTCCAGGCGCTGATCGAGGTGGGCAACCTGGACGCCCTGTTCTCCACCACGTACGGGCGGCTGCTGCTCGCCAAGATCGGGCTGTTCGCTGTGGTGATCGCCGTTGCCGCGTACTCCCGGCAGTTGGTGCGGCGGCGCACCGCGGCGCAGCAGCCGGTGCCGGTGCGCCGCGCGGTCCTTGTGGAGTTGGCGGTCACCGTCGTGGTGCTGGGCCTGTCGGCGACCCTCGTGCAGACCACGCCCGCCCGGACCGCCGTGTCCGAGCCGTCCGGCACCCAGGCCGGGCTCTTCACCGCCACGCTGTCCAGCTCGCTGTTCACCCTCCAGGTCGAGCTGGACCCGGCCGAGCGGGGCAACAACTCGATGCACCTGTACGCGTACACCAAGGACAACCAGCCGCAGAAGGTCGCGGAGTGGCGGGCGACCGCCGCGCTGCCCTCGGCCGGGATCGAGCCGATCGAGGTCCCGCTGCTGCCGCTGACGGACAACCACGCCTATGGCGACATCAGCATGCCGGCCGCCGGCGAGTGGCAACTGAAGATCACCGTCCGTACGTCCGACATCGACCAGGCCACGGTGACCGCCACCGTGCCCATCCGTTAGAGAGGTTCACCAAGCCCATGACCCGTCTCCGGCGTACCGCATCCGCCGCTGCCGTCCTGGCGTTCGCCGCCGTCGCCACCGCCGTGCTCGGCTTCGCCGGGCCGGCGTCGGCCCACGTCACGGTGAACCCGAAGGAGGCGACCCAGGGCGGCTACGCCCGTGTGGCGTTCCGGGTGCCCAACGAGAGCGACACCGCGTCGACAGTCAAGCTGGAGGTGGTGCTGCCGGAGAACGCGCCGGTCGGCTCGGTGTCGACAATGCCGGTGCCCGGCTGGACGGTGGCCGTGGAGAAGCGCAAGGTGGACCCGCCGATCGAGGTGCACGGCAGCCCGATCACGGAGGCGGTGTCCAAGCTGACCTGGACGGCCACCGGCGACGCGGGGATCAAGCCGGGCCAGTTCCAGGAGTTCCCCGTCTCGATGGGGCCACTGCCGCAGGTCGAGTCGATGGTCTTCAAGACCCTCCAGACGTACTCGGACGGCAACATCTCGCGCTGGATCGACGAGCCGGCGGCGGGCGGCGAGGAGCCGGATCACCCGGCGCCGGTGCTCACCCTCACCCCGGCGTCGGCACCGTCGGCGTCGGCGTCGGCCGCACCCGCCGCGTCGGCCGTCGCGTCCGACGATGACGACGACGAGGGCGAGGGCGCCGCGATCGGCCTCGGCGTCGCCGGTCTCGTCGCCGGCCTGGCCGGCCTGGTGCTGGGCGGCCTCGCGTTCGCCCGGACCCGCCGGGAGCCGGCCGCCAAGTCCTGACCCGTCGCTCACCCGCTGGCCCGCCGGAGTTCGTTTCCGGCGGGCCAGCGCGCTTCTCGCCGGACCGGCACCAACCGTGCCGTGGATATCCCCTGATCAGGCCGCTTACGTCGGTAAGGTCTGCCGGGTATCTGGCTACGGAGGGGGACGGTGCGAATGCGTTTCGTGCGGGGGATCGCCGGAGTGCTGCTGTTGGTCGTGGGGATTCCGGCGCTCTTCGTCGGTGGTGGGCTCTGGCTGGTGACCCGGCACGCCGACCCCGGCGGTGCCTTCACCGCTTCGTTCGAGACGGTCCGTACGCCCGGCCACGCGGTCGTGGTGACCGACCTCGAACGCCTGCTGCGGCAGGAGGCACCGTTCACGCGCGGCGCGCAGACCCAGATCCGGCTCGACGCCCGTACGTCCGACGGCCCGGCCTTCGTGGGCCTGGCGCCCACCGCCGAGGTACGCCGATGGCTGGAGCCCGTGCCGTACGCCTCGGTGCGCCGGGTGGCGCTGGCCCGGGGCCCGCTGCCGGTCCGCACGGACCCGGCCGGCTCGGCAGTCGCCGGGGCGGCTGCGGTTGCGCCGCTGGGGCACACGTTCTGGGCGCGTGAGGGCATCGGCTCGCTGCAGTGGAGCGCCGCCGACCTGACCGGCGAGCCGATGAGTCTCGTGGTGATGCGCCCGGACGGCGGGGCGGACCTGACCCTGGACCTGCGCGCCGAACTGCGGGCGGGATGGGTCGGCCCGGCCACCTGGGGTCTGCTGGCGGCGGGGGTGCTGCTGGTGGTGGGCGCGGTGCTGCTCCTGCTGCGTCCACCGCGTCCGCGCGAGGTGGTCTTCGTGGTCGAACCGGACCAGGTGCCGGTGCTCGCCGGCCGGCTCGGGGTCAGCTCGCTGAGCGGCCTGGGTGCTGTCGGGCCGGTCGACGTCGCCCCGTCGTTGCCGAGCGTTCGGCAACTCGTCCCGGTCGGCTCCGGTGCGGGTGGACGACCCCGGTCGGCGATCGGCGCCCAACCGGCCCGACCTGCCACCCTCGCCGACCTGGATCCGCCCGCCGGGTCGCCCCGCCCGCCGGAGGTGACGTTGAGCCTGGCCTGGCCTCCGGCCACCGTGGAGCCGACGGCCCGGCCGGCGCCAGTGGACTGAACGGCGCCAGTGGACTGAACGGCGAGTGGCCCTCCGCGCTGCCGACGCGGAGGGCCGCCTTCACCGGGGGATCGGTGCTACCCGAGCGACGCTTGAGGTAGGTGTGACCAGATTAGCGCCGATAGCGGCTAGTGGGGAGTCCTGTCCATTTGGTGCGACTTTTCCACGGGCCGGGTCGTGCGGACCGCGCGCACCGGCAGGGCCACGAGCAGCAGCAGGCACAGCAGCACGTAGGTGTTCTGCGTGACGAAGTCCACCGGGTCGTGGGTACGGACCGGGTCCGTCCCCCACTTCTGGAACGTCACCACGCCGTAGACGATGACTGCGGTGGTGACAAGCGCGAGCCCGGCCAACCACCCACGCCGGCGTATCTCGTCCGGTCGGTCGGCGCTCAACGCCGCGTCCAGGAGCAGGATTACCGCCGGCACGAACCAGAAGATGTGGTGGGTCCAGGTGATCGGGCTGACCAGCGCGCCCACCAACCCGGTCAGGGTCAGGCCCGCCAACAGGTCACCGGCGCGAGCGGCGCGGGCCGCCCGCCACAGCCCGTAGCCGGCCACCACTGCCACCAGCAGCAGCCACAGCAGCCGGTCCGGCTTCTCCGGCGCGGTGAACCGGCTGAGCAGACCGAACAGCGACTGGTTGCCGACGTAGTCGGTGCGACCCACCCGGTCGTTGTCCCACAACTCCCGCGTCCAGAACCGCCACGAGTCGCCCGGCGCGATCGCCGCCGCGAGCAGGGTCGCCGCAGCGGCGATCGCGCTCGCCACGGCTGCGGCCCGCCACCGCCGGGTGGCCAGCAGATAGACGATGAAGATGCCGGGAAAGAGCTTGAGGGCCGTCGCCAGCCCCACCCCGACCCCGGCCCAGCGCCTCGCCTGCGGTACGGCGAACAGCAGGTCGGCCAGGATCAGCACGACAAGCAGCATGTTGATCTGCCCGAAGGTGATCGTCTCGCGGGTGCTCTCCACGGCCATCACCAGCAGCACGGCGACGATCAGTGTGAACGACCGTGGCAGGCCGTGCCGGGCGATCACCGGCAGGACCAGCCAGCGGGTGGTCACCACCACGGCCAGCACCGTGAGCGCCGTGAAGATCGTCACGGTGACGCCGAGCCGCAGCAGGCCGAACGGCCAGAGCAGCAGCGCGCTGAACGGCGGATACGTGAAGTACAGCTCGCCCTGCACCCGATCCGGCTGGACGTAGTCGTAGAGCGGGTGACCCGCCGTCCACCAGTCCATCGCGGACATGTAGATCTTCAGGTCGAAGAAGTTGTGGACCAGGCCGGGCAGGTAGAGCGCCGGCAGCACGGCGAGCAGCGCCACCACCGCCACCAACCGACGGACCGCCCGGCCGCCGGGATCGTCCTCGGTGACGGCGGGCGGTGCGACTGGTTCTGCTGGCACCCCGAAACCCTAGCGGTCCTCTCGGCCGAGAGCGCGCAGCCGCGGGGCGTGGGCTGCGCGTAGGCTGTCCCGGTGGCTGATCTCCTCGTCTGGATCGACTGTGAGATGACCGGTTTGGACCTCGGCAGGGACAAACTGATCGAGGTTGCGGCACTGGTCACCGATCCTGACCTCAACGTGCTGGGTGACGGTGTCGACGTGGTGATCCACGCCGACGAGGCCGCGTTGGAGGGGATGCCGGAGATCGTCCAGACGATGCACGCCAAGTCCGGCCTCACCGAGGAGGTCCGCCGCTCGGCGGTGACCCTCGCCGAGGCAGAGGACCTGGTGCTGGAGTACGTCACAAGCTTCGTCAAGGACCCGCGTACCGCGCCCCTGTGCGGCAACTCGATCGCCACCGATCGGGGCTTCATCGCCCGGGACATGCCCCGCCTCGACGCGCACCTGCACTACCGCATGATCGACGTCTCGTCGATCAAGGAACTGTGCCGCCGCTGGTACCCCCGGGTGTACTTCGGTCAGCCGCAGAAGGGCCTGGCGCACCGGGCGCTCGCGGACGTCCGAGAGAGCATCCGGGAGTTGGAGTACTACCGACGCACCCTGTTCGTGCCGCTGCCCGGCCCGGATGTCGAGACCGCCAAGGCGATCGCCGCCGATCTCTGACCCGCAGCGAAGGAAGGGCACCTTATTAACGGCTGGTGCATAGGAAGGGTCCCCTCCTAACACCTGTCGCAAGGTGGAGCGGGCAACCCAGTGGACGTGGTTGGCGTGGGTATGGCTATTATTGGTCCGCACCCCGCCCGGGGCGATCGACCGGGTGGTGGCGGCGTGGTGGCTGTAGCTCAGTTGGCAGAGCACCGGGTTGTGGTCCCGGTTGTCGTGGGTTCAATTCCCATCAGTCACCCAGCTAGTGACACAGCTCAGGCCCCCTCCTCGGAGGGGGCCTGAGTCGTTGTCGGGGAAGTGCGGCGACGGGCGCCCCTGCACGGAGGCGGCGCCCGTGGTCGCGGTGGCTCAGGCGGTGGGTGTGGGTGACGGGGTGCCGGCACCGTCCGGGGCCGTGGTGGCATCCGGGTCGGCCGGCGGCTCGTACGGCAGGGCGCTGCCCTTGACGTACTCGTCCCAGCTCATGTTCCAGTCCGTCCAGCCGTTGCCGTTCTGGAGCTTGCGCTCGGTGCCCTTGACCGTGATCGGGTCGCCGATCTGGGTGTTCTTGAACAGCCACTCGCCGTTGGCCATCGACACGTTAACGCAGCCGTGCGACACGTTGACGCTGCCCTGCTGGCCCTCGGACCAGGGGGCCGCGTGGATGAACTCGCCACCCCAGGTGAGGCGCTGCGCAAAGTCGATCTTCGTGCGGTAGCCGTCCTCCGGGCCGAGTTCCTCGAACGTGTCGAAGACCGTCTTGCGCAGCTTCTCGATCACGATCATCGTGCCGCTGGACGAGGGGGTGCTCTTCTTGCCCAGGCTCACCGGGATGGTCTTGACCGTCGAGCCGTTGCGGGTCACAGTCATCCGCTTGGTCTTGTTGTCGACAGTCATGATCACCGAAGCGCCGATCTTGATGTCCACGCTGAGGTCGGCGCGGCCGTACCAACCGTCACCCATCGGCAGGCCACCGGCCTGCACCCGGTAGGAGACCTTGCTGTCGGCCTTCCAGAACTCCTTCGGCCGGTACCGGACCTCGGTGGGGCTGACCCAGTGCCAGATACCCTCCTGGGCCGGCGTCGAGGTCACCGTCATCCGGCGCTGCACGTCGTCGCGGTAGTCCTCCGGAATGCCCCGGCTGAACTTCACGATAAGCGGCATCCCGACACCAACGACCTGGTTGTCGCCGAGGAAGCTGCTCACGCGGATCTGGTTGTTCGGCTTGGTCATCGTCGTGAAGGTGCTGGTGGCGGTGGCCGGCTTGCCGTCGTCGCCGGTGGCCGTCACCGTGGCCGTGTAGCTCGTGCCGTACGCCAGGGCGCCGGCCGGCAGCCAGGTCTTGCCGTCCGAGGACAGGGAGCCCTCGACCGCCTTGCCGGCCGCGTCCTTCAACTCGACGGCGGTCTCCACCGCGTCCTTCGTGGTGAAGGTGATGCCTGTGGACGCCGGCACGTCCTTCGCGTCGGTCGCTGGCTCGCTGATCGTCGCCGCCGCCTTCGGCGCCGTGCTCTCGCCGCCGCCCTGCCAGGAGGACGGCTTGCCGCCGCCACCGTCGGTGCAGGCGGAGGTCAAGGCCAGCGCCGCGGCGAGAAGCCCCGCCGCGAACACGCGGCGTCGCCCACCGGGCCGGATCAGCTGGTGCTGGCTAGCTCGCATGATTCCCTCACAGTCGTGGTCCCTGCCCCATCGTCTCTTACAGACGTGTCAGACCTGGTCCCGGTTGCCGAGGGTAAACCGGAACACGCCGATGATGATGTCGGAATCTTGCTATTATCGGCGATTCGTGAGCCTGACTCGCCTCCGTATCGGGACGGAGGGCCGCCGCCGGCACCTTCGCGCCAGGGCATTGCAAGGGTACGCGCCGACCCCCGCCTCGGGCGGGGGCCGGCGCGTACCGTCGGATCACTCAGAGCGCGGGGCCGAACCCACCCTCCGGCACCGGCAGGGCGCTGCCCTTGACGAAGTCCGACCAACTCAGGCTCCACGCCGTCCAGCCGTTGCCGGCGGCCAGCTTGCGCTCGGTGCCCTTCACCGTGATGGGGTCACCGATCCGCGTCTTCTCGAACAACCAGCGGGCGTTCGCCATCGACACGTTCACGCAGCCGTGCGAGACGTTCTGCCGTCCCTGCACGTGCTCCGACCAGGGCGCGGCGTGGATGTACTCGCCGCCCCACGTGAGCCGCTGGGCGAAGTCGATGTCGGTGACGTAGCGGTTCGCCGGGTTCGGGTCGTTGCGGGTGTCGAAGACCGTTGACTCCTTCTTCTCCATCACCACCATCGTGCCGCTCGACGACGGGGTGCTCTTCTTGCCCAGGCTCACCGGGATGGTGCGGACAAGAGCGCCGTTCTCGTACACCGTCATCTTCTTGGTGGCGTTGTCGACCTTCATCTCCAGCGACCGACCGATCTTGGCGGTCGCCTTGCGGTCGATGTCGCCGTACCGGCCGTTGCTCAGCGGCACGCCGGCCAGCGCGATCCGCACGGTGATTGTGGTGCCCGGCTTCCAGTACTCCGGCGCGCGGTAGTACGCCTGCGTACCGTTGTCGACCCAGTGCCACGCCCCCGGCTGCGGCGGGTCGGTACGGACGAACATCCGCTTCTGCACCGCGGCCCGGTCCTTCTTCGGGATGCCCGGGTGGAACTCGGTCACCACCGGCATGGCCACGCCGTAGCTCTTGTCGTCGAAGAGATACAGGCCCGAACCGATCGTCGACTTCGGCTTGGCCATCGTGGTGAAGGTGCTGGTGCCCTGGCTGGTAGTGCCGTCAGACCCGCTCGCCGTCACCGTGGCGGTATAGCTGGTGCCGTACTTCAGCGGAGCGTTCGGCACCCACGCGGAGCCGTCCGTGCGCAGCTTGCCCTCCACCGTCTTGCCGTCCGCGGCGGCCAGCGTCACCGCTGACACCTTGCCGCCGTCCGGCAGCTTGGCGCTGATCTCCGTGCTCACAGGCTTGTTCTTCGTGCCGTTGGCCGGGCTCAACGTCAGGGCCGGCCCGCTCGGCGCCGCGGGCGTCGACGGCTCGGCCGTGCCCGGATCGGCGCCGGCGCTCGCCGGGGCGCTCGCCTCGATCCCACCAACGAATTCCGGCTTCTTCTGCTCGTCGCCGCACCCTGTCAGTGCCAACGACGCAGCCAGGGTCAGAGCGCCCACCACCGCCCCGGCTCGCGTGAACCGTGCCATCCCCACCTCTGTTCTCGCGTACCTGGCGGACATCGTGCCGTATCAGCGCCTAGCCCCATGCACCCATCTCACAGGCGCTGACGGATTTGGGGAGTTTTGACCGGTAAGCTCGACCGAAGGGGGGACCCGGGTAACCGGATTGGAGCCCGGTTCAGCGGGGTGCTAATGTTCTCTCCGTTGCCACGAGCGCCGCTAGCTCAACTGGCAGAGCAGCGGACTCTTAATCCGCGGGTTCGGGGTTCGAGTCCCTGGCGGCGCACCAACGAGCAAGGCCCTGACCTGGTGGTTCACACCGGGCCGGGGCCTTTTTCGCGTCTGCTGGCGGGCGGTGGTGGCTCGGTGGGTGCTCGGGAGCCCGTGGACCGGGGTGGTGCCGGTGGGACGCGGCGGGGTGCTCCGGGACGCCGGTCGGTGGCTGTGGCGCGGGATGGTCGGGCGGCCGGGGTTGCGGCTGTCGGTGGTTCCGGATCGGTTCGATGGGCGGTTCCCGAATGGGATCGGAGCCGGGGTCCGGCGATCTTGGCGGAGCGCGGTATGCCGGTTCTGCGGCTTCCGTCGTCAACTCTTCGGCTGATTCGGTGAACAGTGATCATGGAAAACGTCTCACAAAGCCCGTTTTGAGGGTGCGGGAGTTCCCTCGGGGGCCACTGCAACGACGAGGCACCGGCATGGTGGGGCGTCGGCGGAGTGGAGGATCATCGATGGGTGGCCGGTGGTCGTGAGCTGTCTCCTCGGCGGTGGCGGATCCTGTCGTTCCTGGCATTGCACGGCTGGGCCACCACGAGCGACATCGCGGTGGCGGCGGGGGTGCCGCGGTTGACCGCGCACCGGGACCTCACCTGGTTGCACACCATGGGCTTGGTGGGCCGGGAACGGTCGGCGGAGGACCGGGCGCACGCCTGGTGGTACAGGATCACCGGGGAGGGCACCGAGCTGCTGGATCGTGATCTCGTCTTGTCGGGGCGGCCGGTGCCGTTGCGTCTGGGTCAGCGGGACTGGGGTGCGGCGCACTACCTGCTGTTCCTGCCGCTGCTCGCGGTGTCACGCCAGGAGCCCGCTCGGTATGGGCTGTTCCAGTGGTTGACGACATTGGACACGTCGGTGTGGCTGCGGGAGCGTGGCTTGGCGCATCTGCGTGCTGACGGGTACGGCGTGTGGCTGCAGGACGGTCGGTGCCTGCGATTCCTGGTGCACGTCGATCCCGGCCCGGTTGGTGACGTGATCGCCGAACGAGAGGGGTCAACTGCCGGGCTCGGTGCTGTTTTGGCTGGCTATCGGCGCACGGACCCGGTCTTGCCGGTCGGCGTGGTGCTGGTCATCGCTCAGGACGCGGCCCGGGAGGCCAACCTGGTCGCTGATCTGGTGAGCCGGCCGTTGCGGGCACCGATCGCGATCACCACCGTCGACCTGCTGCACCACCACCGGCCGCACGAGCAGGTGTGGAGGATCCCGGCGGCGGGCACCGCACGTCACCGGCTGATCGACCTCCCTCCTCCAGCCGGAGCTATCGCCGTTGATTCGAAGGTAGCTGGGCCGTAGTAAGCGAATGCGTGGGAGCCGCCATGGCTCTGGCACCCTGAGGAGCAAGCATCGACCGTGTAGGTATCCGCTTCTGTCGATGAGAGTGAACTCCCGCAACTATGGGTTTATCGATCGCACGCATGGTCCAAGACGAGACAGACACTGTCGGCCGTTATCTTTCAGCATCTGCCGTACGTATGGTGGACTGGTGGAAATGCCTTCCAGCGCAGTGCAAGCCAGTTGGCTTGACGAGTTACGTGACGCGTCTAGATGGGTCAATCATGATCAATGGTGGGCGAGCGAATACACCGTAGACATCTCGCTGGCATTAGTCGAGCTGCGAGCATGGCTGAGTCATTTTAGGCCATATGACAACAAGCAAAAGTCCGGCTGGATTTCTGTGATCTCGGATTTCAAACGAGCCAGCATTTTCGTCGGCCCTCACCTTCGCACAGCGTTAGAGCCGGAACTTAGCACGCTGATTTCGGAAGTGGGAGCACTCCCAAACGGATTGGAAAAAGATAAACCTGCCGCGTCGGCAGTGGCGGGCTCCCGCGCTTCAATGACCGCAGAGGCGCTCAACGCGAAACTTTGCACCCCGACATCAGTGGCTGCAGCCTGGCGTGACGTCGCAGATGATTGCAGGGAATCTGCGACAGACTTCGATGATGCGTCACAACGACGAGATCTTTTCTGGCGAATTGTTGTTGCTTCAGGCGCCAACCGGCGAGAGGTTGCGAACGTCGTAACGGGAGTTCTAGGTAACAGCGCTTCCAGCGTGCACGAGGCGAAGCGGAGACTTGGCGACACATCCGCGCCGCGCCCCAGCCGTAACGAGAATTCCAATCTCAGTGAATCCGAGAAGGTCGAACTCTGTGCACAATTCTTGGCGGCACCGCCAAGGGTGGGCCGCCATGTCGTATGGCTCGCTTTCGATAAGGCGAGGATTCCTTCCATGGTAGTAAATTTCGGCGCCGTCACGTTCTACTGGGGCGAACTATTGAAGAGCCTTGTAGAAGCACGCAAGAATGATGATCCCCGGTTTCCCGTCGAATTGACCCGCGCAGACCCTTGGTTTACCATCGAAGATTTCGCGGAAGAACCGGACGTTGTATATGCGCGGGTGGAATTAGGGTCTGCCGCACTACACGATGCGCCAGCGATGGCCTCGAGGTTGGCGGAGGGTGCCGTATCTATTGGCAAGTTCTACGGTGGCGCCACCAAGAACTGGAATGCGATGAGCGGGTTCCTGCATTTCGTCGATGATGAACTCTTCAGCATGTCCCCTTTCACTCCTTCATTCGAGATGCCCGGACGCGACTTGAGCATCGATTACACAGGCGACGAGATCGACGCCAAGGGGCAAACGATTGGCGCTTCTCTGACGCCATCCAACGGCGATATGTTAACAGTTGTCGATGCCGTCCAGCTGTGGCGGGAGGCATCTGATCAGCAACCGGCGGCGGCGATTGCGCAATATGTGCAGATCATCGAGCATATAGCATCGCGCGTAGATCATTATGCGTGGTATGAATACCTTCAACTCAATATGCGATTCCGATGGATTCGAAGCAACATCGAAGGTGCGCTCGGCGAAACGGCCTACCAGGCAATACATAGACTGGATACTGAAACGGGACTCACCGCTCATGCGAAAGAGTCGCTCAGGAGGCGCGTACTCCAATATCGCGATGGAACTCGATCTATCAACATGCTGGAAGCGGTTGCTGTTCTCCGGGAGATCGATGTGGCCCTGTCGCCATTCACGCTGATGGCCAGAAGGGTGCGGTCGCTCGTAAGGTGGCTGGCCTCCCCGGCAACCATTGCCGATAGGTGCGATGTGATTGACTTGGAATGGGAGCTGACTCGCGCTCGCCTGCAGCGAATCAGAAACTGTGTGGCGCACGGTGGCCCTCTGAGTGAAGCTGGCATGCGCAGTGTCAGCGCGTTCAGCAGGCAGCTCGCCGCATGGTCGATTTCGGCATGCATTTCTGGCGTAGCGGATAAAGGAATCATCGAGGAGCATGCGGATCGAAAAAAGGCGAGTGATGACTGGCGCGCTGGGATCCGCAGCTCGCCTAATTCAGGCATAGCATTATTTCCGCGGAGTTGACGACCTGCCGAAGCGTGCCGTGCTTACTCTCATGCCGCAGATCGCGCGGCTCGCTCCCCGCTCGGTACGGCCGTCCGCGAGGCCAGCGAGATGGCGTTGTGGGTTCAGGTACCCGAGCTGGCGCCGACGGAACGAGCGGCTTGCCGATGGTGCTGATGGTGTCGGCCGTGCCTGAATGTCCCCCGGTGGACAGAGGAGCTGTAGTTGATCTGGATCGGCCTGCCCTACGCTGACGCCATGAGAAAACGGGGCGTGAGTCGAACTCCAGCGCTTGCCCTACCTGGCGGGCGCTGATGGATCGGCAGGCCGCGGTGGCGACTCACGTGCTCCCAGACGAAGCCCGTGCTGACGTGGAGACGCTGTGGCGATACCACGACATGCATCACAAGCTGCGCCCATGCGACGTGGGCATCGGGCTTGGCAGCCATGACCTCGGCGTTGCGGTTATCGCAACGCGGCTGTTTCAAGCGGGCCTGTTCCCACGGATTGTTTTCACCGGTGCGAACGCCCCGACCACAGTCGAACGGTTCCCGCGTGGAGAGGCGGCGCACTACCGCGATTACGCCGTTGACCAGGGTGTGCCCCCGGAAGCGATTCTTGTGGAGCCGCGTGCCACGAACACCGCCGAGAACCTCGAGTTCTCCCGTGCGCTCCTGGCCGAACGCCAGATTCCAGTGCAGTCGGTGCTGATCATGTCGCGGCCCTACCAGCAGCGTCGGGCTTACGCCACCTGCCGGCTGATGTGGCCGGAGGTCGAGGTGGTGTGCGCGTCGAACCCGCTTGAACTGGACGACTACGTGCGCAGCATTGGCGACCCGCGGCGGGTGGTGGACATGCTGGTCGGCGACACGCAGCGGATCGAGGTGTACGCCGAGCGAGGGTTCGCGATCCCGCAGGAGATGCCGGACGAGGTGCGGGCGGCCTTCGAGCGCCTGGTGGCGGCTGGCTACACGAGCCGGCTGATCTGAGCCCAGCTACCAGCGCGGCCCACCCGACCGGACGCCCATCCGGTCGCTGAGTTCGACGGCCAGTCGAGGCGGCCGAGGGCGGGTGAGGATGTCCCGGAGAAGGTCGCGGGAGAGCTGGTGGTAGCGCACCTGGTCAGGGCCGATGACCTCGGCCTCCAGAAGCGCGGCGAGCGCGTCGTCGATGCGGTTCCACCGGGCAAGGGCTCGGGCGGTTTCGATGGCGTGCCGGACCTGCCGCTCGACGGGCACGGTGCTGGTGTCGAGTGGGGCGCCGATGGCGATGGCGCGCTGCACGTCGCCGAGTTCCATCGCCACGGTGGTCTTGTGGATCGAGACGTTGGTCGGCCCGAACGCGGTCCAGACGTGGTTGCCATCGGCACCGAGCCGCTGTGCGGCGGCATCGGCCTCGGCGATGTGGGTGTCGGCCGAGGCGCGATCGTCGTCTCGAGCGGCGGCCAGCGCGCAGACGAGGTGCAGGCTTCCGTAGACCGACAGCAGCTGCGGAGTCGGCTTTGCCAGCCGTGGTTCCAGAAACTGCGCTGCGGTGGCGGCGAGGCCGCGGGCCTGGGCGTACTCACCGATGGACGCCAGCGAGTGCGCGGCGGAGCGGCTGAGTGAGCCGATGACGGCGTGATCCTGGCTAAAGTTGGCGGCAGCCAGGCCCCGGCTGGCGGCGGTCCACGCGAGGTCACCTTCGCCGAGCTTGGTGAGGAACAACGCGGCGAGCTGGTGGGCGTATGCGGTCATCGCATGCGCGCGCTGGCCGTCGTCTCCGTCGTACGCCTCGGTGGCGGTGAGGCAGTCGTGGATGAGGTAGGGCAGCCGGCGGGCGAGGGTGCCGTACCGCGAGTGCTGGTAGGCGCTCCAGATCTCGGCGACGTCGTTCTCGATCTCGCGCAGAGCGGGAGCCTCGACGTCTCCCGTGCTGGCCAGCGCTGGCGCGAGGTGACGATAGTCGTGAAGCGCGGCCCGCAAGGCCGGGATGGTCTCGCGACCTGAGTCGTCCGACCACTCGAACAGGCTTGGCGCACCGATCAGGTCGCCGAGGGACACGTCGAGGGCCTTGGCGATCGCGCGGATGACTGACAGCCGGTCCAGGTCGGCCCGGTTCGTCTCGACTTTGCGTAACCACTCCTGCGTCTTGCCGACCAGACCGGCCAGCACCTCCTGGGAGAGCCCTCGTCGACGCCGGTAGAAGGCGACGCGCTGGCCGATCGTCATGTCGTCCGTCATCCCTCGCACACCATCACCCTGCCCGCTGAAGGCCGCCGGACCCGGTACGGATTTTCCCGGTCCTCCGGACGGACCGCCCCTACGTTCAGTTCACCCCGGATCACCGGCGTGTGTCGATGTCGGTGTCAGGGATGACTGACAGGGAGCTGCAGATGGAGGGATCGATGAGCGGCGCACCACACCACGGCTTGGGCCGCTGGCTCGGCCCTTCCATGAGCGAACTGTCTCGACGCTTTCCCCGCTTGCGTACCGCCATGAGGGCTGCGTGGGTGGGTGATCGGCGGTCTGCTACCAGCCGCCGTGATGCGGCGGCGGGCTCGCCCTTCCCCCGGCGAGCCCGCCGCTCATCGTCCCTGGTGGGGGTGGCGGCATGACGGTGTACGTCTCGCGTAACGCGATGGCCGGCCAGTCCCGGCGCCCCGAGCCCAGGTTGACGTCCTCACAGGGGCAGGTGCGCGCTGATCCTCCGCTGCTCACCTTCGTGTGGCGTCGGCTGTTCGAGCAGCAGGCCCGAGAGGGCGGTCGCCGGTGACCGGGCAGCAGCGCCGTCTCGCGGCGAACCGGCTCGCGCCAGCCGAGGTGGAACATCTGCCGATGCGCCCGCTGTGGCTGTGCCGCCGATGCGGGCAGCCGTGGCCCTGCGGCGCAGCGAAGCTCGCGCTCCTGGCCGAGTACCGAGAATTGCCGGTGAGCCTCTTCCTCTACCTGGCCGGCTGCCTGCACGACGCGATCGACGACCTGCACCGGCTCAACCCGAGCGTCACGGGCAGCGCCGCCGACATGTTCGACCGGTTCCTCGGCTGGCCCGCCCGCCACACCCGCGCCTACCGCGTCAGCACCACCACGGCCGCCAGCATCGAAGAGGCCTCCTCGTGAACGGCATCGGCTTCATCAATGCCACCGGCCAGCCGGCGATCGCCGGCAGCTTCCACACCCTGATCGTGCAGCCGACGAGCTTCTGCAACCTCGACTGCACCTACTGCTACCTGCCCGACCGGAGATTCCTGCGCCTGATGAGCGGCGCGGTCGCGCAAGCCTGCGCCGAGTCGATCGCCCAGCAGAACAGCGGTCATCCCGTGAGCGTCGTGTGGCACGGGGGCGAACCCACCGCCACACCCATCGGGCTGTTCCGGGGCCTACTGGCCCCGTTCGAGGAGCTGCGGCGCGCGGGGATGGTGCGTCACGAGATCCAGACGAACGCGACGCTGATCAACCGACAGTGGTGCGAGCTGTTCACCGCCTACGGGTTCGAGGTCGGGGTCAGCATCGACGGACCGGGCGCGTTGAACCGGAACCGCCTCGACCGGGCCGGCAACCCGACGGACGCCCGGACCCTGCGCGGCATGCACACGCTGGCCGACGCGGGGCAGAGTTACTCGGTGATCTGTGTGGTCACACCGGAAACCATCGACCACGCGGAATCCCTCGTCGACTTCTTCACCGGCCTGCCCGGCTGCGAGTCGGTCGGCTTCAACATCGAAGAGCAGGAGGGCGCCGACCGGACACCGGTGTCGGAGAACGCCGCGTACCAGTTCTGGCAGCACCTCATCGCACGTCGCGTCGGCGGCAGCCCGCTGCGGATCCGCGACGTGGACCGGCTGGCCGACTACCTCGCCGCCACCCGCGCCGGAAACGTCGACCACGCGCCGTACGAACCGATCCCGACCGTCTCTTGGGATGGGCAGGTGGTGCTGCTGTCACCGGAACTGCTCGGCATCACCGAACCGCGATACGGCCACTTCATCGCCGGCAACGTCCTCCATCAGCCGATCACCGCCATGCTCGCCCGCGCCGGCGACCTGGACTACGTCGCCGAGTTCGTCACGGCCCTCAACGACTGCGCCGACCACTGCGCCTTCTACGACTTCTGCCGTGGCGCCCAGGCCGGCAACCGCTACTTCGAGCACGCGACGTTCACCGCCCGAGAGACCACCTACTGCCGCACCACCCGACAGGCCCTCGTCCGCGCCGCCGCGGATCACCTCACCCCTCAAGGAGGAGCACCATGACCAACGCACTCGCGACCCTCATCAACGCCGCACCCGAGCAACTCGCCCGCCTCGGCGTCGACCCGCAGCGGTCGGTAGCGTCGATCGACGCGGCGAAGTTCGACAACCGCCCCACCTGGGATAACAAGGGTAAGTTCGACAGTCGACCCGGCTGGGACAACTGGAACAAGAAGAAGTAGCCCCACCACGGGACGCGCGGGGGTGCGTGCCCACCCCGCGCCCACACAGGTTGAGGACACATGCGCACCACCACGATCGGCGACGTGAAGGTCCTGCTGCCGGACCTCGAACCGGACGACCTCGACACCACCACGGACCTGGCCGACGGCCTCACCGAGGCCCTCGTCGAGGGCACCGCGTGGCACGGCTCGCACCTTGAGGACGCCCACATCCGCAGCAGTCTGATCACTGGCGTGGACCTGAGTGAGAGCACCTGGGAAGCCGGCAGCCTCTACGGCTGCGAGATCACCCGCACCGACTTCTCCGGCGCGACCCTGACCGGCATCACCATCGAACGCTGCGCCATCAGCGGCTCCCGGTTCACCGGCACCAGACTCACCGACGTACGCCTCAAGGATGTCCTGTTCAACGGCTGCCGCTTCGACTACGCGACCCTCCAACGCGTCACCGCCGCCGGCTCGGTCGCCTTCACCGATTGCACTCTCACCAACGGCGCGTGGTCTTCCTGCCGACTACCGCGCATCGCGCTGCGATCCTGCGACCTGTGTGGCCTGGAACTGGACTCCTGCCACCTCGACGGCACCGACCTGCGGGGCAGCCGACTCCAGGGCCTCAAGACCTCGCTGGACAACCTGCGCGGCGTCACCCTCGGCGAGGACCAGCTTCCTGACCTCACCCAGCTGACCGTCGCCGCTCTCGACCTCACCGTGCGCAACGACTGAAGCCGAGGAGGCATCGTGCTCGCGGAACCCACCGGCAGCCCGGACACGATCCTCGTCTGCATCCGGGGCAACTCCGGCTCAGGCAAGAGCAGCATCGCCCGCGAGCTACGACGCCGGCACGGCCGGGGCTGCGCCCTGGTCGAGCAGGACTACCTACGCCGCATCCTGCTGCGCGAGCGGGACAAGCCCGGCGGCGCCGCACCCGCCCTGATCGGGCAGACCGTGCGGTTCGCGCTAGACCACGGCTACCACGTCGTGCTGGAGGGCATCCTGCACACCAGCCGCTACCGCAGCATGCTGACCGCCCTGCGGAACGACCACCGGGGCCGGTCGCTGTTCTGCTACCTCGACGTGTCCCTGGCTGAGACCCTGCGCCGGCACCTCACCCGCCCGCAGGCTGGTGAATTCACCGCCGAGGACATGGGCGGCTGGTACGCCGCCCATGACGTCCTGGGCTGGCCCGACGAACTCGTCCTACCCGAGACCACCGGACTGGACGAGGCCGTCAAGACCATCGCCGCTGTGGCTGGGCTACCCCAGACCGGACGCGACGACGACCTGCTACCGAACGTTCCGTCCTTGTAGAGCAGCTCAGCCGGCTACCGGTGTCCGCCGTTCCGGCGCACCGTTCGCCAACGTCGGTCCCGAGTGGCCAGACAGCCCGCCCAGCACGGCGACTGCGACGGCGTGGAGCTCGCTCTACCGCGCCCGCCTGAGCCAGCTCTCGATGACAGTGAAGTCGTGCTCGGTCGACCCGCGACGGGGATCGACCCGATGCAGCAGAGCCGGACTTGGGTGATGAGTCGATACCCACTGTTGATCGGCGTGGGAGATCTCGTCGTCGATCCAGACGAAGGGGCGTCCCTGCGCCCATTCGACCAGCCCACGGGTCTTCCAGTGCAGGGGCCCAATCTCGTCGGAGTCAGGCCAGTCGACGACGGGCAGGGGCGGTAGCCCGAGCAGGGGTGCGAGCACGTCGTTCGCGTCGTTCATCCAGGTCGTCGCCCACACGAGATCACACGGGAGGACCTCCAGTCGGCGGCCGTGTTTCGGATCGACCTTGTGCAGCAGGGGATGGGCGTCGGCCGGTAGGGCCGGTGCCTCGGTGTGGCCATGCGGCATGCCCGGCGGAGCCGCCGTGAGGGCGCCGAACGGGATGAGGGTGCCGTCCACGTCAAGGAACAGCAAGGGACGCGGCGCAGGGTCCGACATGACCCAAGAGGCTAGCCCTCACCCCGTCAACGACTACCTCCGCGCTTTCCCAAGGCCATTCGTCTCGCTGCTAATCCGTGCCCGCAGGCGTGCGCCACCGACGGCGACCACGGCAGGGGCGGCGCCGGGATGCACCGGATCCTTTCCGCTCCGGCGCCGCCGGTGACCCGACCACGCCAGCAACACCACATTCCACAGCCTCACCCAAGGAGTTCTCGTGCTTTCGCCGACACCTTCACCTATTGCCGTAGGCATTGGCAGCGAGTTCCGGCTTGATCCCCGCTCGGGGGTCGGGCTTGGCGTCAGCGTTGACGTCAGTCTTCAGCCGGACTCCCGAACCGACCCCCTGTTTCCTCTCACATCGCAGGTCAGCTCGTCTGTCAGTGTCGTCGGCTTGTCCTGCGACAGACCCTGCCTGGTCTCGGGTCTCTCCCCCTGGGGCTGGCATTCCCTACTGGGGAAGGAGGTGGTAGCCGGTGGATGATCCAGTCCTCCGGGTCCAGTCCCAGCTGACCGGCCGTGACCGTGTGCTGCTCGGCTGGTTGTACGACCACGGCGTGTTGACGTCGTTCCAGATCGCGCACGCCTTATTCCCGTCGTTGGACTTCTGTCAGCGGCGGCTGCGGACCCTGTACCGGTTGCGGTTGGTGGCCCGGTTCCGGCCGCAGCGGGCCGACGGCGGCTCGTACCCGTACCACTACGTCATCGACCAGCTCGGCGCCGAAGTCGTCGCTGCGAGTCGGGATGAACGCCCACCCCGGCGGGACCACGCCCGGGTGGAGCGGCGGCGCTGGACCTCGACCCGCAGCCTCGCGCACCGCCTCGGGGTGAACGGCTTCTTCACCGACCTGGCCGGGCACGCCCGCACCCACCTGGGTACCGGCTTGGTGGAGTGGTTGCCGGAGGCGGTGTGCCAGCGCGCCGGCACGTTCACCAGCCGAAAGGATCCGGGGCTGGTGCGGGCGTACCAGCCGCGGGTACGCCCGGACGGCTACGGCCGGTGGCTCGACGGCGGCGCAGAGGTGCCGTTCTTCGTCGAGTACGACACCGGCGCCGAACAGTTGTCGATCCTCGCCGGCAAGGTGGACGGCTATCAGGAGCTGTTCGGCACGCTCGGGCGGGCGTGGCCGGTGCTGTTCTGGCTGCCCTCGGCCGCCCGGGAGCGCAACCTGCGCCGTGTTCTGGCCGACCTGCCGCTGTCGGTGCCGGTGGCCACCGGGGCCCGCGACCACGCCGCGACGGCCGGCCTGGGCCCAGCGGACGCGGTGTGGGCCATAAACGGTGGCGAAGGGCAGCGGCTGCGGCTGGCGGATCTGGCCGGTTACGTCGTTGACGCCCCCAGCGGGGCGGGTGAGGCCGCGTGATCGGCGACGGCACGACGGCGGCGGACAGTACCTCCGCTGAGGATCGGACAGCAACGGCCGGCGTCTGTCACGGACCTGTCGTGAGCAGTTCGGCCAGTGCTGACGAATCTGGGAGAGCACCGGACGTCCGCTCCCACCGCGGCCGGACCGCGTCCCGGTCCCGCGTCTGCGGCGGGCGGTCCGCAGCCAGCGTGCGGTCCCCGTCCCGATGGTTGTCCAACGCCAGGTCGGTCCGCCATCCGGTCCAGCCTCTCGTGACAGGCGGACGGCTCGTTGTTCCGGCCTGGGTCGAGGAGGTGATGGGCCACGACGGCACCGGCCACTGACCCGAACGCGGGGCTGCGGGGTAGCCGCGTCGAGGGTGGCGTCCAGGTCGTCATCATGCTGGCCATCGGCGGCGCAGCCGGAGCGGCCAGCTTCACCCACGTGCACAACGTAGCCGCCGCGCACGGCCAACCCGGCTGGCTGGCCTGGGCAGACGCGATCGTCTTGGAGCTGATGTCCATCGCCTCCGGCCTGGAACTCCGACGCCGCAAACGCGCCCACACCTCCACCGTCTTCCCGGCCACCGTGCTGGCGTGCGCGGTCACCCTGTCCCTGGCGGCGCAGGTCGTCGAGGCCGAACCCTCGGTCATCGGCTGGGTCGCCGCCGCCGTACCCGCGCTCGGGTTCCTCGTCATGGTCAAGATCGCCCTCGGCCGGACCAGTACCGCCACGCCCGCCCCTGACGCGGCGGTTGTGGACTACCGACCGGATGAGTACGGGCGGACCGTTTCGGACAGCGGACCGGATGAGACGGTGCGGTCCGCGGTCACGGCGGGGGAGCGGTCTAGCAACCGGACCGTCCGCTCACCGGACGCTCGTCTCGGACATGGCGGACAGGACCGGCGACGGCGAGCGGACCGGGGACCATCCCCGCAGCCGTCCCGCACGGTGGCCGAGCTGCTGCCAGCGGCGCGAAAGGTTCGGGACCGGCTCGCCGCGGACGGGCAGGCACTGACCCGGGCAGCGCTCGCCGAAGCGCTGCGCGCAGCCGGTCACTCCGTGTCCAACACCCGAGTATCCGAACTCCTCAAGGCCCTCAAGGTCGAGTCGTCGGCACCACCCGGACTGATCGTCAGCCCGGTCATGCCGACCAACCCGACGCCACCGCCTCTGTCACCGGAGCGGCGCAACGGCGGCCTAGCAGCCACCCCCGCGCCGGTCGACCTCGGCGGAATCGCCCCGCCGATACAGCCCAGTCATCCCTCTCGCGACCAGGAGAAGCCTGATCATGAACAGCCCCACGAACCCCGCTGACCAAACCATCCGTGCCACGACTGACAGCACCACCACCACCGCGCCTGGCGTCGGGCAGGTGTGGACGATCGAGCGCATCCGCGCCCTCGGCGTGACCACCACCCTCGCCACCACCGCATCAGTGCTCGGGATCAGCCGATCCCAGGCGTACCGGCTCGCCGCCACCGACCAGTTCCCTCTACCGCTGATCCGGGCCGGTAGCCGCATCATCGTCCCGGTCGCCGCCCTGCTCCACCTCCTCCAACCCGAACCCAACGCCACCGGCGGTGGGCGACTTGAAGCCGACGCGAAGGTGAGCGTGGATGCGATGACCCCGCCACCAGCGGATTCCACCCGGCCCCGCTGGCGGCACCACAAAGAGCATCCAGGAGACGATGAGTGAAGGGATCCACCTTCAAACGCTGCGGCTGCCGCGACAGCGTCACGGGCCGGCGACTGGGACGCACCTGTCCCCAGCTTCGCCGGCCCGGCGGCGGCTGGTCCCGTACCCACGGCCACTGGCACTGGCAGATCGAAGTGCCCGCCCGCGCCGACGGCACCCGCCGACCGCTCCGTCACGGCCCCTACGCCACCCAGGCCGACGCGGACGCCGTCCTGGACCGCATCAGGGCCGCGCTCGCCGTCCCCGATCCCACCGACGCGCACACCACGGTCAAGACCGGCGACCTCATCGAAACCGCCGTCAAGACCGGCGCGCCGGTTCCCGCCCCGGACCAGGTCCGGCGGGCGCTGCACCTGGACATCACCCCGACCGAGCTACCCACGATGCAGGCGTACCTGACCGACTGGCTCGCCGGACGCAAGAACATCAAGACCGGCACCCTGCGCTCCTACGAAGGACACATCCGGCTGTACCTGACCCCGCACCTCGGCCACCTACGCATCGACCGGCTCCGCCCCGGCCACATCGACGCCATGTACGACGCCATTGCCGAGCGCAACACCACCATCGCCACCCTGCGCGCCAGCCGCGACCCCGCCAAACGCGCTCAAGTCAAGAACCAGCGGATCGTCGGCCCCAGAACCCTGCACGTCATCCACGCCACCCTGCGCAAAGCCCTCAACGACGCGATGCGCCGCCACCGCTACATCGACACCAACCCCGCCCTCATGATCGAACTACCAGCAGCCAGACCACCCAAGCCCACCATCTGGACCGACCAACGCATCCGCACCTGGCGCGACACCGGCAAGACCCCCAGCCCCGTCATGATCTGGACCCCCGAACACACCGGCAGATTCCTCGACCACACCCACGACGCCGGTGACCGGCTCTACGCCCTGTACCACCTCATCACCTTCACCGGCCTGCGCCGAGGCGAAGCCTGCGGCCTGCACTGGGACGACCTCGACCTCGACGCCCACACCCTGACCGTCCGCTGGCAACTCGTCCAACACGGCTGGGCCACCGCCATCGACACTCCGAAAACCACCGACAGCGAGGCCGCGGTCGCTCTCGACACCGAGACCGTCGCGGTACTGCGCGCCCACCGCACCCGGCAACACCGCGAACGCCTCGCCGCCGGTGCCGCCTGGACCACCACCGGGCTCGTGTTCACCACGCCCGCGGGCGGTCGGCTCCACCCTGCCGACGTCACCGACCACTTCCACCACCTCGCCACCCAAGCCGGACTACCACCCATCCGACTCCACGACCTCCGCCATGGTGCTGCCACCATGGGACTGGCCGCCGGCGTCCAGATGAAAGTCATCTCCAACCGACTCCGCCACTCCAGCCCACACTTCACCGCCAAGTTCTACGGCGACGTCCTACCCGAACTCTCACACGCCGCCGCCGAAGCAACCGCATCCGTCGTGCCGCGTCGACGTGGTACGGCAAGGCTGGCGTAATTCGCAGGTGGTCCACCGGTCGTCAGCGTAGGGCCAGCCAGCGGCGTCGCCGGCGCGGTACTGCAACGAGCCTGTTCGTAGCGATCTGCAAGGTCCTCCGGCAATGACCCCGACCGCTGCCGTGATCCACACCGGGCGCGCTGGGTGGTCAGCGGAATGGTGGGACTCTGGCCCGCCCGGCGCTTGCTGGCGAGATCATGGCGTGGTGCTCGTCGGCAGCGCGGGTCGGTGGTTATTCCTTGGTTGGAAGACGGCTTCGCCGCCGGGCCGGGATGCGCGAGCGCCGTCTGGTCTTACAGCCTGTCGAGGTCAGTGACTGCGGCCGGGCGGGTGACGAGGTGAGCTTTCGCGGTCGGCGGCACGGGCTCCGCGATACCCGAAAGTTCAGCCCGTACCCCGACGAATCGCGCGTTGATCTCGGGCCGCGGGCGGCCGAGGTCGAGCGGCCCGAGCCGATCGAGGAGTTCTTCATCGGTCATGGCGATACCCTGCAGGGAGCGATGCTTGCGCCTTCCCCTGGTTACATCGGCAGGAAGCCGACGCAACCCCGACTCCGAGGCCGGGCAGCGCGGTCAGGCCCGCGCCGGGGCGAGCGCCGCAAGGGCCCGGCAGAGGGCTTCGGCGTCGGTGATGGCCTGCCGGCACAGCTCCTCGCTGATCGTGAGGCGCTGGCCGATCCGAGCAGTGCTGGACGGGACCTTCGTCAGGAACTTGGCGTCGACCAGCCCGTCGTTGTGGGTGAACACGTGCCGGGTCGCCCAGAACTCGATCAGCCGCTGCCACCGGTCCGCATCAATAACGGTACGCAGGTCCGGGTACCCGGCGTCGATGAACAGGTCGGCAGTGTCGTCCAGCCGCTGGAAGACGTTGCCCTTGCCGCGAAGCCGCTGATCGGCGTCCGCGACCACGTCGCGGAAAACCGCCGAGCCGAGTGCCTCCACCACCCCGACCAAGTTCTTGAGGGTGTCGACCCACAGCCGAGTGAACACGCCTTGTTCGCGCAGGCTGGCAGCCGTCTCCGCTGGCAGCTGTGCCAAACCGTCGAGGCGCGCGGTCTCAGCGCCCAGCGCGTCCAGCGCAACCACCATCGCCGGAAGTTGACCGCATACCGGGCAGAACCGGTGCTCACCGAACACCGCGTACCGCAGCGAGCAGCTGGCGCAGGTGCGGACCCGGATCAGCTTTTCCTCGTCGATGCCCGGCAGCGGCTCCGGGTAGAACGGCTCGGACCGGTAGCGAATCTCAACATCGATCCCAAACCCGGACCGGTAAGACCGGCGCCGTGGCGACCTGAAGCTGCTGAACGCCTCGTCGAGCGCCTGCCCGACCATCTGCATCCCGAGATCCTCGGCGGCGCGCATCGCCCGGTCGAGCTGCTGCTGGGTCATAAACTCGCTGTGATCCGCGTGGTGGCCGCAGTACACGCACCACAGCTGCAGATCGTCCGGCAGCGCCTCGTAGGCATCACCGTCGACGCGGAAGATCTGTCGACAGCTCGGGCACTGCCGGCCGAAGAATCCGTGCTCGTCGCTCGGGATGCTGACCCGCATCTCGAACGAGTCGCCGTCACGACCAACGATGCTGGCACCCGGCGCCACCCGGAACTCGTCGCTGCCATCCCACGAACCGCCGGTCACGTTCCACATAGCTGCCGATTCTGCACCGCAGGTACGACACATGCGCCACCGATTTGCCGAGAAGTAAGGCTCCCATCGACGACGCCGCCTTCTCCCGTTCGTCCGTCGGGCCGCACCGGCGAGCGCATGGGCGCTGGCACCGGATCTTGGCCGATCTCAGCTCGCCCCGCAAGGCCCACCCTGCCGACCGTCGATTTCACCCGCCCCAGGCGGCTACCGTGTGACCGGCCAGCCACACGGCGTCGATAGGGTCGGCGTCATTCGTGGCCCGCACGACAACGAACCCACCCACACCCCGGAGGTTCAGCCTTCATGGTCCCCAGCGACGCAGGCCATGCGATCGTCCGTTTGCGTAAGCACCTGACCGGCGCCACGCGGCTGGACTCGCTGTCGGAGTCGCTCTCCCTCTTCGTCTACGAGGCGCTCCAAGACGAGCTGGCCGACGTCGACCTGCGTCTGCTTTTGCACGGACATAGTCTCGAGGAGTTCCCGCTCAACGGGCTTGAGGAAGAGAACCTCAAGCGTGCACGGCTGGACCAGCACCGCATCGCCCACGCCTTCGTGGGTTGGGCCGAAGAACATCTTCAGACAAGAGCGCTCAAGCGCCGTACTCGCGGTACCTGGACGAGCGTCAATGGCCCTTTCCCCTATGTAGTCGACGGCGCAGGTCTTGAGGCCGAGAGCTTGGGCTTGGTGGCATCCCAGGACCTGTATTTCCCCCTCGAGACCACGGACGCAGACAAGGTGGCGCAGGCCGTCGTCAACTTCGAGCGGATGTGGTACGACGACGCGACCACCCGCACCGTCCAGGAGGAGTTCCTCGACGCTGCCCGAGCTCTCTTTGAGGACAGGGCCCCCGAGTCCGTTTACCTGCGTGTCCTGACCTCCTTATTCAAGGACTTCATCGAGGAATCCGGCGAGGAGACTGCCGGACGCGGCAAGACCGGCTTCTACGACTCGGTCGTGTGGAACAAGCTCTACAAGTTCCAGCGCGACGGTGTACTCGGTGCGATCGAGAAGCTTGAGCGCCACAACGGGTGCATAATCGCCGACAGCGTGGGCCTGGGGAAGACCTTCGAGGCCCTCGCGGTCATCAAGTACTACGAGTTGCGTAACGATCGCGTCCTCGTCCTGGCCCCCAAGCGGCTGCGAGAGAACTGGACTATCTATCGCAGCAACGACAACCGCAACCCGCTGGCCAAGGATCGCTTTAACTACGATGTCCTCAACCACACGGACCTCAGCCGCGCCAGCGGGCTGTCCGGGAACATGGACCTGGCGAACATCAACTGGGGAAACTATGACCTCGTCGTAATCGACGAGTCCCACAACTTCCGCAACAACCCGCAGGTCAAGGGCCGGACGACCCGGTATGAGCGCCTTATGAACGAGGTTTTCAAGACCGGTGTCAAGACCAAGGTCCTCATGCTCAGCGCCACGCCCGTGAACACCCGTTTGGCCGATCTCAAGAACCAGGTACTGTTCGCTACCGAGGGCGACGACCAGGCTCTGGCCGCAGATGGGATTAAGAGCATCGAGGCGACTCTGGCCAAGGCGCAGAAGCACTTCAACGATTGGCAGCGGACGCCCGCGGCCACCCGCAGTACGAAGTCACTGGTCGGCACACTCGGCATGGACTACATCCGCCTGCTAGACCTGGTCACGATCGCCCGTTCGCGCAAGCATATTCAGAAGTACTACGGGACCAAGGACGTGGGGAAGTTCCCCGACCGCCTGGCCCCAATCAACCTCACTCCGCCCATCGACTCGGCCCGCACGATGATCCCGCTGGAGCAGATCAACCGGTCGATCCTGCGCCTGAACCTGGCAGCCTACAAGCCCACCTCCTACGTGAGCACCAAGTACGAGAGCAAGTACGCCGCCATGTACGACCAAAAGGTGCGCACGGGCGGTCAGCGTGTGTGGAAGCAGACCGACCGCGAGAACAACGTGGTCCACCTGCTGCGAGTAGGGCTACTCAAGCGCTTGGAGTCGTCGGTTAACTCCCTGGGTAAGACCCTCGACAAGATTCTCGCCACGATCGACAGCGCGATCGCCAGCATCGACGCCTACGAGGCGACCGGGAGCGAGGGAACTTCCATCGACAGCCTCGCCGACCTGGAGAACATCGACCTGGACGACCCCCTGTTCGAGGACACCGTCGGCGGCAGTGTCAAGGTCTTCCTCGCCGACATCGATCGGATTAGGTGGAGGCAAGAACTTCAGCAGGACCGGGACACCATGGCAGCACTGCTAGCCGAGGTGAGGGCGGTCGACGCCACGCGCGACGCCAAGCTGGCCCAGCTCAAGCAGTTCCTGCGCAACAAAGCCGAGCACCCCACCAACGACGGAAACCGCAAGGCCCTGGTCTTCACCGCGTTCAGCGACACCGCTGACTACCTCTATAATCACGTGGCCCGCTGGGCCAACGACAATCTTGGCGTGCACGTCGCCCTGATCACCGGCCAGACCAACCGGACTACGCTCCCGATGAAGCCCACCCGCATGATCGACGTGCTTACCGCCTTCTGCCCGCGCTCCAAGGGCGGTGATCTGGCTTCTCCGCAAATCGACATCGTGATTGCCACCGACACGATTTCGGAAGGCCAGAATCTTCAGGACTGCGACACGGTGATCAACTACGACATCCACTGGAACCCTGTGCGTATCGTCCAGCGTTTCGGACGCGTGGACCGCCTGGGTACCACCAACACTAGCGTCCAGCTTGTCAACTTCTGGCCGAACATGGACCTGGATGCCTACATCAACCTCGAGACGCGCGTGTCCAGCCGCATGACCCTCTTGGACGTCTCCGCGACCGGCGAGGAGAACATCCTGGACGTCACGTCCGGTGGTATGAACGACCTCGACTACCGGCGCAGGCAGCTGCAGCAGATGCAGAACGCCGCTCCCACGATGGAAGACCTAGCTGGCGGCCTGAGCATCACCGACCTGACCCTCTCCGACTTCCGTATGGACGCCGCTGCACGCCCCCGCGAAGAGATTCGGGAAATCACCGGGTGGCCCTTGGCCCTGTTCGGCGTCACCCGCTTCGACAAGACCCTGGCCGACGACGGGCTCGCGCCCGGTGCGGTCTTCATCCTGCGAGTGCGAGACGACGCATTCACCTTTTCCAAGGCCTACCCGCTGGCCCCCTACGTGCTCGCCTACGTGACCGACGACGGCAGGCTTGCCCACGCGATCGAGGAACCCAAGCTAGCCCTCGACGTCCTGCGCCACCACTGCCTGGGCAGCACCGAACCTGATGCCGCTGTCCTTGCCGACTTTGACAAGGCAACCAGGTCGGGCAAATCCATGAAACACTACCGCGACCTGCTGAACATGGCGGTCCGAGCCGCTTCCGGCAACGCCGAGGAGAGTATGGTGGCCTCCCTGTTCTCCGCCGGCCCCTCCCAGCTGGGCACGGACGCTACCGCGCCTGGCCTGGAAGCCGTAGACCTGGTCGCCTGGTTGGTGCTCTTCCCATGACCGTCACCGACATACCTCACGAGCACAACGGTGTGAGCTTGCTGGGTCTGCCCGACGAGGCACGCCAGCAGCACCGCATTACCAAGAAGATGCTTGCTGCCCAGTTCGAGGAGCAGGCACCTGGGGATGCAAGACTGATCACCAAGGCGCTGACCTCAGCGCAACTGGTCGGGATCCTACGCCCCGAGACCATCCAGGTACCCAAGTACGAGGACGCGGAACGTGCCGTCGTCGACGTCCCGGTCCTGGAGGTCGTCCTGGCCGACAAGACGTCATCGGCCGACTGCACTCGCGTGACCGAGCTCGTGCACCGCAGCATGGCCAAGCCCGTAGTGCTCCTCGTCCACATGCCTGACGGCACCACGGTGCTCTCCCTGGCGCTCAGCCATGTCAGCCGCACGGACCCCACCCGTTCGACCTCCGTAATCGACGCACACGTCATGGTGCCAGCCCGGCAGATCGAACAGGGAGCCCTGCATCTGGATCAGCTCGACCACACAAACATGTGGACGCTGTATCGCGACCTCGTGCGTATCGCCGCAGCCGACGGCCGCCCCGCCAGCGTAGCCCTGCAAGCAGCCGACGCCATCGCGCTGCGTCGACGGCTGACCGACCTCAAGACCGAACTGACCACCGTCGCACGGAACGCCAAACAGGCGAAGAACCAGCAACGACGCATTGAGCTTAACGTGAAAGCACGGGGGCTACGCACTCAGATCGAGGGTGTCCGAGCCACCCTCTACAGTCCCAATGACAACCACGGCGCCAGCTAATACGAGCGGTACCCCTCCCCCCCCGCAGAAGAAAAGACCCGCCTGTGAATCTGAACTTCGAGCTGGTCAACGACTTGACCGGCCCCGGAGAGGCCAAGTCGAACCTCGACCTTCTGGCTCGCCTGTTTCCCGACGCCGTCGTCGATGGCGCGATCGACATCGATGCCCTCCGTGACTTGGTGGGTCACGATGCCGCCTCCAGTACCGCGGAGGCGTTCGGCCTGCGCTGGCCGGGCATGGCAGATGCCCGCCGCTTGTCCACCCTTGCGGCCACCGGCACGCTCCTGCCGAAGCCGGAGGAATCCGTGGACTGGGACCGTACGCGCAACATCATGATCGAGGGGGACAACCTCGAGGTTCTGCGTCTGCTGCGCCGTGGCTACACCAATAAGGTCGACGTGATCTACATCGACCCGCCCTATAACACTGGTAACGACTTCGTCTACGACGACAAGCGCACCACGTCTCAGGCCGAGCACGAGACGACAGCCGGGCAGCGAGACAACGAGGGCGTGCTCCAGACCGGCGAGGGATCCGATCGGGCCCATGACCGGAAGAGCGGCGCCTCCAAGCACACGGCCTGGCTATCAATGATGTATCCGCGCCTGCTCGTGGCTCACCACCTGCTTAGGGAAACGGGCGTCATCATCGTTGCCATCGATGACGTCGAGCATGCACGTCTCAAGCTTCTGATGGACCGAGTCTTCGGAGCGGAAAACTTCATCGCCAGCGTGACCTGGCAGGGCGGGCGCAAGAACGATGCCCATTTCCTATCGCCGTCGACCGACTACATGCTGATTTACGTCAAGGACATCGGCGCTCTGGCGGACGCGCGATGGCGCGAGCCGAAGCCTGGTGTCGATTCGATCTTGGCCGCTGGACGCAAGGCATGGGCAGATTCTGGCCAAGACGAAGCCGCCGCGACGAAACTGATGAAAAGGTGGTGGGCCAGCCTCGCGATGGACGACCCGCGGCGAGCGTCCGCGCACTACGACCAGGTTGACGGGATTAGCGGCCGTCCGGGTGTGGTGTACTTCGGTGACAACTTGCGCAGTCCAAACCCGCGTCCCAACTTGTGCTACGAGCTTCTCCATCCGGTGACGGCAAAGCCTGTTAACATGCATCCCAACGGATGGGTTTGCGAGAAGTCGAGAATGACGCAGCTCGTCGCGGAGGGGCGCGTTAAATTCGGACCGGATGAAACAACACGTCCGACTTTTAAGCGCTATTTGGACGAGACCAGTACACAGACGGTACTGCCGGTCTTCTACGTGGACCGGCGCGCGGCGTCAAAGCGGTTGGATTCCCTTTTGGGTAAGGGCGTCTTCCCCTTCCCGAAGGACGAGAACGTCATTGCCCGATGGGTTGAGCTCGTTACGCAGTCGAACCCGAATGCTCTTGTCCTTGACTTCTTTGCAGGATCGGGCACCACCGGCCACGCCGTCATGGCCCTGAATGCTGCCGATGGGGGAAGCCGCCGTTACATCTTGGTCCAGCTCGACGAGCCTGTCGACAAGGACGGCTACGACACGATCGCAGACATCACGCGCGAGCGGCTGCGCCGTGCGGGCAAGCAGATTGCCTCGAAGCAGACCTCCGACGCTGAGGACATCGACACCGGCTTCCGGTCGTACCGCCTGGCCTCCAGTAATGTGAAGGCCTGGGACGGAACGGCCGACCAGCTCAATCTGCTCGAAGCCGTGGACAACCTCGTCGCCGGGCGTACGACGGATGACCTGCTAATCGAGATGATGTTGCGCCTAGGCGTGGACCTGACCACGCCGCTGGAGATGCGCGAGGTCGTTGGTAGCACGCTGTACAACCTAGGCGGCACGCTATTCGCGTACTTCGGCACCGGCATCACAGTCGGGCGCGCGAATGAGGTTGCCAAAGCCTTGGTGGCCTGGCGTGACGAGGAACCTGGCGATGCCGACACCACGGTCGTCGTCCGTGACACCGGCTTTATTGACTCTGCCGCCAAGCTAAACTTCGCCGCTGCTCTTGAGCAAGCCGGCTTCACCACGCTGCGGAGCATCTAAATGAAGTTCTCCTTCGACGCGGACCTCGACTACCAGCGTCAGGCCATCGACGCGGTCACAGGCCTGTTCAGGGGCCAGGAGGTCATGGCCTCCCAGTTCACGGTGCACGCTCACCCGGCCGCCCATGCGGGATTCGATGGGCTCACCGACCGGGGCTACGGCAACATGCTGCACCTAGACCCGGAGACGATTCTGGCCAACCTGCACGAGGTACAGAACCGCAGCGGTCTCGCTCCGGAGCTGTCGCTGGGATCGATGAACTTCACCATCGAGATGGAAACTGGCACCGGCAAGACGTACGTCTACCTGCGTACCATCTACGAGCTCAACCAGCTCTATGGGTTTACGAAGTTCATGGTGGTGGTGCCGTCGGTGGCCATCAAGGAGGGCGTCGAGACGTCGATCCGGATGCTGCGCGAGCACTTCGGAGCCCTGTATGGCAACCCGCCGATGAACTTCTTCCAGTTTGACGGCAGCAATCCGTCTCGCGTGCGCTCGTTCGCCACCTCGCCGAGCATCGAGATCATGATCGTCACCGTCGGGGCGATCAACAAGAAGACGAACAAAATTTACCAGCTGGCCGAGGACCTCGACTTCGAGGTGCCCGCTGACCTGATCCGGGCCACAAGCCCGATCATCATCGTCGACGAGCCGCAGAGCGTGTACGGCGACACAGGCACCGGCAACAAGAAGGGCGCAGGTCGCAACGCTTTAGAGGACTTCAACGCCCTCGCGACCCTGCGCTACTCGGCCACCCACCCCAAGGGTGACAAGGCCAACCTCATCTACCGCCTGGACGCCATCGCCGCCTACGAGAAGCAGTTGGTCAAGCAGATCGAGGTCGACTCCCTGATCACCTTTTCCAGCGGGACAACCCCCTACGTCAAGCTGCTTGGAGTGACGCGAGGTAGGGGCGGAGGGATCACCGCACGCGTCGAGGCGGACGTCGAGCAGGGCAACGAGATCAAGCGCAGGGCTGTCACGGTGGACACCGCGTCACGAAACAACCTCGCGGACGTCACCGGTCGTGACCTGTACAGGGAACTCACCGCGGTCGCCATCAACGCGGCCCCAGGGCAGGAGAGCATCTCCTTCGATACTGTCGCGCATCCGCTGAGCGTCGGCGACAGCATTGGTGCCGAGGTCAGCATCGGTGAGCGAGCCCGCCAGATGATCGCCCAGACCATCCGGCAGCACTTGCTCAAGGAGCAGGAATTCGCGAGCCACGGACGTGACATAAAGGTGTTGAGCCTCTTCTTCGTCGACTCCGTGGCCAAGTACCGCCACTACGGCCCCAACGGCGAGGCACTTCCCGGTGAGTACGCGCGGATCTTCGAGGAGGAGTACGAGCGCATCGCCTGCGAGCCGCATTTCAACACCCTGCTGGGCGGCTGTGCTGCCGATAAGGATGCGAAGGAAGCCCACCAGGGGTACTTCTCCGTGGACCGTCGCAAGGGGGGTGCCGAGGTGCTGGTGGACACCCAAGAGACCACGGACAAGGGACGCCAGCAAGCCGGCCTGGCCTACGAGCAGATCATGCGTGACAAGGTTGGGCTGACCACGCCGGGCACTCCCATCCGGTTCATCTTCAGCCACTCCGCGCTGCAGGAAGGCTGGGACAACCCGAACGTCTTCCAGATCTGTGTCCTGAGGAACATGGGCACCGATCGGTGGAGGCGCCAGTCCATCGGCCGTGGTCTGCGCTTATGCGTGGACGGGTCCGGCAACCGTGTGCACGGGTTCGACACCAACCGCCTCACGGTGATCGCGAACGAGTCCTACGAGGAGTTCGCCGACCGCCTCCAGCGTGAGATGGCGGACGATTTGGACATCCAGTTCGGCGTCATCACCGTGGACGGCTTCGCGCGACTGTCCTTCAAGGCAGAGGACGGGAATGTAATTCCCGTGGGCTCTGCCGTCGCTCAACTGCTGTACCAGGCGCTGTTCTCTGCGGGGTATATCGATGCCAAGGGAAAGGTGCAGGACAGCTTGCGCCGGGCTGTGCAGGCCGGCGACGCGAACCTTACGAAGATAGTCAGCGATTCCGTGGACTCCGACGCCGCGACCAAGGCAGTGCTCGGACTCATTAAACGCCTGACCAAGCCGATCGACGTCAAAAAGGCCGGCAAACGCGTTTCGGTGCCCCTTGTTCAGGAGCGCCTGGAGAGCTCCGAGTTCCAGGAACTGTGGGACCGCATCCAGCACCGCACGGAGTACCGCGTCGAGGTCGGCGAAGCCGATCTACGTGCCGCAATGATCAGGGCACTGCGCGACATGCTTCCAGTGCCTAAGCGTCGGGGCGAGTGGGTCACGCATCGTGTGAAGCGCATCGACCAGGGTGGCCTGACCGCAGAAGCCGCCGCAGCGCGCCGTGCGGACGTCACCTACGCCGACAGCGAGGTCCTGCCGGACATTCTGTCCGTCCTTGCAGACCGCACCCAGCTGACCCGTGCCACGCTCGCTCACGTCCTTACCGAGTCCGGCACACTCGGGCAGTTCCGCGACAACCCGCAGGCCTACATCGATCAGGTAGGCCGCCAACTCAACATCACCAAGGCTGACTTCCTGGTCAAGGGATTGCGCTACGAACTGGTCGACTCCTCCCGTCCCGAAGCAGACCGCCGGTACGCGCTGAGCTTGCTTCGCGAGGCCGAGGTCGCGGGGTACACCGGCTCCGGAGGCAACATCATCTCCGACGGGGAGGGCAACGCTATCTCGTTCGAGAGGAATTCCGTCTACCGATACCTGGTCGTCGACTCGAATACGGAGAAGGACTTCGCGCTTGCGCTGCTGCGGCGCTCCGAGGTCAAGGCCTTCGTGAAGCTGCCGCCCTCATTCCGGATCCCAACTCCCCTGGGACGCTACAACCCTGACTGGGCGCTGACCGTTGAACGCTCCGATGGTAGCCGCTACATCGTCTTCGAGACCAAGGACGTCAATGAGATCGCCCTGCTCCGCCCCGCGGAGCAGGGAAAGGTCACCTGCGCCCGCATCCACTTCGAGGCGGTCAAGCGTGGCATCGGGATGAATGACCTCGAGTACGAGGTCGTCAACGGCATTGAGGCAGCGACCGCCGTCATGGAACGAGACGCGCACCTGTAACCGCACCGAGGTCAACGGGCCCTGAGGGCCTACAAAGTCGGCGTGCCCGGGAGGCCGCGGCCTGAGCAGTAAGAAGGTTCTGCCTAGCCCACTACGTAGCAAGCTCATCGAGGTGGGCGCGTACGGCATCAGTGAAAGTGATACCTATTGATTTCAGCGACGAGAGATCGAGAATTCTGATGTATGTTCATCGCCGTATCGTCGGGATCGGCGTGGTCTGTCGGCTGCCTGGGAAGAGTCGATCGCGGACGCCAGGTGGCGCATCTGTCTACCTGGGTGAGAGATGAGGCGTTGGCGGGGCTCAAGTTCAGTGTTGCGTTGCTGTCGCGGCTGGTGATGGCGACTCCCGTCGCTCGCGCTGCTGGCCTCGGCAACGCCGTCGCGGGGGGTTCCATTGCGGCGGTCGGGCCGTCTCGGCTCGACTGGTCTAGGAGCGCCGGACGAACTCGACCGTTTCGGTCTCCGTCCGTACACCGCGAGCTTTGAAGCCTGCCGCTGCTATCGCTTTGCCCAGTGAGTTCTGCGGGGAGTACCAGTAGGGGAGGTGCTTGCGGGCCGAGGGTGCAAGCGTGTCGCCGAGGATGTCTTCGATCTCACCGAAGGTCATTGACATCGTCTCGGTATCCAGAGCCGCCAGATAGTCAGCGAGCGGTTGATACTTGCCGCTCGCTTCTGCATCCAGCCCTGCGCTGGGCGGTGTTGTGTTCGGATTGAGAATTTCCACGACTTCCGACGGGATTCGGATGGCACTCAAGGCGCCTGCGTCGATGTAAACCGGCTTCATCATCGGTGTGACGGAGGGCGGTAGGACCCTAGCGGCCTGCAGGTCGCTGGTGATCCGGGCGGTTGGTCGGGTGATGCCGCGCAGCATGCGATCCTCGCGGTAGTCGCAGAGGGTGTAGATGTCTTCGCGGCTGATGGTGCCGCCGGTAGACGCGGCGGCAGTGATCACGTCGGCTAGGTCGCGTCGTCCTTCTCCGCGGAGCTGCTCGAGCAGCATGTCCACCGCTTCAGCCGTCCACTTGCCGGGCTCGTGGATGTCTGCGCGGTTGACGTCGGCGTCTCTGGCGGACTCGGGATTGACCTCGACGTCGAGAGCCTGTGATCGGTTCAGCAGGTCGCTGGCCCGCATCAGTAACAGGCGGTGCCCCGTGCTGTCGAAGAACTCTTTCGTCATTTCCTGTCGTGGGCCGATCATGTCTGGCCCGCGGCGCCACCACCAGTCCTCTTTCTCGTCGTTCGTGACGATGATGAGGTCCATGTCCCGCGTTTTCGCCTCGTGGCATGCCTGTCGGTAGACGAGGAAGTCGCCAGCCGCGCCCTCCGGATACTGGTCGGCCTTTTCGGCGTCCAGATAGCCGGGCGGTATGAGTTCGTCGACGCGCTGATTGCCCTCGGCGATCAGGGCATCCCAGACCTTGTCCGCAGGGCGTCCCAGCACCTTGCCGGTCAGAAGCTCGGAGAGCCTGCTCAGTACGGGATCCGCATCGGCCGGTGTGGAGGGGTGAACGCGGTCGGGTGTGGCTCGGTCGATCGCATCCCGTAGGCGTTCGAACACGCCGTCGATGTCAACGTGCAATCGCTGCAGTTCGGCGTCGTCGATGGCCAACTGCTTGGACCACGTCTCGAGAGCCCGCACTGCCGCTGCCCGGCTTTTCTCCAGGGCGGTCCGGGCTTCGCCTGTCGCCTGCTCGGGATTGCCGATGGCGCGGAGCCGATTGCGGTGGAACTCGCGCATAGCCTGGTACGGCACGACGAGACGGTCACCGAGCTTCTCGAAGATCGTCAACAGGTCCGCCGTCGTCCGAGCGTTGTAGCGGTAGAGGTTGAGAAGCACGTTCGCGTCTACCGCGACTAGCGCAGTGGTCAACGCCTGGCGCGACTCGGCCTCGCTTACCACGCGGTAGCCTTCGAACCCGTCGAACAGCCCAGCCATCGATGACCTCCCCAAGACGGACCTCATTGTTGTCGATCCCATGGCGCGGTCCTATGGGCCGAGCGGCCGATTTGCCGTTCTTCTGGTCCGCTCTTGCGGTCAGGCCGCCTTCGGCGGGGCTGGCTCCTGACGAGGGCGGCTAGTTCGGCGCCGGTTGCGGTGAGGTCGATGGGATTGCCGGCGAGCTGGTTGATCAGCTCGCCGAGGCGGTATCGCAGCAGCCGCTGGTATCGAGTCGCGTAGACGGCGACGTGGGTGACGTGGTGCCCGTCGTGATGGGCGAGCAGTGCATAGGTCAGGATCTGACGGATCAGCTCGTCGAGGTAGTGGTTTTCGTCGAGTCGGCCGCTTTTCACTTCCAGCACGGTGGTGCCCAGGAGGAAGTCGGCGTGGCGGCGTCCGTCGAGAAGGGACAGCTGCGCAGTCGCCGGCCCGTATGAGCGGAGAGCGTCGTGGAAGCCGCTGGAGTAGCTCGACCACACGATACGGAAGGCATGCCTGGTCTGGTAGGTCTCCCTGGGATGACCGTGGAGAAGGTGCGGGTACTGCTCAAGAACATGACGGGTGCTAGGCACAGCGTCGGAGTAGTGGCGGTCGATCTGGTTGAGCAGGATACGAACGTTAGCGAGCCGGCTGGCGGCGGTGAAGAGGTGCGCCGGGCGCAGCGCGCGGTCGCTACGGCGCCCGGCGTCGTAGCTTGCGGCACCGGCAACGGAGGGCTGATGGCCGGCCGTGGTGAGCAACCGGGTCGCCAGGCAGGGGTCGAGGCAGTGGAACAGACGTGGGTACGGACTCTGATTGCACAGGGCCAGGCCGATGGCGAGTTCGACGACGTGGCCGAAGTACGACTTGTTCGGCGGGTCTGTCAGCAGGACCGGACAGCGGCGCAGGTCCGCCCCGATCTCGGCGCGCAGCACATCCTGGTGCGGAAAGGTCTCCGCGAACCAGGCGGTGACAGGATCCTGCTGCAGGTGACGGAATCGGACGCACATGGTGGTAGTCCTCTCACGGCGCAAGTGACGCTGACCGCGGACGCGGCAGCAGACCCAGCGAGCATGGAAGGCGCGAGACATCAGCTCGGAAAAACGCCTTCACCAGTCAGGTGAGTGGGGCCGCGAGCGGTTCTGTAGCCCTCGGCACTCAGGCCGCGAGGTGGGCTCCGCAAGAGGAGGCGGCAGCAAGGGAGACGGATCGACCGACGTCCCGGCTTCTGCACCGTACGACGGACCCGCGCGACGCACAAGCACCACTTCGCGACCGCGCCGATGCCCTGCCCAGCAGGACGGGGTCGGGTGGCGAACAACGCCAGCCCAATCTCTCAGGCGACGCTGACGGCAGCCCACCGCTCCGGACGCTGGCTACCGCACTTGCGCTGATTGCAGATGTCCGTCCGGCCCTGGCGTCCGGTCGACCACCCCGGCAAGATGCCCGGATGGCCGTGAACTTTGTGCTGACCGAGTCGCGTGACGTGCCGTCCGGTGACCCGCTCGGGCGCACCTGGGTGGGGTGGGAGGCGACCGCGACCGACGACGAACTGTGGGAGGTCAACCGCGGCCTCTGGACCCTCGAGGGCCGGGTCGACGGCGAGCGAATCGCCACCCTGTCGTTCGATGGTCGTGTCCAGGTCGTCGCTGAGATTGAGGGCCGCACCCGCCACGATGTTGACGGCGTGACGAAGTGGGCGCTGGTCGGGCGGGTGCTGCGCCCTGGTGATCCCGTGCACGACGCGCTGAAGGGCGAGTTGGCGCCTCGACACCGCAATCCGGTGAGCTACTTCGGTACTGCCAGGCTGGACGTGCTCTCCGCGGCCGATCGGGCGGGCATCGACGAACGCGAGCGGGCCACCATGGTGGTGACGTGGAACCCCGAGCGGTGGAACCCTGACGGCTGGGGGGAGACCGTCTACCCCCGGCACGTTGAAGTCGTCGAGTCGGGCCGGCTCCTGCGGGACCGATGGTCCACTGGAAGCCGCAAGGGCGGCATCGAGCCAGGTGACCGCATCTTCTTCCTGCGACAGGGACCAGAACCACGGGGCATCATCGGCAGCGGCACCGCCGCGAGCCGAATCTTCCCTGATGAGCAGTGGGACGACGAACGCGCGGGCCAGCACGCCAACTACCTACTGATTGACTGGGACACGCTCCTGCTGCCGGAGGACGGGCTGCCGCACGCGCTCCTGGTCAACCACATTCCCGAAGCCGGCGCGTGGCGGCCGCAAGGCAGCGGATGGGTCCTGTCGCCATACGTCGCCGCGAAGCTCGAAGAGCTCTGGGCGGCACATCTTGGTCATTCGGCTCCGCTACCGGCTCGCGGCGCGCCTCGACAGGGCTGGCAATTGGATCCCGTGCGGCGCCGAAAAGTCGAAGACGCCGCCCAGGACGGGCTAATGGCGCACTTCCGGGACCGTGGCTGGATAGTGCAAGACGTCCGGTTCGGCAATCCTTACGACGCTATGGCCACCAAGAACGATCAGACGTTATGGCTTGAGGCCAAGGGCACGGAGACCAAGGGCGCGACTGTGATCGTCTCGCGCAACGAGGTGCAGTGGGCACGGGAGCACGTCGGTGACTGCGTGCTCGGCATCCTGTCCGACGTCGTCTTCACGGCAGACGGTGAAGTGGACCCGGCAAGCGGGACTTTCCGGATCTTCACCTGGAACCCTGACGGCGGTGCGCTCTCGCCCCGTGACTACGACTTCACGCCATCCGAAAACGACCGACAGTACTGAGACGGACGGGTCGGACGGACTGACCCCGGCCGGGGTTGCTCGGCTTGCTTGGGCCTGCGGCCGACAGAACGTCATGGTCGTGCTGCATTCGAGCCCGGTTCGGTGCTCACGACAGGGCCATGTGGGTGCTCCGTGGGTGCTCCGGCGGAATTGGACCACAAATCATCCGGTGGACTGAGCGGTACACCCCCTCGGTGAAGTCGCAGCCTGACTGGGAATAGATGGGCGTATGCGATTCAGTTAGACGAATTGAGTCTACGATGATCCAACTCTTAATCCGCGGGTTCGGGGTTCGAGTCCCTGGCGGCGCACCAGCGAGAAGAGACAGGCCCGGTCCGGTTGGACTGGGCCTGCCCCTTTTCCAGGTTCCGTGGCTCGATGGGGTATGGATGCCGGTAGTGACGACCAGGTCGAAGTCCTGCACCGGTCGCCCGTGACCTTCGGTTCGGCCTCGTGCGAACCCGGCCGTGGGTCGTGTCCTGAACGCGACGACGGGTGGCGTGCCGGCCCGGCCGGCACGCCACCCGCAGGGGTCGGTTGGTCGGGGTCAGCTGGTCCGGCAGGTGACCGTCGGCCAGGTCCAGTTGCCGTTGGCCATGATCGTGATGCCGAAGTTGTTGCCGTTGCCGTTCGGCCTGGCGGTGACGGTTCCGGAGGTGCCGCTGACCGAGGCGTTCCAGCTGTTCTGGATGCTCTGGCCGCCGTTGAGCCCGAGGCTGACCACCCAGTTGTTGGTGCCGCTGACCGCCACGTTCAGGTTGAACCGGTCACCCCACCGCTCGGCAGCCGACAGCACTGCGGTGCAGTTCCCGTTCGCGGGCGGGGTGGTCGGCCCGGTGGTCGGCCCGGTGGTGGGGTTGCCCCCGCCGCCTTCCCAGACATTGATGTCCGAGCTGCCCTGGCTCTGGTAGCCCTCGGTCGCCATGACCTGGTAGGCGTGGTTGCTGCCCAGGTTCAGGCCGGCGCGGGCCCAGGCGTCGAAGTGGTTGGCGGTGGTGATGGTGCCACTCGAACGCTTCTGCTGACGGACGCTCCAGTACTGGTAGAACGTCTGGTTGCCGTCGATCGACGGGGCGTTGACCCGCTGGCTGCGGAGGATGTCGTAGGTGCCGCCGTCAGTGGTGACCGTACCCAGCCGCTGGGCGCCGCTGCTCGGGTTGTAGCTGCCGAAGTTCTCCACCACGTAGTACTCGATGAGCGGGTTCCGCGTCCATCCGTACAGGGCGAGGTAGGTGTTGTTGTTGCCCGGGTTGTAGTTGCCCGAGTAACTGACCGTCCGTCGGCTGCCGGTGGCCCAGCCCTTGCCGCCGACCCAGTTGTTGGTGCTCCTGTCCCAACTGCTGCTGTACCGGCCGTCGGCGCGCAACGTCATGCTGGCGTTGCCGCTGTCCTTCCAGAACGAGAAGTAGTAGCCGTTGTGCGTGCCGGTGAGGTTCGAGGTGAGGGTCCGGTCGGCCTCGGCGTGCGCGTTGGGGCTGGCGATGAACGTGCCGGTGACCGCGAGCGCCGCAGCGCACGCGGCGCTGAGGAGCAGCCGCATGCGACTGCTCTTTCGCGGCCTGGTCGAGGTGTCCTTCATGTACGTGTTCCTCCTCGTGACAGCTGGTGGTGGGCAGCGCCGCGATGTGACCCGGCGGGCTGTCGGGTGGCCAGGTGCGGCAGCCGGTCTTCGGCGTATCACCACGTGGTGGGTGGACGGCCCTCCTGTGCGACCGAGACGGGTCGCGGTGAATCGAGATCATTGAGGGACGTCGATGGCGATCGTATGGCCCCGACTCTGGGTCCGTCAACAATTTCCGAAACCTTCCCGGAACATATTCCTAGCGAAGTGGTGTCTTAGGTAGCTGCAACTGGCTGCCAGCCTCGCTCATCGTGCTCGGCATGGCCAGCCGTCTATTCCCGGGTGGGAGCGGTGATCCGCAATCAAGCCACCGAAACTTTCAGTCCGGCCGGACCTCGGCTGTGCCGCGCCGGATGGATCGTGAGCTACGCGCGTCCGATCTGCTTTCACATCTCCGAGGACAGCCGCGCCCGGCTGGCGGCTCCTGCACTGCGATCGGGGCCGCGTCGAGGGCGTGTTCGGCGCCATAGCAGGTATGCGACGCCTATGACGGCCGCGCCCATGGCGGCGTTGAGAGGCATCGGCCAGGGCCCGCGCTGCGGTCGACCGGCGTCGCGGACGGTGAGGTCGGTCAGCAGGCCGGTGGCGAGGTGCAGGTCAAAGAGTTGGCAGCTCTGGAGGCCGAGTTCGCAGGTGTGACCGGTGTCGAAGCGGGCCAGGGTCTGGCGGGCGCCGTCGCCGAGTCGCACCTCGGCCAGCGACATGTGACCTGCGGTGTTGATGGTCGCGACGACGACGCTGCCCGCCGAGCGCCACCCGAGCAGTTGCGCGACGTCGGGGACCGGTGCCGGTGGCGTGCCGGTGCCCGTGGTGGGCACGAACGTGACGTCGCTGACCTTCCACAGGAAGGTGCTGTGGTGACCGGGGTCGCCGCCGGTGGTGCCGTTGAACGGGCCGTCGCCGATCCAGGGCACGGTGGCGAGGTGGCTGCCGTCGGGCGACCAGCCGACCTCCGCGGCCAGTTCGCGTCCACCTGGGATTGGGATTCTGCCGTGTTCGTTGCCGTCGAGGTCGACGAGGTGGGCCACCTGGCCGACCTGCACGGCCAGCCGGCGGCTGTCCGGTGCGAATGCCGCCGTCCATGCCGGCTTGATCGCCGGCACGTCGGTGCTGCGTCCGGTCGACAGGTCGAGCAGGCGTAGCGTACCGGCGCGGGCGACCTCGGCCTCGACGACGCCGACGGTGCCGAACTCGCCGGAGTTGGTCAGGGGTGCGGCGCTGTACGCGACGTGGTGGCCGTCCGGAGACCAGGCCAGCAGCCGTACGCCGACCTGGTCACCGAGCGGAATCGACCGACGCGTGCCGGTGGTCAGGTCGACGAGGACAAGGTCGCCTGTCGCGCCACGGTCGTCACCGAGCAGCACGCGGGCACCGTCCGGGGAGAGCAGTGCCGAGGGGCTGTCCCGCTCCTCCATGGCGTCGACCCGCCGGTACGTGTCCCCGTTGGACCCGACGACAAGCGGTTGAAACATGTTGAACGTCTCGCCGTTGCCGTAGCCGTAGAGGGCGATCGCGCGGCCGGGTGGAGCTGACGTGACGGTGCTGGTCAGCACCGAATACCCCGCGAAGCGGTCGGGCAGGCTCGGCTTCGTCGACGGGGCTGCCGGTTGGACGGGCAACGGGAGGCCGGGCACGACCAGGACGGCCAGGACGAGCACGACGACCGCCCATATCGCCGCGGTCGCGATCCGGTGGCGCCGCACCGAGCGGCGACCTCGGACGAGTACGCCCTCCAGGTAGCCGGGCGGCAGCGGCGGCGGATCGTCCGGCACGGTGGCGAACAGGTCTCTCATGGCGTGTCCGATCCTCCTGGCACGTAGTTCGGCAGCAGGCGACGAAGTGCCGTGATCGCGTACGAGGTCTGGCTTTTCACGGTGCCCGTCGAGCAGCCCAGGGCCGCAGCGGTCTGCGCGACGTCAAGGTCCTCCCAGAACCGCAGCACCAGAACGGCCCGCTGCCCGCGTGACAGCTTCGCGAGCGCGACCAGGAGGTCGACGCGGTGTTCGGCACGGGCCAGCGGCGCCACCGACGGCCCGGTCACGTCGGCCACGGGCCGCACCCGGCGGGCCCAGAACCGCTCCTGCTCGGCCAGGTAGACGTGCACCAGCATCGACCGGACGTACGCGTCGAGAGAGTCCGCAGCCGAAGCCTTGCGCCAGTGCCGGTAGAGCGCGACGAGGCACTCCTGCACCAGGTCGTCGGCAGCCGACCACCGCCCGCACAGCCGATACGCCAACCGTCGCAGCCACGGCATCCGCGCCTGGACGTACTCGACGTACTCTCGCTCACTCTGCAACCCAGCCTCCCAACAACACTGAGTGGCCGGAGTCGGATTCGGTTGTGGCAGGTTACGACAAAGTCCGCCCACGACGTGCTGGGTTGGCGCGGCGGCCTGGTCCTGCCCGAGACCACCGGGCAGGACCAGGCCGTCGAGACTGTCGCCGCTGCCGCCGGGCTACCCAGACCGTCCGCGGCAACGGCTTTATTCCGAACGTTCCGTCTCCGTAGAGCAGCCGGCGCTACCGCATCTAATGCGATTCGGGGAGCCGCAATCAGACGACCTTGAAACTGCGCAGGGGTGACTGGACGTTGTGGAGATCGCCGGTCGGGACGAAGTAGGAGATGCCGGTGCAGCCGGCGCCCGAGTAGACCATCAGGGTTTCGTCGGTGAGGTTCACCCAGCCCAGGTAGCCGACCGGGGTGTCGACGCAATCGGTGCCGAGCGGCGCCGTGTATTCCATGGTGGCGCCGTCGAACCATTTCGACACGTGTAGGCAGAGAGTGCCGTCGAGATAGGTGCAGCTGCTGTTGGGTTCAGCCGCTACAGCGGGCGTGGCAGTCACCGCGATTGTCGCGGCGCTGATGGCCGCAAGCAGGGCGGCTTTGGCGGACGGTGATGGGCGCATGGCATCCTCCTGTAGACACGGGTGTGGTTGAGTTGGCGCGGGAAGGGATTCACTCCGCAAAGCCAACTGACTAAACATTTGACGCCTCAACGAAGTGCATGTCAATGCGTCGATCACAAACATTGCGGATATGCGGTCGCCGGCAGAAAATTGCCCATGATAAACGCACGGAGAGCCGATCCGGTTCACGTGAACTAAATCTCGCAGTCCACCATGGGCCGTCCACGACCCGTGCTGGCGAGGCCGGTCCGTCGCCACAACGCCGCTGAGCGACGCAATCAGCGGCGGCGGCGACCCACGCGAATCATCTGATGATCCAGAACAGCATGGTGGCTGCGCTGATCGCTCTGCCCGATCTCGTTGGCATTTGCGCATAGACGCCGACGGATTGAGTGTTGCAAACGTCACACGTGTGACCTACGCTCCGAGGAGGACTTTCGTAGCGATGGGCAAGTGCGGTCGGGCGGCAGAGTCGTACGTCCACTGTCGACGGCAAGTGAGAGGAACAAGTACGTGAAGTCACCCACCACCACCGCTCGAACGTCATTGCTGGCGCTCGCCGTGCTCGTCGCCGCCGCGTTCCCGGCTGTGCTGACGAATCCTGCCCCCGCATCCGCAGCGGTCCAGCAGACCTTCTACGTCGCCCCCGACGGCAACGACGCCAACCCGGGGACCCTCCAATCACCGTTCCGCACTCTGCAACGCGCCCGGGACGTGGTCCGCACGGTGAACGCGGGCATGACCGGCGACATCAACGTGTTCCTGCGCGGCGGCACCTATCCGATCGGCAGCACCGTCGAGTTCGGCGCGGCCGACTCGGGCACCAACGGGTTCCGGGTCGCCTACGCCGCCTACGGCAACGAGCGGCCGGTCCTCGACGGCGGCGTCCAGGTGACGGGGTGGACCCAGCACAGCGGCAACATCTGGAAGGCGCCGCTGGACCGCGCCAACAAGCTGCGGACGCTGTACGTCAACGACAAGCGCGCGCTCATGGCGTCGAAGACGATCAACTCGGCGGGGTGTTACGGGACGTACACCATCACAGCTGGCCAGGCCGACTGGGCCTGGGAGTCGGGGTCGCAGTGTGATGGCGCCAAATACAGCTTGAACGACTTTCCCGCCATCGCCCGCAACCAGGACGACATCGAGATCGAGACGGGGACGACCTGGACCACGGCCTTCGTGGGCGTTCGCCAGGTGACGACGAGTTCCGACGGTGCGAACCGGGTCGCCCTGTTCCAGCAGCCGGGTGCAGCGATCGCCCAGGGCGCGTTCAACGGCAACGCCCAGGTGGGCGGCTCCCACAAGGTCTCGAACGCCTACGAGTTCCTGGACGCGCCCGGCGAGTTCTACTTCGACAAGAGCAGCCGGACCTTGTACTACTACAAGGCCAGCTCCGAGAACATGTCGACCGCGACGGTGTACGCGCCGAACAACGTGACCACCCTGCTGCGGGTCGCGGGCACCTCGACGAGCAACCACGCTCGCAACATCACATTCTCCGGGCTGACTGTGCAGCACTCCGACTGGAATCTGGTGAACGTCGCCGGCTCGGCCTTCAAGCAGGCCCAGCAGGGCAACCTGAGTGCCGTCGCGTACGCCAAGGGCAACTTCCACGTCTACTACTACCGCAACGTCGACGTCACCCCCGGCATCGTCCAGGTGCAGAACGCCGACGGGATCCTGTTGCAGCGCAACCGAATCCAGCACACCGGCGCCGACGGCATCAGCATGGTCAACGACGTGCAGGGCACGCAGCTGATCGGGAACTACACAAACGACATCGCCGGCTCGGCCATCTCCGTGGGCCATCCCCAGCACGTCTACATCGGTGACGGTACGTCGACCAACCGCGAGAAATACTCCGCCCAGGTCGAAGGGCTGCCCAGGAACATCGACATCAAGAACAACTATCTGTACGACAGCGCGGTGCTGTTCAACGGGCACAGCCCGATCTCGGCGTACTTCGCCGACACCCTCACCATCCAGCACAACCGGATCGAGAAGACCCCGTGGTCGGGCATCACCCTCGGCTGGGGCTGGTGGAACTTCGACGGCTCATCGGGGTCGATCGCACCCAACCGGCCAACCACCACGGCGCGTAACAACACGATCAGCTACAACCACATCATCGACACGGTGCAGCGACTCAGCGACACCGCACCGATCTACACGCTGGGCAGTCAGCCGGGCACCACGATCACCAACAACTATCTCCAGGGCGTTCCGGCGGGCCACAAGTACGGGCTGCACCCGGACGAGGGTTCGGCGTTCATCACGTTCCGGGACAACGTCCTGAGCATCGACAAGAACGTCACCTGGATGATCAACTCCGACGGCTTCGGGCGCAAGCACGACCTGAGCATCACGCAGACCTACGGCCCGATCAACAAGGTCTCGAACAAGAACCTGCCGAACAGCACGGTCGGCGACATCCTCGTCTCCTCCGACTACGTGTGGCCGGCTGCGGCGTACGGCATCGCCGTGAACTCAGGCCTTGAGGATTCGTACCGGGACGTCATCCCGGCAAGCAACCTGTCCCTGCCGAACTACGTCCTGCCGGCGAGCACTGCCGTCAGCAGCGCGACGTCGTCGATCCCGATCCGGAGTACCGGCGACGCGACAAGGACGATCTGGCTGGCACCCTCCGGCACGACCAGCTTCGCCGCCGGCCCCACGATGACAAGCGCGGGCGGCACCGCCACCTCCATCGCCGTGCCGACCGCCCAGGGTGAGTACCGGCTCTACGTGGTCGACGCCCAGGGCAACAGGTCAGCCGAGTCGACGTCGATCGTCCGGCAGCCGGGCACCGGCGGCGGCCAGCGGACCGGCCAGCTCGTGGGTGGCCAGTCCGGCCGCTGTGTCGACGTACCCAACTCCACCACCGCCAACGGCGCACAGGTGCAGATCTGGGACTGCTCGGGCGCCACGAACCAGCGGTGGACCTACACCACAGGCAAACAACTGACGGTGTACGGCAACAAGTGCCTGGACGCCTCCGGAGCGGGCACGGCCAACGGCACGGCGGTCATCATCTGGGACTGTCACGGCGGGCTCAACCAGCAGTGGAACCTCAACACCAACGGCACCGTCACGAACGTCCAGTCCGGGCTCTGTGTCGACGCCAACGGTGCCGCCACCGCCAACGGCACGAAGATCATTCTCTGGTCGTGCAACGGTGGCGCGAACCAGCAGTGGAGCTTGCGCAGCTGACCCGTACCGGGAGGCCGGGCCGACCAGGCCCGGCCCCCTGCTGCTGCTTGCGGCCGACACGAAGATCAAGGGCCCGGTGATCCTGCGGCAGCTGTAGACCGTCCGCACGGTCACGTGTCCGTGTGGGTGGGACCGGCCGACCCCCGCAGGCGTTTACGCCCCTCTATGTGCGCCGGTCACTCCGGTGTGGTCTCGACCTGCCTCGATGCCTCAAGTAATGCTCAAATTCGGATCATGCCGCTCGGCGTGGCCCCAGTTCGCACATACGCTCACCGAACTCAGCGCGCTGACGACCCCCGATCCCTTCCGCAACCCCCACCGTCGTACCCCAATACAAGCGTTCAGTACGTCCGCCCTCGGTAGAGGCGCGGCCGTGCGGGGGCCGGCCAGCGCGGCATTAAACGTCGCAAGTAATAGGAGGGGCAAATGCGACACAGACAACGCCGTATCGCACTTCTCGCGGTGCCCGCCCTGGTGGCGGGCGTCCTCGTCTCGACCGGGCCCGCTGGTGCGGAGCCCGCAGGGCCGAGGGCCACGGCCGGTTCCGGGTATTCCCAGCTCGAGAACCTCACGCAGGCCCATCACGTAGACATCAAGCTGGCCGGCGCCGACATGTTGGACAAGGTCGTCGCCGCCGGATTCGATATTGAGCACGGCCTCAAGCGTGTGCCGGACGGCATCGAAGGCGAGGTGATGGTCACCGCCGACGAGCTCACCAGGCTGAAGTCGATGGGTGTGCAGCTCCTCGATGACAACGCGCGCTTCAAGTGGAGCGAAAAGGCCGACGGCGGCCTCAAGGGCCCCGCCGGCCCCAAGGCGAAGCCGCCGGCGCCCGGCGGCCCGAACGCGCAGCCGCCGGCGACCGACCCGGCGCTGGAGACGGTACGCATCGCCCGCGCCGACTGGTTCACCACCAAGGGCCAGGGCTTCCTGTACGTCGAGGCGCGCACCACCGAGGGGCAGCAGGCGTCCCCGATCGTCGGGATGCAGCTGGAGAACAACTCGGGCAAGGGCACGCCGTTCGAGTTCGCGCGGACGATGAGCCGGTTCGTGGACTCCGGGCAGTACATGTTCCACCGGAACCTGTTCAAGCTCGACGCGCGTCCCAGCGAGATCCGGGTGACCAGCTCCACAGGCGGCGTCACCACGGGTGTCGTCTCCGACTGGCTGGAGAACGCCCCGTCGCCGCTGACGGAGAAGCCCGGCTACCAGTCGGACTTCGTTGACGGCTACCGGCACCCGCAGCAGCTCTTCGCCCGTGCCAAGGAGATCGCCCAGCAGTACCCGGGCATCGCGGAGATCGTCTACCTCCCGAACCAGACGAACGGCTACCAGCGCAAGGCGCAGGCCACCATCGGTGGTACGGGACAGTCGGCTGTCGTCGTCACCACGGCGGCGTGGGGCCACGAGGGCGGCAACGACGTCACGGTCGAGTTCGTGAACCGTGACGGCGCCAACCTTCCGCTCGCGGTGGAGGTCACGGGCAAGGCCGTCCGCGTCCTGCTCGCCAAGGACGCCTCCGGTGCCCTGGCGAGTACGGCCGCGCAGGTGGCGGAGGCACTGCGGACCCAGTCCCAGGGCCTCATCGACCGGTCGCACCCGTACCGCACCAACGCCGGCACCGGCATCGTCGTGCCGACGACCGGTCCGGTCGCGCTGACCGACTCCCTCGACGAGAAGCGCGTCGGCGCACCGGAGGGTGAGGTGCCGCGCGGCCCCGTCACCATCCCCGTTCTGCGGATCGGCAAGCACCGGGACGGCAAGAAGCCCGGCGTGCTGATCCAGGCGCAGGACCACGCCCGCGAGTGGGTGCCGGCGACGACGAGCCTGGAGTCGGCCGAGCGTCTGGTGAACAACTACAAGAGCGACAAGGAGACGAAGAACATCGTCGACAACACCGACGTCTTCTTCATCCTGTCCAACAACCCCGACGGGGCGAACTACAGCTTCTACAACTTCGCCTCGCAGCGTAAGAACATGACGAACCACTGCGCGGACACGGCCGCCGACCCGGCGAACCGGAACTCGTGGGGTGTCGACCTGAACCGGAACTACCGGGTCGGGTCGGCTCAGGACGGTTACTCCGGCGGCTCGTCGGTGTGCACCAGCGGCACCTACCAGGGCCCGGAGAAGCTGTCCGAGCCCGAGTCGAAGAACATCGTCTGGCTCGTCGAGAAGTACAAGAACATCAAGTTCATGATGTCGGTGCACTCCAACGGCGGCCAGCTGTTCTGGCAGCCCGGCGCCTACGTCGCCGACGGTCGGATCACCACTCCGCGCCCGCCGCTCGGTGACGAGGCGTTCTACTGGCAGTCGGCCTCCCGCATCCTGGGTCAGGTCAAGGCGCACCGGGAGACCGTCGTCACGCCGGAGAACGTCGGCGGCTCGTCCGACGTGCTCTACTCCTCCGCGGGCAACGTCCGCGAGGACCTGTACCACAACTACGGGATCTACGCCTTCGGCTGGGAGGTCGGCGGCTCCATCTACAACCCGGCCACCGGCAACTGGCAGGGCGGTTCGTTCCAGCCGGTGTGGGAGGGCAACCCCGAGCTCGTCAGCGGCCACGCCGAGACGATGGAGTACGCCAACGGCATCATGGAGATGTTCCGGGTCGCGGCTGACTGGGGCAAGGACAAGAAGAAGCCGACGTCCGAACTCGTGCCCGGCAACGGGAAGTACAGCGGGCCGGTCAACGTGCGCTTCGAGACCAGCGAGCCGGCCACCATCTACTACACGACGGACGGCAGTCGGCCCACGCTCGAGTCGCCCCGCTACGCGGCGACCGAGTTCCGTGAGCCGGGTCAGGTCTTCCACCTGACCGAGACGACGACGTTCAACTGGTTCTCGGTGGACAGCGCCGGCAACATCGAGAAGAACTACGACCCGACGAAGAACGACAAGCGCAACAACTACCGCACCGCGACGATCAAGATCGAACCGAAGAAGTAACGCATCTGGCATGATCGTTGCCTCGTCAGTGGTTCCACCACACTGACGAGGCAACGTCATGTTGGCGTCCCGCAGGGCGTTGAGGTCACACAGCAGTGCCGCGCGAGGTCAGTTGGCTGCCCGCTTCGGCAGCAGCAGCTCCTCGTGGTCGAGTTCACGTTCCAGGACGCGGAGCTCTTCGTCGGGCAGCCGGCCGGAGTCGCGCCAGCGCACGAGTTCCTCGCGCTGCGCGGCGATGGCCGTCCGGCGGACGCGAAGTGCCCTCTCGTACTCCGGCGAGGTGGGTATCTCGCTCGATCCGCTCTGCTGGAGCAGGTCGAGGCGTCCGCGGTAGCGCTTCAACCGGGCCAGCAGCTGCGTGCGGGTGCCGTTGACGGCCGCCGCGCAGTCCGGCTCCTCGGCGGCGAGGTCGTCGAGGCGGGCCAGGGCGGCCTCGACCGCAGCCGAGCGGGCCTCGTTGCGTACGCGGGCCTGGTCGGTTTCGTTGGCGCGTAGGCCGAGCATCCGCACGAGCGGCGCGAACGTCAGGCCCTGCCCGACGAGCGTCACGAGAACGACCACGAAGGTGCAGAACAGCAGAAGGTTGCGGTCGGGGAAGGGCGCGCCGCTGTTGGTGGTCAACGGCAAGGTGAAGATCGCGGCCAGGCTGATGACACCGCGCGTGCCGGACCAGCTGAGCGCCGTCACCTCGCTGGGGGTGAGCCGCCGGTCGTTGCGGTCGGAGCGGGCGATCTGCCGGGCGGTGCCGGGCTCGTCGGAGTCCTGCTCGGAGATGCCACCCAGGCGGGTGTGCAGCGACCGGGGCAGGGACTGCGTCAGCACGAGCCACGCGGGGCGCAGCAGCAGCACCACGCCCACGGATACCGCGACGGCGATGACGATTGTCGACGTGTCGTACTCGCGCAGGCCGCTGATGACCTCGGGCAACTGCTGGCCGATGAGCAGGAAGACGAAGCCTTCGAGGAAGAAGTCGACGAGCCGCCACACCGCGTTGGTCTGCAACCGGGCGGCGCCGGACCCGAACTGCGGTGTCTGGTGGCCGACGATCAGCCCTGCGACCACCACGGCGAGCACCCCGGAGACGTGCAGTTCCTCGCCCAGGAGGTAGGCCACGAACGGGGTCGCGAGCGAGATGGCGTTGGACAGCAGCGGGTCGGTGGTGAGCGGTCGGGCCAGTCGAACCACCCAGGCGACGGCCGCTCCCACGGCCACCCCACCGGCCGCCGCCAGCACGAACTTCCCGACGGCCCCAGGGAACGAGAACTCACCGCCCACGGCGGCGGCCACCGCGACGCTGAGCATCGTCAGGGCGGTGGCGTCGTTCAGCAGCCCCTCGCCCTGGATGATCGTGACCATCTTCGGCGGCAGGTTGACCCGGCGGCCCACCGCAAGGGCGGCCACCGGGTCGGGTGGCGCGACGGCGGCGCCGACAGCGATTCCGGCCGCAAGTGTCGCCCCGGCGACGAACAGGTGGAACCCGATGCCCACGAGTAGCCCGGTGAGGAGCACGAGCAGCACGGAGAGGCTGACCACGATGCGCAGGTTCCGGCGGATGTCCAGCAGCGAGGAGTCCAGTGCGGCGCTGTAGAGCAGCGGCGGCAGCACGACCATGAGCACAAGCTCGGGATCCAGGCCGACGTTGGGGCCGGGGAGCAGCGCGTACGCGATGCCGATGAGCGGCAGGAGCGCCGCCGCGGGTAGGCCGGTGTGGGTCGCCACCCACCGCACGGCGACGATGACCGCGACGGCGGCGAGCACGAACAGCAACATCGAGTGGGTACTCACCTGGTGGTTTCCCCTTGGAGTGGCGCGAGGCGCGAGATGTGTTCGGTCCACTGTCGGCCTGCGGCCGGGCGTGACCGATCGGTGCAAACCGTCGACGCGTTGATGCCTGGCAGCGCACTCCGCAGCAGTGTCGAGCGTACCCGCTTGATCAACGAGACCGGCCGTCGGTGGCCAGCGCGAGGCGTGCCCGGCGTTCGGGGTCAAAAAACATTCGATAGATGACGTTGAGTGTGTGGGAGCGCTCCCGTAACATACCTGACGCGGCTGTTAACGTTCACAAAACAATCACCCCCACGAATGCCCCCGGCCGCCCCACCCGTTAGGAGGGTGCTTTATGAGCAGGTCCAGAGCGACAAACGTCGGCCTGGTGTCGGCCGGCGTCGCGTTGCTGGCATCGGCGACGGTCGTCGCGGCGATGCCGGCTGGCGCCGCGGCTGCCGGATGTTCGGTGAACTACGCCGTGTCGTCCGAGTGGCCCGGCGGGTTCGGTGCCAACGTGTCGATCACGAACCTGGGTGACCCGTTGAGCAGTTGGACGTTGACGTGGTCGTTCGGCGCCGGGCAGACGGTGACGCAGTCGTGGAACACGTCGTTGACGCAGAGCGGCTCGGCGGTGAGCGCGAGCAACGTGAGCTACAACGGCTCGATCCCGACGAACGGTGCGGTGTCGTTCGGTTTCAACGGGTCGTGGACGAGCAGCAACCCGTCGCCGACGAGTTTCGCCCTCAACGGCGTGACGTGCACGGGCGGCACGACGCCGACGACCGCGCCGCCGACCACGGCGCCCCCGACGAGTCCGCCCCCGACGAGTCCGCCCCCGACCACCCCGCCACCCACCACCCCGCCCCCGACGACTCCGCCGCCGGATCAGTGCAACCTTCCGTCGACGTACCGGTGGTCGTCGTCGGGTGTGTTGGCCACTCCGCGGTCGGGCTGGGTGTCGTTGAAGGACTTCACCGTGGCGCCGTACAACGGGCGGCAACTGGTGTACGCGACGACGCACGACACGGGTACGCGGTGGGGTTCGATGAACTTCGGTCTGTTCACGAACTACTCGGAGATGGCGTCGGCGTCGCAGAATGCGATGTCGTCGGCGACTGTGGCGCCGTCGTTGTTCTACTTCGCGCCGCGCAACATCTGGGTGTTGGCCTATCAGTGGGGGCCGACGGCGTTCTCGTATCGGACGTCGACGGATCCGACGAACGCTAATGGGTGGTCGGCGGCGCAGCCGTTGTTCACGGGGAGTATCTCGGGTTCGGGGACGGGGCCGATTGATCAGGCGGTGATCGGTGACGGTACGAACATGTATCTGTTCTTCGCCGGGGACAACGGGAAGATCTATCGGGCGAGTATGCCGATTGGGAACTTCCCGGGTAGTTTCGGGTCGAACTACACGACGATCATGAGTGACTCGACGAACAACCTGTTCGAGGCGGTGCAGGTCTACAAGCTTCAGGGTCAGAGTCGGTATTTGATGATCGTGGAGGCGATCGGGTCGCAGGGTCGTTACTTCCGGTCGTTCACGGCCACCAGTTTGGGTGGGTCGTGGACGCCGCAGGCGGCGACGGAGAGCAACCCGTTCGCGGGTAAGGCCAACAGTGGCGCGACGTGGACCAATGACATCAGCCATGGTGAGTTGTTGCGGACCAACGCCGATCAGACGATGACGGTGGACCCGTGCAACCTGCAACTGCTCTACCAGGGGCGTTCGCCCAACTCGGGTGGTGACTACGGTCTGCTGCCCTACCGGCCGGGCCTGCTGACCCTGCAACGCTGACCGGACACAGCCGAACAACGGGCGGGCTCGGTGCCACACCGAGCCCGCCCGCTCGTGGTCAGCGGCGGAACTTCGCGACCGCCTCCTGGATCGCCGGGCCGGTCGCCGAGGACGCCTGTGCCCACGCCTCGAACTCCAGGCTTGCCGCGAAGTCGGACCTGTCGGCGGTGCGTACCGACGTCTTGATGTCGCGGGCCAGCGCCGGGTCGAGCGCGGCCCACCGCTCCGCGCGCTCGTGCGCGGCCGCGACCGGGTCGTCGGCGAGCGTCGCGGCGAGCCCGATCCGCACCGCCTCGGCGCCGTCCACGGCGCCGCCGTCGAGCAGCATCTGGAGGGCACGTTCCGGGCCGAGCGCCTTGGTGAGGAACCAGGTGCAGCCGCCGCCGGGGTGCAGACCGATCTTCGTGAACGACGCGACCAACTTCGCCCTCTCCCCGACGATCCGTGTGTCGCAGGCCATCGCCAGGTTCAGGCCAGCGCCGACTGCCGGCCCCTGCACCGCCGCGATGGTGGGGATGGGCAGTTCCCGAACCCGCAGGAAGCTGTCGTAGATGCGGTGCAGGTCGGCACGGATCTCCTGCACCGACCGGCCCGCCTCGCCGAACATGGCGGGCAGGTCGGCACCCGAGCAGAACGCCGTGCCCGCGCCCGTGACGACAAGCGTGCGCGCGTGCCGGTCGGCGGCCACCTCGGTCACCGCGTCGCGCAGCGCGTCGCGCATCTCGGTGTCGATGGCGTTGCGCCGGTCCGGATCGTTGAGCGTGAGCGTCCAGCGTCCATCCGCGTTGTGCAGGTCAACCTTGCTCACGACGTAACCTCCTGGTTGGTGAGCCAGGACCAGACGCCCGCGCTGCCGAGCGGCACCAGCGCCGTCCCGAGCGTCTCGGCCCACGACTGTTGGGTGCCGTTCTCGTCGCGCCACGACCAGAGCCGGCGGGTAGACAGGTGCAGCGGGTGCTCGCGGGTGACGCCCATGGCGCCGTGCAGTTGGTGCGCGCCCCGCGCCACGATCGTGGCGGCCCGGCCGGCGAGAACCCGGGCGGTGGCCACGTTCAGCGGGTCCGGGTCGGCGAGGGCCGCCGTCAGCGCGGTGCGGGCCAGCATGGTGTGAGACGTCATCTGCGCCAGGGTCTGCCCGACGGCCTGAAAAGCCAGCAGCGGACGGCCGAACTGCTCCCGTGTCGTCACGTGCTGCCGGGTGTGCTCCACGGCCGCCTCCAGCGCGCCGACGAGCGCCGCCGCCGTCAACAACGCCGCCTCCGCGCGCACCGTCCGTGCCGGCGCTGCCCCGGACAGTCGCATGTCGTCGGTGACCACCACGTCGAACTCGACATCGTCGCGGGGCTCGGCCGCCAGGTTCCGGCCGGAGGTGACGCGCACCCCGGGAAGGTCGGCGGAAACGGCGAACGCCTCGTCCTGCGCGTACACGACGAGGGTTCGCGCCTCGCCTGCCCACGGCACCCGGGTCGCCGTTCCGCGCAGCCGGCCGTCCGCCACGTCGAGCCCGACGCCGACGACCACAGTGGCGACGCCATCCGGAAGGCCTCGACCGGCCGCGGCGAGCTGCCGTCCGGCCAGCGCCGTCTCGGCCAGGGGCAGGGAGACGGCGTGCCGGCCCAACCCCTGCGCGAACGCCGCCAGGTCGGCGAGGGTGCCACCCGAGCCGCCGGCCTCCTCCGGCACGGAGACGCCGGTCCAGCCCAGCTCGCGCACGGTCGACCAGAGCGGGGGTACGCCGTCCGGGTCACCGCCGTGCCCGCCCAGCACGTCGTCGGCCAGCTCACGCAGGTCGTCGCCGTCGCGGCTCCCGGGCCGCGCGACGCTCTTGGCGATGATGGTGCGCAGCACCTCGGTGGTGCCGCCACGGATCGAGAAGCCGGGCGCGGCGAGCAGTCCCTGGGCGAGCAGCCCGGCCGGGCCGTCGCCGTCGGGGTCGGGCTCCACGTCGAGGACCGTGCGGGCGATCTCGTTGACCTCCCGCTCGAACTCGGTGCCCAGGTCCTTGAGCACCGCGGCGGCGTGCACCGGAGCCTGCCCGGCGTCGAGGTCACCGGCGATGCGCCAGGCCAGCCCCCGCAGCCCGGCCAGCCGGGCGAGCGCCTCGCCCAGTTCGACGTCCGCGCCCCGCCGCGTGGCGCACGCGTCGATCGTGGCGGCCAGCAGCGGGTACGTGCTGAGCACCCGCTCCATCCCGCCGCGCTCGAAGGAGAGCTGCTCGGTGACCTGCTTCCAGCCGTTGCCGACAGTGCCCAGCACGTGGTCGCCGGGCACGTACACGTCGTCGAAGACGACCTCGTTGAAGTGGTGCTCGCCGCGCAGGTCGATGATCGGCCGGACGGTGACACCGGCCGCCGCCATGTCCACGATCAGCTCGCTCAGACCGTCGTGCTTACCGGCGTCGGTGTCGGTGCGGCACAACACGTACGCGTGTGTCGAGCGGTGCGCGTGGCTGGTCCAGATCTTGCCGCCGGTGAGTCGCCAGCCCTCGCCGTCCGGGCGGGCGGTGGTGCGTACCGAGGCGAGGTCGCTGCCGGATTCGGTCTCGCTCATGCCGAGGCAGAACGTCACCTCGCCGCTGGCGATCCCCGGCAGGTAGCGGCTGCGCAGCGCGGGCGAGCCGTACCGCAGGATGGCCGGGCCGATCTGCCGGTCCGCGATCCAGTGCGCGGCGACCGGGGCGCCGGCCCGGAGCAGCTCCTCGGTGACGACCAGCCGGTGCCGGTTCGAGCGGGCCTGCCCGCCGTACTCGTGCGGCCAGGTGATGCCGATCCAGCCCTGGGCGGCCAGGTCGCGGCTGAACTCGGCGTCGTAGGACCGCAGCCACGCGTCGCAGACCGCGCTGAACCGGCTGTCGTCGTGCCACGCCCGCACCAGTTCACGCACCTGCCGGCGCAGCTCACCCAGATCGTTGCCAGTCATCGGTTGTCCGTCTCCTTCGCCACTGAGTAGCCGCGTTCGGCCGCTCTGCGCAGCACTTCGGTGGCCGCGGCGCGCTCGTCGGCGGTGACCGCGGTGCGGATCACCGCGCCGTCCGTGCGGACGCCGAGCCCGGCCAGGTGGTCGCGGAACGCCGTGGCGTCCGCGGTGATCTCTTCGAGCCGGGGGTCGGCGCCGAGCCGGACGACGCCCCACCGGGTGTGCAGCCGGACCAGCGCGTCCGGCGCGGGCGCGGCTGTCACGTGCTCGACGGCCCGCACGATCCGGCGCAGGTCCCGTGCGCCGTGCAGCAGCACGAGCTCCCGTGCGACCGCCGCGATGTCGGCGGCTCCGCCGCCGCCCGGCAGCCGCACCGTGGGCCGCTCCCGCGGCCCCACGTAGGACGAGTTGATCCGGCCGCGCAGGTCGACGTTGCTGGCGTCGAGCACCACCCGGTCGAACCGGTGGCCCATCGCCAGCAGCACGTCGGCCGTGCTGCCCAGCCAGCCGAACCCGTTGGCGTACGCGGGGTAGTCGGTGGTGCTGGTCGGCACGTCCGCGCCGGGCAGGTGGACGCTCGCCCCCGCCTCGAAGACCTGGGTGAACGGTTCGCCGTCGAGCGCGTACGCGCACTGCCCGGCGAGCACAGGCCAGTGGAAGCCGGTGAACACCCAGCCGCCGCGTCGGAATTCGCGCGCTGCCCTTGCCAGGAAGTCGACAGTCGTCACGTGGTGAACACCTCCTCGGCGAGCCACTGCCCGAAGCCGTCCACAGTGGCCGAACGGCGGGAGTACCGCTCGTACGCCTCGACGTCGCGCGGGTAGCGGCCGGCAGCGCCGTCCGGGTGGACCGCGCCGGGTGACTCGACGAGCGCGTCGACGAGCAGGCCGGGAATGCTGATGCCGGCGGCGCGTACCGTCTCGGCGTCGGTGACCTGCTCGGCGACGAGCACGGTCCGCCGGGCCGCCTGGGCGGCGACGAGCACCTCACCCAGCGGGCCGCGGAGCACACCGTTGCCGTCCGGGTCGGCCAGGTCCACGTGCACGAACGCGACGTCCGGCCGTTCGGCTCGTACGACCCGGGCCGATCCGAACTCGGACTCCACGGCGGACAGCCGGCCACCGGTCCAGTCCTCGTCCAGGTAGCCGGTGCCCGGCACGTCCGGCACCGGCATGAACGGCACCCGCCAGGCGCCGGCCGTGAGGGCGGCGGTGAGCAGCCCGAGGCTCAGCTCGTGCAGCTCGACAGTGGTGTCACCGGCCTGTGCGGCGCGCCGGAAGTTCCAGGCCGGTGCCGGGCCGACGGGGCTCCAGCAGTGGCCGTAGGTGGCCGAGCGCAGCACGCCCGAGCCGAGCAACTGGTCCATCAGCAGCCCGCCGGAGGCGATCACCGCGTGCACGCCGTGTGCCCGCTGGCGGATCATCTCGTGGCCCACGCTGAACAGTTGCGCGCCGAAGTTGCCCAGGTAGACGCGCTGGCCGGGCAGGACGTACTCGGCCACGGCGGCGGCGAGGGTGCGGCTCTTCACCGGTACGCCTCCGGCAGCATGTGCAGGCCGGCGCCGAGGTGCGCGCCGCCGTCGATCTGGATGAGCTGGCCGGTCATCATGGCGGCGGCCGGGCTGGCCAGGAACGCCACCAACTCGGCCACCTCGTCGACGCGTGTGGGCCGGCGCAGCGGGGTGCCCCGGTCCACCAGGTTGTCGAGGACGTGCCGCGACCCCTCGTCGTCGAGCGCGGCGGTGAGGACAGTGCCGGGCCCGAGGCAGTTGAGCCGGATCCCGTCGACGGCCCACTCCAGCGCCAGGGTGCGGGTAAGCCCGAGCACCCCGGCGCGGGCCGCGACGGAATGCGCCATGCCCTGCCCGCCGCGCTCCACCCCGGACAGCGACAGGTTGACGACGCAGCCGCCGGCCTCTTTCAGGTACGGGTACGCGGCCCGCGTCAGGTGGAAGACGCTCGTCAGGTTGAGGTCGAGGACGGCCGCCCAGCCGCCCGCCGAGATCTGGGTCGCGGGCGCGAAGAACTGCCCTCCGGCGTTGTTCACCAGCAGGTCGATGCCGCGCCGTCCGCCCACCTCGGCGAGCGTGGCGGCCGCCCGGTCGTGGTCGCGGACGTCGCAGACGACGTACTCGTAGTGGCCCTCGCCGGTGGCCAGTGCGGCGGTGCCGGCGAGCGTGTCGGCGTGCCGGCCGAGGCCTGTGACGCCGGCCCCCAACTCGACCAGTCGGACGGCCACCGCCCGGCCGATGCCGGTGCCGGCGCCCGTGACGACCGCGTGGTGGCCGGCGAGGGCGCCCTCGCGCAGCACCGACGCGCCGGCGGTCCGGGTCGCGGTCATCGGCTGGCCCTCGCCTCGCCGAGGGCACGACGGCGCAGCAGCTGCGCCGGCCGGTAGCGCGGGTCGCCGAACGCCAGGGTCATCGACAGCAGCGCCTGATGCACCGCCGCCGCGCCGGCCGCACCGAGTGTCTCGAACGGCCCGCGCGGGTGGTTCATCGCCAGCCGTAGCGCCACGTCGACGTCGTCGGCGGTGGCGGTGCCCTCCTCGACCACAGTGACCGCCTCGTTGACCATGCAGTAGGCGAGCCTGTCGACGACAAGGCCGGGCAGCGCCGGAACCCGGACCGAGGGCGCCTGGAGGTGGTCGAGCAGCTCGTCGACGAACCCGGGTACGGCGATCCCTGCGGTGGTGTCCTCGACGACCTCCGCGAACGCGGCGCCGTCGGCGCGCCTGTGCAGCCTTACCCAACCGACGCCGTCGGGCAGCACCGGCAGCCAGCCGCCGTCGGAGCTGTCCAGCACCACGTTCCCCTGCTCCGCAAGCCGGCCCAGCTCGGCGACGAGGGCGGCTGTGGGCGCGCCGCAGCTGACCACACGTACCGTCGATTCGCCCGCTGGCCCCGGCCGGCGTACCACCCGGGAGTTGGCGTCCCGGGGCGACTCGGCGGCGTAGTCGTAGAAGCCGCGCCCGGCGGCCTTGCCCGTCATGCCACCGCGGACCAGGCCACGGACCTGGGGGATGGGCCGGTAACGCGGGTCGCCGAACTCACGCAGCGCGGTCTCCGACGACGCCAGGTGGGTGTGCAGACCTGTGAAGTCCAGCAGTTGCAGCGGCCCCATCGGGTGGCCGAGCCCGCCTCGGGCGGCCGCGTCCACCACGGCCGGCTCGACGCCCTGCGCGACGAGGAGTTGCGCCTCGTAGTACAGCGGCCGGCAGACCCGGTTGACGATGAAGTTCGGCGAGTCGCGGCAGACCACAGCGGTCTTGCCCAGGGACTCCACGAGCGACATCGACCTCTTGACAGTGGTGTCGCTGGTTGCCGCGCCGACGATCACCTCGACCAGGCGCATCCTGGTGGGCGGGTTGAAGAAGTGCAGCCCGATCAGACGCTCCGGCGCGCCGAACGCCCGGCCCATCTCGTTGACGCTCAACGACGAGGTGTTGGACGCGACGAGCAGGTCCGGTCCACCGGCTGCGGCGACGCGGGCGAGCAGGTCACGCTTCGCGTCCATGTTCTCGACGATCGCCTCGATCAGCACCTCGGCGTCGACGAGCGCGGTTTCGACGTCGGCGGCGGCCGTGATGTCGCCGGTGCCGCCGTCGGCGCGGATCCGCTCCAGACCGGTGCGGCCCAGGTCGGCGCTGGCGTCGACGACCCGTACGGTGTGCCCGGCCCCGGCGAGGACCTGTGCGATGCCCCGCCCCATCGGGCCGAGGCCGACGACGACGGCGATCACCGGGTCACCCGCTCGATCACCGCGGCGATGCCCTGACCGCCGCCGACGCAGAGGCTCGCCACGCCGTACCGGCCGTCGCGGCGGGCGAGTTCGTGCAGCAGCGAGACGACAAGCCGGGTGCCGCTCTGGCCTGTGGGGTGGCCGAGGGCGATCCCACCGCCGTTGACGTTCACCCGGTCCTCGTCCAGGCCCAGCACCCGTACGTTCTGCACGATCTGCGCCGCGAACGCCTCGTTGATCTCGAACAGGTCGACGTCGCCGACGGTCAGCCCGGCGCGCTTGAGGGCCAGCGGGATCGCCGCCGTCGGTCCGATACCCATCATCGTCGGGTCCACACCGACGGCCGCGAAGCCGACGATCCGGCCCAGCGGCGTCAGCCCGTGCCGCTGCACCGCGTCGCCGCTTGCCACCACGACCGCCGCGGCGCCGTCGGCCATCTGGCTGGCGTTGCCCGCCGTGACCGTGCCGCCTTCGGTGAAGGACGGCGTGAGCCGGGCCAGCCGCTCCGGGGTGCTGTCGACGCGGAACGTCTCGTCGCGCTCCAACTCCGCGAGCGCCACCACCTCCTCGGCCATCGTGCCGGCCTCCCAGGCCCGGACCAGCCGCTGGTGACTGCGTGCCGACCAGGCGTCCTGGTCGGCGCGGGAGATGCCGAACTCGCGGGCCACCTTCTCGGCGGTCTCGCCCATGTTCATCCCGCAGATCGGGTCGGTGCCGCCGTCGCGCCAGCCGTCCTGCAGCAGGATGTCGCCGCGGCGGACGCCCTCCCAGCGCAGGTTGTACGGGGCGATGTACGGCATCGTGCTCATGCTCTCGGCGGCCACCGTCAACGCCACGTCCGCCTCGCCGGTCACCACCGACTGGTGGGCGAGGTGGATCGCCTTGAGCCCGGAGGCGCAGGCCATGTTGATTGTCTGCGCCGGCACGGGCACCGGAACGCCGGCCGCGAGCGAGATCTGCCGGCCCGGGTTGGGTCCGTTGCCCGCCTGGCGGCAGTTGGACACCACCGTCTCGTCGACAGCGTCCGCGGCGACACCGGCCCGCTCCAGCGCGGCGGCGCCGGCCAACCCGCCCAGCCGCACCACCCGCACGTCGCGCAGCGAACCGCCGTACCGGCCGTGCGGCGTACGCACGGCACCGACCAGAAATGCTTGCCTGTCCATGGACGGAACCTCTCAGTCGGCGCGGACGACGCGCTTGCTCTTGTGGGTGCTGCGGGGCAGCGTCCCCTCCGGGACGGTCTCCACGACCGCGCGCACGGTGAGTGCGGCGCGGAGGGCGTGCGCCAACTCCCCGGCGAGATCCGGGCGGTCGCCGGTCACCTCGACGCGCAGCTTGATTCCTGTGAGATAGCCGGTCACCGGGTCGGTGACGTCGTCGTCAAGCACGATCAGGTATTCGCCACAGGTGCCGGGGGTGGCGCGCACCACCTGCTCGACCGCGGACGGGAACAGGTTCACCCCGCGTACGACGAGCATGTCGTCCGCACGCCCGACGACGCCGCCAGGCAGCCGGGCGAGGGTGCGCCCGCACGGGCACGCGGTGCTGTCCCGGACCACTATGTCGCCGGTCGCCCAGCGGACCAGCGGGGACGCCCGCTTGTCCAGGTGGGTGAGCACCAGCAGGCCGGGGGTGCCGTCGGGCACCGGCTCGCGCGTCTGCGGGTCGAGCACCTCGGCGTACGCGAAATCCTCCGCCAGGTGGCCGCCGGCCTGCTCCTCGCACTCCCAGGCGATCGGCTGGAACTCCAGGCTGCCGTAGCCGTCGAAGCACTTCGCGCCCCAGCGCTGCTCGATGTGCGCGCGGGTGGCTGGCACCCCGGCGCCCGGCTCGCCGCCGACCTGGATCCGTCGGACCGGCGACTCGCGCAGCGGGGTGCCGGCGCGCTCGGCGGTCTCGGCGAGGTGCAGCATGAACGACGGGGTGCCGCCGACGGCGGTGGTCCCGTACCGGAAGATCGTGTCGATCTGGCGCTGGGTGTCGCTGGAGCCGCCGGGTAGCAGCGTCACGCCGATCCGCTGGTAGCCCGCCGTCACGCCGAGCCCGCCGACGAACCACGCGAAGCTGAAGAGGCACTGGTACACGTCGGTGTCCCGCACGCCCTGGCTGTACGCCGACCGGGCGTACAGGTCGGCCCAGCGGTCCAGGTCGTACGCGCTCCAGAGCACGGGCGTGGGGCTGGACGTGGTGCCGGAGGAGAAGTGCACCCGACGACGGTCCGCGACGGGTGCCGCGACGGCGCTGCCCCACGGCGGGTTGTCGGCGAGGTCGGCCACGTAGTCGGCCTTGGTCACAAGCGGCAGGCGGCGCAGGTCGGACAGCTCCCGCACGTCGCCGGGGTGGAAGCCGAGGCTGTCCCACCTGGCCCGGTAGAAGTCGCTGTTGGCGTACACGTAGGACAGTTGGGTCTTCAGCCGGGTGAGCTGGTGCGCGGCGAGTCGCTCGCGGGGCCACGTCTCGGCCTCGTGCCAGTAGCGCTCCGAGAACGGGGCGGTCATCGCGGGCTCCTTCGCAGGCCGCCGAGGATGAAGTCGGCGTACTCGTCCGCGACGCGTTGGCGGGTGTTGTAGTCACCGCGCTGCGGGTCGTACCAGAGGCTTATCCAGTTGAGGGCGCCGAGCAGTGGCTTGGTGGCCAGCCGGCTGTCGACGTCGCGGAACACCCCGGCCTGCCGGCCCTCGTCGATGACGTCGGCGAAGAGCTGCTCGTACGTGTCGCGCATGGCGACCACGGTCTCCAGGGCCTGCTGCTGGGCGGGCGCCTCGCCGAGCCGGCGCATCTCCACGGCGCGCATGGCGACCCGCTGGAACGAGTTGCGGGTCATCATCAGCCCGGCGTGGTGGTGCGCCATCCGCCAGAGCCGGGTGGCCGGGTCCAGGCCGGTGTTGCCGGCGATGGGCTGCACCCCGTCGATCAGCTCCTGCATGCCAGTGGTGACGATGTCGAGGAAGACGTCGGCCTTGGCCCGGTAGTAGTGGTAGACGCGGCCCTTGGTGGCGCCCATCTCGCGGGCGATGTCGTCGATCGTGGTGGCGGTGTAGCCACCGCGGGTGAATGCCGTCGCCGCGGCCTCCAGGATGTCGCGCCGGCCGGGGGTCGGGGGCCGGGTGACCGGCTCGTTGTCGTCGGCGGTCATCGGGTGGGCTCCGACTCGGTGGCCTGCGGTGCGATGGCGAGGGGGCGGATCGGCGAGCCGGTGCCGCCCCGGATCGACAGCGGCGTGGCGATGAAGAAGAAGTCCCAGACCTGTTCGGCGGCCAGTGGCGCGAGGTTCATCGCCTCCATGATCAGCACGCCGTTGTCGACAAGCAGGTGGCAGTGCACCGCGAGGGCGGGGCTGGGGATGTGCTCGAACGCGATGGTGTCCGCCCCCGCCGCGACCACACCGTGGTCGGTGAGCCAGCGTGCCCCGCTGAGGTCGACACCCGGCGCGCCGGAGTTGACGCCGAGGTAGGCGGCGTTGTCGGTCCACTTCTCGTCCCAGCCGGTACGCACCAGCACGACATCGCCGGGGCGGGGCCGGGGTCGGCTGGCGAACCAGCTCTCGAAAAGGTCCGCCCCGACGGAGTCGGCGGGGGTCAGCGGCCGGCCGAGCGCGACTGTCGCGTCCACCAGGTGCCCCGGCGCCAACATCGGCGGCAGTTCGTGCACGGACACGTCACGCACGCCGTCGACGTAGGACTGGTTGGCGGTGACGTCCACGCCGCCGTAGACCTTGCCGAGCCGGGAGACGTGGGCGAGGCCGTCGACGTGGGTGCCCACATGCCCGCCCGTGGTGATCATCTCGGCCGCCGCCGAGACGCCGTCGGGATACATCACCTCGCCGTGCCGCTTCGTCAGCGTGAAGCTGTACGGCGGGTGGTTCGGGTGGTGCGGAATTCCCGTGTACATCTGCTGCGCCAGGTCGAACACCCGCGCGTCGGTGAACGACGGCCAGTCGACGGTGAGCCGCCAGGACGCGCTCACGCCGCCACCGACGCCTTGATCGCCCGGCCCAGCACCAGTCGCTGGATCTCCGAGGTGCCCTCGTAGATCTCCAGGATCCGCTGGTCCCGGTAGAGCCGCTCGGCGGGGCACGGCTTGCAGTAGCCGTCGCCGCCGAACACCTGCACCGCCGTGTCCACCGACCGGTGCGCGACCTCGCTGGCGTACAGCTTGGCCATCGCGCCGAGGGTGCTGACGTCGCCGCCCTCCTGGTGCACCCGGGCGGCCTCGAAGGTGATCATCCGGGCGGCGGTGATGCCGGTGGCCACGTCCGCCAGGGGGAACGAGATGCCCTGGTTGTCGATGATCGGCCGGCCGAAGGTCTCCCGCCGGACCGCCTCCCGGGACGCGACGTCGAATCCGGCGAGCGCGACACCGAGGGACTGCGCCGCCACGCTGATCCGCCCGGCGGAGAGGGTCTGCATGGCCAGCCGCATGCCACGGTTGAGGTCGCCCAGCAGGTCGCTGTCCGACACCCAGGTGTCCAGCTTGAGGTTGCTGGTGAGCGTCCCGCGGATGCCCATCTTGTCCTCGTACCGGTCGATGGTGACGCCGTCGGCGTCCTTGTCCACGATGAACGCGGAGATGCCGCGGGTGCCAGCCTGCGGGTCGGTAAGCGCGAAGACCACGTAGTACTGCGACGCGCCGCCGTTGCCGATGTAGATCTTCTCGCCGCGGATGCGCCAACCCGCGCCCTCCCGCTCGGCGGTGGTGCGGATCCGGGCGGCGTCGCTGCCGGCGCCCTCCTCGGTCAGCGCGAAGCTGATCGCCGCGCCCTTCGCCAGCCCGCCCAGATAGCGCTCGCGCTGCTCCGCCGTGCCGGCAAGCGTCAGCGGGGTGGCGCCGAGGGCGTACGCGGTGAGGATCGCGCCGGTGGACGGGCAGGCCCTGGAGACCTCCTCGATGACCGCGCAGGTGGTCACGAACGAGGCGCCCTGCCCACCGTGCTCCTTGTCCACGAGAAGGCCGGCGAGGCCCTGCTCGACAAGCACCCGCACGCTCTCCCACGGGTAGCGCTGCTCGCGGTCGAGCTCCTCGACGAGCGGCACGAAGTCGCGCGCCGCCACGTCCCGGGCGAGGTCGCGCCAGTGGCGGCCCTCGTCGTCCAGGCGTGGCTCCCAGATCACGGACACGTGGTGCCTCCCAGTCTGTCGTGCGGCCCGGCTTGTTCCCGCGCCTCGAATGCCGCGGGTGGGCCGGCGGCTGCCACCGGCGCGCCCGGTCGTGGTGGGGACGTGCCGTCCCGCTGCCGCCACGCTCCATACTGCCGCGTATGTCGAGATGCTAGTTGGACGGCAGGCGATCATGTCAAGGGGCGTCCCAGATGCTCGCAGCGCTTGTAAACGCGGTGCACTCCGCTGCGTCATCGAATTCTTGACGACATACCGACGAGTATGTTCTGCTGCTGGCCCAGATGACAGGGAGGTGGTCCGTGGAACCCGTCGGCTACATGGTGAGCGGCGTGGTAGCGGTCGCCACGATTGACCGGCCCGAGGCGCGCAACGCCCTCAGCACCGACGTCCTGCACGGCCTCGCCGCCGCGATGGACCGGGCAGAGGCCGACCCGCAGGTCCGCGCGCTGGTGCTGACCGGCGGCCCGCGAGTGTTCGCCTCCGGCGCCGACATCCGCGAACTGCGCCGCACGTCGCCCGCCGACTACCTGCTCTCCGAGCGACTGGAGTGCTGGAATCGGTTCGCCCGCTTCGGTAAACCGGCCGTCGCCGCGGTGGCCGGCTATGTCCTTGGCGGCGGGTGTGAACTCGCCCTGACGTGTGACCTCATCGTGGCGGCCGACTCCGCAGTGCTCGGCCAGCCCGAGATCAATCTCGGCATCATCCCGGGCGCCGGCGGAACCCAACGCTGGGCGCGGGTCGCCGGCCGGTTCCGCGCCGCCGAACTGGTCCTCGGCGGCGGCCTCGTGGACGCCTGGACCGCGCAGCGGATGGGCCTTGTCAACCAGGTGGTGCCCGCCGAACGGGTGGTCGAGGCCGGCATCGCGCTTGCCGCCTCGGTGGCGGCACGCAGCCCGATCGCGACACGGCTGGGCAAGCAGGCGCTGCGCGCGTCCGAGGAGATCGGCCTGACCGCAGGCCTCGCGCACGAACGGTCGCTGCTGCTGACCCTGCTGTCCACCGACGACCACATCGAGGGCATCGACGCGTTCCTGGAGAAGCGTCCCGCCAACTTCACCGGCCGATAGGAGAGGCACGTGGTGCAGGTTTACGAGGCCGGCGACCCGGGCGCCGGCGAACGACTCGGCCCGGCCGCCCGCGCCGCCCTGGCCGACGCCCTCAAGCGGCACGCCCGCACGCCGGGGCAGCCGCTGCTGATCCGCGTCGAGGGCGACGCCTGGTGCCACGAACCCGACGACCTCACCCATGCGGTGGTACGCGGGCAACTGCACGATCTCGTGCTGCGGGTGCGCGCCGCGCCCGGGCCGGTAATCGTCCAGCTGGCCGGCGACGTACGCGGCCTCGGGCTCGGTCTGGCGCTCGCCGCGGACCTGCGGGTCGCGGCACCCACGGCGAGCTTCGCCGTCGGTTCGCCCGCCGCGTTCCTGGCCGGCGGCGTGGGGCAGTTGCTCGCCGGCGTGGTGGGCACCGGGGTGCTGGCGCAGATGGCCTGGACCGGCGTCGCACTGACCGCTGACGAGGCGCTGCACCGGGGCCTCGTCGGGTCGGTGACGGCCAACCCGCAGGCCGGTGCCGCGCTTGCCGCCCAGGTGGCCACGATCGGCGCCGGCACCGCGTCGGCGCTCGCCCGCGCCCTGCGCGGCCGCGACCGGCCGGACCTGACCGCCGCGCTGGACTACGAGTCCTGGTTGGCCGGCATCGAGTGATCCGGCACGAGGCCGGGGACCGGACGTCCCCGACCTCGTGCCGCAGCGTCCGGCGGTGCCGGACGCCTGGATCACGCCACAGCCTCCAGGCCGGCTCGCGCGACCTCCATGTCCTGGCTGTAGTGCCCGCCGCTGACGCCGATGCCACCGATGACCGCGCCGTCCTCGGTGACCGGGAAGCCGCCGCCGAAGACGACCAGCCGGTCGATGCCGGCGGTCGCGCCGGTGGCCAGCGGACCGTCGTCCTTGATGAAGTCGTACCAGCCGTCGGTCGGCATGCCGAAGCCCGCCGCCGTGTACGCCTTGTCCTGCGCGACCTGCACCGACAGGAGCGCGGCACCGTCCATCCGGGCGAACGCCTTCAGCACGCCGCTCTCGTCCACGATGGCGATGACGCACGGAAGCCCGATCTGCTCCGCCTTGGCGATCGCGGCGGTGAGGATCCGCTGGGCGGCGTCGACCGTGATCGAGTTCTTCGAGAAGTTGTTCATCAAGGTTCCTTTCTGGGAGGGGTGTACGGAAAGTCAGACGACTCCGGCGGCACGCAGGCGAGAGATCTCCTCGCCGTCGAGTCCGGCGATGTCGCGGAGCACCTCGTCGGTGTGCTGGCCCAGTTCGGGCCCGACGCCGCGAATGCCGCCGGGCGTCGCGGTCAGCTTCGGCACGACGTTCTGCATGGGGAACTCGCCGAAGTCGGGGTGGTCCAGGCGGACGATCGCCTCACGGGCGTGGTAGTGCGGGTCGGACAGCATCTCCTTCGCCGTGAAGATCCGGCCGGCGGGCACTCCGTTGCCGTGCAACAGATCCAGCAGATCGTCAGCGGTGAACCCGACGGTCCACGCCGCGATCAGCTCGTCGAGCTCGCGCTGGTGACGGCCGCGCTCGGTGTGGCTGACGAAGCGCGGGTCGGTCGCCAGCTCCGGCTGCGCCATGGCCTCGGCCAGCCGCCGGAACACCGTGTCCTGATTGGCCGCGATCACCACCATGTCGCCGCCGGACGTCACGTACACGTTGCTGGGCGCGATGTTCGGCAGGATCGACCCGGTGCGCTCGCGGATGTAGCCGCCGAGCGCGTACTCCGGCACCAGAGACTCCATAAGCGCGAGCACGGACTCGTAGATCGCGCTGTCGACGATCTGCCCCCGGCCGGTCGCCTCGGCGACCCGCAGCGCGCCCATCGCGCCGACCGCCGCGAAGGTGCCGGCGAGCGAGTCACCGAGGCTGATGCCCACCCGGCTGGGCAACGAGTCGGGGTCGCCTGTGGTGTAGCGGATGCCGCCCATCGCCTCGCCGATGGACCCGTAACCGGCCCGCCCGGCGTACGGCCCGGACTGGCCGTACGCCGACACGCGCACGATCACGAGCCGCGGGTTGATCTCCCACAGGACGTCCGGGCCGACACCCCACCGCTCCAGCGTTCCGGGCCGGAAGTTCTCCACGAAGACGTCGGAGTCGGCCACCAACCGGCGCAGCACCTCCTGCCCCTCGGGCACCCGGAGGTTGAGGGTGACCGAGCGCTTGTTGCGCCCGACCACAGGGAACCAGAGCGACTTGCCGTACGGGCGCTCGCGCCCCCACTCGCGCATCGGGTCGCCCTTGCCCGGCTCCTCCAGTTTGATCACATCGGCACCGAGGTCACCGAGGATCTGACCGCAGAACGGGCCAGCCAGCAACACCCCGGCTTCGATCACGCGTAAGCCGGACAGCGGACCGCGGGCATAGTCGTTCATGTCGTCCCTGTTCTCTCGTGGTTCGTCTCGTCGGTCGGTGCGGTGACTCAGGCCGCTACGGCCTGCGGCTGCACGTCGGGCTCGGGCTCGGGCTCGGGCTCGGGCTCGGGGGAGCGCCGCTCCATACGTTGGCGGATCCAACCGAGCGACACCGCCCCGAGCAGCGTGAGACCGAGCAGGATGTCGCCGAGTGGCAGCGGCATCCCGCGCAGCCGGAAGATGTTCAGCACGATGCTCAGCGAGAGCAGGCTCAGGAAGGCCGTCATCGGGCTTCCGTGCCCGCCGCCGGCCAGCCGGAAGCCGGCGATCAGGAGCGCTCCGTAGACGTACAACTCGGTTCCCTCGCCGAGGGTCATCGCCGAGGCGCCGGTGCGCATCACCTGGATGCAGCCGGCGACCGCCGCGGCCGTGCTTGTCAGCACGAACAGGGCCAGTTGGATCCGGGGTGCCCGGATGCCCGCCCGGGTGGCGACCACCTCGTCACCGCCGGTGGCGCGCAGGTGGTTACCCAGGCGGGACCGGCGCAGCATCAGGCTGCTGGCGAGCGCGAGCCCCAGCACGATCAGGATGGGCACCGGCAGGGGGCCGATCGTCGTCTTGAGCATCGTGCTGAGGTCCGGGGTGTACGCGGCCACCGAGCTGCCGTCGCTGAGCACCTTCGCCAGGCCGCGGGCGGCGACAAGCATCCCGAGCGTGGCGATCAGCGGCCAGACCCCGAAGATCAGCGCGAGGCTGCCGTTCAGCAGCCCGGCCAGCAGGCCGACACCGAGGGCGGCCAGGACGCCTACCTGCCAGGAACCCGAACTGGTGTAGACGGTGGCGTAGACGACCGCGCCGAGGCCCAGCACCGATCCCACGCTCAGGTCGGCCACGCCGCCGGTCATGGCAAGGCTCGCGGCGAGCAGGATGATCGCCGGGGCGAGCATGTCGCCGAGCATGCTGGAGACGTTGGCGCGGGTCAGGAAATCGGGCGCGACGCTCACCGCGGTGACCACGGCGATCACGAACAGCAGCACGCTTGCGGTGGACGGACGCTTCAGCAGAAGAGCCCATCCGGCCTCCGGTCGGGTGGTCCTCATCTCGCACTCCTCACGGAATTGACGGCGAGCGCGACGGCGAGCACGAGGCCCTCGATGACGGGCTGCCAACTGGAGGAGACCCCCCAGGTGACGATGGCTGTGGGAAGCGTGCTGAGCAGCAGCAGGGCGGCGAGGACGCCGACGAAGTTGCCACGGCCACCGGTGAGCGCCATCCCGCCCAGCAACAGGATCGAGATCACCCGGAACTCGGTCCCCGGCGTCAGTGTGGACTGGACGATGTCGCCCTGGGAGGCGAGGACCAGACCGGCGACGCCGGCGATCAGCCCGCAGAACACGAGGGCGCCGGCCTGGATCCGGCCGGGCCGCAGCCCTCGGACGAGGGCGGCCTGCTGGTTGCCGCCGACCGCGACGATGTGTCGGCCGAGGCGGGTCCGTTCGACGACGAAGCCGGTGACGACGAGCAGCACGATCATGATCCAGAAGACCCGGGGAACGCCAAACACGTCGCCCGAGATGTGCTGACGCAGGAAGCTGCTGCGCGGGATCGGAACGAACTCGATGAACAGCCTGGTGGTGCCGCTGACCAGGAACATCGTCCCGAGGGTGGCGACGATGGGGTGGATCTTCACGGTAACGATCAGGGTCGCGTTCACCGCGCCGATGAGCGCGCCGAACACCAGGACCGCCGCGAGCACCACGACGAACGGCATGCCTTCGGTAAGCAGTTGGGCGGCGATCAGCGCTGCGGCGACCGCTGTCACGCCGACGGACAGGTCGAACTCGGCGCCGCTGAGCATGACCACGCTGACGCCGACGACCAGGATGCCGACGAACGCCATGTTGAAGGCGACGGCGATGAGGGTCTGGTGGGACAGGAACGCCGGCGATTTCAGGGCGGTGGTCAGCACCAGCGCCAGCCACAGGGCGGCCAGGGCGAGTGTGGAGCCGTGCCGGCGGAGCACGGAGAATCCCGTGCTCCGCACGACGGCTGCCTCCGGGGCAGTCACAGACATGTCAGTTGCTCACCCGTTGAGTCCGTATGTCTCGGTACCCGCGGGGCAGTACTGCTCGGCTGCGGACTTCTTCGGTGCGTCGTTCGCGTAGAGGGCGGTGATCCGGTCCTGCAGCGGCGGGATGGACGACACGGCGTCCTTCGGGAACGCGCAGACCGGGTTGAACAGGGCCTTCGGGTCCTTCGGGGAGTCGACCACCGGGATCTTCTCGCCGCCGACCATCCGGTCGAGGATCGTGTAGATCTGCTTCGCGTAACCCTCGTACCAGAAGGCCGTCGATCCGCCGAGTCCGGGCGTGTCGACGCCGAACAACATGAGGTCCGCGCCGAGACCGTATCCGTACACGTCACCGGCACGGCTGAGCTGCTCGGCGGCGTTGATGGTGCCGATGATCATGTTGTCGTTGCCGCCGAGCGCGAGGATCTTCTTCGCGTTGGGCTTGGACACCAGGATGTCCCGCGCGACGCCCTGGGCGCCGTCCGGGGTGGTCGGCGAGTTGCGCCTGGTGATGGCGTCACCCAGGTCCGGGCACACCTCGTTGAGGCCCTTGAGGATGCCCTCGGTACGCAGCAGCGCCACGTCGCCCGACTCCTCGTTCTCCAGGACGGTGACGAGGTCCGGCTTGCAGTCCCACTTCTCCTTTGCGTACTGCCCGCCGGCCCGGCCGGACAGCCGCCCGGACTCGATGTTGTTGATCCCGAAGAAGTGGGCGCCCGGGTGGGCGATGTCGATGGCGATGACCGGGACACCGGCCTTGTTGAAGATGTCCATGATCTGCGGGCCGACCTTGCCGTCGCCCTGGAACTCGACGACGTGGGTGACGCCGCGGGAGACCATGGTCTCCGCGTTCGCGACCGCTGTCGGGCCGTCCCGGTCGTTGTTGAGGACGAGAATCTCCCATCCCCGCTTCTCGGCCTCCTTGCGCATGCCGACGTCGATGGCCTTCAGGACGGGGCTGGCCGGTTCCGCGAAGTTGGCGAAGCCGATCCGGACGTCCTTCGCTTCCAGAGCCTTGCCCTCGGTCGGGGTCGACGGGGTCGCTCCCTCGGTCGAACAGGCTGCTGCCGACATGCCCAGCGCTAGTACGAGCGCCGCGCCGGCGAACGATTTCAATCTCACTCGTTGACCTTTCTCTGCGGACGTGTGTCGTCCGTTGTTCTCGGGTGTCAGGCCTGGGGGAGGGGCATGGCGGGGGCCGCCCCGGTGATCAGGGCGACGATGTCGCTGGATGTCGCGTCGGCGGTGGCGAGTTCGCCCACCGTGCGCCCCTGCCGCATGACCGTGACGCGGTCGGCGACCTTGAAGACGTGTTCGAGGTTGTGGGAGATCATCAGCACGGCGATGTCCTGCTGCTTGAGCGCCGTGATGATCTCCAGGACGTGCTCCGACTCGGTGACGCCGAGCGCTGCGGTCGGCTCGTCGAGCATCACGATGTTGCGGCCCCACATCGTGGCCCGCGCGACGGCCAGGGCCTGGCGTTGTCCGCCCGACATCGACGACACGTGGGCGGACAGTGAGGGGAGCCGGGCCCCGATCCGGTCGATGGCCTTCTGCGTCTGCACCGCCATGGCTCGGCGGTCCACCAGGCGCAGCAACCGGGACACGGCGTCACGGCGCAGCGGCTCCCGGCCCAGAAAGACGTTCTCGGCCGCGCTCATCGAGTTGATGAGTGACAGGTCCTGGTAGACCGTCTCGATGCCGGCGTCGAGCGCGTCGGCCGGCCCGGAGAACCGGCGTGGCTCGCCGTCGACGAGGAGCCCGCCGGTGTCCGGCGTGACCACACCGGCGAGGGTCTTCACCAGTGTGGACTTCCCGGCGCCGTTGTCGCCCATCAGCGCCATGACCTCGCCGCGACGAAGCGTCACCGACGCGTCGCGCAGGGCGCGGACGGCTCCGAAGCTGCGGGCCATGTTCCGCGCCTGCAGAACCGGTGTCGCGGAGGGGGACCGGACGTCGTCCCGGCGGCGCTCTGCGCCCCCGCTGGGAGGGGCGGCTGCTGCCTGCTCTGTCATGGCGTGAGAGTCAAGCAATGTATGCAATGCCTGTCAAGGATTTGTGTCGGGCAGATGTCCACGAGATCTCTACCGACTCGGCTGGGGTGCGGCATTTCCACCAGATAGCGGCCGTTAGAACTGGACTCTACCGAGGTGGAGGGCTTATCTCGGGCTGCCGGCCCGGCGGTCGTCGGTGTACGAAGATGTTTCTTGACCGACAACTGGCGCCCCCCTATGTTGTGTACATTCGCAACCCAGGCGGTGGCCCCGGTCACACGGTCTCCGCCGACCGGGCACCGGCGCGACAGCGGCCGCGCCCACCCACCGCGCCACCACCCGCACCCGTTCCCCAGCGGTCGAGGTGAGCTCGGGCTATCGACAAAGAACGGAGTCGACATGATCAATGACAGGATCGTCGTGGACGGTGTCGTCCACGGGTACGACTTCCGCCCCGAGAACAGGGCGCCGCACTGCTCGCAGGCCGCGTACGACGGCATGGTGAACGCGCTCTACCGCATCGGTCACACGTCTGTCGAGTCGCCGCTGCACAACTACCCGATGACGCGCGACGAGTTCACCGCCGGCTGGACTGCCGAGGAGCTCGCGGACATCGTGTTCGTGGAGAGCGCCGTCGACGTGATGGTCTACCACGGGGTGGAGATCGACGGATTCTTCGACGGTGGCGCCTCGCCGTACGAGCTCGGCCGCGAGCTGAAGCGCAGGCATCCGGACCGGGTGCTGCTCTTCGCCCCGGTGGACCCGCTGCGCGGGCCCGCCGAGCTCGACCTTATGCAGCAGCGTGCCGAAGAGGACGACATCGACGGGTTCAAGTTCTACCCGACCAACGGGGTGATCGACCCGGAGGTGAACTCCTCCAAGCTGATGCTCCTGGACGACCGTGAGCTGGCGTTTCCCTTCCTCCAGAAGGCGCTCGACCTCGGCGTCCACCACATCGGCGCGCACAAGGCGGTGCCGGCCGGCGCGGGCCCGCGGGTGCTGAACCACATCGACGACGTGACCTGTGCGGCCATCGCCTTCCCGAGCCTGACGTTCGAGGTGGTGCACAGCGGCTGGGCGTTCCTGGAGGACTGTGCGCTGCAACTGCGGACGCACCCCAACATCTGGGCGACGATCGAGTCGGTGTCGAACATGGTCGTGCGCAAGCCGCGCCGGTTCGCCGAGATCGTCGGCATGCTCATGATGCATGGCGGGACCGACCGGATCATGTTCGCGACGGGCGTGCCGTCCGCGCATCCGCAGCCGATCATCGATGCGCTCGTGAACTTCGAGATGCCCCGGGACCTGGTGGACGGCTGGGGGTTCCCGGAGTTCACTCCGGAGTTGCTCGGCAAGCTGCTGGGCGGCAACGCCCTGCGTCTGCACGGCCTCGACGAGGCCGAGGTGCGCGCGAAGGTGGCGGGAGACGAGCTGTCCCGGCGCCGCGCGGAGTACGTCGCACACGAGCCCCGGCCGTGGGCGCTGCACCGTGAGCGGCTGAGCGCATGAGCGTCGATGACGTCGCCGTGGCCGACCTGGAGCCGCGCGTGTTCCAGGCCTGCAACATGGTCTACGACCCGTGCAGCCTCGGGGTCGGCCGGCGGCTGGGAATCGTCGACATGGGCCTGGTCCGGGGCGTCCGGGTGGAGCGGATCTCCGACGGCCGGTTGCGGGCGGCGGTGGATCTGATCACCACCGGGCCGTTCTGCATGTACACGCCGTTCTTCGAGCAGAGCGTGCGGCAGGAGATCGGCAAGCTGGTGCCCGAGGTCGACGAGGTCGAGGTCGAGTGGGGCGACAGCACCGACTGGTCCGAGGCGATGATGACCGACGAGGGCAAGGCGATCCTGCGAATCGGACGGCTCACTCCGGCGACCGTGACCCGCTGACGGTCCCGAGCCGGCCCTCGGGGCAGGTCGGCTCGGGACCGTCTGGCGGCGGATCGATACACGGTGTCGGACCGAGGCCTGGAAATACAATCCTTCAATGCGGAGCCGCGTCGACTTCTGCGTCTGTGGGCGATATTCCCGTCTCGAACAGGGACTATGTTTCGGCAATGTGAACTATTGACTGTGGATGTTGATCGTGTTGGACTGCGATTGCATGCAACCTGACGCACCGTTTCGCGCTGGACTCGGTCCCTCCACCCCCCTTATGCGCTGACTCATCAGACTCGTTCTTGGACGTCTGCGCCCCACTCAGGGAGTAGTACCGTGACAAACACCCCCAGAGCTTCCCGGTTCCGCGCCCTCTCCGTCGCGCTCGTCGCAGCGTTGGCGTTCACCACCGCCGCGTGCGGATCGGGTGACGACAGCGCGACGTCCGGCCCCCCCGCCGCCGTCAACGACGAATACACCCAGATGGCCCGCAAACTGATCGAGGCCGGCACCGGCGGCATGCTCTATTTCGAGGGCAAGGAAGCCGACATCACCCTCGACAAGATCAAGGTCTACGACCAGTGGTCCGGGCCGACCGCGTCGGTCAAGCCGCCGGCGAACGGCAAGTTGAACATCATCGTCTGCAAGATCGGCACCTCCTGCGAGGAGGTCGGCAAGCGGGCCACGGCCATTGCCGAGAAGCTCGGCTGGAGCGCCGAGATCCTGGACGGGCAGGGCTCGCCGGAGGGTTACCAGAAGGCGCTCGCCACCGCGGCGGCCAACAAGCCCACAGCTGTCATCACCGTCGCCATTCCGGAGAACCAGGTCGCCGACGGCATCGCCGAGCTGCAGAAGGCGAAGATCCCGGTGGTCGGCGTCTCGGCGGTGGCCGAGGGCGGCGCGGTCGGCTACGACGCACACGTCTCCAGCCGGGAGACCTTCCAGGCGGTGCTCGAGGCGGCCAAGGCCGTCGCCGACTCCAATGGCACCGCGAAGGTCGTCTTCCTCTGGGACGTCGGCTACCCGCACCTGGTCGAGGCGCTCAACGCCAGCAAGCGCGTGCTCGCCGGGTGCACCGGCTGCCAACTGCTGGAAGTACGTGAGCGCACGCTGTCGCAGGCCGTCGACCCGATCGAGATGCAGAACATCACGACCTCGCTGATCCAGCGGCACGGCAAGGACCTGCAGTACATCCTCACCCCGTACGGCAACGGCGTGGAGTCCATCATCGCCGCCGTCAAGGCCGCCGGCCGGGACGACATCAAGGTGCTCTCCAAGAACGCCGAGCCCGAGCGGCTGGGCAGCGTGGCCGCCGGTGACCAGCTCGCCGACTTCGGTGCCATCCGCGGCTGGAACGCCTACGCCGCGATCGACCAGGTGGGCCGCCTGGCCGCGGGCAAGCCCGCGCTCCCGGACGCGGAGCAGGGCATCCCTGCGACGGTGTTCGACAAGAGCAACGCCCCCAAGGACGGCGCCGTCGACTGGAACAGCTACGTGAACTACGCCGAGCGCTACGAAAAGATGTGGAGCGAGGCCAAATGAGCACCGCCTCACCGGTGCTCGAAGCGGTAGGCCTCGGCAAGTCCTACGGCCGGGTGCGGGCCGTCACCGATGTCTCCTTCGACGTACGCCCGGGCGAGATCCTGGGCGTCGTCGGGGACAACGGCGCCGGCAAGTCGACACTGATGAGCATGGTCAGCGGCGCGCTGGCCCCGGACTCCGGTCGCCTCCGGGTGGCCGGTCGGGACCTGCTGCCGCACACCATCAGCAACGCCCGCTCCGCCGGCATCGAGATGATCTACCAGGATCTCGGGCTCTCCAACAACCTCAGCATCGTCGAGAACGTCTTCCTGGGCCGGGAGTGGACCGGCGGCGTACGCGGCATTCCGATCCTGCGCAAGAAGGCCATGCGGGTACGCACCCGGGCGGTGCTCGAAGAACTCGGCATCGACCTGCACGACATGAACGTGCTCGTGGAGGGCCTCTCCGGCGGGCAGCGGCAGATGGTCGCCATCGCCCGCGCGCTTGTCACCGAGAACGAGCCGCGCGTCATGGTGATGGACGAGCCCACAGCCGCGCTCGGCACCACGGAGTCGGCGGGCGTCAACGCCCTGATCGGCCGCCTGCGCGACAGGGGCTACGCCGTCATCGTGATCAGCCATCGGATCCCCGAGATCCTGTCGATGGCTGATCGGCTGCTGGTGATGAAGGCCGGCCGCAACGTCTACCACGGCACGACCGACGGGCTCGACGTCGAGCGGTGCGTCCAACTGATCGTCGCCGGCGAACTCGCGTCGGCGGGGGAGGTGACCCGATGAGCACATCCACGACGGCGCCCGCCCCGTCCGGCGGGACCGGGCGGACGGTCGTGCGGCAGAGCGCCGACAGGTCCCGCGCCGGCACAGGCGAGCGGATCGTCGGCGGGGTCAGCCGGTTCGGGCTCCTCGGCATGCTCGTCCTGGTGATCGCGGTGTTCTCCGTGCTCACCCCGGACACCTACTTCACCACTACCAACTTCCGGCTGATCCTGGTCAACCAGACGGTGACGGTGATCGTGGCGATGGCCGCCACGCTGCCGCTGCTGGCGCACTACCTGGACGCCTCGGTCGGCCCGATGCTCGGCCTGGCCCAGGGCATCAGCATCTGGCTGATCTCGGTGCACGGCGTACCCGTGTGGCTCGCGCTGCTGGCCGTGCTCGCGGTAGGCGTCGCGGTCGGGCTGCTCAACAGCCTGCTGGTGCTGAAGTTCGACATGAGTTCCATCATCGGCACGCTCGCGGTCGGCAGCCTGCTGATGGGCCTGCTCTACATGATCACCAGCGGCCGGGTGCTCTACCAGAACGTGCCGCCGGGATTCACGAGCATCGCCCGTGGTGAGCTGGCCGGCATCCCGCTGCCCCTGATCTATCTCGTGGTCCTCGTGCTGGTGCTGGAGTTCATAGTCGTGTGGACGCCCTTCGGGCAGCGTCTGTACGCGATGGACGGCAACCTGCGTGGCGCCGCCCGAGCCGGCATCAACGTACGCGGCTACACCATCCGGGCGTTCGTCGGCGCCGCAGTGCTCTCCTCGCTCGCCGGTGTCCTGCTGGCGTCGCGGGTCGGCTCGGCACAGCCGACCGTCGGCGAGCAGTTCCTGCTGCCCGCGTTCGCCGCGGCCTTCCTCGGCGCCGCCGCGCTGCGTCCGGGCCGGGTCAACATCCTCGGCACGGTCATCGCCGCGTACTTCATCACCTTCACCATCGCCGGTCTGCAACACCTGGGTGCCGCGACCTGGATCGAGCGTGTCTTCAACGGCCTCGCCGTCATCGTCGGCGTCTCGGTCGCCGCGTGGTCGGTCCGTCGCCGCCGTCAACTCGCTGTCCGCCACGTCGAACGACTTGAGAACGACACCGAATCGAAGGGACGCACCACCTCATGAAGAACGACTTCTTCGTCTTCGACAACGCGGTCCACATGTACAAGCTCACCGACGAGAACATCGACTTCAACCACGGCGGCAAGAAGTCGACGAACGCGCTCGTCGAGTACGCCAAGAAGTACTCCGCCCCGGGCTACCCGTACGACGACATCTCCGGGCGGGAACTCTCCGTCGAGGACGCGTACCGGCTGCTGTTCGACGAGTCCGACACCGACCTGGCGATGGCCCAGACGGTGCCCAGCCACGGCGGCTGGAAGCTGGGCTTCTCACCTGCCGAGAACAACTACAAGCTCAAGGAGGCGTACCCGGAACGGGTGTTGTTCTGCGGCGGCGTCGACCCGATCACCCATGGCCGCTACGGCGCGGTGACCGAGATGATCCGGCAGATCGAGGAGTGGGGCGCCACCAGCTTCAAGTTCTACCAGGCACACTCCGGCGGGGTCTCCTGGAAGATCGACGACCGTCAGGTCGCCTACCCGCTTTGGGAGACCGCGCTGGAGCACGGCGTGACGAACGTGCAGTTCCACAAGGGACTGGCGTTCAACACCCAGCACATCGCCGACCTGGCCCCGTTCGACCTGGAGCGCGCGGCGCAGGACTTCCCCGAGATGAACTTCATCGTGCACCACCTCGGTGAGCCGTTCATCAACGAGACGATCAACATCGCCGCCCGGTACGAGAACATCCACCTCGCGCTCACCGCCTGGATCAACCAGTACCCGATTGCGCCGCGGGCCGCCCTGCACGCCATCGGCAAGTGCCTGCTGCACGTCGGGCCGGACCGGCTGCTGTGGGGCTCGGAGGCATTCGTCTGGCCGAAGGTGCAGGCCTACATCGACCTGTTCGCCGAGATGCGCATGCCCGAGGACCTTCAGGACGGCTACGGCTACCCGGAGATCACCGACGAGGTCAAGGCCAAGATCTTCGGCCTGAACTTCGCCCGTCTCATGGGCATCGACGTGGCAGCCAAGACGAAGGAGCTGTACGGCAAGAGCGGGAAGAGCGGGAAGAGCGGCAAGAAGGCCAAGAAGAAGGACCGCGAGAATGGGCGCTAAGAAGACCACACGCGCCGCCGACCGTGCCCTGGACGGCAAGGTGCGCCAGCTCGTCGAGGCGCATGGCGGCGGAATCTCGGTGGACGTCGACTCCGCAGGCGACGCGCACGTCACCTTCCACGGCCGGTGCGCCGCCTGCCCGTCCGCGCCGGTGACCATGGGTTCGCTGGTGCGCCCGACGCTCCTGAAGATCGAGGGCGTTCGCTCGGTGACCCGCAACGGCGCGGTCTCCCGGTTCGCCGAGGCCCGCATCGAGAAGATGTTCGGCCTGTCCGAATCCACCGACCCACGCGCCGACGGCGCCAACTGAGGAGGTAGTCATGGCGAAGAACCCGTACGTGGTGAAGAAACAGTCGATCTCCTCCCGTGCCGCGCGGGCGATTGTCGACGCCGCGGTGGCGAAGGCCGACCAGATGGGCTTCGCGGTCACCGTCGCGGTGTGCGACGAGAGCGGGGTGCTCAAGGCGTACGAGCGGATGGACGGTGCACCCCTGGTGAGCGTCCAACTGGCCCAGGACAAGGCGCACACCGCAGTCGGATTCGGGCTCAGCACCGACGGCTGGTTCGACTTCATCAAGGACGACGCCCCGCTCGCCATGGGTGCGCCGGCCGCCATCGACCGGTTGGTCACCTTCGGCGGCGGATACCCGGTGAAGGTCGACGACGTGCTCGTCGGAGGCATCGGTGTCAGCGGCGGGCACTACACCCAGGACATGGAGGTCGCGCAGGCCGGCCTGAAGGCGCTGTCTTGAGCGTCGAGATCGTCGAGGTCGGGCCCCGGGACGGTCTGCAGAACCACCCGGCGACGCTACCGACAGCGCAGAAGGCCGAACTGGTGCGCCGGGCCGTCGCGGCGGGCAGCCGCCGGGTCGAGGTGACAAGCTTCGTCAACCCCGCCAAGGTGCCCAAGCTCGCCGACGCCGACGAGTTGATGGCGCTGGTCCGCGACGAGCCGGCCCTGGTGCCGATCGGCCTGGTGATGAACGAGCGCGGCCTCAACCGGGCGGTCGCGGCGCGGGTCGCCGAGGTCAACTTCGTGGTCATCGCCAGTGACACCTTCTGCCGGCGCAACCAGGGCATGTCCTCGGCCGAGGCGGTGGCGGAGGTGCTGCGGCTGGTGCCCCGGGCCCGCGACCACGGGCTGCGGACGTCGGTGACGGTCGGGGCCACGTTCGGGTGCCCGTTCGAGGGGGAGGTTCCCCTGGACCGGGTGCTGCGCATCGTCGACGACCTCGCACCCGTGGCGCCGGACGAGGTGGCGCTTGCCGACACCATCGGCGTCGCCGTGCCGTTCGAGGTGGAGCGGGCGTTCACCGCCGTACGCGAGCGCACCGCGGCGAGCCTGCGCGGTCACTTCCACAACACCCGCAACCTGGGGCTCGCCAACGTGCTCGCTGCCGTAGCGGCCGGCGCGCGGGCGATCGACTCCAGCGTCGGCGGCATCGGCGGCTGCCCGTTCGCGCCGGCGGCGACGGGCAACGTGGCCACCGAGGACGTGGTGTACGCCCTGGAGCGCTCCGGGCAGAGCACGGGCGTCTCACTGGACACGGCGATCGACAACGCCCAGTGGCTCAGCGGCGTGTTCGGCACCCAGTTGCCGGGGATGCTCAGCCGGGCCGGCGGGTTCCCGTGACCGGCCCGTCGACCGGCCCGTCGATCGGGCCGTCGATCGGGCCGTCGACCGGGCCCTTGGCCGGGCTGCGGGTGTTGGACCTGACCACCACCTTCTCCGGCCCGTTCTGCACCCTGACGCTCGCCGATCTGGGGGCCGAGGTGATCAAGGTGGAGCCGCCGGGTGGGGACATCGCCCGCCAGCTCGGTGCCTGCCGGACCCCGGGGATGGCGGCGGTGTTCCTCAACATGAACAGGGGCAAGAAGAGCGTCGTCCTGGACCTCAAGACGCCAGGTGACCGGGCGGCGTTCGACAGGCTGGTGCCGACCGCCGACGTGCTTGTGCACAACATGCGCCCCGCCGCCGCGGCTCGGCTGGCGGTGACCTACGAGGACATCCGAGCCACCCAACCGGCGATCGTCTACTGCGCCATCCCCGGCTACCGGAGCACCAGCCGGCACGCCGACCGGCCGGCCTACGACGACGTGATCCAGGGCGCGTCGGGCATCGCCCGGTTGCAGAGCGTCAACCAGGAGCAACCCGGGTACGTCACCACACCGCTCGCCGACAAGATCGCCGGGTTGACGGCCTCCACCGCCATCCTTGCCGCGCTGCGGCACCGGGACGCCACCGGCGAGGGGCAGCGGGTCGAGGTGCCGATGTTCGAGACGATGGTCGCCTTCGGGCTGCTCGAACAGCTCGACGGCTGGACGTTCGACCCGCCGATCGGGCCACCGCTGTATCCGCGTACCGCCGCGCCGAACCGCCGCCCGTACGCCACCGCCGACGGCCACCTGTGCGTCCTCATCTACACCGAACGGCAGTGGCTGCGGTTCCTCACCCTGGTCGGGCGGGCGGACCTGCTGGAGCACCCCGACTACGACACGGTCGGCAAGCGGATCACCAACGCCGACGGGCTCTACCAGGTCGTGGCCGAGGTGCTTCGGGCGCGTACGACGGCCGACTGGCTTGCGGAGCTGGCGGCGATCGACGTGCCGTGCGCACCGCTGGCCGGTTACGAGGAGATCCTGCGCGACGAGGAGTTGGCCGAGTCCGGCTTCGTGTCGATCGTCGAGCACCCGGTCGCCGGGCGGCTACGCGGCATCGCCTCTCCGATCACCATGTCGGCGTCCCCGTTGCCGTCGCCGGTCGGGCGGCACGCACCCACGCTCGGCGAGCACGGCGACGAGGTGCTCGCCGACGTCGACACCGACGACGCCCGATGACAGCCGTCGGCAGACAGGAGAGTCAGATGAAGGGCAAGGTCGCCGTCGTCACCGGCGCCGGTTCGGGGATCGGGCTCGCGGTGGCCCGCCGGCTCGCCGCCGAGGGCGCCGACGTGCTCTCCGCCGACCTGGACGTCTCGGCGTGCGTCGGTCCGGCGGTCGCCGCCGACCTGGGTGACGCGGCAGGCGTCGCCGCAGTGGTGCGGGAGGTGACGAGCCGGTACGGCGGTGCCGACGTGCTGGTCAACAACGTGGCGATCGCCCCCTACCGGGACGCCTTCACCGACATCGACGACGCGGCCTGGCAGCGCAGTTGGGACGTGAACGTGATGTCCTGCGTACGCCTGTGCCGCGCGCTCGTCCCGATCATGGCCGACCGTGGCGGCGGCAGCGTCGTGAACATCGGCTCCGAGGCGGCCCGCCACCCGAAGCACTACATGCTTGACTACGCCGTCACCAAGGCGGCCCTGCTCAGCCTGTCGAAGAGCCTGGCGCAGGAGTACGGCCCCCGGGGCGTACGGGTCAACACCGTCGCACCCGGGCCGACGCGCACCGCCACCATGGACGCGTACCTGGCATCGGTCGCCGACCGGCTGGGCATCGACGTCTCCGACGCCGCCGACCACGTGGTGCACGAACTGCGCAAGCTGCCGCTCGGCCGGATGAACGAGCCGGAGGACGTCGCCGAGGTCGTGCTCTTCCTCGCCAGCGACCGCTCGCGGCAGGTGACCGGGTCGGAGTACGCAGTGAACGCCGGATCGACCGCGTCGATGTAGGTTCACCATCGGTGAACGGAGGGGGACGCATGGGCCGAGCCACTCAGTCCGCGTACGAGTCGATCAAAAACCGCATCCTCGGGGGGACATACGAACCGGGCAAGAAGCTCTCCGAGGAGGATCTCGCCGCTGCGGTGGGTGTGAGTCGCACACCTGTGCGGGAGGCGCTGCGCAGGCTGCACGCCGAGGGTCTGGTGGACTGGGAGGCCAACCGGGGCGCGACAGTCCCGGCCTGGCGCAAGCAGGACCTGGAGGAGATCTTCGAGCTGCGGGCGCTGCTGGAGGGGTACGGCGCGGAGTTGGCCGCGGCGCGGATCACACCGACCGAGATCGCCCGGCTGCGTGAGCTGTGCACCGAGATGGAGGGCTACGCGGCCAGCCAGCGAAGCGACAGGGCGGACCCGATCGCGGTGTGCAACGCGCAGTTCCACGAGATCATTCTGGGCGCCGGGCGGAACCGGCGGTTGAGCGCCCTGCTCGGCGCGGTGGTGCAGACGCCGCTGGTCAACCGGACGTTTCGCAGATACAACGAGGCAGCGATGGCCCGCAGCATGTCGCACCACCGGGAGTTGATCGACGCGCTCGAGGCGGGTGACCGGGCCTGGGCGGGTTCGGTGATGCGGGCGCACATCCTGGCCGCCCGCGCGACGCTCGGCAAGCCCTGACCGACCCGCGCGACAGGTTCCGGCCGGCTGCCCCTGCCGTGATCAGGTCGGGCGGGGTTGTCGCCTCAGACCAGGAGGCGCTCCCGCAGCATCGCGCCCAGGTTGATGCCACCGACCGGGCGCGGGCCGGTCGGGTCGTGCACGGCGACCGTGTTGTTGCGGCGCATCAGCTCGCGGACCGCAGGCGGCAGCCGGGGTGGGTCGTCCACGGCGGTGAGGAGTTGCCCGGCGCTGGAGATCAGTCGATCGGCCAGGGTGGCGGCGTCGGTGTCGACCCGCACCCGGCCGTACTCCCAGCCGGCGGTGGTGAGGTCGAGGACCTCGAACATGCGGGTCAGGACGGGGTTCGGGTCGGTCACCCGGTCGAGCCGTGGCGCCTGGTCGCCGACCACCGCGACGGCGGCGGTGACCTGCGCGTACGGGTGGAAGCCGGACGGCAACGCGAACAGCGGCCAGCGCAGCGCGGGGCCGGCCTCCATCCACAGCGGCCGGTAGTTGCGGCGGTTCACCACGAGCCGCCTGCCGGTCCGTCGGTGGATGTCGTGGGCCTGGGCCTGTAGGTCCGAGTGGGCCTCGTCGGCGACCTGACCCACGATCTGGGCCGCCACCACCAGGCCGTCATCGCCGTCGAGCATCCCGGTGATCGCAGCGACCTGCTCGGAGAACCGGACCCGGGCGTGGGCGCCGTACCGCTGCTGCGCGTCGCGTAGCAGCACCTGCTGCCGCTCCGGGTCGAGTTGGACCCGCCCGCCGCCGAGCAACCGCCGGAGCCACCCCATGTCCGCCTCATTTCAGCAGAGCCCTACCGGACTGCCATGCTAGTGCGGTGGATGTCCCTTCTGTCGCGTTGGGGTGCCGGCGGGGCCCGTGCGCCGCAGATGCCGGTTTCAGCGACCGTCGAGCACTTCGCGCAGCCGCGCCGCGAACTCCTCGGGCTTGCCCGCGTAGCCGAACTCACCACCGAGGAAGCCGCCGTGGTGGCTCGGGAACACCACGGCCTCCTGGCCGAGCAGCGCCGCGGTGCCCAGTGCCGTACGCGCGGTGTACGTCCCCGCCGACTCCTCGCCGACCGCGACCACGATCCGGGTCGGTGCCGCGGTGAGCGCGCTCGCGTCGGGGCGGTAGTCGGTGATCGCCCACGAGTTCTGCGACAGCAGCGGATCGTCGCGGCCGCCGTCGTCCTCGGTCGGCAGGCCGAACATCGCCGGGTCGGGCGTGGGTTGGGCGAAGTAGGCGTCGGTGAACTCGCCCTGCCACGACGTCATCGCGATGAAGGAGGCCATGCCCGCGCCGGTGCCCCCTGCCTGGTACGCCTCGTAGAAGGCGGCCCGGGCGCGCTCGGCGCCGGTGGCGTCGGGGAGCACGGCGTTTATCGGCGGCTCGTGCGCCACGAGCGTGACGACGTCGTCGGGGTGGGTGGCGACGAGTTCGAGTGCGGTCACCGCGCCGCCGCTGCTGGCGAACACGTCGACACCGCCGGCGTCGAGCGCCTCGATCAGCAGGTGCAGGTCGGCTGCCTGACGCTGCGGCGTGTGGTCGGACCTGCCGTCGGTGCGGATGCTGCGGCCCAGACCGCGCGGGTCGTAGGTGACGACAGTGCGGTCGGGGAAGTGTGGGGCGAGGGCGTCGAAGCCCTCGGCCGTCATCGGCTGGCCGATCATGAGCAGCACGGGGAGCCCGTCGGCCGGCGGCAGCGGGCCGCGAACGTCGTAGACCAGGTCGACGCCGGCTATGGCGAGGGTGTGCGCCTGCGGTTCCGTCATCTGGTGAGACTACGGCCGACGGGATGGGATCGGGGTGCGCGAATCGCGTGGCCAGAGCACCGCCGACCGGCGGGAGGAGTCGTCGACGGTAAAACCTCGTGGCGTCGACCACTTCCCTATGCATGACCATGCGGCATGGTGCATACTCTTCCTCGTGTCCAAGGTTCTCACCTCCCTGCCCATCGGTGAACGTGTCGGCATCGCCTTCTCCGGCGGCCTCGACACCTCCGTGGCCGTCGCGTGGATGCGCGACAAGGGCGCCGTCCCGTGCGCCTACACCGCCGACATCGGCCAGTACGACGAGCCCGACATCGACTCGGTGCCCGGTCGCGCGCTCAGTTACGGCGCCGAGGTCGCCCGGCTTGTCGACTGCCGTGCCGCCCTCGTCGAGGAGGGCCTGGCAGCGTTGACCTGCGGGGCCTTCCACATCCGATCGGGCGGGCGGGCGTACTTCAACACGACGCCTCTGGGCCGGGCCGTGACCGGGACCCTGCTGGTGCGGGCGATGATCTCCGATGACGTCCAGATCTGGGGCGACGGCTCGACGTTCAAGGGCAACGACATCGAGCGGTTCTACAGGTACGGCCTGCTGGCCAACCCGCAGCTGCGCATCTACAAGCCGTGGCTGGACACCGACTTCGTCACCGAGTTGGGTGGGCGCAAGGAGATGTCGGAGTGGCTGCTGGAGCGCGGCCTGCCCTACCGGGACAGCACCGAGAAGGCATACTCCACCGACGCGAACATCTGGGGCGCCACGCACGAGGCGAAGACCCTCGAGCACCTGAACACCGGCATCGAGACGGTCGACCCGATCATGGGAGTCCGGTTCTGGGACCCGTCGGTGGAGATCCCGACCGAGGACGTCTCGATCGGCTTCGACCAGGGCCGCCCGGTGACGATCAACGGCAAGGAGTTCGGCAGCCCCGTCGACCTGGTGCTGGAGGCCAACGCCATCGGCGGTCGGCACGGCCTGGGCATGTCCGACCAGATCGAGAACCGGATCATCGAGGCCAAGAGCCGGGGCATCTACGAGGCTCCCGGGATGGCGCTGCTGCACGCCGCGTACGAGCGGCTGGTAAACGCCATCCACAACGAGGACACGCTCGCGAACTACCACAGCGAGGGCCGCCGCCTCGGCCGGCTGATGTACGAGGGGCGCTGGCTCGACCCGCAGGCGCTGATGCTGCGCGAGTCGTTGCAGCGCTGGGTCGGCACGGCGGTCACCGGCGAGGTGACGCTGCGGCTGCGCCGGGGTGAGGACTACTCGATCCTGGACACCACAGGCCCGGCGTTCAGCTACCACCCCGACAAGCTGTCGATGGAGCGTACCGAGGATTCGGCGTTCGGCCCGTCGGACCGGATCGGCCAGCTCACCATGCGCAACCTGGACATCGCCGACTCGCGGGCGAAGCTGGAGCAGTACGCGACGCTCGGCATCGTCGGCGGCGGGGCCTCGCAGCGGATGGTCGGGGCCGCGCAGGCCGCCTCGACCGGGCTGATCGGCGCGATGCCGGAAGGCGGCGCGGAGGCAATCGCGTCCCGGGGTGTCTCGTCCGCCGACGACGCGGCCCTCGACCGCGCCGCGATGGAGTTCGGCGTCGACTGAGCGCCGCCTTCGAATTCACCCGACGGCCCGCCACGCATCCCGCGTGGCGGGCCGTCGCCGTCGGTGTGGCATTGCACCGACGCCGGCGGGCACTGCAACAAACCTGCAAGCGCCAGCCCTTGCCTCTAGGGAAACCGCTTTCCTACGATTGCCTCACATCGATGTTTCGTTCGTGAGTCGGGCAGACACCCATCGACCATCGCCACTTGATCTATGCCGTTTCGCGCGACGGCTTCCTCTTTTTCTGGGCGATGGCAATCCGACGAGTTGATCGTCGACGATTCCGGACGGTCGGCAGTTCCCCGTGCCGAAAAACGCGGCCGCGACGGCTGCCGCACACGGGCACAGCCAAACCGATACGAAGTGAGGCGAGATGAGACGACCAGTCGCACTGCGACTTCAGGCGGTGTTGGCCACGGCGGCCGTGGGGATCGCGATAGGGGTGAGCCTGCCGACCCCGCAGGCGTCGGCGGCGGTCGGCAGCGCCACCGGCTACGCCACCCAGAACGGCGGAACCACGGGCGGCGCGGGCGGCCAGACGGTCCGCGCGACCACCGGGACCGCTATCCACGCGGCGCTGTGCGGACGGGCCAGCAGCAGCACCCCGATCACCATCGAGGTCAGCGGGACGATCAACCACGGCAACACCAGCAAGGTGTCCGGTTCGAGCTGCAACACCGCGGCGGGCGTGATCGAGCTCAAGCAGATCAGCAACGTCACGATCATCGGGGTCGGCAGTGCCGTCTTCGACCAGCTCGGCATCCACATCCGCGACTCCAGCAACATCATCATCCAGAACGTGACAGTCCGGAACGTCAAGAAGTCGGGCTCGCCCACCTCGAACGGCGGTGACGCCATCGGCATGGAGAGCACGGTCCGCAACGTCTGGGTCGACCACGTCACCCTGGAGGCGTCCGGCGGGGAGTCGGAGGGGTACGACGGCCTCTTCGACATGAAGGACAACACCCAGTACGTGACCCTGTCCTACAGCATCCTGCGCAACTCCGGTCGCGGCGGCCTGGTCGGGTCGAGCGAGAGCGACCTCTCGAACGGCTTCATCACGTACCACCACAACCTGTACGAGAACATCGACTCGCGTACGCCGCTGCTGCGCGGTGGCACCGCCCACATCTACAACAACCACTACGTGAGCCTGCGGGAGTCCGGCATCAACTCCCGAGCCGGGGCGAAGGCCAGGGTGGACAACAACTACTTCCAGAACTCCAAGGACGTGCTCGGCACGTTCTACACGAACGAGCGCGGCTACTGGCAGGTCAGCGGCAACATCTTCGACAACGTGACCTGGTCGAGCGCCGGCAGCGAGAACTACCCGGCCGGCCCCAACCCGACGTCGAACACCACTGTCAGCATCCCGTACTCGTACAGCCTCGACGGTGCGAGCTGCGTGCCGAACATCGTCCGTCAGACGGTCGGCGCCAACACGGGGCTCAAGGTGTCGAACGGTAGCTGCACGCCGCAGACCCCGTCGCCCACGACTCCCGCGCCGACCACTCCCGCGCCGACCACGCCGGCACCCACCACGCCGCCGCCGACCACCCCACCGCCGTCCGGTGGGACCAACCTCAGCCTCGGCGCCGGTGCCGACGGGTCCAGCAAGGCCAGCGGGACCAGCTACGGCAACGTGCGGGACGGCAGCCTCGGCACCTACTGGTCGCCGGCCGGGTCGACCGGCACCATCTCGATCAAGTGGGGCTCCGCCACCCGGGTGTCCCGCGTGGTCATCCGCGAGCCGTCCGGCACCTCGGGCTCCATCGGGTCCTGGCAGCTCGTCAACAACGACACCGGCGCCGTCCTGGCCTCGGGCAGTGGGGCGGGTTCCATCAGCTTCGCCGCGACGACCCTGACCAAGATCAACTTCAAGATCAACAGCTCCGGCGGTACGCCGCGCGTCGGCGAGTTCGAGACGTACGCCAGCTAGACGACTGGCTTTGGACGGGGGCGACACCCCTCGGTCCCCCTCCTGGGCGTGATTCCGCTCTGGCATCTTGATGCCAGAGCGGAATCACGCCCTTTCCGGCTGCCGCACCAGGGCGTCGAATCTCGACCGGACGCCCATGTCGAGAACCCGGGTCTGGTTCCGTCCCTGGGGTGAGCGCGACCACAATGGGTCGGATCGGCTTCGAGGAGAGACACGATGGCCAAGTACCTGCTGCTCAAGCACTACCGGGGCGCCCCGAGCGCGGTCAACGACGTCCCCATGGACAAGTGGACCCCGGAGGAGATCTCGGCGCACATGCAGTACATGCACGACTTCGCGACCCGGCTGGAAGGCACCGGCGAGTACGTCGAAGGGCAGGCGCTCGCCCCCGAGGGGACGTTCGTCAGGTACGACGGCGAGGGGCGCCCGCCGGTCACCGACGGTCCCTTCGCCGAGACCAAGGACCTGATCGCCGGTTGGATGGTGATCGACGTCGACAGCTACGAGCGCGCCGTCGAACTGGCCGGGGAGCTGTCCGCCGCCCCCGGGGCCGGCGGAAAGCCCATCCACGAATGGCTCGAGCTGCGCCCGTTCCTGACCGCGTCGCCCACCATCACTGAGTGAACGACGCTCTGCTCCGGCGCCTCCTGCCGAGCGTGCTCGCGATCCTCGTCCGCCGCGGAGCCGACTTCGCGGCGGCCGAGGACGCCGTGCAGGACGCGCTTGTGGAGGCGATCCGCGTCTGGCCGGCCGACCCGCCACGGGACCCGAAGGGTTGGCTGGTCACCGTGGCCTGGCGCCGGTTCCTCGACGCGACCCGATCGGACGCCGCCCGCCGCCGGCGCGAGGACCTCGTCGACGAGGAACCGGCACCCGGCCCCGCGCCCGGGGTCGACGACACGCTTCAGCTCTACTTCCTGTGCGCCCACCCGTCGCTGACGCCGTCGTCGGCTGTCGCGCTCACGCTGCGCGCCGTCGGTGGACTGACCACCCGTCAGATCGCGCAGGCCTACCTGGTTCCCGAGGCGACAATGGCGCAGCGGATCAGCCGGGCCAAGCGCACCGTCTCGGGAGTGCGGTTCGACCAGCCCGGCGACGTCGCCACCGTGCTGCGCGTGCTCTACCTGGTCTTCAACGAGGGCTACTCGGGCGACGTCGACCTCGCCGCCGAGGCCATCCGGCTCACCCGGCAGCTCGCGGCCGCGATCGACCATCCGGAGGTGGCCGGGCTGCTCGCCCTGATGCTGCTGCACCACGCCCGGCGGGCCGCCCGGACCGCACCCGACGGCAGTCTGGTGCCGCTCGCCGAGCAGGACCGCCGCCGGTGGGACACCGCGTCGATCGCCGAGGGCGTCGAAATCCTCCAGACGGCCCTCGCCCGCGACCGGTTGGGCGAGTTCCAGGCCCAGGCCGCCATCGCCGCTCTGCACGCCGACGCGCCCGCCGCCGAGGAGACCGACTGGGTGCAGATCGTCGAGTGGTACGACGAGTTGGTGCACCTGACCGACAGCCCTGTCGTACGGCTCAACCGCGCGGTGGCGGTCGGTCAGGCCGACGGGCCGCGCGCCGGCCTCGCGGCGCTCGCGGCCCTGGACGACGCGCTGCCCCGCCACCGGGCGGTGGAGGCCTACCTACGCGAACGCGACGGCGACCTGGCGGCGGCGGCGCGGCTGTACGCCGAAGCGGCCCGGTCGGCGCCCAACCTCGCCGAACGGGACCACCTGACGCGCCAGGCCGCGCGGCTCAACGCTTGCCGCTGACGCCCGTCGCGGACCGGGAGGGCCGCTCGCACGGGCGGCTATCCTCCCCACCGTGACCCACGAACGTGAGCTGACCTCGCCTGTCGATTTGTGCCGGCCGGACGGGCGGCTCAACCCGGAGGCTGTCGGCTGGTCCCGGCGTCCCCTGCACACCGCGAACCTGCGCGGCTGGGGCCGGACCAAGCGGTGGGAGTACTGGGGCATCGTCACGCCCCGACACATCGTCGGGCTGGTCGCCTCGTCGCTCGACTACGCAGGTGTGCACAGCGTCTACGTTCTCGATCGGGCGAGCGGCGTCGAGACGAAGACCGAGGTCGTGGTGCCGCTGGCGCGCGGCGCGGTGCTGCCGCCGCACAGCGGCGCGGGCGAGGTCCGGGCGCTCGGCCGCGACCTGGACATCCGCATCACCCAGCGCCCGGACGGCACCGCCATCTCGGCGAACGCCCCCGGAGTACGGCTGGACGTGCGGGTGCCGCTGCCGGCCGGGCACGAGTCCCTCGCCGTGGTCGTGCCGTGGAGCCCGACGCGGTTCCAGTACACGGTCAAGGACATCGGCCGTCCCGTCCTCGGCACGCTGGAACTGCACGGCCAGACGTACGAGATCGGTGGGCCGGACGCCTTCGCCGTGCTGGACCACGGTCGCGGCAGGTGGCCGTACTCGATCACGTGGAACTGGGCCGCCGGCGCGGCACCGGGGCGGGCGATCCAGCTCGGCGGTCAGTGGACCGACGGCACCGGCGTCACCGAGAACGCCGTGTTCGTCGACGGCCGGCTGCACAAGGTCGGTGACGAGCTGCGCTGGACCTACGACCGGTCGGACTGGCTCCGCCCGTGGCGGATCAGCGGTGACCGGGTCGAGGCCGAGTTCCAGCCGTTCCACGAGAAGGTGGGCCGCACCAACCTCGGCGTCGTCGCGAACGAGACGCACCAGTGTTTCGGGCACTTCTCCGGGTGGGCGAAGACCGACGACGGGACGAAGGTGAGCCTCGACGGGCTTGTCGGCTGGGCCGAGGAGGCGCGCAACCGCTGGTAGGGCGGTGTATCGCGTGCTGGCCGGAACCCGTTGCACAGTGGCAGTTTCGCCTCTCGTTGCCTGCCCTCCGGCTGCCTAGGCTGCCTTCTCGATACGGCACATCGAGAAGGTGATCATGCTTCGTTATGTCATGCCCGTCGTCATCGGGCTGGTCTACGTAGGGCTCAACTCCCTTGTCCCCGAGCCGCACCGCCGTCGCCTGAACGCGATCGTCGTCACGGGCGCCGGTGCCGCCTACATCAGTGGCGGAGGTTTCGGTCTGTGGGAACTGGCCTTCTGCGCCGCGCTTGTGGTGGTGGGTTACGCCGGGCTCAGGTCCTACACATTCATCGGCGTCGGATGGCTGCTGCACACCGCCTGGGACGTCCTGCACCACCGCCGCGGCACCCCCATCATCCCGTCGTTGCACGACTCGTCGTTCGGCTGTGCCCTCTGCGATCCCGTCATCGCCCTGTGGTGCCTCGCCGGCGGCCTGTCGATCAAAGACGTGTACGACCGTGTCAGCCGTCGGGCGACCGGTGCGAGCCGACCGGCGCCACCCGTGGGCGTCGAAGCCTGACTGGCTAGATTTCTGCGATGCACACAGTGGCAGTGCTCGCACTCGACAGCGTCGTCCCGTTCGACCTCGCCACGCCGATGGAGGTGTTCCACCGCACGCGGCTGGCCGATGGCCGGGCCGGCTACCAGGTCCGGATCTGCGCGGAGACCCCGACGGTCACCGCCGGCGCGTTCAGCATCGCGGTGCCGTACGGGCTGGAGCTCCTCGCCGACGCCGACACGATCATCGTGCCGGGTGTCGCCGACCCGGACGCGGCGACCCCCGCCAACGCTCTCGACGCGCTGCGGGCCGCCGCCGCCAACGGCACCCGTATCGCCTCGACCTGCGGCGGCGCCTTCACCCTGGCCGCCACCGGCCTCCTCGACGGGCTCGGTGCCACCACGCACTGGGTCGCCGCCGATCAGTTCGCCGCCCGGTTTCCGCTAGTGCATGTCGACCCGAACGTCCTCTACGTCGACAACGGCCAGTTCCTGACCTCGGCGGGCGCCGCCGCCGGGCTCGACCTGTGCCTGCACATGATCCGGCGCGACTATGGCGCCGCCGTGGCAGCGGACGCCGCCCGCCTGTCCGTCATGCCGCTGGAACGCGCCGGAGGTCAGGCGCAGTTCATCGTGCACGAACCACCGATCCCCGACGGGATCACCCTGGAGCCGCTGCTGGCGTGGCTACGCGACAACGCCCGTCACGAACTGACCCTCGCCGACATCGCCAAGCACGCAGGCATGAGCACCCGCACCCTGAACCGTCGCTTCCGCGATCAGATCGGCACCACCCCTTTGCAGTGGCTGCTCCGCGTACGCGTCCACCAGGCGCAGCGCCTCCTGGAGACCACTGCCCATCCGGTCGACCACATCGCGACCCGGGTCGGCTTCGGCTCCACCACAGCGTTCCGGGACCGCTTCAAACTCGTCACCGGCACCAGTCCGCAGGCGTACCGCCGCTCCTTCCGCAGCACCTGAGCGCCGGGTCAGGAGATCGCGGCACGCACCAGCTCGATGACCTTCTTCTCCACGGCCGGGCTCCATGCCTTCAGCGCGTACGCAACGGGCCACAGGTCGCCGTCGTCGAGGTTGGCAGTGTCCTGGAAGCCCACCGTGGAATACCTGTAGTTGAACTTGCCGGCGTCCTGGAAGAAGACGACGATCTTGCCGTCGGCGTTTGTGTACGCGGGCATCCCGTACCAGGTCTTCGGTGCCAGTTCGGGGGCGGCGGTGGTGATCGCCACGTGCACGCGCTCGGCGAGCGCCCGGTCCTCCGGCGCCATCTGCGCGATCCGGTCGAGCACGGCCTGTAGCCCGTCCGCCTTCTTGGCGCCCTTCCTGCCCTCGGCGCGCATCTCGGCGGCGCGCTCCTTCATCGCGGCGCGCTCCGCGGCGCTGAAACCGTCGGATTCGGTAGTCGTCGACATTCTCGGCTCCCTCGTCTCCGGCCCGGCGTGCGCCGGCCACCTGGGAAAAGGCTAGGGCCGGCGCCCGCCGGGTGGCTTCTCGATTCCTGATCGAATGTGCGGACCGCCGAGCTGTCGCCGAACCAGGGACGGGAATCCGGACGGATATGCTCGCGTCGGCGGAGCATGCTGCGTCCCCACTTCGGGGCAGGTGTCGATTCGAGGCGTACATGAATATCGGGGAGATCGCCCGCCGGGCCGGGGTGTCCCGCAGCACCGTCTCCTACGTGCTGAGCGGCAAGCGGGCGGTGTCCCAGGCCACCCGGCAGCGCATCCAGGCGGTCATCGACGAGCTGGACTACCGGCCGAACGCCAGCGCCCGTGCCCTGAAGGAGGGCCGCACCCGCACCCTCGGGTTGGTGATCCCGCCGGCTAGCCAGCGGTTGACCGACATGCAGTTGGGATTCGTCGCCAGTGTCGTCGAGGCGGCCGCCCGCCATGACCTGGACGTGCTGCTGTCCCCGTCCGGTGGTGATCATGACCGGTCGTTCGAGCGGATCGTCACGGGCCGGCGGGTCGACGGCGTGGTCCTGATGGAGATCCGGCTGGAGGACGACCGGGTGACCCGGCTGGCCAAGGCGGGTCTGCCGTTCGTCACCATCGGTCGGACCGCCGAGCCGCGCGGCATGAGCTGGGTCGACGTCGACTACGCCGGGCTGATCGCCCGTTGCGTACACCATCTGGCCGATCTGGGGCACCGGCAGGTCGCGCTTGTGAACCGCTCCGCCGAGCTGGTGGCCGCGGGGTACGGCCCCAGCCACCGAGCGCTGGCCGGCTTCCGGGAAGCGGTCGCGGAGCGGGGGCTGACCGGAGTGGACGTCTGCTGCGGCGACGACACCGCCGCCGGAGAGGCGTGCGTCGAGCAGTTGCTCGCCACGCACCCGGAGGTGACGGCGGTGGCCACCATCAACGAGGCGGCGTTGCCCGGAATGCAGCGGGCGCTTACCAACGCCGGGCTGTCCGTGCCTGCCGACTTCTCCGTCACCGGAGTCGCCGCCCAGCACTGGGCGGAGGACTTCCGCCCACCGTTGACCGCCGCGGACGTGCCGACGCGGGAGATGGGCGCCGAGGCCGTGGCGCTGCTGTTGGAGAGCATCGCCGAGCCGGGGGCCGTGCCCCGGCACCGGCTCTACAGCCCGCCCATCTCGTTGCGCTCCAGCACCGGGCCGAGGGCTCGCGAGCCGATCCGCTGACGCTGTTGCCCCGCGCCACCTATCCGCCGGTCAACCGCCGCTCCTCCTGGGCGGCGGCGAGGATGAGATAGCTGCTGGCCGTCCAGGTGTAGGCGCGGTCCCGCAGCCCGGCACCCGTTTCGGCGTCGAAGTTCTCCGCGAAGCCGGACTTCTCGCACAGAGCGAGGAAGCGTCGGCTGATGTCGTCGGCGATCCGGAGGTGCCCGGCCCGCCGCAGACCGTCCTCGACGAGCACAGTGGAGGGTGCCCAGATCGGGCCACGCCAGTAGCCGTCGGCGACGTAGTGGGCCGAGTCCGTCGGCTCGGTCGCCAGTCCGTGCGTCGTCAGGTGGGCTTCGACGCCCCGGGCCAGCGCGGCGGTGACCGGGGCGGGCAGGTCCGCGCCGAGCGCGACGGGCATCAGGTCGAGCAGGCTGCGGCTCACCCGCCGCTGCCCGGTGTGTGGGCTGCGGGCGGTGAAGCGTTCGCCGTCCCACAGGTCGCGGAGCAGCGCCGTGCGCACCCGGTCGGCCTCCCGGGACCACTGCTCGGCGGGCTCGCCCAGCTCGACGGCGAGGTCCGCGAGGCAGCGCAGTTGCGAGACCAGGAACGCCGCGAGGTCGGCGGTCTGCAGGACCCGATCGTCGTCGAAGGTGCTGGCGTTGTCCCAGCCACTGTCGTTGCCGTGCTGGTAGTGGGGGAGATCGTGGCCGGGGGCGCGGCGCGCGTCGAGCCAGAACCTGCTCCAACGGGCCAGCCGGTCGTACGTCTCGGCAAGCGCCACCCGGTCCGGTTGCTGGGGGAGACGTCGGCGCAGTTGCCGGAGTGCCCAGCCGTGGATGGGGGGCTTGACGTAGTTGTGCAGGACCTCGGAGTGTGCGACCGAGTCCGGCAGGGCGCCGGCCTCGTCCTGGTGGTCGAAGGGCAGGTGGAACTGGTGCCAGGCGAGCTCCGGCTCGCCGGCGGCCAGGGCTATCGCGTTGAAGCAGTGGTCCCAGCTCCACACCTTGTCCATCCAGTGCTTGGACATCAGGACGGCCGGCCGGGAGACGAAGCCCGCAGGGGAGACGGTGGCCGACCACAGGACGTACGCGGCAAGCTCGGCGGCAGGCGTGTCCGCGCCGCGCCACGGCGCGACCGCGTCGACGAACGCGGTGAACTCCCGGCTGCGGCGCCGGCGCAGCTCGTCGAAGGTGGCCGATCCGGTGTACGGCAGGCGCGCGGTGGCGTACTCCTCGATCGCGACCTCCCACTGTTGCTCGCCGCCGAGGTCCAGGAACCGGTCGGCGGTGCCGAGCGCCTCCACGCCGTCGGTCCGCCGCAGCGCGCCGGAGAGCACTGTGATGCGGTAGCGGCGGCCGGTCTCGTACGAGGTGAACACGTGCGAACCGTCGGTCGGGTCGAGGTACAGGTAGGTGCCGCTGAACGGGGTGAGGGTGCCTGCCGCCGCGGCTATCCGCAGGCCGAGGCGTCGGCCCCGGATCCGCAGGGTGGCCGGCCCGTCATAGACGGCCTCGATCCGGTCCGCGCCACTGCGCCAGGTGAGCAGCGCGGGCGTGGCGACGACCGTGGTGCCGGCGACCGCCGGGGTGAGGCGCAGCACCGGATGCAGCCCGGTCTGGTGGGAGACCAGGTGCACATCGTCGGCGTACGTCTTCTCGGCTACCACAGGTGAGAGGTTGAACCAGGACCCGCGACAGCTGAAGGGGATGTCCTGGATGGGGAACTCCGGACCGGACGAGGCGACGGTCATGGGTGGCGGTTGCCTTTCTGCGCTACGGATGGTCAGTCCTTGACCGCGCCGGCCGTCACGCCCGTCGAGACGTACCGCTGGGCGAGGACCAGCAGCACGGCGGCCGGGACGGAGGCGACGACGGCGGTGGCCATGATGGCGTTCCACTGCTGGTTGTTGTTGCCGATGTAGTGGTAGATGCCGAGGGTGATCGGCTGGTGGTCGCCGCCACCGGCGAGGGTCGAGGCGAAGATGAAGTCCGACCAGGACCACAGGAACGCGAACAGTGACACCGTGACGATGGAGTTGCGGCTGACCGGCAGCACGACGGACCAGAAGGTCCGGAGCCGGCCGGCGCCGTCGACGACGGCGGCCTGGAGCAACTCGTCGGGGATCCCGGACATAAAGGCCGTGAAGATCAACACCCCGAACGGCACCGCGAGTGTGGAGTCGGCAAGGATCAGACCGGGCAGCGTGTTCAGCACGCCGAGGTGGAGATAGACGGCGTAGAAGCCCATGGCCATGATGATTCCCGGGATCATCTGCGCGATCAGCAGCACGAAGCTCAGTGCCGGGCCGCCGGGCGGGCGGAGCTTGGCCAGCGCGTAGCCGGCCGGTGCGGCCAGCGCCAGGGTCAGGGCCACCGTGCCGAGACCGACGAGGAAGCTGGTGCCGAGGTACGGGAGCTGCTGGTCGAGCACCGCGCGGTAGCCGTCAAGGGTGCCGTCGATCGGAAACAGCTGCGGGGGACTGGCCCGCAGGTTCTCGTCCCGGGTGAACGACACGGTGACCATCCAGTAGACCGGGAAGAGCATCAGCCCGGTCACCAGCAGTCCGATGAGGGTCTTCCACAGGGCGCGAGGTGGGGAGGTGGTCATCGCAGGTGCTGCCTCCGTTCGAAACGGATGTAGCCGAGACCGGCGACCAGGGCCATCACGATGAGCAGGTTGCCGACCGCCGCGCCGGGCCCGAACTCCGGCAGGAGATTGCCGAAACCGAGCCGGTACGACCAGGTGGCGAGCGTGGCGGAGGAGTCGGTGGGGCCACCCCTGGTCATGATCCAGATGATGTCGAAGACCTTCAGCGTGTAGACCAGCCCCAGCAGCAGGGTGATCGCCGAGACGGGACGCAGCAGCGGAAGGGTGATCGACCAGAACCGTTGCCAGCCCGACGCGCCGTCGAGCGCGGACGCCTCGTGCACCTCGACCGGGATCCCCTGGAGGCCGCTGTGCAACACCACAAGGTTGAACGGGATGCCGATCCAGATGTTCGCGATGATCACCGAGGTGAGTGACCAGCCCGGCGAGGTAAGCCAGTGGACCTGGTCGATCCCGAGGGCGCCGAGCGCCGCGTTCACCAACCCGGAGTCGCTGTTGAGAAGCCACGACCAGGTCGACGCCGAGACGATAAGCGGCAGCAGCCACGGAATGAGGATCACCGCCCGCAGCGTGCGCGACAGCGGGAAGTGCTTGTGGAAGAAGAGCGCCAGCGCCATGCCGATCGTGAACTGGAAGAACAGCGATGCGCCGGTGAAGACCACTGTGTGCGCCAGCGTCGACCCGAAGGCCGGGTCGGTCAGGACGGTCCGGTAGTTGTCGAGACCGGCGAAGGGCGCGCCGCCCTGCACGAACGAGCGGACGGTGTACTCGCGCAGGCTCAACTCGACATTGCGGTAGAGCGGATAGGCGTAGAAGGCGGTCAGGTAGACGGTCACGGGTGCCAGGAAGGCCCAGGCCTGCCATCGGCCGCGTCGGCGTCGGGCACGGGCAGGCGCGGGTGGGGCGGCTGTCGCGGTCGCACCCGGCTCTCGTGCGCTTGTGGAGGTCTGCGTCGTAGGGGGCATGGTGTCGGTGCGGCGCGCTTACCTGGAGGTCGCCGCGGTCTGCGCGGCGGTAAGCGCCTCACGCGGCGACTTCTGACCGCTCAGGGCCGACTGCACCGCCGTCCACAGGGCCTCGGAGATCTTCGGGTACTTCGTGCCGAGGTTGTCCCCGGTGCGGCCCTTGGCAGCCCGGACCGCCTGCACCCAGACCGTGAGCTTGGGGTCCGCCGCCGCCTGCCGATCCTGCACGGCCGTGACGGGTGCCACGTAGGAGAGCGTGGTGTCGGTGGTGAGCAGGTTGTCGGCGCTCGTCAGGCAGGTGACCAGTTTCTGCGACGTCGCGTACCGCTTGGTGTTCTTCTGCACGGGGATGGAGACGAACTCGCCACCGGTGGGCGCTGGCGCCGGACCACCGGCGCTGGCCGGGATGGCGACGGTGCCGTACGAGAACCCGAGCTTCTCGGCGTTCGCCAACTGCCAGGTGCCGTTCTCGGCGAACGCGAAGTCACCTGTGGCGAACTCCTGCCAACTCGTGGTCTGGGTGTTGTTGATGACGGAGTTGGGGGCGTACCCCTGCTTCAGCCAGTCCGTCCAGAGCGTCAGCGCGGAGACCGCCTGCGGTGAGTCCAGACCGGTCAGTTGGGCTCCCGCGCCCCAGAACCACGGCAGGAACTGGAAGCTGCCCTCCTCGGTGCCGATGGCCGAGAAGGTGATGCCCTTCTTTCCCGCGGCCTTGACCCTGGTCAGCGCCGTGGTCAGGGACGTCCAGTCCGTGATGGTGGCCGGGTCCACGCCGGCGGCAGTCAGCAGATCCTTGTTGTAGTAGAGCGCGAGGGTGTTCGCCCCGATCGGCACCCCGTACGTCTTGCCCTCGCTCTGGCCCGCGCCGAGCAGGTTCGGTGCCATGGCCGAGACGTCGAGCTTGTTGTCGTCGGTGGTGGTGAGCGCGCCCGCCTCGGCCAGTGTGGAGATGACGGGGTTGTCCACGATCAGCACGTCCGGCGAGTTGCCCTGCTGGGCGGCGAGCAGCGCCTTGTTCGTCAGGTCTGTGGTGTCGTAGCCGGTCCGCTCGACAGTCACCCCGGCGGAGGTACCGCACTTGTCGAGCAGTGCGACCCACTCCGAGTCGTCGGCGAACTGCGGGTACGGATCCCAGACGACGTACGCGGCGTTGCCGCCGGAGGGATCGTCGGCGGACGACGAACAGGCGCTGACGGCGGCGACGGCGAGCGCTGCCGCGGCGACAGCGGCCAGGCGCCGCCGGTGGTTGGGTCGAGTCATCTGGTGCCTCACTTCACGTCGATCGTCAGGTGGGGTGGGATCGGCCGTCGCGGGTCGTCTCGGCTCGAGATGAAGCGAACCGATTCGACAACTGTTCGGCCGAAGATAGGTCGGCCCATGCCATGCGGTCAACAGCTGATCGCAGTGGTTGCGGGGCTGCACTGGAAACGCCCGCTTCATCGGATCGTCATCGCATTGACATCGTTCAGTGTCCGGTCCTACGATCCGTTCGAACCGATTCGCAAGCGCTGCCCTCCGGAGTGCGTCCCCCACGCCCCACCAAGGAGCCGCCCCGTGTCAACCCCGTCCCGTGGCAGACCAGGACGAACCCGTGCGACAGTCGCCCGACTCGTCGCCGGCCTGCTCGCCGTCGCCGCCACCACAGTCGCCGTCGGGTCCCCGGCCCAGGCCGCCGACGAGTCGATAAGCGTCAACTTCGCCACGACAAGCGGTACGCCTACCTACCGCGCGTCCGGCTGGATCTACGGCATGACCGAGAACGCCAGCGGCCCGCCCGACCACTTCTACCGGGACGTCAAGTTCCAGTACATGCGCGCGGGCGGCGCGCAGCTGCCGGGAAGCGGCTGGGTCGGCGGAAACTACGACCGCCGGTGGAACTCCACACTCGCCCAGGCGCGCCGCACCGTCGCCCTCGGCGGTCAGTTCATCCTGCTGCCGCACGACCTGTGGGGTGCCGACGGCGCCGGGATCTCCCGCTTCCCAGGCGACAACGGCAACTGGGCCGATTACGACGCCTTCCTGACCCGCCTCGTCAACGACGTCCGGGCGTCCGGGCTCTCGGTGCAGTGGGACATCTGGAACGAACCCAACATCACCATCTTCTGGAACCGGCCGATCTCCCAGTACCTCGAACTGTGGCGCCGCACCCACCAGCGCATCCGGGCCGAGTTCCCCAACCAACTCATCGTCGGGCCGAGCTGCGCCTGCGTCCCGTCCACCACACACGCCTTCTGGAACCAGTACCTGGACTTCGTCCGCTCGACGAACACCGTGCCGGACATCATCAGCTGGCACTCGCTGCCCGGCGACCCGGTCGCCAACGTCGCCGCCGCAAACGCCACCCTCGACCCGCGCGGCATCGCCCACCCCCGGCCGTACCAGATCAACGAGTACGGTGCGCCCGAGGAGCAGAACCCGGCCGACGGCGCGTGGTACATCGCCCGCCTGGAGCGAGCCCGCGCCGACGGCCTCCGCGCCAACTGGGCCGGCGGCGGCAACCTGCACAACGACCTCGGCAACCTGCTGGTCCGCAACTCGGCCGGGCAGCACCAGCCCAAGGGCGAGTGGTGGGCATACCGCTTCTACGCCGGGCAGACGGGGCAGGTCGCCGCGGTGACGCCCAGCCAGTCGTACGACGCGTACGCCACGAAGGCGACAGGCGCGGCGAAGGTCCTCGTCGGCGGCGGTCGGACCACCGGGAACCTGACCGTCAACCTGCAACGCCTCGACACGACGAGCGGCATCGTGCAGAACAACCAGGTCCGGGCCCTCGTCCAGCGCATCCCGCACAACGGTGGCGGTGCCGTGCAGGGGCCGATCACGGTGTCGAACAGCGTCGTCGGCGTGGCAAACAACAACGCCACTGTGACGTTGCCGTACACCAACCAGACCGACACCTACGCGATCACCCTGCTGCCGCCGTCGGACGGCGGGTTCCAGTCGGTGGCGGTGGCCCAGCACTCCCAGCAGTGCCTGGACAACGCCGGGCTGAGCACAGCGGACGGCAACGTCCAGCAGCAGTTCTACTGCGAGGGCGGCGACCAGCAGCTCTGGAACTTCCGTCCGGTCGCCGGGGTGGCCAACACGTACACGGTGGTCAACCAGCAGAGCGGCAAGTGCCTGGACGTCAGCGGTGTCTCCACCGCCGACGGTGCGGCTGTGCACCAGTGGACCTGCCTGAACGGCCTCAACCAGCAGTTCGCCCTCCGCAAGGTGACCTACGCGGGCAACGACTCGCACGACTACCAACTCGTCGCCCGGCACAGCGGCAAGTGCGTCGATGTCAGCACGATCTCCACGGCGCCCCGGGCCCTGGTGCACCAGTGGACCTGCAATCCGGCCGGTCAGGGCAGCCCGTTGAACCAGACGTGGCGGGTCCTGGGCCGGTAGGCGTCACCCCCGTAACAACCCCACCATCCGTGGCGCGTCGGCGAGCCCTCGCGCTTCGACGACTCCGAGGAGCCGCTCCGTGCAAACCTCGTCCCGTACCGGGCCAGTTGAAGGCCCGGTCCGTCACCCCCGGCCGCGACGCGGTCGCGTCCGTCACCTGATGATGCTGGCCGCTGTTCTGGCCAGCGTCCTCGTCGGGGTCGGCACCGTCGCTGCCGCACCACAGGCGTCCGCCGCCGCCATCGAGCCGGGTCAGAGCACCAGGATCGTCGGCGTGCCCTCCGGCCGCTGCCTCGACGTCCCCAACGCCAGCACCACGAACGGCACCCAGACCCAACTCTGGGACTGCCAGGGCGGCCCCAACCAGACCTGGACCTGGACGTCGAGCAGACAACTCATCGTGTACGGCAACAAGTGCCTGGACGCCTCCGGCCAGGGCACCGCCAACGGCACGGCGGCGATCATCTGGGACTGCAACGGTCAGACCAACCAGCAGTGGAACGTCAACGCCAACGGCACCATCACCGGCGTGCACTCCGGGCTGTGCCTCGACGCCAGCGGCTACGGCACCACCAACGGCACCAAGATCCACCTGTGGGCGTGCCACGGCGGCACGAACCAGCAGTGGAGTTCGCCGTCCACCCCGCCGACCACGCCGCCGCCGACCACCCCGCCGCCGTCGGGCGCGCGGCCGTGCGACATCTACGCCTCCGGCGGCACCCCGTGCGTGGCGGCACACAGCACGACGCGTGCGCTCTACGCGGCGTACGCCGGCAACCTCTACCAGGTCCGGCGTTCGTCGGACAACACGTCCCGCAACATCGGGCTGGTGACCGCCGGTGGCACCGCCAACGCGGCGACGCAGGACGCGTTCTGTGCCGGCACGACCTGCGTGGTGACAGTCGTGTACGACCAGTCCGGGCGTGGAAACGACCTCTGGTACCAGGGGTCGAGCGTGGTTCCGGGCTCGCCGCAGAGCAGGCCTGCGGTGGCGACCTCGGAGTCCCTGACCGTGGGCGGGGCCAAGGCGTACTCGCTCTACATCAACCCCGGCAACAGCTACTGGCGCGACGGGCACCTGACCGGGGTGCCGACCGGGGCCGCGCCCGAGGGCATGTACATGGTGACAAGCGGCACCCACGTCAACAACGGCTGCTGCTTCGACTACGGCAACAGTGAGACGACGAGGAAGGCCGACGCCGCTGGGGCGATGGACGCCATCAACTTCGGCACCCAGTGCTGGTTCGGCGGCTGCTCCGGCACCGGCCCCTGGGTGCAGGCGGACCTCGAATGGGGCCTCTTCCCGGGTGGCAGTCAGACCTGGAACCCCAACCAGCGCTCCTTCACCAGCAAGTTCGTCACCGCGACGCTCAAGAACAACGGCACGTCCCGCTTCGCGATCAAGGGCAGCAACGCCCAGTCGGGCAGCCTCTACACCCTCTGGGACGGCTCACTCCCGCCTGGATACAGCCCGATGAAGAAGCAGGGCGCGATCATCCTGGGCAGCGGCGGGGACTGCTGCAAGCCCGACGGCGGCGCGAACCTGAGCGCCGGCACCTTCTACGAGGGAGCCATGGTCGCCGGCTATCCGTCCGACGCGACCGAGAACGCGGTGCAGGCCAACGTGGTGACCGCCGGCTACCGCTGAACCGGCGCGCCGCTCGCGGGCCAACCGCCGCCGGTCATCACTCCCACAGTGGTGGCCGGCGCGGCGCGGTCGCGTCAGTCGTCCGCGGCTGGCGCGGCGTGGTCGCGTCACTGGTGGTGGCTGGTGCGGCGTGGTGCGTCAGTGGGCGGCGGCGTTCGTGTGGTCCGGGGCGGCCGACGGGGGAGCGACCTCGGCGAGCGCGGCCCGCACGGTGTCCAGCAACTGGTCGTCGGGGTGGTCGATCCAGTGCTGGATGGCGACGCGCAGAATCGCCATGAACGTCGCGGCCAGCAGACGGGCGCGTAGCGCCACGTCCGCGCCGGTGAGCCGGGGTACGAGCGCTGTCGCCAGTTCGCGCTCGATCGCCGTGTACGCCGCGACCTGCTGTGCGGCCAGGCCAGGGTTCCCGCGCAACTGTCGGCGTCGGGGCAGCCAGAACCGGTCCCGCCCGCCGAACGCCTCGGGGGTGAACCGTTCGGCCGCCCGGCTCAGCGCCGTCCACGGCGGCTCGTCGACAGGCCGCTCGTGGACCAGTTGCAGCAGCCGTCGCAGGCGTACGGTATCGCCGTGAAAGAGCGCTTCTTCCTTGTTGGAGAAGTAGTTGGAGAACGTTCGCCGGGAGACGTTCGCGGCGTCGGCGATGGCCTCGACGGTCACGCCGTCGGGCCCGTGTTCGGCGGCCAGGCGTAGCGCCGCCTCGTGCAGGGCGAGGCGGGTGGCCGCCTTCTTGCGCTCCCGCAGCCCGGTGATCTCGTCCATCGGCCCCAGCGTAGTGGGGTGATGCGCTTCTCAACGAGCAAACTTGCCTGGTGGGCAAGATCGGTAGATGCTTGCGTGAGGCAACCAACTAGGTGTGAGGGGCAGGCGTGGACGGCACCGTGGGAGAAATCGGCCTTCGGCTGTACGACCTGGTGCGGACTGTCCGGTTACTGAAGCAGCACCGGGCGGAGGAAGGGCAGGCCGTCGCGCCGGGGCTGCTCGGCATGCTCATGCAGATCGACAAGCTCTCTGGCAGCTGCCAGGCCCGTGAGCTGGCCCAGCGCACCCGGCTCGACCCGTCCACCGTCAGCCGATCGATCGCGGCGCTCGTCGCCGACGGTCTGGTCGAGCGGCGGCCCGACCCGTCGGACAAGCGGGCGAGCTTCCTCGCGATCACACCCGCCGGCCGGGACGCCCTGGCCGAGAGCTTCGGCTGGTACGGCGACGTGCTGCGCCGGGCGTTGGCCGACTGGACCCCCGACGAGATCGACGCGCTGAGCGGCGCCCTCGGCCGGTTCGCCCGCGACACCGAGGTTGCCCTCGGAAACAACGACAACCTGGAGGCCGCGCGATGAGCGCACCCACCATCACGACCGGCGCTGAGCCGATGACCCATCGGCGGACGCTCGAGGCGCTCAGTGGCCTGCTGCTGGTGCTGTTCGTCGCGATGCTCAGCAGCACCGTCGTCTCCACAGCGCTTCCGAAGATCATCGGGGCGTTGAACGGCTCGCAGACCCAGTACACCTGGGTGGTCACCGCGACCCTGCTCACCGCGACAGCGACCACCCCGATCTGGGGCAAGCTGGCCGACCTGTTCAACAAGAAGGTCCTGATCCAGGTCGCCATCGTGGTCTTCCTGCTCGGCTCGGTCATCGCCGGGTTCTCGCAGACCGCCAGCCAGTTGATCGCCGCCCGCGCGTTCCAGGGCATCGGGGTGGGTGGCCTGCAGGCGCTGGTCCAGGTGGCGATCGCCGCGATGATCCCGCCGCGCGAGCGGGGCCGCTACAACGGTTACCTCGGTGGCGTCATGGCGGTCGCGACGGTCGGTGGCCCGCTGCTCGGCGGACTCATCGTCGACACGTCCTGGCTCGGCTGGCGCTGGTGCTTCTTCGTCGGCGTGCCGGTCGCCGCCATCGCACTGATCCTGCTCCAGGCCACCCTGAACCTGCCGACCGCCCGGCGTGAGAACGTCAAGATCGACTATCTGGGTGCCGGCCTGATCGCCGCAGGCGTCAGCGTGCTGCTGATCTGGATCTCCTTCGTCGACGGCTCGTTCGCCTGGGTCTCCTGGCAGACCGCGGCCATGGTGGGCGGGGCGGTCATCCTGCTCGCCCTCGCGGTCTGGGTCGAGTCACGGGCCGCCGAGCCCGTCGTCCCACTCGAGATCGTGCGCCAGCACACCACCGCGCTGGCCATCCTCGGCAGCCTCGCGGTCGGCATGGCCATGTTCGGCGGCGCCGTCTTCCTCGGCCAGTACTTCCAGATCGGCCGCGGCTACAGCCCCACCGAGGCGGGCCTGCTCACCATCCCGATGATGGCCGGGGTGCTCCTGTCCTCGATCATCGCCGGACGCCTGATCACCAAGAGCGGAAAGATCAAGCCGTACATCGTGGCCGGCTCGATCACCCTCGTCGTCGGGTTCGCGCTGCTCGGCACGATCGACCACGAGACGTCGCTCGTCCTTGTCGGCGTCGCCATGTTCATCGTCGGCACGGGTGTCGGTATGACCATGCAGAACCTCGTCCTCGCCGTGCAGAACACGGTCTCGCTCAAGGACATCGGCGCGGCGAGTTCCAGCGTGGCGTTCTTCCGGTCGCTCGGCGGCACCATCGGGGTGTCGGTGCTCGGCGCCGTCCTCGCTCGCCGGGTCACCGACCAGATCAGCCACGACCTCACCGCCGCCGGGATCCCCACCTCCGGCAGCTCCGAGGGCAGCAGCAACCTCAACATCACCGCGCTGCCCGAAGCTGTTCAGCACATCGTCCGGGCCGCGTACGGCGACGCCACCGGGCACATCTTCTTCATCTCGGCAGCCATCGCGGTCGTCGGCGTCATCGCCGCGCTGCTGCTCCGGCCGGTCACCCTGCGTACCAGCCTGGACCTGCCGGACACCGCCACGACGACGGCCGTGGCCGCCGACGCGATCGACGGTGCTCCCGCGTTCGACCAGACCTCTGTGGACGACGCGCCGAAGGAGACGACTCGCCGGCGCTGACGCCGAACCCGCACGAACCGGGGCCGCCACCGATTTCCAACGGTGGCGGCCCCGCGCTGTCCGACGACTCAGGAACCGGAGCGATATTCGGCACCGGCAGGTGAGGTGGCGCCTGAGTCGTCCAGCGCCCAACGACGGTGCCTGACGGCCGCATCCCGCCTGACTCGACCGGCTGTGCCCGCGCGGGCCGTACTCCCAGTATTCGGGCAAACCCTCCCGCTTGTCGGGACCACCTCGATGATCGACTCGATATCGCCGAAACGGGGGTGTCCTGCTTGCGGGATACCCCGACATCGCCGATCTCGGCCGGTGGCGCCCCGCTACTCGAGAGAGGGAGGCGGCCGCGGTGCGTGGGCCAAATCCGGACGCAGGAGGCAAGAGGTGCACTCCCTGCCACTCTCAACATATATCGCACCGGGGGTCTTGCCGCAAGGCCCCTGTCGTACCGCAGAATCTCCCAGCCAAGGCCACGGCCTGCGCGAACGAGGGGTTCGCGGGTGCGGATCGCGCCGCACTGCCGGGCGGCCGTAACCACGGCGAATGGGGGATTTTCATGATCGACGTGATCATCGTCGGCGGGGGGCCGACCGGCCTGATGCTGGCGGGCGAGTTGCGGCTGCACGGCGTACGCACGCTCGTGCTGGAGAGGGACACGGAACCGACGGGGTACGTCCGCGCGCTGGGCCTGCACGCGCGCAGCATCGAGGTGTTGGATCAGCGTGGGCTGCTGGAGCGGTTTCTCGCGCTCGGCCAGCGGTACCCGGTCGGTGGTTTCTTCGCCGCCATCACCAAGCCGTCGCCGGGTGGGCTGGACACCGCTCACCCGTACGTCCTCGGCATCCCGCAGCCCACCACCGATCGCCTGCTGGCGGAGCACGCGATCGAACTCGGCGCCGAGGTGCGGCGCGGCTGCGAACTGGTGGGGCTGAGCCAGGACGAGCACGGGGTGACAGTCGAGCTGGCCGACGGAGCGCGGTTGCGCTCGCGCTATCTGGTCGGCTGCGACGGGGGCCGCAGCACCGTACGCGGGCTGCTCGGCGTCGGCTTCCCCGGTGAACCGAGCAGGGTCGAGACGCTGCTCGGTGAGATGGAGGTGGGGGTGCCGCCGGAGACGGTGGCAGCCGTGGTGGCCGAAGTCTGCAAGACCCAACTCCGATTCGGTCTCGGACCCTTCGGCGAGGGGGTGTACCGCGTTGTCGTACCGGCTGAGGGGTTGGCTGCGGACCGTTCGGTCCCGCCGACCCTGGAGGAGGTGAAGCGGCAACTGCGGGCGGTCGCCGGAACCGACTTTGGCGTGCACTCGCCGCGCTGGCTGTCCCGCTTCGGCGACGGTACGCGGCTGGCCGAGCGGTACCGGACGGGTCGGGTGCTGCTGGCCGGCGACGCGGCGCACATCCACCCGCCGACCGGTGGGCAGGGGCTGAACCTCGGCATCCAGGACGCGTTCAACCTCGGCTGGAAACTGGCCGCCGAGATCAACGGCTGGGCGCCGGAAGGGCTGCTGGACACCTACCACACCGAACGGCACCCGGTCGCCGCCGACGTCCTGGACAACACCCGCGCGCAGATGGAGTTGCTGTCCACCGAGCCGGGTGCCCGGGCGGTACGTCGACTGCTGACGGAGTTGATGGACTTCGAGGACGTGAACAGGTACCTGATCGAGAAGGTCACCGCGCTCGGGGTCCGCTACGACTTCGGCGCGGGGCATGACCTGCTCGGCCGGCACCTGCGGGACACACGACTGAAGAGCGGGCGGCTCTACGAGCTGATGCACGGCGGCCGAGGGCTGTTGCTGGACCAGACCGGCAGGCTCTCGGTCGCGGGATGGGCGGATCGGGTCGACCACGTCGTCGACATCAGCGACGAGTTGGACGCGCCCGCCGTGCTGCTGCGGCCCGACGGCCACGTGGCATGGGTCGGTGACGACCAGCAGGAGCTGCTGGACCAGACGCGCCGCTGGTTCGGCGCCGCCGTCGACTGACGGACACGCCCGTCGAAGAGGGCACCCGCGCGCCCGCCCCGTCGGGCCGCACCGGGACGTGGTGTCAGCGTGCCGCGAGACCGTACTCGCGGTCGGTGAACAGGTCCACGTCCCGCGGCCCCAGCTTCGCGACCTGCCGGGCGTGCAGGGCGAGCTGCCGGCGTGCCTCGCCAAGGCGGCGGCTGGCGATGCTCATCTCGTCGGACGGTTCGAATGGTTCGGTGCCGCTGCACTCCATGGCGGCGGCCATCACCCCGTTGTACGCGGTCATCAGCCCGTTGGCCAGGGCGATGCCGTCCTGGTCACCGTGGGTCCAGATCTGCGACCAGGCCGTCTCCACAGTGGTCATGTCTCGGGCCAACCAGTCGTGCAGCACCATCGGCCCCAGAGGCTTGTGCCCTGCGAACAACTCGTTGCCCGCCTCCGGCAGGCTGGAGCGCCAGTACCTGGTCTGCCGCAGCGCTTCGGTCTTGTGTGCGAGCCGCAGGGCGCCGGACAGGATCAGGATGTACGCCCGCTGGAGGTCGGCCCGTTCCTGGTGCCGTCGCCTCATCCGAGAGTGCACAAGGACCACGAGCAGTGATGCGAAGGCGGTGATCGCGGAGCCGAGCAGGGCAGCCAGGGTTGAGTTCACGCCGACATGATGCCTGCCGATCAATTGCGGCGATCCTCGGGATCACCCGATCCGTCTGCCATGGCCCGTCCTGTTACCGGTAACAGGACGGCCCATGGCCTGTTTGCTGCGGCTTGATAGATGTCCTTCGTTACGACTTGACGAACGGCATGTTATCGCTCACAGTCGATGTCGAGGACGACAGTAGCTGTGGCTCACCGGGCGAGCCCGCTGGCCGAACCTCACGACCAGACGTCCCCCCAGGGCATGCGGACGTCGTATCAGCACCGTGTCAGCAGCAGCCGGCCACATGGCGGGCGCATTGCGCCTGCCGACCGGCACAGGACGACCGATCCGGAATTCACGGCGATCCACCTCGGGACATCCCGGAACCGACGCCGGCAGCGACGTCGGGGTACCACCACCGCTGCAACCTCCACGAAGGACTGGACATGAAACCCAAGAAAGCCCTGCGGGCGACGGTGATCCTCGCCGTCGCCGGCGCACTGACCGCGGCCACGATGGTGGCCCTGGCCCCCAACGCCAGCGCCGGGACGACCCTGCGCACGGCGGCGGCCGAGAAGGGCCGCTACTTCGGCGCCGCAGTCGCGACGGGCAAGCTCTCCACCAGCACGTACGTCAACATTCTGAACCGCGAGTTCAACAGCGTCGTGGCCGAGAACGAGATGAAGTGGGATGCCACCGAGCCGCAGCAGGGTCGGTTCAGCTACACCGGCGGTGATCGTCTGGTCAGTCATGCGCAGGCAAACGGCATGAGTGTGCGGGGTCATGCGTTGTTGTGGCACCAGCAGCAGCCGGGCTGGGCGCAGGGCATGTCGGGCAGCGCGTTGCGCAATGCCGCGATCAACCATGTCACCCAGGTCGCCACGCATTTCCGGGGCAAGATCTATGCCTGGGACGTGGTGAACGAGGCGTTCGCCGACGGTGGCAGTGGTGGCCGGCGGGACTCGAACCTGCAGCGCACCGGCAACGACTGGATCGAGGCGGCGTTCCGGGCCGCGCGGGCTGCCGACCCGGGCGCGAAGCTCTGCTACAACGACTACAACACCGACGGGATCAACGCGAAGTCGACGGGCATCTACAACATGGTGCGGGACTTCAAGTCCCGTGGCGTGCCGATCGACTGCGTGGGTTTCCAGTCCCACCTGGGCACCAGCCTGGCCAGTGACTACCAGGCCAACCTGCAGCGCTTCGCCGATCTGGGCGTGGATGTGCAGATCACCGAGTTGGACGTCATGACCGGCGGCAACCAGGCGAACATCTTCGGCGCGGTCACCCGCGCATGCCTGGCCGTCACCCGCTGCACCGGAATCACCGTGTGGGGCGTACGCGACTGCGACTCGTGGCGCGGCTCCGACAACGCGCTGCTGTTCGACTGCAACGGCAACAAGAAGTCCGCGTACGACGCTGTGCTCAACGCCCTCAACAGCGGTACGCCCATCCCGACGACCCCGCCGCCGAACCCGACCACGCCGCCGCCGAACCCGACCACCCCGCCGCCGAACCCGACGACTCCGCCGCCGGGGCCGAGTGGGTGCTCGGCGTCGACGTCGGTCAACTCGTGGACCGGCGGGTTCGTGGTGAACGTGAAGGTGACAGCTGGTTCGTCCGGCACGAGGGGTTGGACCGTCGCGCTGACGCTGCCCGGTGGGGCGGGCGTGACGAACACCTGGTCGGCCACGGCCAGTGGCAGCAGCGGTTCGGTGCGGTTCACGAACGTGGACTACAACGGGCAGCTTGCTGCCGGTCAGGTGACCGAGTTCGGGTTCCAGGGCACCGGCAGCGCGGGCAGCCTGACCCCCACCTGCACCGCCAGCTGACCATCGAGGTGCGCCGCGCCAACGGACACGGCCAGCGGTAGGACCACGTCGAGCCGGTGCCCTTCCTGGGCACCGGCTCGACGTACCTCAGCAGGCGGCCCGGTTCGGGCCTGGACCCGGTCAGCGGCGCTCGGGTACGGCCATCTCCCCGAGCAGCGACCAGTCCTGCTGCGGCACCGTGGTGTTGACAATGCGCGGCGTCTCGGCCAGGTGCGGCGGCAGGTCCTTCTGGGCCGCCCGGAAGTGCGCCGACTGCACGTGTGCCGCGCCGGCCTCGTCGTCGCGGAACGCCTCGACCAGGACGTACTCGGTCGGGTCGTCCAGGCTGCGGGACCAGTCGAACCACAGGCAGCCCGGCTCGGCGCGGGTCGCCTCGGTGAAGGCGGCGGCGATCTGGGGCCACTTGTCGGCATCCTCGGGCAGCACCCGGAACTTGGCGGTAATGAAGATCATGGCACCAGGTTACTCAGCGTAGGCCGGCGAAGAGGTCGTCCTCGGGCACCGGCGCGTCAGTGGTGTCCCGCACGCGGACGAACGTCTCGACGCCCATCAACTCGGTGAAGCGCTCCCGGCCCAGTTGCAGGAAGAAGATGTTCTCGGTCTGACTGGCGTGCGCCGCCAACGCGTCGAACTTCTGGTCGCCGTAGCTCTTGGTGTCGACCCAGGTGGTGATCTCCTCGTCGGGCAGGCCGAGCGCCGGCTCGGGCGACGACGGGTCGGGGTCGGCCCACTCGACGCCCAGCTCCTTCATGATCCGGCCGAAGTCCTCGAACGCGCGGCGGGGGACAGTCGTCCAGTAGACCTTCGCCGCAACGTCCGTCTGCGCGACGGCCGCCATCGTGATGCGGTGGGCCTGGATGTGGTCCGGGTGGCCGTAGAAGCCGTTCTCGTCGTAGGTGACGATGACGTCCGGTCGGTACCGGCGGATCAGCTCGGCCAGCCGGTCCGCCGCCTCCGCCACAGGCGTGGACCAGAACGAGCCGGGCTGGTCGTTGTTCGGCCAGCCCATCATCCCGGAGTCGCCATAGCCGAGGGTCTCCAGATGGGTGACCTTCAACGCCGCGCAGCTGGCCTCCAACTCGGTCTGGCGCATCGCCACCACGGCGGCCGGATCGTGACCGGGGTCGCCGGGCTTCACCCCGCCGGGCCCGTCACCGCATCGCCCGTCCGTGCAGGTCACGAGGACCGTCGTCACTCCCTCGGCCGCGTAGCGGGCCAGGACGCCGCCGGTGCTCGTCGCCTCGTCGTCGGGGTGGGCGTGCACCGCCATCAGGGTCAGAGATCGCTCAGCCATGCCACCACCCTACGGGGGCCGACGCCGGGGAAAGGAACATCCGTCACCGTTCGGTGCGTACCGGGTCGCCCCGCACCAGATCGTCGTGGATGCGCCAGCAGGCGGTGGTCACCGCGCGCCGGGCTGCCTCGTTCCCGGCCTCGATGCGTTGCCGCAGCAGGCGCAGGGCGATGACGCGGTTGAGGCTGTACTGCCGCTCCCGGTCCACCACCACGACGAGCCCCGACGGCCGGTGGGTCGCCCGTGCCGCAGTGCTTGCCTTGTTCCGGTGCTGACCGCCGGGACCACCGGTGCGACACGCGACGACGTCGACGTCCGCCTCCGTGAACGTCGTCGTCCCCACGTCACCCGGCGGTGGATGCGCCGTGACATACCAGTTCTTCCGGCCGTGGCCCGGACGGTAGGGGCTCGGCCCCTGCCAGCACAGCGTGCCTGTCCAGGAGGCGGCGAAGGCCTCGGAGTCGGCACCGGACATCTCGATCAACGCCGACCGGTAGGTGCCGGCCCGGTCGCCCGGCACCACCTCGACCCGCCGGACCGTCAGGCCACGCCGGGCGGCTTCGCCCTCCAGGCGGTGCAGCAACCGGGCCAGCGCCCAGGCGCACTCCTGCGGGCCGCGTCCACTGGACAGCAGCAGTCGCGTACTCATGACCGGCCCCGCCCGCGGCGACGGTCCGGTCGCGGCGTGGACCCCGCATCCGGTGTCTTGTAGGTGACCACGGGAGTCGTGGTGGCTACAGGCGTGGCCAGCCGGTGCGCGACGAGATCACCGATCACCTGCTCGATCCGCTTGTACGCGGTGGGAGCCTCCTCGAAGAGCAACTGACGGTCGCCACACACCACAAGTGAACCCACAGCCGTGCGACGCAACTCTTCGACAGTGTGCTTGGCCCGGCCCCGGCGCAGCGCGTCGGCACGGGACATCTTTCGGCCCGCGCCGTGCGCCACCGAGTGGTTGGCCTCGGGCCCGGCGTGCGCCGCAACGAGGTAGGACGCCGTGCCCCTCGTGCCGGCGATGAGCACGTCGCGGCCGTCACCGGGCGCCGCGCCCTTGCGGTGCAGGTAGACCCCGTCGCGGACCTCGACCAGGTTGTGGCACTGGTCGACGATCGGCTCTGCCGGCGCGGCGCCCAGGGCATGCGCGACCCGGGCGGCCAGCAGCCGGCGGTTGAGTGAACCCCACCGCACGGCGTCGTCGTGGGCGGCGAGGTAGGCGGCCGGGTCCGGCGCGGGACCGGCGCCGTGCGCGCTTGTGTGCGCCCGCAGGATCCGCTCGCCCAGGCCGCGCGAGCCACTGTGCACGATGAGTACGTGGTCACCGGCGTCGAGCCCGAGGCGACTCGCGTGGCCCGGGTGCAGCACGGTGTCGACCCGGGCGAGCTCGACGAAGTGGTTGCCGCGCCCGACCGTCGCGAGCCCGTCCAGGTGACCGGCGGGAACCGCACCGCGCAGGACGTCCCAGGCCCTGTCGTCGGCGTCCTGATCCGGGTCGAGCGCGCGGTCGAGGTCGGGGAACCGGGCCGCCAGCCGCTCCGGTACGACGCGCTTGAGCCGGAACGGGAACACGGCGATGCCGCAGCCGATGTCGGATCCCACAAGGTACGGATACAGCACCCTCGACGCCATGGCAGCGCCGATGGGGGCGCCCTTGCCCGGGTGCAGGTCCGGCATGCCGGCAACGTGGACCATGCCGTCCAGGGCGGCTACCTGACGGCACTGGTCCAGCGCGGTGGACTCGATCCAACTCGTGGGGGAGGCGAACACGGTGACGGTCGCCGGAACGGACGCGGACAGAGACTCCCCAGGGGAGTGGTGCTCAGACAACGACGCTCACTTCTCGCTGAGAACGCAAGGGACGGACGGCAGTACGGCACCTGTCGGCCTCATGCGGCCCGGTGCGGTGGGGTGGTGTCCGTCAGTACGTCATGGGGAGCACTCTCGCCGAACCCGCCGCGGGCGGCAACCGACTTTCGCGCGTACGCTGCCGCGATGAGCGCACCACGGCGCATCCTGGTCTACGGGGTGTACGGCGCCGGAAAGACCACACTGTCGCAGCAGTTGGCCGTACGCCTCGGGTTGCCGTGGTATCCGGTGGACGACCAACTGTGGCTGCCGGGCTGGGTCGAGGTGCCTGTCGCGCAGCAGCGCAGCCGGATCGAGGAGATCTGCCGCCGGGACGCCTGGATCCTCGACGGGGCGTACCACGGTTGGCGGGACGTACCCCTGGCCCGCGCCGACCTGGTGGTGGGCCTGGACTACCCGCGGTGGTTGTCGTTCGGGCGGTTGCTGCGTCGCACCCTGCGCCGACTCGCGACGCGCGAGGAGATCTGCAACGGCAACAGGGAATCGCTTGGCAGCGTGCTGTCGCGGGACTCGATCCTGCTCTGGCACGTCGGCGCGTTCGGCCGGGCGCGGCGGCGGATGCGGGCCTGGCAGAGCGACCCGGCCGGACCGCCGGTGCTGCTGTTCCAGAGCCCGGCGGCCCTGGACGCCTGGCTGGCCGGCCTTCCCCGCCGTTGAGACTGCGGACAGTGAACGGCTGAGGGACTGTGGAACGAGGTGAGGTGGGCACGGCCAGCATCGAGGCCGTCGCACGCGCCTTCGCCCCGGTAGACCGCGCTCGTCTTCCACGCGGTCTACCGGGGCGAAGTGATCGGCGAGGTCCGGAGACCCCGGCCGGCAGGTCACCGGCCGGGGCTACCAGTCAGGATCTCTGGATTCGGCGCCGGGCGAGGAAGAGCACGAGCCCACCCAAGGCGACCATGACACTTCCGACGCCCGTCATGGCAGGAAGCGCGCTGCTACCGGTGACGGGCAGGGTCTCGTCGCCCGATCCACTAGGTGCTCCGGGGCTGCCGGGTGCTCCGGACCTGCCCGGTGCGCCGGGGCTGCCTGGTGCGCCAGGTGCGCCAGGTGCGCCAGGTGCGCCAGGTGCGCCGGGGCTGCCGGGTACGCCGGGGCTGCCGGGTGCGCCGGGGCTGCCCGGTGGGCCAGACGGTCCGGGCGGGCCGCTTGGTCCGGGCGGCCCGGTCGGACCGGCGCACACCGGTGCCGTGATGACGTTGGTGTCGAGGGTGACGGCGGCGGTTCGCGCGAGCGCGCGGCCCTGGAGAGTCGCACCCGTGGCCATGGTGATCGACGCCTGAGCCATGATGGTGCCCACGAAGGTGGTGCCTGTGCCGACCGTCGCTGAGCTGCCGATCTTCCAGAACACGTTGCAGGCTGACGCCCCGTTTATCAGTACGACACTGCTGTTCGACGCCGTCGTCAGTGCGGAGTCGATCTGGAAGATGAACACGGCCGCCGGATCGCCCTGACCGTTGAGTGTCAGTGGCCCGGTCAGCTGCGCCGCCCCGATCCGGTAGACGCCAGGGTTGAGGGTGTTGCCGCCGAGCTCCGCGGGGAGGTTGGTGAACGGCGTCCGGCCGGCGGCGTCGTTGTAGGCGATGGTCAGGTCGCTCTGGGCCTGGAGCGCGACTGCGTCGCCAAGATGGACCTCGCCGCCGATGGTCGCTGTTCCGAAGCCGGACGAAGTGGTTCCCGGGAACCTCCCGAGGCTCTGGGCGAGGAAGCTCGGGCCGGTGTTTGTCGGTTCCGCGCCGGCCAGGACGGAGAAGGTGCCGGCCGTCCCGAGGCCCACCGGGGCGTCTGCCGCGTTGGCCGCAGTCGAGCTGAAGAGCAGCAAGCTGGCCGCCACTGCGACGGCCGTGCAAGCCCCGAGGGCGGGCAGGACCGCCCGCCGAAGCCGATGAATGGGTTTTGCTGTCACAGAACATCCTCCGTGGCTACTACTCGCAGGAGGCACCTCGCGTTCCTGCCCAAAACGGCCCGATGACGCGGCCGATTGCGGTGACCACCACATCACATCAGGAGGGGGTAATGCTGACAAGTTAGACAATAAGCGGACAGTCGAAGTAAAAGGAACTCGCGTTCATCATCTTCGGACGGCCCCGCCGACACGTGATCTGTCCAAACCGGACAGCGGCTGCACCCGGACGTCCAGCGGGTCACGGCGACCAGTGCCGGCCTCAGTCTCGGCGCTGTTCGAGCCTGGTCGCACGGCCGAGCACACACGGCGAGGACGGGCTGGAACTGGTGGTCGGGAACCGGAAGCGGCGCAGCTCGTCGATGACGAATCCGCCGGCCGCGATGGCGGCGGCGGTGTCGCGGCCGGTGTGGCAGCCGCCGCACAGGGTCGGCCACACCGTCGCGTCGACAAGCCGCTGGATGCGGCGCACGCGGCCGGGGTTCTCGGCGGCGACGTGTTCGAAGAAGCGCAGCTGACCGCCGGGCCGCAGCACGCGGTGGATCTCGGCGAGCGCGTTGCCCTGATCGGGCACGGTGCACAGCACCAACGCGGCCACGGCCGCGTCGAACTCGCCGTCCCCGGCGGGCAACGCCTCGGCCAGGCCGTCGACGACAGTGACCGGCACCGGCGCGGTCGCCGCCGCCCGCACGGCGGCGGCCCGCAGCCGTCGTTCCGGCTCGACCGCGACGACCTCGGTCACGCCCGGCGGGTAGTGGCCGAACATGCGGCCGTTGCCGGCGCCGACCTCGATCACCCGGCCGGACAGGCCGGCGACCACGTCGCGGCGGAACTCGTCGAGGCCGGCGCGGTCCATGGCCACGCTGAGCCGCTCGTAGACCCGGGCGAACACCGGGTGGGACACCGCGGCCACGTCGACCTCCCAGGCTCCAGATGCGGATGGGCTCCGGCTATCCGCTTCCGCAGGTTAGCCAATCACGACCTCTGAGTGGATCCCGCCGGCTATCGCGGGGGCCCGCCGAGGCGGCGCGCCAAGTCTCGTACCGCGTCGGTGAATGCCTCGTCGGATTCGCACGGCCAGTGTCCCTGGATGGGTGGCGGAACGCTGTCGCCCGGCGGGGTCACCACGTCGCGGGGGTCACGCTGGCGACGATCCACGGTGGCCGCCGGGTCGCTGTCGCCCTCGGCTGCTCCCGGTGCGGGAAAGACAGTGCCGCCGATGGGGTCGGTGTCGCGCCACAGGTTCACCCACCGCCAGCCGACCCGGTCGCCGATCTCGCGCAGCACCCCGTCGTCGATGTACGCGGGGAAGAGCCGCGTGTAGAGCCGGCGCAGCGGTGACCCGTGCGTGAGCAGCGCGACCCGGGCGCCGATGTGTGGTGGCAGCTGGAGCACTGTCGCGGCGACCAGGACCGAGCCGTGGCTGTGCCCGGTGAGCAGCACTTTGTCGCCGCGTTCGACCAGGTAGGTGATTCGCCGGGTTAGCTCCGGCACGGCGCGTTCGGCATAGCAGGGCGGCGCGAACGGGTGGGCGGCTCGGGGCCAGAACGTGCCGAGGTCCCAGATGACGCCGACGTGTCGCCGGAACGGGACGGTCCGGTACGCGAAGATGCCGCCGAGGAGCAGGGCGAGGATGATCGCCGCGATCACCCAACTGCCGAACGCGATGGCGAAGGTGATCATGTCGGCGGGCACCCTCACGTACCGCTCGACGACGTCGCCGGGGAACAGCCCCAGCAGACCGATGGTGCTGGTGGCCATGCCGATGCCGGCGAGGAAGGCGAAGACCACGGCCACCAGCACCAGCTTCTCGGTGAACCGCGCCTTGGCTATCGCGCCCCGTACCTGTCGCAGCCGTGGTCGGGCATCCGCTGGCGGGTCCGGGTAGTCGCGTGCGACGACCGCCGCCGCGGCACGGTACCGGCCGGGGCGGGAGAGCACGACTGTCAACCCGGCGACGATCGTCGTGACGAGCACGGTGCGGAAAAACCCGAAGATCGCCCAGGTGTACGCCGCGGGCGGGCCGGCGGCGATGCCCTCCCCGGTCGGCACGTCGCGGTCCAGGAAGTCCGCCACCCGGTAGACCAGTTCGGAGGAGTACGCCACCGCCATGCTGATCGCGATGGCAGTGACGGCCAGCGCTCCCAACCCGAACAGCGGACTGTCGCCGCGCTGTCGGTCCCGCTGCCGGAGCAGGACGACGCCGAGAGCGGCAAACAGTGTCGTCTGGGTGACGCACAGTCCGGCCAGTACCGCGTCGTACCCGGGCAGTTGGCGCCCCTCCTGCCACGAGTCGGGGCTGGCCAGCACATGGGCCACGACCAGGACGGTCAGGATTACGCTTGTCGTTCGCAGCGTGCGGGTGATCGTGTCGAGCCGCGGGTTCAGCGGGGCACTGTCGATCAGCGGGGGAGTGCACAGCAGGACCACAGCGGCAGCCAGGACCGCGCCGGTGGCGGCCAGCAGCGCGAGTGTGACGGTCGAGGCGCCTTTCGTGACACGGGCGGCGAGCAGGACGAGGCTCACCGTCGCGAACGCCGCCGCGACGTGAACGGAGCGGAGTCGCCCCACAAGCGGTTCGGCGTCCCACGTGCCGACCGCGCTGAGCCGATGCCCGGAAAGCTCCCCGTCGGGGGCGCGGAACGCCTCGAACGACCTCCCGGGTCTGTTGCTGAGCCGCCAGACCAGGACGATCGCTGCGGCCGGGACCAGCGCGAGCGCCGCCAGCCGCACTCCGACCGGTTGCCCGCTCAGCCAGGACAACCAACTGCGCCCGGCCAGGCAGCGGGGCGACGTCAGGCACGTCCAGGCGATCAGGTCCAGGGCGACGCCCGCGACGGCGAGCACGTACAGCACGGTGAGCGTCAGCGCCAGCACCCGGCACAGGGACTTGACCACCGCCTCCGACTCGGGGTTGGCGGGGCGCATCCAGATCGCCACGTTGGCCAGCATGAACGGCAGCAGGAACACCAGCCCGAGGGTCCGGGCCACGGTCCCGGTGGGCAGGTCACCCCAGCGGTACGCCTCAAGCGTCACACCCGGCGCTTCGTCGGGTGCCGGTCCCGGCGGGCGAGTCCGGAAGAAGCCCCCGCTGCGGTCGCCGGCGACCTGCGTCGACAGCCGCAGGCCCAAGACCTGGTCGGCGCTCGCGCCGGAGACTCCGTGTACCCGCAGCTCCACGATGTCGCCGGAGGTGTCGGGCGTGCTCAACCGTGCCGATCCATCCGCCAGCCCCCTGAGGCTTCCCGGCAGCCCAGCCAGCGATCCTGCCGGCGTCGGCTCCGCCACCGGTGTGGCAGACCCGCGTCTACCCCGCTCGGGCGGACCCAATCGTGGCGCCGCCGCCCGCCGCGGAGGCGCGGCACTGCTGGTCAGCGCCGTGCTGTTGCCGTCGCCGGACACGAACCGGAGCGGGCGCGGGAGCAGGCGCTACGGGCGGTGTGCAGGGCGGGCGACGCCTATCGGGAGGGTGTCGGTTTCTCCGGCGCTGTCGTGGTGGCACAGGTCCGGACGACCGTCAGCGACCTGCTGGTGGCCACCGGACTCACCCAGGAGGTCGCGAACCGGCTGGTCAGGCGGGCTTTCGGGGAGTTGAGCCGCGCCAGCGACACCAACACCGACGGGTGAGCTGGCATCACGGCGAGCCAAATGTGTTGCACACTGAGCCAAAGTGGTGCCATGATGGCGTCATGGATTTGAGGCCGTACGTCGAGAACCTGCGCAACGAGTTCGCCGTCGCCGCCGAGGGGGTAGACCCGGAGGGTCGGGTGCTGGCCGAGCGGCTCTTCACCCAGTTGGAGGCGGCGACCCACCTCACGCTGCTCGAGGCGCTTTCCGACGCGGCCGACGAGATCACCCGCGACCTCGCTCCGGGGTCGGTGCACGTCCGGCTGCGCGGGCGTGAACCCGACTTCGTGGTGGCATCGGCCAACCCGCCGACCGGCGGCACGGCCGAGCAGACCGACCCGCCCGCGCTGCCGGCGCCGGTGCTGCCGCCGGACGGCGACGAGGGCGGCACGTCGCGGATCAACCTCCGCCTCCCCGACCACCTGAAGACAAGCGTCGAGGAGGCCGCCGGCCGCGCCGGGCTGTCGGTGAACGCCTGGCTGGTGCGGGCGGTCGCCGGTGCCGTCGGGGCCGGCGACGCCGACCGTCGCCCGCCCCGCCGTCCGGAGCCGCGCTCCGGCCAGCACTTCACCGGCTGGGCGCGCTGACCCGCCCCGCCTTCCTTTTCTTTCCACCCCCACGCACCAGCGGCGATGGCCGCTGGCGTCCTCCCGGGAGACCACCATGCCTGTTTTCGACACACCAGAACCCATTTCCGTCCAGCTCGAACTGCCCGTCGGGGACGCGTGGATCTCCGCGTCCGACCGCACCGACACGGTGGTGCAGGTGCGGCCCCGCGACCCGTCGAGCAAGGCCGACGTGAGCGCCGCGAACCAGACAACCGTCGAGTACGCCGCCGGTCAGCTGATGATCAGGGTGCCGAAGAGTTGGCGCCGCTACGGCTTCGGCGCCGGCCCGTCGGTCGATGTCCTGATCGAGGTGCCGACCGGCTCACGTGTGCACGCCGAGGCGGCGTGGGCGGCCGTGCGCTGTGAGGGGCGGCTCGGCGAGTGCCACGTCAAGACCGGCGGTGCGATCCGACTCGACGAGACCGGCCCGTTGGACGTCGACACCAGCCACGGGGAGGTCACCGTGACACGGGTCGCCGGCCCCGCCCGGGTGAAGGCATCCTCCGGCAAGGTGCGCCTCGGCGAGGTCGACGGCACCGCCGAGATCAAGAACTCCTCCGGCGACTGCTGGATCGGCCGGACCGGCGGGGACGTCCGGATCAACACCGCCCACGGCGACATCACGGTCGACGAGTCGTCCGCCTCGGTGACGGCACGCACCGCGTACGGCAACGTGCGGCTGGGCGAGGTCGTCCGAGGGTCGGTGGAGCTACAGACCTCGTACGGGGCCATCGAGGTCGGCGTCCGGCGCGGGACCGCCGCCTGGCTCGACGTCGGCTCCCGCCACGGTCGGGTCCACAACGCACTGTCCACCGCCGATGGGCCCGCGGAGACCGACGACACCGTCGAGATCCGGGCGAACACGTCCTACGGCGACATCATGATCCGCCGCGCCTGACCGCCGACGACACCGCAACGAATCGAGGCGACATGACAGTCCCCACCCGGCCCGCGATCGTCGCGACAGGCCTGCGCAAGTCCTACGGCGACAAGGTGGTGCTCGACGGCATCGACCTGGAGATCCCCGAAGGGTCCATCTTCGCGTTGCTCGGTCCCAACGGGGCCGGCAAGACCACCACAGTGCAGATCCTGTCCACACTGGTCAGCCCGGACGGCGGCCGGGCCCGCATCGGGGGACACGACCTGACCCGGGAGCCGGACGCGGTCCGCGCGTTGATCGGCGTCACCGGCCAGTTCTCCGCAGTCGACAACCTGTTGACGGGGCGGGAAAATCTGCGCCTCATGGCCGACCTGTGCCACCTGGATCGGGCAACCGGCCGGCGGCGTGTCGCCGACCTGCTCGACCAGTTCGACCTGGCCGAGGCGGCGGACAAGCCGGTGGCGACGTACTCCGGTGGCATGCGCCGACGCCTCGACCTCGCGATGACCCTGGTCGGCGACCCCCGCGTCATCTTCCTCGACGAGCCGACGACGGGCCTCGACCCGCGGAGCCGCCGCGCCATGTGGCAGATCATCCGCGACCTCGTCGCCGGTGGCGTCACCATCCTGCTCACCACGCAATACCTGGAGGAGGCCGACCAGCTCGCCGACCGCGTCGCGTTCCTCGACCACGGCCGGCTGATCGCCGAGGGCACTCCGCACGCGCTCAAACGGCTCATCCCCGGCGGGCACGTCGTGCTGCGGTTCGCCGACCAGGACGGGCTCGACGCGGCGGCTCGTACGTTCGCGGAGGCGACCCGGGACGACGCGGCACTCACCCTGCACGTTCCGAGCGACGGCGGCGTCGCGTCGTTGCGCTCCCTGCTCGACCAGCTCGACAGTGCCTCGATAAGCGTGGCCGGCCTCGCCGTGCACACCCCCGACCTCGACGACGTCTTCCTCACCCTCACCGGAACTACCGACAAGGAAGGGGCCCTGGCGCGATGAGCACACTCACCCTCGCCGTCCGCGACTCGAGCACGATGCTGCGGCGCAGCGTGCTCCACATGCGGCGCTACCCGTCGTTGACACTCATGCTCGTCGGCATCCCCGTCATCCTGCTGCTGCTCTTCGTCTACGTCTTCGGCGGCACCCTGGGCGTCGGCCTCGGGCCCTCGGGTGGCCGCGCCGACTACGCCAACTACGTCACCCCGGGCATCCTGCTCATCACTGTGGCGAGTGCGGCGCAGGGCACCGCCATCTCGGTCGCCATGGACATGACCGAGGGCATCATCGCCCGGTTCCGCACCATGGCGATCTTCCGGCCATCGGTCCTCACCGCCCACGTGCTGGGCAGCCTGATCCAGACGCTGCTCGGTCTCGCGGCGGTCATCGGGGTGGCGCTGCTCGTCGGGTTCCGGCCCACGGCCACCGCGATCGAGTGGGTCGCCGTGACCGGCGTCCTCGTCATGATCACTTTCGCGGTCACCTGGCTGTCGGTCGCCCTCGGCCTGGTCACCAAGAGCGTCGAGACGGCAAGCAACCTGCCGATGCCGCTTGTGCTGCTGCCCTTCCTCGGCAGCGGCTTCGTCCCCACCGACTCGATGCCGGCCCCGGTGCGGTGGTTCGCCGATCATCAGCCCTTCACACCTGTCATGGAGACCCTCCGCGGCCTGTTCTTCGGCACCGGCATCGGCAGCAACGCGATCGAGGCGGTCGCGTGGTGCGTGACCGTCAGCATGGTGTGCTTCTTCTGGGCCCGGGCGCTGTACAACCGCAATCCGAGCGCCTGACCCGATCCGCGCTCGACGGACAGCCCGCGCGAGAGGTGAACGACGGCCCGGCCCTCCGAGGGGGTGCCGGGCCGTCGGCGATCCGCGCGACCCCTTTGGCGGCGGCTCCGAAACATCGAATGTTATCGGTAACACCGTGTCGTCGTCGGACTGAACAGGGCGGCTGTTCGCTCACCCACCGGCCCGACCCTGGGAGGTGTCGCCCGTCGCCCAGTCCGTGGGATCCGATCACGGCGCTGGGCAGTCCGCCGATGTTATCGCTGCCATCGTCGCCGGCCGGTACGCAGAGGTGCGGGCAAGCTCCGCTGCGCGGTCCGGTGCGAGAGTCGTCAGGTCGCCCTGCCTGCCGGAGGTGTCCGGTCGTCGGTCGTGCCGGGCGGCGAGGTGTCCCGGCCGGCGTCCACGGGTGCGGTCGGAATGGTTCGCTTCACCCCGGTCTGACGGTCGGCGCGCCCGAGTGGGTGCGTCTCCGCGTTCCGTTACGGAGCTGTTGCGGCCAGATGTCTTGACGAGGTTGGATGTGAGCGTTAACACTATCCCCGTCAAAAGCGGAGGTGGACATGAATCGTGTGGACGGAGCTGCCGAAAGCTACGTCGTCGGCGTCGACTACGGCACGCTTTCCGGGCGGGCCCTCGTGGTCCGGGTCCGTGATGGCGCCGAGTTGGGGACCGCTGTCCACGAATACCGCGACGGGGTGATCAGCGCCGCGCTGCCCAGCGGTCGGCCGCTTCCCCCGGACTGGGCGCTGCAGAACCCGCAGGACTACCGCGACGTGCTGCGCTACGCCGTCCCGGAGGCGGTGTCCGCCGCGGGGGTGGACCCGGCCGCGGTCATCGGCATCGGCATCGACTTCACCGCCTGCACTGTGCTGCCGACAACCGTCGACGGCACGCCGCTCTGCGAGGACCCCGAGCTGCGCGACCGGCCGCACTCGTGGGTCAAGCTGTGGAAACACCACGCCGCGCAGCCGCACGCCGACCGGATCAACGCACTGGCCCATGAGCGGGCCGAGCCGTGGATCGGCCGGTACGGCGGCAAGATCTCCGCCGAGTGGCAGTTCGCCAAGGGTCTGCAGATCCTGGAGGAGGACCCTGAGGTCTACCGCCGGGCCGAACGCTTCATCGAGGCCGCCGACTGGATCGTCTGGCAGCTCTGCGGCACCGAGACCCGCAACGTCTGCACGGCCGGCTACAAGGGCATCCTCCAGGACGGCCACTATCCGTCCGAGAGCTTCCTGACCGCGCTCAACCCCGACTTCGGCGACTTCGTGGCCAAGCTGGACGGTCCGCTGCTGCCCCTCGGCGCCCGGGCCGGCACGCTCACGGCCGACGCCGCAGCGCTCACCGGCCTGCCGGAGGGGATCGCGGTGGCCGTCGGCAACGTCGATGCGCACGTCACCGCCGCGTCCGCGCAGGCCGTGGAGCCCGGCCGGCTCGTCGCGATCATGGGCACCTCGACCTGCCACGTGGTCAACGGCACGCAGCTCGCCGAGGTGGCAGGGATGTGCGGTGTGGTGGACGGCGGCATCAGCCCCGGCGCGTGGGGCTACGAGGCCGGGCAGAGCGGTGTCGGCGACATCTTCGGCTGGTTCGTCGAGCACGCCGCCCCGGCCGGGTTCGCCTCGCACGAGCACCTCACCGAGCTGGCCGCCGCCCAACCGGTGGGCGCGCACGGCCTGATCGCGCTGGACTGGTGGAACGGCAACCGCTCGCTGCTTGTCAACCACGACCTCAGCGGGATGGTCGTCGGAATGACCCTGGCCACCCGGCCGCAGGACGTCTACCGGGCGTTGCTGGAGTCCACCGCCTACGGCACCCGCATGATCATCGAGGCGTTCGTCGAGGCCGGGGTGGCGGTGAACGACCTGGTGATCGCCGGCGGTCTCACCTCCAACGAGCTGCTGATGCAGATCTACGCCGACGTGACCAGGCGGCCACTGAACATCATCGCCTCCGCGCAGGGCCCGGCGCTCGGGTCGGCGATTCACGCCGCCGTCGCCGCCGGTGCGTACGCGTCGGTGCACGAGGCGTCGCAGGCGATGGGTCGGGTGTACGAGGCCGTCTACCGACCGGACCCCGACCGGGCCCGCGCCTACGACGCTCTCTACGCGGAATACCGGGCGCTGCACGACCACTTCGGCCGTGGCGGCAACGACGTCATGCTCCGCCTGCGGGCGATCCGCAACGCGGCGGTGAGCACCATCGCGGCACCGGTCGAGACCACACCCGTCAGCACGCCCGAGACCACGCTGGAGGTCGTCGCATGACCGCCGAGGTGACCCGACAAATCCAGGAGCTGCGCGAGACGGTCGCCCGTCTGCACTCCGAGCTGACCCGGTACCAGTTGGTGGCCTGGACGGCCGGCAACATCTCCGCCCGCGTCCCGGGACGCGACCTCATGGTGATCAAGCCGAGCGGGATCGGCTACGACGATCTCACCGCCGACACCATCGTGGTCTGTGACCTCGACGGCGTCCTCGTCGAGGGCGACCTCGCACCGTCCAGCGACACCGCCGCCCACGCCTACGTCTACCGGGCCATGCCCGAGGTGGGCGGGGTGGTGCACACGCACAGCTCGTACGCCACCGCCTGGGCCGCCCGTGGCGAGGCCATCCCCTGCCACCTCACGGCGCAGGCCGACGAGTTCGGCGGGGAGATCCCGGTCGGTCCGTTCGCGCTGATCGGCGGCGACGACATCGGCAAGGGCATCGTCACCACACTCGCCGGACACCGCTCACCCGCGGTGCTGATGCGCAACCACGGCGTCTTCACGATCGGGCGGGACGCCCGCGCGGCGGTCAAGGCCGCGGTCATGTGTGAGGACGTCGCGCGTACCGCGCACCTGGCCCGCGCGCTCGGTCAACCCCTTCCGATCGCACAGGCAGACATCGATGCCCTGTATCACCGCTATCAGAACGTCTACGGTCAACAACCAGTCGCACCGGCGGGCTCCTGACCTTCCTGAGTGGAGCCGGAACCCGCCGGTCTGCACCACGACGCACCAGCACGCACCACCCGCGTAGGCCGCCTCGGCACCTCGGCGGTTGACGTGGTCAACCACCACACCCAGCCAAGGAGAACTGATGAGAAAGATGCGAACGCAGTCCGCTCCGTGGCGCGCTGTCGCGGTCCTCGCCAGCGTGCTACTCGTCGGCGGCGTGGCGGCCTGCGGCAACAGCGACACCGGCGGCGGGTCCACGGACGACGGCAAGATCACGATGGGCTTCTCCCAGGTCGGCGCGGAGAGCGGGTGGCGTACCGCGAACACCACCTCGATCAAGGATGCGGCGGCCGCCGCGGGCATCGAGCTGAAGTTCGACGACGCGCAGCAGAAGCAGGAAAACCAGATCAAGGCGATCCGCAACTACATCCAGCAGAAGGTCGACGTGATCGCCTTCTCTCCTGTTGTGGAGTCGGGTTGGGACACCGTCCTCAAGGAGGCCAAGGACGCCGGCATCCCGGTGATCCTGACGGACCGCTCGGTCGACTCGGCCGACAAGACCCTCTACAAGACGTTCCTCGGCTCGGACTTCGTCAAGGAGGGCCGTCTCGCCGGTGAGTGGCTCGTCGAGCAGAAGAAGGCCGCCTCCGGCCCGGTGAACATCGTCGAGTTGCAGGGTACGACCGGCGCTGCCCCGGCCAACGACCGCAAGAAGGGCTTCGCTGAGGCGATCGCCGCCAACCCCAACCTGAAGGTCATCGCGTCGCAGTCCGGGGACTTCACCCGGGCAGGTGGCAAGCAGGTGATGGAGCAGTTCCTCAAGGCCAACCCGAAGATCGACGTGCTGTTCGCGCACAACGACGACATGGGCCTGGGCGCGCTCGAGGCGATCAGCGCGGCCGGCAAGGTGCCCGGCAAGGACATCACCATCATCACCGTCGACGCGGTGAAGGACGGCATGCAGGCCCTCGCCGACGGGAAGTTCAACTTCATCGCGGAGTGCAGCCCGCTGCTCGGCCCGCAGCTGATGGACCTGGCCAAGAAGGTCCACGCGGGCGAGGAGGTGCCTGCTCGGATCGAGACCGAGGAGACCACCTTCACGTCGGAGCAGGCCAAGGAAGCACTGCCCAACCGCAAGTACTGATCGACGCCGGGGGGTCGCCGCGCTCGCGTGGCGGCCCCGCCGCGTCGCCCCCAACCCCCAACGGACTGGGCATGGCCCGCGACAACCCCGTGACCCGCCCGCCCGAGCCACCCGCGAGGGTGGCTCGGGCGGGATCGGCGGGAGCGTGACGGCCCTTCCGCGTCGACAACCCCCAGAAGAGGTCTGATGGGATGACGGATAGCCGTCCGGTCGTGACGATGGCCGGGATCACCAAGTCCTTCCCCGGGGTGCGCGCACTCCACGACGTCAACTTCCGGCTCTTTCCCGGCGAGGTGCACGCCCTGATGGGCGAGAACGGCGCCGGCAAGTCGACACTCATCAAGGTGCTGACGGGTGTCTACGACACCGACGCGGGCGTGATCACCCTCGACGGTGAGCCGGTGTCCTTCAGCGGGCCGATGCAGGCGACGGCCGCCGGGGTGAGCACCGTCTACCAGGAGGTCAACCTCTGCACGAACCTCTCGGTGGCGGAGAACATCTTCATCGGACGCGAGCCGCGTCTTCTCGGTGCCGTTCGCTGGGGTGAGGTCCGCCGCCGCGCCCGTGCGCTGCTGGCCCGCCTCGACCTCGACCTCGACGTCAGCGCGCCGCTCGGCTCGTACTCCCTCGCGATCCAGCAGATGGTCGCCATCGCCCGCGCCATCGACATCAAGGCCCGGGTGCTGATCCTGGACGAGCCGACGTCCAGCCTCGACGCGGGCGAGGTGGCGCAACTGTTCCGCATCATGCGGCAACTGCGCGACGAGGGCATCGCGATCCTGTTCGTGACCCACTTCCTCGACCAGGTCTACGAGATCGCCGACCGCATCACGGTGCTGCGCAACGGCGGGCTCGTCGGCGAGTACCCGACCGCCGAGCTGCCCCAGCTCGCCCTCGTCGAGAAGATGATCGGCAAGGAACTCGACGTCCTGGAAGGCATCGAGGAGCACTCCCGACGGGACCTGGCCGCGCTTGAGGAGGGCACCCCGCTGGTGGCGGTGTCGGACTTCGGCCGGGCGGGCGCTGTCGAGCCGTTCAGCCTCACCATCCACGCCGGCGAGGTGGTGGGCCTGGCCGGCCTGCTGGGCTCGGGGCGTACCGAGGTGGCGCGGTTGTTGTTCGGGGCCGACCGGGCCGACGGTGGCCAGGTCGCCGTCGACGGCACGGCGAGCGGCCTTCGCACCCCCGCGCAGGCCATCGACCACGGCGTCGGCTTCTGCTCGGAGAACCGCCGCGCGGAGGGCATCGTCGCCGACCTGTCGGTCCGCGAGAACATCATCCTCGCCATGCAGGCCGCCCGGGGCTGGCTGCGGCCCATTCCGCGGCGCCGCCAGGACGAGCTCGTCGACAAGTACGTCAAGGCTCTCAACATCCGCCCGGCGGACCCGGAGGTGCCGGTCCGCAACCTCTCGGGCGGCAACCAGCAGAAGGTGCTCCTGGCCCGGTGGCTGATCACCGAGCCACGACTGCTGATCCTCGACGAACCGACCCGCGGCATCGACATCGGCGCGAAGACCGAGATCCAGAAGCTCGTGACGCAGTTGTCCGACGGCGGCATGGCGGTGCTGTTCATCTCCGCCGAGTTGGAGGAGGTGCTGCGCCTCAGCCACAAGGTGGCAGTGATGCGGGACCGGCAGATGGTCGCGCAGCTCGCCAACGACGAGAGCCTCGACGCCGACCGCATCATGCAGACCATCGCGAGTGGATCCCACCGGGAGGAGGCAGACCGATGAACGACACCATGGGCCGCTACCGGGCGATGATCGGTCACCGGCTGTTCTGGCCCGCCGCCGTGCTTGTCGTCATGCTCGCCGCGAACACGATCTACCGGCCCGGGTTCCTGTCCATCGAGCTCAAGGACGGGCACCTGTACGGCACGCCTGTCGACATCCTGCGACTGAGCGCACCGCTGATCCTCGTCGCGCTGGGCATGACCCTTGTCATCTCGACCGGCGGCATCGACCTGTCGGTCGGCTCGGTCTGCGCGATAAGTGGCGCGATCGCCTGCATGTACATCAGCAAGCAGCCCGACCAGAACAGCCTCACAGTGGTGCTGACCGCCCTCGCGATGGCGATGGGGGTCTCGCTGGTGCTCGGCGCCTGGAACGGGGTGCTGGTGGCGGTGATCGGTATTCAGCCGATCATCGCCACGCTGATCCTGATGGTGGCCGGTCGGGGCCTCGCCCAGTTGGTCACCGAGGGCCAGATCATCACCATCAACTCCGAGCCGTACCGGGCGATCGGCCTGGGGCACGTGCTGACGCTGCCGCTTGCCATCTTCATCGCCCTGGCGGCGGCCCTGCTCGTCGCCGCGTTCACCCGCCGCACGGCGCTCGGCATGATCGTCGAATCGGTGGGCGGCAACGCCGTGGCGAGTCGGCTCGCCGGCATCCGGTCCGGCCGTGTCATCTTCCTCGCGTACGTGCTCAGCGCGGGCTGCGCCGCGATCGCCGGCTTCATGATGACGGCAAACGTCTCCAGCGCCGACGGCAACGCCGCAGGCCTCTGGGTGGAGCTGGACGCCATCCTCGCGGTGGTCATCGGCGGCACGTCCCTCGCCGGCGGGCGGTTCTTCCTCAGCGGCACGATCCTCGGCGCGCTGATCATCCAGACCCTGACCACCACCGTGTACGCCATGAACATCTCCCCGCAGACCTCGCTGCTGTTCAAGGCGGTCGTCGTCATCGCCGTCTGCCTCGTCCAGGCGCCCGCCTTCCGAGCCCGGTTCAGCCGCCGCAGAAGGAACGCGCCGCCGCCCAGCGCCATCGCCGACAAGCCGAAGGAGCAGGTGCCGGCATGACCACTGGATCGCTCACCGCTGGCCGTCCCCGGTTCCGGCTGCCGAGACGGCAGATACCGGTCCTGGCGACGCTCGTCCTCCTCCTGGTCATGTACGGCATCGGGGTGTCGCAGTACACGGCGTTCTCCAACGTGCAGGTCATCTTCAACGTCTTCATCGACAACGGCTTCCTGCTCGTCGTCGCGGTGGGGATGACGTTCGTGATCCTCACCGGCGGCATCGACCTGTCGGTCGGGTCCGTCGTCGCCATGACGGCGATGGTGTCGGCCTGGCTGCTCCAGGAGGGCCTGCCGGCCGCGCTGGTGCTCGTCATCGCCCTGCTCATCGGCCCGACGCTCGGCCTGCTGATGGGCTGCGCCATCCACTTCTTCGAGATCCAGCCGTTCATCGTGACGCTCGCCGGGATGTTCTTCGCCCGGGGCATGTGCACGTTCATCTCCGGCTCGTCCATCCCGATCACCGACGGGTTCTGGACCAGGATGTCGCAGGAGCGGATCGGCGATCCCAAGGGCAACTTCGTCTCGATAAGCGTGCTGATCGCCTTCGTCGTGGTCGTCGTGGCCGCGTACACGCTCGCCTACACCCGGTTGGGGCGCAACGTGTACGCCATCGGCGGCAACCCCCAGTCGGCGCTGCTGATGGGTCTGCCGGTGGGGCGTACCCGGATCGCGGTCTACACGATCAGCGGTCTGTGCTCGGCGATCGGCGGGATCCTGCTGTCGTTCTACACGCTCTCCGGCGCGCCACTCATCGCCGTCGGGATGGAGTTGGACGTCATCGCCGCCGTCGTGATCGGCGGCACCGTGCTCACCGGCGGCGCGGGATACGTCTTCGGCACGGTGCTCGGCGTGCTGGTCCTGGGCGTGATCCAGACCCTCATCACCTTCGATGGGAGCCTCAACTCCTGGTGGACCAAGATCGTGATCGGCGGCCTGCTGTTCGCGTTCATCCTCCTCCAGCGTCTCATCGGAATCCGTTACAAGTGACCGCCCCTCTCGCGGAAGGCAACCCCATGGCACCACACACCGAACCCGAGATCTGGTTCCTCACCGGCAGCCAAGGCATGTACGGCGAGGAGACGCTCCGGCAGGTGGCCGAGCAGTCCCGCCAGATCGCGGCCGCGCTCGACGACTCGCCGCAGATCCCCGCCCGCGTGGTCTGGAAGCCCGTCCTGACCAACAGCGGCGAGATCCTGCGGGTCTGCCGGGACGCCGCCGCCCAGGGCGCCATCGGGGTCGTCGCGTGGATGCACACCTTCTCGCCGGCGAAGATGTGGATCGCCGGTCTGGACGCGCTGCAGACGCCGCTGCTGCACCTGCACACCCAGGCCAATGTCGTGTTGCCGTGGAACGACATCGACATGGACTTCATGAACCTGAACCAGGCCGCCCACGGCGACCGCGAGTTCGGGTACATCCAGACCCGCCTCGGTGTGGCCCGCAAGACCGTCGCCGGGCACGTCAGCGACCCCCGGGTGGCCGCCCGGGTCGGCGCGTGGGCCCGCGCGGCGATCGGCTGGTCGGCGATGCGGTCGCTGCGCCTGGCCCGCTTCGGTGACAACATGCGCGACGTCGCGGTGACCGAGGGCGACAAGGTCGAGGCGGAGTTGCGCTTCGGGGTGTCGGTGAACACCTACGGCGTCAACGACCTGGTCGACGTGGTCGGCGAGGTCACCGACGCGCAGGTGGACGACCTCGTGAAGGAGTACGAGGACACCTACCGCGTCGTCCCGGCGCTGGTCTCCGGGGGTGCGCAGCACGACTCCCTTCGGTACGCGGCCCGCCTGGAACTCGGTATGCGCGCCTTCCTCGACGAGGGCGGGTTCCGGGCCTTCACGACGAACTTCGAGGACCTCGGCGGCCTGCGTCAGCTGCCCGGCATCGCCGTGCAGCGGCTGATGGCCGACGGCTACGGCTTCGGCGGCGAGGGTGACTGGAAGACCTCAGTCCTGGTCCACACCCTCAAGTCGATGTCGGTGGGGGTGGACGGCGGCACGTCCTTCATGGAGGACTACACCTACGACCTCACCCCCGGCGAGGAGTTGGTGCTCGGCGCCCATATGCTTGAGGTCTGCCCGACCATCGCCTCCGGCGTACCCAATGTGGAGATCCACCCGCTGAGCATCGGTGGCCGGGAGGACCCGGTCCGTCTCGTCTTCGATGCCGCGCCCGGCCCGGCCGTGGTGCTGGGGCTTGCGGACATGGGGGAGCGCTTCCGGCTGGTGGCCAACACGATCGACGTCGTGACCCCGCCGCAGCCGCTGCGCCGGCTGCCGGTGGCGCGGGCCGTCTGGCGTCCGCAACCCGACCTGCCCGGCTCGGCCGAGGCGTGGATCACCGCGGGCGCCCCCCACCACACAGTGCTGTCCCAGGCCGTAGGCGTGGAGGAGTTGCACGACCTGGCCGAGATGAGCCGCACCGAACTCGTCGTCATCGACGCGGAGACGAGGCCTCGCCGCTTCGCCGACGAGATCCGGTGGAACCAGGCCTACTACCGGTTGGCCCGCGGCTTCTGACCCCCTCGCGCCGCGCGTCTTCCTGACGGGTGGTCCGTCCCTGCCTGCGACCGCTGGCCGGGACGGGCCACCCGTTCGCGTGGGTGCCCAGCACGACCTGGAGCCGGTTGTGTTACGGCTTGACTAAGAGCGTGTTATCGCTCACAGTCTATAGCCAAGACAATCAATGTCTGCGGCTGGCCCGGCCGCGACCGTGTCCACCCCCCGACCTCGACGGATCCCCGTCGCAGCGGCGCAGGTGCGATGTTAGCGATCACATTGGCCGGGCTCGTGGTCAGTACGGTGCCCCGCCCGGTGCCGCGGATACCGGCCCAGACCGCTCGGTTCGCGTCATCGAAGGAGGATCATGGTTGCCATCGGTCGGGTTCCCTGGGCTGCGCCACAAGCGCGGCGGCGTGGGTGGTTGAGGCGGCTCACCGCCGCCGCGGCGGCAGTGCTCGTGGGCGGCACGCTGACGGCGGTGGCCTCGTCACCCGCATCGGCGGCGACGGTGGACACCAACGCCTGGTACGTGTTGGTGAACCGCAACAGTGGCAAGGCGCTTGACGTGTACAACCAGGCGACGAACGACGGCGCGCGGATCACCCAGTGGGCGCGCAACGACGGCGCGTGGCAGCAGTGGCAGTTCGTCGACTCCGGCGGCGGCTACTACCGGTTGAAGTCGCGGCACTCAGGCAAGGTGCTCGACGTGTACAACTTCTCCACCGCCAACGGCGCGGCTGTGGTGCAGTGGGCCGACGGCAACGGGGTGAACCAGCAGTTCCGCCTGGCCGACTCCGCCGGCGGCTACGTACGGCTGATCAACCGCAACAGCAGCAAGGCCGTCGAGGTGCAGAACGCCTCCACCGCCGACGGCGGCAACATCGTGCAGTACGACGACTGGGGCGGCAACAACCAGCAGTGGCAGCTCGTCCAGGTCGGCGGCGGAGGCAACCCCACCACGCCGCCGCCGACGACTCCGCCACCGTCGAACGGCACGTACACCAACCCGGTCGTCTGGCAGGACTTCGCCGACGTCGACATCATCCGCGTCGACAACGCCTACTACATGTCGGCGTCCACAATGCACTACTCGCCTGGCGCGCCCGTCCTGCGCTCGTACGACCTGGTCAACTGGGAGTTCGCCGGGCACTCGGTGCCCCGGCTGGACTTCGGCTCGAAGTACGACATGAGTGGCGGTAACGCGTACGTCGACGGGATCTGGGCGTCGACACTCAACTACCGGCCGAGCAACCGGACGTACTACTGGGCCGGGTGCATCGACTTCGCGCAGACCCACATCTACACGGCGAGCGCCGTCGACGGCACCTGGAGCAAGCACACCACCATCCCCAACTGCTACTACGACGCCGGGATGCTGATCGACGACAACGACACCATGTACGTGGCGTACGGCAACGGCACCATCAGCGTCGCCCAGTTGTCCGCCGACGGTAAGTCGCAGGTCCGCGCCCAGCAGGTGTACCAGACGCCGTCGAGCATCGGCACGCTGGAGGGCGCCCGCTTCTACAAGCGCAACGGCGCCTACTACATCTGGCTCACCCGCCCGGCCAACGGCCAGTACGTGCTGAAGTCGACAAACGGCCCGTTCGGCCCGTACGAGCAGCGTCAGGTGCTGCTCAACCTGCCCGGGCCGATCTCCGGGGGCGGTGTGCCGCACCAGGGTGGACTGGTGCAGACCCAGAACGGCGACTGGTACTACATGGCGTTCGTCGACGCGTACCCCGGTGGTCGGATGCCGGCGATGGCGCCGATCACCTGGACCGGCGACGGTTGGCCCGTGTTGCAGACCGTCAACGGCGCCTGGGGCAGCACGTACCCGAAGCCGAACCTGCCCGCCGCGCCCCGGGCGGTGAAGCCGCTCACCGGCACCGACACGTTCGCCGGCACCACCCTCGGCCCGCAGTGGGAGTGGAACCACAACCCGGACAACAGCAAGTGGTCGGTGAACAACGGGCTGAACCTGCAGACCGCCACCGTCACCGGCGACCTGTACAAGGCGCGCAACACGCTCACCCACCGCATCCAGGGGCCGACCTCGACCGCGACAATCGAGTTGGACTACTCCACGATGCGCGACGGGGACCGCACTGGCCTGGCGGTGCTGCGGAACTCGTCGGCCTGGATCGGTGTCCGACGGGACAACGGCGCCACCCGTCTGGTCATGCAGAACGGCCTGACGATGGACGGCAGTTGGAACACCACGAGCACCGGCAGCGAGGTGGCGAGCACCTCCGTCTCCGGTGGCCGGATCTGGTTGCGTGCCAACGCCGACATCAGACCCGGATCCGGTCGGCAGGCCCGCTTCTCGTACAGCACGGACGGGGTCAACTTCACCTCGTTCGGCAACGCCCTGACGCTCGCCAACAACTGGCAGTTCTTCATGGGCTACCGGTTCGCCATCTTCAACCACGCCACCTCGGCGCTCGGGGGTGCGGTGACGGTGCGCCGGTTCGATCTGACGACACCGTGACACCTGTCACAGCGCTGGTGTTCTGACCGGTGGCGCGGACTACCCGTTCGAATCTGGGACGGGGAGTTCGCGCCACTGTTCACGTCCGTCGCCGCCCTGCTCCGCGCCCGTTCCGGGAGCGTGGAGCGGGGCGGCGTACCTGTCGCGGTCCGGTCCGTTCGGGGGCATGGGTGTGGGTGGTGCGGAGGTTGGGCCGCCGGCCTGGCACCCGTCGCGTCGTTCCCTCTCGGCCGTGCCCTGTCCGGGCTGCGGGCTGGCGTAGACTGTCGGCGATCCAGCGCTGGTCACCTGGGATTCAGCACCGGCGTGGTGACTGAGCGAGGGGGATCGGGCCGGGCCGCTCCAGTCGACGTCGACGGGCCGCGGGCCGGATGAGGCGGGGGGAGTGCAATGGCCGTCCACGGTCCCGCGATGACTGATGTCGCTCGTCTCGCCGGTGTCTCCCACCAGACGGTGTCGCGGGTGCTCAACGGGCATCCCAACGTTCGTGAGCAGACCCGGCTGCGGGTGCGGGCAGCGATCGCCGAGTTGGGCTACCGCCCGAACGGCGCGGCGCGCGCCCTGGTGACCGGCCGGTCCCAGGTGATCGGCGTGGTCGCACAGAACACCACGCTCTACGGCCCGGCCTCGCTGCTGGCCGCCCTGGAGCAGACCGCAGCGGAAGAGGGCTTTGCGGTGAGCGTGGGCAGCGTGCGCGACCTCGACCACCGGTCGATCTCGGCCGCGGTGGAGCGACACCTGGCGCACAGGGTCGCCGGCATCGTCGTCATCGCGCCTGTCGAGTCGGCAGGCGAGGCGTTGGAGCGGCTGCCCCAGGACGTTCCGTTGGTCACCGTCGACGGTGATCCGCATCGGCCGATGCCACTGGTGACCGTCGACCAGGTGGCGGGTGCCCGGGCGGCGACCCAGCATCTCCTCGACGCCGGGCACCGCACCGTGTGGCACGTGTCGGGGCCGTCGGACTGGTTCGACGGCGCCGGTCGCATCGAGGGCTGGCGGGAGGCTCTGCTGGCCGCCGGGGTGACCCCGCCGCCGCTGATGCCGGGGGACTGGTCGGCGGCATCGGGTTACCGGTGCGGGCAGATGCTGGCGCGGATGCCTGAGGTCACCGCCATCTTCACGGCCAACGACCATCTCGCCCTGGGCGTGCTGCGGGCGTTGCACGAGTTCGGCAGGCGGGTGCCGGCGGAGATCAGCGTGGTGGGCTTCGACGACGTGCCGGAGGCCGCGTACTTCATCCCGCCGCTGACCACCGTCCGGCCTGATTTCGACGCGGTCGCGCGGGCGAGTCTGCAGATGCTGTTGACCCAGATCGAGTCGGGCAGCGGCGGTGCGCTGCGGCAGACAATCGCACCGACCCTCGTCGCCCGCGACAGCGTCGCCCCGCCGCCTTCCCGCTGACGAACGGGTCGCGCTGACAGGCGACCACGATCACCGTCGGTAGCCGCCACACGTCTTGCCATGGAGCGCCCGCGTGGACCGCTCCATTCCACTGTGGACGGTGATATCCCTGGCCGCGCGGCTATGCAGCCTCTCGTTACGAGACCGTGACACCGGTATTTCAGGTGAAGTGTTGACGTGCCTTATGTGAGCGCTAACACTACCCCAAAGTGACACGTGCGCCCCGGCGGTCGGCGGCGGAATCCGGAGAGGAGAGACCCGTGAGCAGGAAATTCCTGGTTGCTCTGGGTAGCGCGATGCTGGCGCTGAGTTTGACGGCGTGCAGTGGTGGAGGTGCCGGCAGCGGCGGCGACACAAGTGACAAGAAGCCCGGTGACCTGACCATCGGCGTCTCGATGCCGACCCAGACCTCCGAGCGGTGGATCGCCGACGGCAACGCCGTGAAGCAGAAGCTGGAGGCCAAGGGCTACAAGGTCGACCTCCAGTACGCGGGCGACGACATCCCCACCCAGTCGCAGCAGGTCGACCAGATGATCACCCAGGGCGCGGACGTCCTGGTCATCGCGGCGATCGACGGAACGGCGCTCAGCGGCCAGCTGCAGGCCGCCGCCGACGCGAAGATCCCGGTCATCTCGTACGACCGGCTCATCCGCGGCAGCAAGAACGTCGACTTCTACGTGAGCTTCGACAACTACAAGGTGGGCGTCGCCCAGGCCACCGGGCTGCTCGTCGGCCTCGGCCTCCAGAACCAGGACGGTTCGAAGGGCACGGCGACCGGCCCGTTCAACATCGAGCTGTTCGCGGGTTCGCTCGACGACAACAACACCCAGTACTTCTTCGGCGGCGCCATGGACACGCTGAAGCCGTTCATCGACGCCGGCACGCTGAAGGTGAAGTCGCGCCAGACCACAATCGAGCAGGTGGCGATCCTGCGGTGGCAGCAGGAGACCGCGCAGAAGCGGATGGAAGACCTGCTCACCTCCAGCTACAACGACGGCTCGCGGGTCGACGGCGTGCTGTCGCCGTACGACGGCATCTCCCGGGGCATCATCACCGCCCTGCAGAACGCCGGCTACGGAGGTAGCGGCAGCAAGAAGCTCCCGGCGGTGACCGGTCAGGACGCCGAGATCGCGTCGATCAAGCTGATCAACGACGGCGTGCAGACCTGCACGGTCTTCAAGGACACCCGTCTGCTCGCCGACCAGGCCGTCAACGCCGCCGAGGCATTCCTCCAGGACAAGCAGCCCGAGGCCAACGACACGAAGACGTACAACAACGGCGTCAAGGTCGTCCCGTCGTACCTGCTGCCGTTCGTGACCGTCTACAAGGACAACATCAAGACCGCGCTCATCGACTCCGGGTACTGGACGGCGGAAGAGGTCGCCGCCGGTCAGGCCAAGAAGTAAGCCGTCGGTCGGGCTCGGCGGTCACCCCGCCGAGCCCGACGTCGTGGCGGACCACGTCCGGACCTGACAGAGGACAGTGACCATGGACGACACCATCCTCGAGATGCGTCGCATCACGAAGACCTTCCCCGGGGTGACCGCTCTGGAGGACGTCACCCTCGCGGTGCGCCGGGGAGAGATCCACGCCATCTGCGGAGAGAACGGCGCCGGCAAATCCACGCTGATGAAGGTGCTGTCCGGCGTGCACCCATCCGGCTCGTACGACGGCGAGATCCTCTTCGACGGCAAGCCGATGCAGTTCCGGGGCATCCGGGACAGCGAGGCCAACGGCATCGTCATCATCCACCAGGAACTCGCCCTGGTGCCGCACCTGTCGATCGCCGAGAACCTCTTCCTCGGCAACGAGCGCCGTGGTCGGAGCGGCCTCATCGACTGGAACCGGGCCAACGCCGAGGCGGCGGAGTTGCTGGCGTCCGTCGGGCTGCACGAGAACCCGGTCACCCCGGTCATCCAGCTCGGCGTGGGCAAGCAGCAGTTGGTGGAGATCGCCAAGGCGCTGTCGAAGAAGGTGCGCCTGCTCATCCTGGACGAGCCGACAGCCGCCCTCAACGACGTCGACTCGGCGCACCTGCTCGGGCTGCTCCGACAGCTCAAGGAGCGGGGGATCACCTGCATCATGATCTCCCACAAGCTCAACGAGATCACCGCGATCGCCGACTCGACAACAGTCATCCGCGACGGACGCGCGGTGGAGACCCTCGACATGCGCGCCGACGACGTGACCCAGCAACGCATCATCCGCGGCATGGTCGGGCGTGACCTGGACAGCTTCTACCCCGACCGCGAGTCGTCGCCCGGCGAGGAGGTGCTGCGGATCGAAGACTGGACGGTGCGGCACCCGACCCAGGAGCGGATGGTCGTCGAGGGCGTTGGCCTGTCCGTACGTGCCGGTGAGGTCGTCGGCATCGCTGGGCTGATGGGCGCCGGCCGGACCGAGTTGGCGATGAGCGTGTTCGGCCGCTCGTACGGCCGCGACATCAAGGGCCGGCTGTTCATGCACGGGCGGGAGGTGAACGCCCGTACCGTCGCCGAGGCCATCGACAACGGCATCGCGTACGTCACCGAGGACCGCAAGCGGTACGGCCTCAACCTCATCGACGACGTCCGCCGCAACGTCTCCGCCGCCGCGCTGGACCGACTGTCCCGACTGGGCTGGGTGAACGGCAACGAGGAGATCAAGGTCGCCGAGACGAGCCGGCGGGAGATGAACATCAAGGCGCCGAGCGTCATGGCGGTGGTCGGCAAGCTCTCCGGCGGCAACCAGCAGAAGGTCGTGCTGTCGAAGTGGCTCTTCACCGACCCGGACGTGCTGATCCTGGACGAGCCGACGCGCGGGATCGACGTCGGCGCCAAGTTCGAGATCTACACGATCATCAATCGGCTCGTGGCCGACGGCAAAGCGGTGATCATCATCTCCTCCGAGCTGCCGGAGCTGCTGGGGATGTGCGACCGCATCTACACCCTCGCCGCAGGGCGGATCACCGGTGACACGCCGGTGGGCGAGGCGACCCAGGAGGGCCTCATGGAGCTGATGACAAAGGACAAGGAGCTCGTCGGATGACAAGCATCAAGACCCCTTCGACGGAGCGCCCGACGCCCTCGGACACCGCGCCCGCCGCCGCCCTGCACACCGGGACGAGCGACCTGCGGGCTCTGCTGTTGAACAACCTGCGGCAGAGCGGGATCTACGTCGCCCTTGTCGTCATCGTCGGGCTCTTCGCGATCCTGACCGACGGCGTGTCGCTCAGCCCAGGCAACATCACAAACATCGTCCTCCAGTACTCGTACATCCTGGTCCTGGCGATCGGGATGGTCATCCTGATCATCGGCGGGCACATCGACCTGTCGGTGGGGTCGGTGGTGGCGCTCACCGGTGCGGTCTCCGCCGTCCTGGTGATCCAGCAGGGGTACCCGTGGTGGGTCGGCATCCTGGCCGCGCTCGTCGTGGGCGTCGCGGTCGGTGCCTGGCACGGCTTCTGGGTCGCGTACGCCGGAATCCCGGCGTTCATCGTGACCCTGGCCGGCATGCTGCTGTTCCGTGGCCTCACGCTGCGGGTGCTCGACAACATCTCGCTGTCGCCGTTCCCGGCCGAATACCAGCGCGTCGCCGCGGGCTTCCTCAACGGACTCCTCGGCGGTGAGGGCTTCGACGCGTTCACGCTGCTCATTGGCGCTGTCGCCGTCGCGGGGTACGCGGTGAGCGGCTTCCGCACCCGCGTGGCCCGGATCCGCTACCAGCAGCCAGTCGAGTCGTTCCCGCTGTTCGTCGCCCGTGTCGTCGCCGTCGGCGCGGTCATCATGTACTTCGCCTGGCAGTTGGCGCACGCCCGCGGCCTGCCGATCGTGCTGATCATCCTGGCGGTCCTCGTGCTGGTCTACGGCCTGCTCACCAGGCGCACCGTCTTCGGTCGCCAGGTCTACGCGATCGGCGGCAACCTGTCGGCGGCGGCGCTGTCCGGCGTGAAGGTCCGCACGGTCAACTTCTGGATGTTCGTCAACATGGGCTTCCTGGCGGCGGTGGCAGGCGTCATCTACTCGTCCCGGTCCAACGGCGCGCAGCCCGCCGCCGGCAACATGTTCGAACTGGACGCGATCGCTGCGGCATTCATCGGGGGCGCGGCGGTCACCGGCGGGGTGGGCACCGTCGTGGGCGCGATGGTCGGCGGCCTGATCATGGCGGTGATGAGCAACGGCATGCAGTTGATGGGCATCGACCAGTCGACACAGTCGGTGGTGAAGGGACTCGTCCTGCTCGTGGCCGTGGCCTTCGACGTCTACAACAAGCGCCGCGCCGGCACGGCCCGCTGACGCCGTTACGGCACTGATGTCCCCTGCGTACCTCCGGGTACGCAGGGGACAGGCGTATCGGCGAGGGAAATGCTTGTCATTGACCAACCCCGATGTATGGGTGCGATCATCTCTGGACGCCCGCGTCGCCTGTCACGAGCTGGCGTCGCGACTGGAGAGGAGCCCTCATGCATCCCCGTTCGTTCCGGCTCAGCGTGCTGTCGCTCACGCTTGTGACAACCACGCTAGTCGCCTCGACCCCCGCCCAGGCCCGCCCGGTCGACACGACCTCGGCCACCCAGGTCGCCCCGTCCGGCAGTGGCCCGGTCTTCTCGGCCACCGACCGGCTGGCCCGCGAGGTGGCCGACGCGCTCGCCGACCCGGCCACTCGCGCGCGGGCTCTCGCGGCCGTGACCGCCGGACCGGTGGACCCGCTGGCGGCCCGGCTGGGCGCCCGGGTCGACCGCGCCTCCCGGGCCGCGAACGAGGCGGTGTTGGCGGCGAAGGGGCTGTCGGCGACGACCGGCTCGGTGCTGCATCTGCGACTCGGGCACCCGGGCAGCGGGGCCCTGTCGACGCGTACCGCCCTTCCCCTCGTTGCGGCGGCCCCGACCGATGACGAGCTGAACAGCGTCGTCGCGTACGACCCGGCCGGTGGTCACGTCCTGCTGGACCCGGTGCGGCTGCCCAGCCGACCCGTGCTGGTGGTCGAGGTCGATGTGACAAGGGCAATGGAGCAGGGGCTCGCGCAGTTGCGGCAGGAGCTGACCCAACGAGGGCTCAACGGCGTCAGGGCCACCAGCCGGACGGCGCAGGCCGGCTACTGGGCCACCAAGGTCAACGCCATCCGGCTCAGCAACGACCAAGAGACCTGGATCAAGGGCAAGGCGGAGATCTTCAACGTGGTGGCCGGCTTCGGCCACGACGGCCGGCCGACGGCCACAGTGGTCGAAATGCCCTACCTGGACAACGAGGGCACTGTCTACTACCCCAACCAGCTGCTGGTCCACTTCAACGCCTACAAGTACAACCTCGCAGATGTGGTGATGTGGGAGGACGACGGCGACACCAACTACCGCGACCTGGCCACGGCACTGATCACCGCGCTGCTGACCATCGTGGACTACGGCACCTACACCCCGCTGGTCACCGCGATCATCAACGCGATGCCCGCCAGTTGGTGGACCGACGACCCGGACTACGTCGACTCGTGGTACACGCTCAGCACCGGCAGCTCGGGCCGACTCAACGGCGCGGCCGCCAACGGCTGGATGGACGTCACCCCGTACTGGGTCCAACAGCTCTGAGACGGGCATCGCCTCTCCCGGGCCGCCGGCCCGGGAGAGGCGATGGCCGCGCTGGTGTCACCCCGCGTCGGCGGGCTCGCCCGTGGCTGTCTCCGCCTCGTCGTCTCCGCCGCCGGGTGCCGGGTGCGCTGTGGCGCGCAGGGTGACCGACAGGTCTGTGTGGTCGACCTCGAAGAGGGTGCCGGCTGGGAAGGCCGTCAACGTCTCGGGCGGCAGCTGGATCGTCCCGTCGCCGGCCACCACGGCGAAGTCGCGGCCGTTGCGTCCTTCGGCTCCGACTCGGCCGTCCCGGATGGTGACGGCTCTGCCCAGTCGGGTGCCGACCTCGCTGTCGTGGGTGACGACGACCACTGTGGTGCCCCGCTGCGCGTTGATGGTGGACAGCGCCGCGAGCACCTCGTCGCGGCCGGCGGCGTCGAGTTGACTGGTCGGCTCGTCGACCAGGAGTAGCCCGGGACCGGCGGCGAGCCCCTGCGCCAGAGCGGCCCGTTGACGCTGCCCCGGCGTCAGATCGGCTACTCGCCGCGCGCTGGCGTCGGCGAGGCCGACGAGGTCCAGGATCGCCTCCGGCGGGTTCAGCCGCCGCCCGGTGAGGCGTGCGGCGGGTCGCTGTGCCAGCCAGACGTTGCGCCACAGCGACACGTACGGCAGCAGGTTGCGTTCGGCGCCCTGCAGGACGGTGCCGACAGTGGCGCCGCGTAGGGCGGCCAGGCCCGACGAGGAGAGCCGGGACAACTCGTGGTCGCCCACGTAGACGCGACCGGCGGAGGGCTGCATGAGCCCGCCGAGGATCGCCACCAACGTGGACTTCCCGGAGCCGGACGGGCCCACCAGCGCCAGCATCTCACCGGCGGAGATCTGCAGGTCCACGCCGGAGAGGGCGACGACGTCGCCGGTCCCGGTGGGGTAGATGTGGATCAGCCGGTGGCAGGTCACCGCCACGCCCGCCGCGCTCGTCACGGCGGTCATCGGCTGGTCCGACGGCGAACCGAGGCGGCGACGACCCGACCGAGCACCGCCGCGGTGACGGCGAAGAGCGCCACAGTCGGCACGATGAACAACAGCAGACGGTCGACATCGGGCCACTCGGGCAAAGGGAGCGGCGAGCGGCCGTCGCTGAAGATGCGCTGCCCGCTTCGCGTGAGGGGCCAGATCGTCAGGATGGCGAGACCACCCGACACGGTGGCGACCGCGACCGGCCACCCGTAGCCGCCCCGGACGGCGCGCGGTGACAGGCCCTGTCGACGCAGCGCCACAAGCATGGCCACCCGGTTGCGCTTCTCGGCCGCCGCCATCGCGACCAGGCCGGCCGACCCGATCAGGACCCCGGCCAGCGCGGCGAACAGGTTGAAGCGCACCGCGAGCGCCGCGCCCTGTCTGTCGAATTCCTCTCGCTCGCCGGCGATCGTCCGGTCATCCCTGATGACCAGACCCCGCGCGCGAAGCCGGTCGAGGATGTCGGCGGGTGCCGACTGCGCCAACCAGACCTCCTTGACGCCAGCCTGGCCGGCGACGGCGAGCCGATCGGCGTACTCCAAATCGACGATCACGCCGGACCCGCCGAGCCGCGGCAGACGGTCGACCACGCCCGAGGCCCACGCCTGGGATGGTGCCCCGTCGATCCCCTCGTAGGCGTGAGCCCAGCCGAGCGGCGTCCCCGCTGACCGGGTCAGGTAAGCGGGTAACGGGAACGGCGAATCGGCGACGCTGATGCCAGCAGGCCTTTCCCGCCGGCCCTCCGACACGTCGAGAACCAGCGCCGCGCGACTTCCGCCCGCGGCGGTGACCTCGGTGCTGTCCTTGTCGGACAGCCTCCAACGCTTGAGGTCGGCGAACTGCGCACCGGTCAGGCGGACCGTGTCGCCGTCGTTGTCGCCGTCACCATCCGTGTCGCCGTCTCCGATGCGCAGCTCCTCGAAGCGGACGCGCAGGGGCCTGGCGACGACTGGAGCGACGATCTCGAGGTTGACGACCCGGCATTCCTGCGCGCACTCCGGAACCGTCATGACGTATTCCCGCAGACCGGGTCTGACGTAGTCGCGCGCGATGATCAGACGTGTGCCGTCAGCACCGGCAACCGTGACCGAGAGGCGGACCCGATTGCCGCCGAACGCGTCCACGTCGAAGGTGGCGTCGGCGACTACTGTGAGCAGCCGTCCCCGCAGCCGCAACGGTTCTCCAGGCGGATCCGGGCGGATCGTTCGCGCGATGTCCGCCATGGACGCGCCGTAGGACGAGTGCGGAGCCGCCACCGCCGCCAGCCGCCCGGAGTCCACGGCGAGCACCGGTGTGCCGGCCCGGGAGGGCGCGTCCGTCACCACAGTGGCCATGGCGAAGTGCCCGTCAGGATCGACCGCCCGCACGGCTGCCAACAGGTGTGAACGGGACGTGGCGTCGACCTCTACCACGCGGGGAGCGCCCACCTCGACAGTTGCCCGATCGCTGTAGGCGCCCGACGCGACCTCGCTCGTCGCGGCGGTGAAGGTGAGCATCGCGACAACAACTGTGAGCAGCGCGATCAGGGGCCGGAACCGTGGTTGCCGGGCCACCTGCACGAGGGCCAGACCGACTGTCGTCCTGCCTCGCGCCAGCAGCCTCGCACCCACCGCCGCCGCGGCGATCATGGCCACCCGCGCCAGGAGGACGCCTGCGGCGAGCGCACCGACGAGCGGTGCCACCAGAGCGAGCCCGGTCGGCGACCCGCCGGAACGCAGCTGCACCCCGGCGGCCACGGCGACGGACACCGCGACGATGTCACCGATTGTCGCCCGCCATCCCCGCATCCGTGCCGGCACCCGGCGCAGCAGGTCGACAACCGGCGCCGACATCGTCCGGGCCTGGGCCAGCAACACGGCGGCGAGCGCGCCGGCGGCGCCGACGGCGGCGTAGCCGATGGTGGTCGCGTCCACCGTGACGTCGGCGCGAGCCGGCAGGGTGTGCCTGGCGAGCAGTGTGGCTGCGGCAAGGCCGCCGAGGCAGCCCAGGGGGATCGCGGCGAGCACGGGTACGGCGTGCTCGCCGATCGCCAGCGCCCACAGGCGTCGACGTTGCACGCCACGCAGCAGGAGCAGGCCCTGCTCCGGCCTGCGCTCGTCGGCGCCCGAGCTGACCGCCACGAAGAGCACCAACCAGCAGAGCAGGACGAGCAGCCCAGCGCCAAGTGTCACGCCGTCGGCGAGTTGCCCGCGTTGCAGCGCGACGCGGTCGAAGAGCGCCGGCGCGCCGGTGCCGGCCCCGTAGCCCTTACGGGCGCCGTCACGCGTCACCACGTCGACCGCGGCCTGTAGGTCCCGCAGGGACCGGGTGTCCAACATGTGCTCGGTGATGAAGAGGTCGGCAGTCGACCGGTGCACGATGGCACCGTCGTCGGCGAGGTACGCGGACTCGGCGGTGAAGATGGCGTCCTCGGCGCTGCCGGGGGTCGACGTGCCCGCCGGACCCGGCGCCGGTGGTCGGATGAGCTCCGTGCCCCGCCAGTACGGGTCGGTCACGTCGAGGGGCAGGTAGACGCCGGTCACCCGCACCGGAACGGCACCGAACGTGAACTGGTCGCCGACGACGACACCGAGGTGCGCCGCAGTGTGCGTGCTGACCATCACCTCGGGGAGTTGAGCCCCGGCTGTGGACCGGGGGCACGCGCCGGTCACGGAGACCCGCTCGCAGACACCCGCTCGGAAGGTCAGGTTCGAGGTGACCCTCCCGGCCGGGCCGGTGGCCACGCCACCGGTCTGCGAGCCGAAGACGACATCGAACCCGGGCGGCGCAAGTCTTCGGACGTTGGTGCCGAACACGCCCAGGTGGGGGTCACCGGGCATGCCTGCGTACTCGACGGGTTCCTGGAACTGCACTCGAAGCTCCGCCGGCTCCGCGGTGGACACCTCGTGTCGGGCCAGGGCCTGCCCGGTGGCTGCGACGTAGCTGGGCGCGGCCGCGGCGGCGGCACTGGCGAGCACCGCGAGCAGTAGCACCGCCAGGGCTTGTGCCCGGCGGGCCGCGAGAGCTCCCCACATGACGGCCAGCATCGAGTGCGACGTTATCGACGGGCCTGTCGGCCCGCTGTCCCGCGCCGTCGAACCGAGACTGTCCCGTGACCGGCGCCGCTCAGCCGCGCACGACCTCCGCCCGCCCCTCGACGAGGTGGAGTTCCGCGTCGCAGGCGGCGGCCACCTCCGGGTCGTGGGTGGCGAACACGACGGCCGCGCCCCGGCGCGCCTGGTCGTGCAGCAACTCCAGGACCCGCTGCCGATTGCCCGCGTCCAGCTCGCTGGTCACCTCGTCGGCCAGCAGCACGCCGCCGCGCAGGGCCAGGCCGCGGGCGATCGCCGCACGCTGCTGTTGGCCGCCGGACAGCTCCTCGACGAGCTGGTCGGCCTGGCCGGAGAGGCCGAGGAGATCCAGTGTCGCGGCGGTCTGCTGGCGAGCCTCGGGTGCCGACACACCGTCGGCGACGAGTGCCACCTGCACGTTCTCGGCGGCGGTCAGGATCGGGGCCAGGCCGTTGTCCTGCGGAATGAGGACGATCCGGTGCGCCACCGCGTGATCGCGGTCGCGCAGCGGCTGGCCGTCGACTGTCACCGTGCCGTCCCGTGGCCGCAGCAGCCCCGCCATCGCGTTGAGCAGGGTGGTCTTGCCGGCGCCCGACGATCCGGTCAACGCCAGCACCCGCCCCGGGCGGACGGTCACCGACACGTCGCTGAGGACGGCCGGCGCGTCGCCGTAGCCGACAGACACCTCTTGGATTGTCAACATCTGCACCCGCCCTCTCCGGTACCGGCGTCCGCAGAGTGCCACGCGCGACTCGCGCGCACAATCCTCGTCGGCCGCTGCGCCGCCACGCGTCCCGCCGCCTCCGCGGAGCGCCACGCCGATCGCGGCGAGTTGGGGCGCGCGGAGCGCCGTACGGCACGTCCGGGGGCCGAAGACAGGGATGTAGAAAACTTTCGATGGGTGCGTTGACTTCGATGGTTTGCTACACAACAATCAGCGTCAATATTCACCCCTGTCTCTGCATGGGGTGCGGGTCGCCGTCGTCGACGACGTCACAGGTCACACCCTGCTCAGCCTGGCCGGCACCCCGCCCGCCAGCGGCCGCGGGCTCTCCGTCGTCCCGGCCTGAAACCCGCTCCGACGAAAGCGAGGTCACGATGAGACATGGTCGACGATGGGTCGGCGGCGCAGCCGCAGCCCTGCTGATGGTCACGAGCCTGATCGGGGTGGCTCCGGGCGTCGCCGCCGCGGCGGCCACACCCGCCCTCACCGCCGTGGTGACCGCCAAGCTGCTCGGCTCCGCCGAACTGTCCACCGCCGCCGTGCAGCAGCGGGACACGCGCGTCACAGTGACCCGCACCAGCGGCCGGTGGGCGTTCGGCACCGCCGTCGCCCTCGCGCCCCGACAGGAGGACGCCCACCCGACCGGCTCGGTCTTCATCGCCCGGTCCGAGCCCGCCGGGTGGCGGGTCGCCTTCGACGGGGAGGCGGCCTTCAGCGAGCTGGCAGCCGAGTCGCCCCTGGTGGGCAGCCAGGAGAGAAGCGCACTCACCGGCCCGACCCCCCTGTACGCGGGCGGGGACTACCGGACCGGGATGGCCCTGCCGTTCGGGGTGGGCCAGACGTGGACGCTCACGAGCGGCCCGCACGGCTGGGGCGGCACCGAGTCGCCGTACAGCTCGGTGGACCTGGCCGGCGGTGACCAGGTGGTCCGCGCGACCCGGGCCGGCGCGGCGTACACCATGTGTCGGGGTTGGATCCGGGTTATCCACGACCGGGGCTACTCGACCGACTACTACCACCTGTGGAACAGCATCTCGGTCAACGGCGCAAGCGTCGGCCAGGGTGCCGTCCTCGGTAACACCGGCACCGATGTCACATGCGGTGGGGCGGCCTACGGCCGACACGTCCACTTCGGACTCCGACAGAACAGCGCCTACGTGCCGATCGCCGGGCACGACATCGGCAAGTGGGTGCTGGCCAACGGCGGCGCCGCCTACCAGGGCGGGGCGCGGCACGGCTCGGCCTTCGCAGGTGTCGGCGGTGGCCTCTACAACTACGGCGCGCTCGGTTTCAACCAGGGAGTGGTCGACGCGAACGGCGGTGGGGTGCTCACTCGCCGCGCCGGCCCGGGAACGGGTTACGGCTCGCTCGGCTCGGTGGCCGACGGCGCCACAGTCACCATCTCCTGCTCCGCCAACGGCACCTCGCACACCGGGCGGTACGGCACCACGGCGCTCTGGAACCGGTTGAGCGACGGCAGTTGGGTGTCCGACGCGTACCTGTCGACAGGTGTGAACGGGCCGGTCAACGGCTGGTGCTGACGAGTTCGACAGCCGAGGTTGGCGGCCGGCCGGCCGCCAACCTCAGACACCGCGAGGAGTGCCCATGCCCGTTCGACCCTCCTACCGACGTCGCCTCCTGCTCGCCCTGACCACAGCCCTGACCACGGCCCTGGCCGGAGTCGTCTCGGTCGCGTCACCGGCCGCCGCCGACCCCACCGGGATCGGCACCCTCAGCACCGACTACGGGCCGGCCGCGTGGGCGCCGGCCAGCACGAGCAACTACACAGCGGCCAGCCGCCCGGGCAGCCACCAGGTGACCCGCATCGTCATCCACACGGCGCAGGGCTCCTACTCCGGCACCGTCGGCTGGTTCCAGAACCCGGCGGCGCAGGCCAGCGCGCACTACACCTTCAGGTCCTCCGACGGGGCCGTCACCCAGTCGGTGCGGGAGAAGGACATCGCCTGGCACGCCGGCAACTGGACCTACAACACCCAGACGATAGGCATCGAGCACGAGGGGTACGTCGACAACGCCGCGTGGCTCACCGACGCGATGTACCGGGCGTCCGCAGCGCTCACCCGCAACCTCGCCAACAGGTACGGCATCCCGAAGAACCGGGCGTCCATCATCGGGCACAACGAAGTGCCCGGCGCGACACACACCGACCCGGGCCCGAACTGGAACTGGACCTACTACATGCAGTTGGTCAACGGGATCACCGGCATCGGCTCCGGCACGGTGAGCACCAGCGCGAGCACCCTCAACGTGCGCTCCGGCCCCGGCGCCAGTTATCCGGTCGTCGGTTCGGTCGCCGACGGCGCCACAGTCGCCGTCTACTGCCAGGCCCTCGGCAGCACGGTCACCGGCCCGTACGGCACGACATCCGTCTGGAACCGGATCGGCACCAACCGGTACGTCTCCGACGCGTACCTGCTGACCGGGTACGACGGATACATCCCGAACGTGCCGCGCTGCTGACGGCCCGGCCCGACGCCAGCTCACCGCCCTTCCGGAGCGGTGAGCTGGCCCGGGGGTTCCCGGCACCCGGACCACGGGCGTTGGCGGCGTCTGTCATGCTCGGGCCGGTGACGACCGGCCGCCCCACCCGAGCCCGCTCCCACCGCCGCCCCCGGAGCCGGATCATCGGCCTCCTCGTCGCGCTCGTCGCGCTGGCCGTCGTCGTCGGTGTGGCAGTGGTCGCCGTGCCGATGCTGCGCCCGGCCGGCCCCCGCCCGCTCTTCCAGATGCCTGTCGCCTGCGGTGAGACGTGGCAGCTCAGCACCTACCCCGGCCACGACGACTACGACGTCGACCTGTTTCCGACCGAGGGTGAGACGTGGGGGCGGCCGGTGCTCGCGTCGTACGCCGGCACCGTCACCGTGGCGGGTGTCAACGGGTCGGTGGGCGGGCGTAACCCGGACAACCCGGAGGGCCCGCGCGGTCGGGGCGGCGGGTACTGGGTGAAGATCGACCACGGCGGCAAGTGGGAGACGCAGTATCTGCACCTGCTCGAACCGCCGATGGTGAAGGAGGGCCAGAAGGTCGCCCAGGGCGAGCAGATCGGCCGGCTCGGCAGCACCGGCAACTCCGGTGCCCCGCACCTGCACTACGAGCAGCGTCGCGGCTGGGAGAAGGTCGAGACCCACTTCGACGGGGAGCCGTCGGGCATCACCACCGACGAGCGCGAGCAGATCCTCAAGCGGGTGAGCAACAACTGCCCGCCCGCGTGACGCGACCGTCCGCCGAGGACTGCCGCTGACGTTTGCCAGGTGTGGCTCGGGGCACTGTCTCTGACGAACAGTTCAGACTCAGGGAGGAGCCGACCGTGACCAAGGGTGACGTCGACACGTACCACGAGGACGGGCAGTGGAAGAACCGCCCGGAGGGCAACGAGCGCGCCAGCAGCACGCACGAGGACAAGGCCGACGCGCAGGCGCAGGGTCGCGAGATGGCGGCCGACCGTGGCGTCGAGCACGTGATCAAGAAGCAGGACGGCACGATCGGGGAGAAGAACACCTACCCGCGCAGCCGCGACCCGCGGGAGATCCCGGGCTGACCGCGTCCCGCCTCCCCGCGACCGACCTCCTCGGCCCTGCCGCAGGAGGTCGGTCCGCGTTCGGGAGTCACTCGTCGTGTGCGGGTGGGCCCGATCAGGCCGGCACCACGTACGGGAACGTGTCGGACCGCGCGCCCCTTGTGACGTCCGAGGTGAGGCCGGAGGTCATGGCGGTGTTCAGCACCAGGGAGAACATCACCTCGGGCGCGTTGTCGGCCATGGTACGACCGTTGCGGGCGGCGAAGCCGTAGTTGGCCGCCGTCCCGACCTTGTAGGACAGCAGGTCGGGGTAGAGCTGCCGTGCCACGCTCCACCCGTACGACTGCGGATCCGCAGCGGTGCCGTTCGCCGCCACGACTCCGGCCACCGCCGACGCGATCTCCTCGCCGTCCTCCGGGAGATCCTGACCGGGATGCCGCGCGTTGGCCGGGTCGGAGAAGTCGGTGTCGGTGGGCCAGAAGATCGGCCACATCATCGGGTGGCCGGCGCGGTTGATCTGGCGCCAGCCGCCCGCGTCGGTGGCCAGCAGCGTGCGGCACCAGACGCCGATCTCGGTGCCGTCGCGCAGCAGCGGCTCGTCCTGGGACACCTCGATGACTATCGACTCGACAGTGGTGCCGGCGAAGCTGTTGGTGGCCTGGTCGGCCCGCCACGCCGACCGGTCCACCTTGGCGCGGTTCTTGAACGCGGCGTTGACCGTCGCGAGCTGACCGAGGTCGATGTAGAACGGGTCGGTGATCCGCCCGGCCCAGACCCGGAAGTTGCCTCCGCCGCACACCTCGCCGGTGCGGCCCTGGACGACGGGAGTGCCCATCGCGCTGTCGTCGCGGGCATCGGAGCCGGTGAGTTCGTACACCTGGAGGGTCTGCCTGCTGTCGCCGTCCAGCTCACCGAAGGCGAACCGGTAGGCCAACTCCTCGGTCTCCGCGCCGTTGAAGTGAATCTTGAACTCGTAGCGCGCCTCGGCGTGGAAGCCCCGTTTGATGTCGGCCTTCGTCACCGAGCTGTTGACGTCCATGACGAAGACCGTGGCGCGGTCGCCGTTGAAGACGTACAGGTCGTCGATGTAGAGCTGACCGCCCTGGGCTGCGAGGGGGGTGTCGAGGTGGTGCGACATCTGGCTCTCTCCTGGCGACGCCGAATCGGGATGATCCGAACATTAGCCGCGATTCGGCGCGCACTCCCGGCATCGGCCAAAGCCGTCCTCGCTGGCGTTCAGGGTGTCCGCTGCGCGATGACCGCCGCGCGGAGGCGGTCGACGGCTTCCGCGCGTGCGCCGGTCAGCGACGGCTCGTCCGTGAGCCGCGCCGGACGTACCTCGACGTGCCGGGGCATCCGGTCGAAGGCAGCGGTGATGGCGTCGAGGATCACCGGATGGTTGCCCCAGGAGCCGCCGATCAGCACCAGCCGGGGATCGCTGAGCGCGACGATGGCGGCGAGCACCCCGCTGACGGCATGCCCCAACGCGGCGCTGCCGGCCGCCGGGAGGTGGCGGACCCGCTCGACGTCGATGGCTGTCGTGCCGGCGTGGCGGAGGTCCAGGTCGCCGAACACGTCGATAAACCGGGTTGCCTGGCCGTGTGGGCCGGTGGTCAGTAGGTGCGCGATCTCGCCGGCGACGCCGGTGTGGCCCCGGCGTACCGCGCCGTCGCTGACGACCGCGCACCCCAGCCCCTCGCCGAGGAAGACGTAGGCGAAGTCGCGCAGGCCGGCCGGGTCGAGGTCGCGTTCGGCCTGCGCCGCCCAGTTGACGTCGTTGTCGACGATGACCGGGCCGGCGACGTGTGGCGTCAGCACCGCGACCGGGTCGAGATCGCCGACAAGGAACGGTGCGTCGGGTAGCCGGACCAGTCGGCCGGTGCCGCGGTGCACCGGGTCGGCGGCGCTGACGACCGCCAGCCGGATGGTTCCCGCGCCGCCCTCCCGGACCTCCGCCACCGCCGAGCGCAGCGCGGCGGCCACCCGTTCGGCGTGGGCCGGCCGGCTGATGTCGTGCCGGGTCCGTCCGACGACGTCGCCATGGGCGTCGACCCGTTCGACCACCACCCCGTCGGGAGCGATGCTGACGGACAGGGCGGTGCCGGCGGTGCCGGCGAGGGCGTAGTACGAGCCGACGCGGCCCATGCCCCGCCCGCCGGGGGTCCGCTCCCCGGTGTCGACCACGAGCCCGGCCTCGGTCAGTCGGCGCACGCTCTCACCAACAGTGGGCTTGGACAGGCCGCTGCGGGCCGCCAGGTCGGCGCGGGTCAGCCGCCGCTCCCGCATCAACTCGCGCAGCACGTGCTCGTCGGTGAGCGAGCGGAGCAGCTCCAGTGAGGGCTTGACGGTGGTCACGTCGCGATTCTAGGCAGGAGTCTTGCCTAGAAGTGTGCACGCGCCTAGTGTCTTTTCCAAGAAGGAGCCCTTACTAGAAGGAGTCGCGCCATGAACGCCACGCCCGACCTGGCCGTCGCCCCGCTCCCGTCGCTGCCGCACTGGGAGTCGACGCCGGACGACCTCCCGTCCGCCATCCGTGAGATCAAGGCGGCGCTACGGACCCGGATCGAGGCCTCCGGCCGGACGGTCGAGGAGGTGTTCGCGGTCGTCGAGCGGCGCGTCCGGGCGCGGGTCGACGAGATCACCGCCGCGCGGGACCGCGGCGAGGAGATCTGGCCGGTCATCGAGTACGCGGACATCGCCGCCGGCACCGTGTCGGCCGAGGCGGTCGCGAAGCTCCGTCAGCGCGGGTGCCTCGTCGTACGCGGGCACTTCGACCGCCAGCAGGCCCTGGACTGGGACCGCGACATCGTCGACTACGTGGACTCCAACCGGTTCTTCGAGGCGTACCGGGGCCCCGGCGACGACTTCTTCGGCAGCGTGGGGTCGAAACCCGAGATCTACCCGATCTACTGGTCGGCCGCCCAGATGCAGGCTCGGCAGAGCGACCGGATGGCCCGCGTGCAGGCGTTCCTCAACAGTCAGTGGAAGCACGAGTCCGACGGCGTGCGCTGGTTCGACCCCGACCGTGACTCGCTCTACCCGGACCGGATCCGCCGCCGGCCGCCGGGCGCCGACTCCAACGGGCTGGGCACCCACCTCGACCCCGGCACCCTGGACCTGTGGATGACCGAGGCGTACCAGAGGGCGTTCCGGCACCTCTTCGACGGGACTGTCGAGCGGTACGACCCGTGGGACGCCGCCCACCGGACCGCCGGCCCGCAGTACCCCGGCAGCACCATGTGCTCGGCCTTCCGGACCTTCCAGGGCTGGACCGCCCTGTCCGACATGGACCACGACCAGGGTGTGCTGCACACCGTCCCGATCCCGGAGGCGATGGCCTATCTGATGCTGCGGCCGCTGCTTGCCGACGTGCCCGCGGACGACATGTGCGGCGTCACGGTCAACCAGGTCTTCCCGGTCAGCGAGCGGTGGCACCCGCTGTTGGTGGAGGCCCTCAGCGGCATTCCCGACGTCCGGGCGGGCGACTCCGTCTGGTGGCACTGCGACATGATCCACAGCGTGGCGCCGGTGCGGGACCAGCAGGGGTGGGGCAACGTCATGTACATCCCCGCGGCACCGTGGTGCCCGCGCAACGAGCGGTACTCGGCGGCCGTCCGCGAGGCCTTCCGGACCGGGTCGAGCCCCACCGACTTTCCGGCCGAGGACTACGAGCGCGACTGGCCCGACCGCTTCCGGGCCGACGACCTCAACTCCACCGGGCGGCGTGGCCTGGGGCTCGACTGATCAACGGTGTGCGGGCCACCCGACCGTGTGGTCGGGCGGCCCGCACGCCTGTGGTGGGTCCTCAGAAGCGGGACCACTTCTGGTTGGACGCACCGAGGCAGTCCCACAGGTGCAGCTTGCCGCCGTTGTTGGGGTTGGCCTCCCGGACGTCCACGCAGCGGTTGGCGCTGATGTTGACCAGGTCGCCGGCGCCGTTGAGGGTGAAGCGTTGGGCGGGATTGCCGTTGCAGGTCACCAGGTTGACCTCGGTGCCGTTGGCGGTGCCGGCCCAGGCGGGGTCCATGCACTTGCCCATCGCGCGGACGGTCCCGTCCGAGGCGAAGGTCCAGGCCTGCGCGGCTGTGGTGTTGCAGTCCCAGATCTGTAGCTTGGCGCCGTCGACCGGGTTGGCGCTGGGGATGTCGATGCAGCGGCCGCTCTGCGCCCCGCGGAGCCGGGTGGTGCCGGGAGCCGGGTTGCCGCCGCCGTCGGAGGTGTAGCTGGACACCCGGACGTAGTCGACGAGCATCTGCTGTGGGAACTGCGTGGAGCCGTCCGGGTAGCCGGGCCAGTTACCGCCGACAGCCACGTTGAGGATCATGAAGAACGGGTGGTCGAACACCCAGCGGTTGCCGCCGAGGCGGGCAGGGTCGACCCGGTGGTACTGCACGCCGTCCAGGTACCAGGTGATCACGTTCGGCTCCCAGTCCACCCGGTAGGTGTGGAAGCCGTCGGCGAGCGGGCCGCCGATCGTGCGGCTGCCGGTGATGCCGCCGCCGCCGGAGTAACCCGGGCCGTGCACGGTGCCGTAGACGGTGTTGGGCTCCCGGCCGATGTTCTCCATGATGTCGATCTCGCCGGCGTCGGGCCACCCGCCGCCGGTGCCGAGCATCCAGAACGCGGGCCAGATGCCCTGGCCGCGCGGAATCTTGATGCGGGCCTCGAACCGGCCGTACGTCTGGGTGAAGGTGGCCGCGCTCAGCAGCCGCGCCGACGTGTACTCGCAGCGCCCGTAGTGGCACTGGTAGTTGGCGGGGTTGTCCCGGCGGGCGGTGATGACCAGGTTGCCCTGGCCATCGTGGACGGCGTTGCTCGTGCTGTTCGTGTAGTACTGCCGCTCGTTGTTGCCCCAACCGCCGCCGCCGATGTCGAAGCGCCACTTGTTCTGGTCGACGGGCGTGCCGGCCGAGGCGTTGAACTCGTCCTGCCACGTGATCGGGCCGATGGCGGCCTCGGCTTGGTCGTTGTGTCCGGGAAGGACGAGGGCGGCGGCGGTGGCGATGAGCGCGACCGCCGCGAGGACGAGGGGTCGCAGGCGGGCGGTGGGGCGGGCTGTGAACACGGGAGGCTCCTCAGCGGGAGGGGGTGGCGGAGGCTTCGCGCCGGAGAGTCCGGAGAGCGCTCTCTATACCGAAGGATGTCGATGTGCCTTCTTTCTGTCAAGAGTGTTTCCAATTCGAGGATGTGGTGAACACCGATGGTTACGAGCCCGAAACGCGCCTAACTCCGATAGGGGGCGAATCGACTCTTCCTATTGCCGTCAGCCGTCCATGGGGGACAGGATGACGGAGGCTCGCTCGAAACCTCCCCGTAACGTGCGAGCTGCTGGTCTCTGTCACAAGGAAGTGGGAGTCAGTCATGAGCGACGCGTCGACGGCGCTGGGTGTGCGCCTCTACCCGGACCTGGTCGAGCGGGGTGGCCTGGCCCCCGCGCTCATCGAGACCGCCGCCCGGCACCACCTCGACCTCGGCCGGGTGACCGCCCCCGAGGAGGGCCGTGCCCGGTTCACCTGCGCCGAGCTGCACTCCGAGCAGGGCGTCGTCTGCGTCGGGCTCGGCGCTCAGGCCCGATACTTCATGGTCGATCTTCGGATTGATGGTGAGGTCCAGGCCCGGGGCGACGCCATGGATCTGCTCCAGGTGGCCCAGATGGCCGCGGCCTGGCGCGCCGGGTCGACGCTCGCCGAGCTCACCGCCCGGTTCGCGTTCATGGAGGAGATGAAGCGCCGCACCGCACCGGCCGCCCAGGTCGGCTAGCCAGACCCGGCACCCGAGGGCCCTGCCGCCCGGCTGCGGTGCGCGTCAACAGCGCAGCCGGGGTGGCAACGGCGCTCCGCCCGTGGCGGCACGGTCCAGATAGGTCGACTCGACGAACGCGAGGAAGTGCTGCGCGTCGCTCGCGTTCGACATCAGACCGAACGAGACGCGGACCGCGCCGCCGGTCGGCAACCGCAGCGCGTCGAGGTACTTGTCGATCGTGTCGACACGGGCAAGCAGGTGGCCACGCAGCGAGTCCCTGTCGATCCCGAATGCCACCTCCGCCGCGCCCGGATTGCAGAAACAGCCCGTACGCAACAGGAAGCCGGCGGCCCTGGCCTCTCGCGAGACGAGCCGCTCGTCGACGAGTGTTCCGTCCGGGTGACGGACGTTGAATGTCACGGTGCCGCCCCGGCCCTCGCCTGTCACCGGCCCGTACACCTGCGCCAGCGGCTCGCCGGTGCGGTGCCGCAGCGTGGTCAACCGGGCCAGCAGCCACTCGGTGAGCAGCCCGACCCGGGTGTGCGCGAGGTCCACACCTATCGAGTCGAGCCAGTGCACCCCGAACTCCACGTCGGGGATGCTCAGGAAGTTGGGCGTGCCGTCCTCGAACGCCGACTCGTCGTCCATCGGCTGGTGCCAGTCGCCCTGCACGCTCACCGCGCGGATCGTGCCACCGGAGAACCACGGCCGGCGCAGCCGGGCCAGCGCGTCCCGGCGGGCCAGCAGCGCGCCGACGCCCGTCGGGTAGCCGAACAGCTTGTACCAGCTCAGGCAGACGAACTCGGGCCGTACGACGCTCAGATCCAGCCGGTTCGTCGGCGCGAACGCGGCGGCGTCGAGCAGCACGTCGTAGCCGTGCCGGTGGGCCAACTCCACCCAGCTCAGCGGATGCTGCACCCCGGAGAAGTTGCTCTGCGCCGGGTACGCGAAGAGCCCGCGCCCGCCCCGTCGCCCGGGCAGCCCATGCTGACCGGCGGTCAGCACACCGCCCAGGTCCGACTCGGCGACTCGCAGCTCCGGGCCGGCCAGCGGCACGTACCGTACCGGCGCGTGCGCCGCCCGGGCGTACTCGCGGATGCCGTTGACCGAGTTGTGGTTGTCCCACGTCAGCGCGAACGGTGTCGTCGGACCGAAGTCGTACGCCTCGCCGACCAGCCGGCACGCGCCGCTGGCGTTCGGGGTGAAGACGACCGCGTACTCGGACGGGTCGGCGCGGAAGAAGTCGAGCACCGCCCGACGGGCGGAGTCCACTGTTGCGCCGGACGCCTCCGAGCTGGGGTTCTCCGAGTGCGGGTTGCTATGCAGCCCGGCGAGCAGCCTGTCGTAGTGGGCGCGCACCTGCGCCTGCGCGGCGACCCCGGACCCGGTGTAGTCGAGGTAGACCTGACCCGTCTGGTCCAAGTGCCGGTAGTCGGTGGCGCGCACGTCGTCGAGGCGTGTGGTGGCGGCGTACCCCGGCATGGCCGTCGGTGTGCTCTGCTCGATCGTCATGGCGAAGGCCCGATCCTGTCGGTGGTGTGTCCGCCTGAATATCGCGCCTCGCCGATGCGATGTCTGTCGCGACGCCGACCTGCGCGCTCCCCGGCGGCGGCGGGCACGGGTTGGCATGAACGCGCGGGCGGCGGGAAGACCGGCGTCCGGGGGAGGCCACCGCGCGAGGGGATTCGGGATGAGAGCCGTCGTGTACGCGGACGTCCGCGCCGTCGCCGTGCGAGAGGTGCCCGACGCGACGCTGGAGGCGGAGACCGACGCGCTCGTGCGGATCACCTCCACCGCCCTGTGCGGCACCGACCTGCACATGTATGACGGGCGGACCGGCGCGGAGCCGGGGCTGGTGCTCGGCCATGAGCCGCTGGGCGTCGTGCAGCAGGTGGGCAGCGCGGTGCAGACCGTCCGGCCGGGCACCCGCGTGGTCATCCCGACGCACCTGTTCTGCGGGACATGCGTGATGTGTGCCCGAGGCCTGCCTGCGGGCGCGGGCCGAGGCGCCGGGGGCCGCGTACGGCTACGCCGGGATGGGCCCCTACCGGGGTGCCCAGGCCGACCTGTTGCGCGTGCCGTGGGCCGACGCGAACTGCGTGCCGCTGCCGGGGGAGCCCGGCGACGCGTACGAGGACGACTTCGTGCTGCTCGCCGACGCGTTCGTCACCGGTTGGCACGCCGCCGCCACCCTCGCCGACGTGCAGCCCGGCGACACCGTTGCCGTGTTCGGCGCCGGCACCATCGGCCTGCTCAGCGCCTACTCGGCGCTGATCCGGGGCGCGCGGGTCGTGTACTGCGTGGACGGCGTCGACGCCCGGCTCGACAAGGCCGGTGAGATCGGCGCGGTGCCTGTCGACTTCCGGCACGGCGACCCGGTCGAGCAGATTCGCGCGGACCGTGCCCGGGCAGGGCTGCCGCTCGGCGAGGAGAAGCTGGGCGGGATCGACAAGGTCATCGACGCGGTCGGGTTCCAGGCCCGCGACCGCGAGCACCCCGACCAGGAGCGCCCCGACCAGGTCATCGCCGACGCGGCCCGGCTGGTCAACACCGCCGGCTCGATCGCCGTCGCGGGCGTGTACCCGGACAAGGACCTGCATCCCCGCCCCGGCGCCAGCACCCATGAGGATCTGCGCGCCCCGTGGGGGACGTTGTTCAGCAAGGGCGTCGCGGTGCGGTTCGGCCGTACCCACGACCGCCGCTACACTCTGCTGCTGCGGGACCTGGTCGTCGCCGGCCGTGCCCGACCCAGCATGATCGTCACCCACCACGGCACCCTCGCCGACGCTCCGGAGTTGTACCGCAGCTTCGACCGCCGGGAGGACGGGGTGATCAAGGCGGTGCTGCACCCGAGCTGAACGGCTCGGCTTATCGCATCGACGTTCCCGGTTGTGGAGGCGTTGGCGCGTACCGCTGGCGGTCCTGCCTGGTGAGAGCTCCCGGGCAGCGGCCGGGGTCGATCAGGGCGAAATCGCCAGGTCGACGGCTGTGCGCGCAGCGGATCCATGGTGGCCGAGTGGCTGTGGGGACCGCTGGGGCAGGCGAACACAGTGCTACGTCTATATTGCCGGATTGTTACATTTTCAACAGGCTCTCGCCTTGCAGATCGGCCGTCCGCCGCAATACGTTGCCGTCAACAACAAAACCGAGTGAAGGTCCAACCTTCCGGAGGCAACGATGACGTTGGCGAGGTGGTACGAGCGATGAGCAACGTGCCCATCCTCCTTGAGATGCGTGCCATCACCAAGGAGTTCCCCGGAGTCAAGGCCCTCTCCGACGTCAACCTGGTGGTTCGCGCCGGCGAGATCCATGCCATCTGCGGCGAGAACGGCGCGGGCAAGTCCACGCTGATGAAGGTGCTCAGCGGGGTCTACCCGCACGGCACCTATGACGGCAAGATCATCTACCAGGGGTCGGAGAGCAGGTTCTCCGACATCCGGTCGAGCGAGAACGCCGGCATCGTGATCATCCACCAGGAGCTCGCGCTCATTCCGGACATGTCGATCGCCGAGAACATCTTCCTCGGCAACGAACCGCGCAAGCGGGGCGCGATCGACTGGAAGGCCGCGAACCGGATGGCACTGGACCTGATGGCCCGGGTCGGCCTCCAGGAGAACCCGGACACCCTGATCAAGGACATCGGGGTCGGCAAGCAGCAGCTGGTGGAGATCGCCAAGGCGTTCGCCAAGGACGTCAAGCTGCTCATCCTGGACGAGCCGACGGCCGCGCTGAACGAGGCCGACTCCCGGCACCTGCTGGACCTGCTGCGTGGCTTCCGCTCGCGCGGCATCACCTCGATCATGATCTCGCACAAGCTGAACGAGATCGAGGCGATCGCCGACCAGATCACGATCCTGCGCGACGGCAAGACGGTCGAGACGCTTGACGTCAAGGCCGACGGGGTCGACGAGGACCGGATCGTGCGGGGCATGGTCGGTCGCGAGCTGAGCAGCCGGTTCCCGGACCACACTCCCAAGATCGGTGAGGTCTTCTTCGAGGTCCGCGACTGGAACGTGCGGCACCCGATCTCCGCCGACCGGCAGGTCTGCAAGAACGAGAGTTTCGTGGTGCGCCGCGGCGAGATCGTCGGCTTCGCCGGCCTGATGGGCGCGGGCCGCACCGAGCTGGCGATGAGCGTGTTCGGCCGCTCGTACGGGGTGTACGAGTCGGGCACGATCATCAAGGACGGCAAGGAGATCGTCCTGAAGTCCGTGGCGGACGCGATCGACAACGGGCTCGCGTACGTCAGTGAGGACCGCAAGGCGATCGGCCTCAACCTGCTCGACGACATCAAGTCGTCGACGGTGGCCGCCAAGCTGTCCAAGATCTCCCACCGCGGGGTTCTGAGCCAGGTGGAGGAATACCAGGCGGCCGAGGCGTACCGCAAGGAGTTGCGGACGAAGGCGCCGACTGTCGACGAGAGCGTCTCCAAGCTCTCCGGCGGTAACCAGCAGAAGGTGGTGCTGGCGAAGTGGATGTTCACGGATCCGGACCTGCTGATCCTCGACGAGCCGACGCGCGGCATCGACGTGGGCGCCAAGTACGAGATCTACGGCATCATCCAGCGGCTCGCCGACCAGGGGAAGGGCGTCGTCGTCATCTCCTCGGAGCTGCCTGAGCTGCTCGGGCTCTGCGACCGCATCTACACCGTGTTCGAAGGCGCCATCACGGGCGACATCGCCCGGGCCGACGCCACCCCCGAAAACCTCATGAAGCAGATGACCTCGACGAAGAAGATGGCCACACGATGAGCCGATTGAAGGACCTTCAGAAGAACCTGTTCGGAGGGACCACCTCCAACGCTCGCCAGTTCGGGATGATCTTCACCCTGGTGGCGATCGTCGTCCTGTTCCAGATCCTCACGGACGGCCTGACCCTGCGATCGGACAACCTGATCGCGCTGTTCCAGCAGAACTCGTACATTCTGATCCTGGCCATCGGCATGCTCATGGTGATCGTCGCCGGGCACATCGACCTCTCGGTCGGCTCCGTCGCCGCCTTCGCGGGCATCCTCGTGGCCAAGTCGATGGCCGACTGGTCACTGCCCTGGCCCGTGGCCATCCTCTTCGGCCTCGGAATCGGCGCGCTCATCGGCGCCTGGCAGGGCTTCTGGGTGGCCTACGTCGGGGTGCCGGCGTTCATCGTCACCCTGGCGGGCATGCTGCTCTTCCGCGGTGGCAACCAGTTCATCGGTAACGCGAACACGATCCCGGTGCCGGAGGGCTTCCGGGAGATCGGCTCCGGCTTCCTGCCCGAGTTCGGGCCGAACACGGGCTACAACAACGCCACGCTGCTGCTCGGTCTGGCCGCGGCGGTGGCGGTGGTGTGGCGCGAGATCCAGGCCCGCAAGACCCGTCGGGCGATGGACGCCGAGCCGGCGCCGATGTGGGTCTCGATCCTGCGGATGGCCATCATGGTCGGGGTCATCGCCTTCGCCGCGCTGCGCTTCGCCAGCGGTCGCGTCGGCACCAGCTTCCCGATCTCCGGCATCATCCTGCTGGTCCTGGTGATCGCGTACTCCTTCTACACCCGCAACACGGCCGGCGGCCGGCACATCTACGCGGTGGGCGGCAACTCCCGGGCGGCCGAGCTGTCAGGTGTGAAGCTCAAGCGGGTCAACTTCTTCGTCATGATGAACATGTCCGTCCTGGCCGCGCTGGCCGGCATGATCTTCGTGGCCCGTTCGGCGGCCTCCGGTCCGCAGGACGGCAACGGCTGGGAACTGGACGCGATCGCCGCGGTCTTCATCGGCGGCGCGGCCGTCTCCGGCGGTATCGGCACCATCAGCGGGTCGATCGTTGGTGGTCTCGTCATGGCCGTGCTCAACAACGGCCTGCAACTCATGGGCGTCGGCACCGACCGCGTCCAGATCATCAAGGGCCTGGTCCTGCTGCTGGCCGTCGCGATCGACGTCTACAACAAGAGCCAGGGTCGTTTCTCGATCATCGGAAGCCTGACGCGGCCGTTCCGACGCGAGGATTCCGGACCGCCCGCCTCACCGCCGGACGCGGAGCGTGAGCCCGCCAAGGCAGCGGTGTCCGGCTGACGGCCACCGACCCTCACCACCCGTCTCCACCTTTCAGAAAGGCAAGTCCTCACCATGCGTAAATCCTTCGGCACGTCGGTGGTGGCCATCAGCGCCGCCGCCATGCTGGCCCTCGCTGGCTGCGGCTCCGGCCGTAGCGAGGAGTCCGGCGGCTCCAGCGGAGACGCCAAGGGCTTCGCGGCGAACTCGCTGATCGGCGTCGCCCTGCCGGCCAAGACCTCGGAGAACTGGGTCCTCGCCGGTGACCTGTTCACCAACGGTCTCAAGGAGGCCGGTTTCCAGGCTGACGTGCAGTACGCCGGCGCGTCGACCACTGTCGCCGACCAGCAGGCCCAGATCACCGCCATGGTGACCAAGGGCGCCAAGGCCATCGTCATCGGCGCGACCGACGCCGCGCAGCTGTCGACCCAGGTCGCGGCGGCCCACCAGGCCGGCGTCAAGGTCATCGCCTACGACCGGCTCGTCCTGAACACGCCGGACCTCGACTACTACGTGGCGTTCGACAACTTCAAGGTCGGCCAGCTCCAGGGCCAGGCCCTGCTGGAAGGCATGAAGGCCAAGAAGCCGAACGGCCCGTACAACATCGAGCTGTTCGCCGGCTCGCCGGACGACAACAACGCCACTGTCTTCTTCAACGGCGCGATGGACGTGCTCAAGCCGGAGATCGACAAGGGCAACGTTGTCGTCAGCTCGGGTCAGAAGGACATCAAGCAGGCCGCCATCCAGGGCTGGAAGGCCGAGGGTGCGCAGGCCCGCATGGACCAGCTGCTCACCTCGACCTACGGCAACAAGGAGTTGGACGGCGTCCTCTCCCCGAACGACACGCTGGCCCGCGCGATCCTGACCTCGGTCAAGAGTGCTGGCAAGCCGATCCCGGTCGTCACCGGTCAGGACTCCGAGGTCGAGTCGGTCAAGTCGGTCGTGGCTGGCGAGCAGTACATGACGATCAACAAGGACACGCGGAACCTGGTCAAGGAGACCATCAACATGGTCAAGGCTCTCCAGGCCGGTGACAAGCCGCAGGTGAACGACACCTCGTCCTACAACAACGGCAGCAAGGTCGTCGAGACGTTCCTGCTCCCGCCGGTCGCCGTCACCAAGGCGAACGCGGCCGAGGCGTACGCCAACGACCCGAAGCTCGCTCCGCTCACCAAGTAATTCCGCACAGCAGGTAACGCCGATGGGTCCCGGATCTCCTGTTCCGGGACCCATCGTCGTCTGATCGTCCCGCACCACCCGGCACCAACCCCGGAAGGAGGTCTGACCGTGGACATACCCGTACGGTCCAGGCCCTCCGGCGCCGGCCACCACCCCGAATCCCCGCTGTCCTCGATCCCCGGCGCGAGCCAGGAGGAGATCCGGCGGCAGAACCTCGGCGCCGTGCTGCGCTACGTCCACCTGCACGGACCGACGTCGCGCGCCGCGCTGACCAGACATCTCGGCCTCAACCGCAGCACCATCGGCGCGCTCGCGGCCGACCTGACCGCCAGCGGCCTGGTCACCGAGGAAGCGCCGACCAGCGCCCGCCGCGCCGGCCGCCCCTCGCTTGTGGTCAGCCCACGCTCCGACCGGGTCTACGCCAACGCGCTGAGCATCGAGGCGGAGCGGTTGCGTGCCGCCCGGGTCGGCCTCGGCGGGCGCATCCTCGACCTGCGGGAGGCGCCCCGGCCCCGTGGCATGTCGGCCGTCGACGCCGTCGGCCCCCTTGCTGACCTGGTCCGCGACATGGAACGCGCCGTGGCCCCCGACACGTTGCTTGTCGGCGGCGCGGTCGCGGTCACCGACACCACCCGCGATCCGGACGGCAGGATCCAGATCGCCAGCGTCAACGAGAGCCTGGGCGTCGCCCTCGAGGCCGAGTTCCCCGGCGGCCCGGGTTTCGTGAGCGGCGACCTGGCCGACATCGCCGGCCTGGCCGAGCACGTCCGCGGCGTGGCCGCAGGCGTCGACGACGTGATCTACCTGCACGGCGACCTGGGCATCAGCGCCGGCATCATCGTCGGCGGCCGACTGATGATGGGCCACCACGGCTACAGCGGCAAGGTCGGCCACATGGTGGTCAACCCGAACGGCCTGCCCTGCGGCTGCGGTTCGCGCGGCTGCTGGGAGACCGAGATCGGCGAGGCCGCCCTGCTGCGCCACGCCGGACGGGAACCCGGTGACCGCGCCGCCGTGACCGACGTGCTGCGTGCGGCGGCCGACGGCGACCCGAAGGCCCGACAGGCCGTCGACCAGGTCGCCGACTGGCTCGGCTTCGGCGTGGGCAACCTGGTCAATGTGGTCAACCCGGACGCCGTGGTGTTCGGCGGCTCGCTGCGCGACATCTTCACCGCCGGGGCGGACACGGTCCGTCGTCGGCTGGACGCCATGCCGCTGCCGATCTCCCGCGAGCACCTGCGGCTCCAGCCGGCGGCCCTGGACCAGAACGCGGTCCTGATCGGCGCCGCCGAACTGGCCTTCGACAAGCTCCTGGCCGACCCGCTCAACGTCGGCGTCGCCGGCCAGTTGGGGTCCACCGACTCGGCGTAGGTCCCCCGGGCCTGAGCCGGCGATGAACCAGCCGGTGCCGTCGCCCAGCAGCGCCACGTCGCCGCCCGGCCGCCGTCGCCCTACGCGCCGCGCTCAGCCGGGTGGTCGTCGTCGTGTCGGTGTTGTCGCTCCGACCGCCGACGCGCGGGCAACTCCTGCACCACGCTGGTGCCGGTGCCCGGCCGGGACTCCCAGGACCAGGTCTCGTGCAACCGCAGCCGGCCGTCGGCGAGCACCGTCACTTCGGAGACGCAGTGCCCCGAGGACGTCTGTCCCTCGGCGTTGAGTTGGACGTAGCGGAAGTCCAGCCGGTCGCCCTCGCGTGTGCCGACCAGGTAGCCACGACGGATCGACCCCCCGGCGTACTCGGCCCACACCTCGCCGGCCCGCTCGTGGTACGCGAAGACTGTCTCCGTGCCGACCTCACCGGCCACCACATCCGTCTCGGCGGCGAAACGCCGACCGTCCAACGAGATCGTCATGCCGCCGAAGGTACTCGATCAACTGTTCCCGTACCCCCTACCGTATGTTGTACGGTAGACGCCTTCGATGCGTCGGAAGGGGATGGATGTGACAACGAGCGGTGCGGCGATAGTCGCGGAGGGGCTACGGAAGCGGTATCGGGACCGATACGCCCTGGACCGCCGAGCGGTAAGCGTCGGCGTCGGGCATCGACCCGGTGCCCTCGTGGAGGTGCTGCGGGCGCTCGAGCCTCGATGCCCTGGAACAGCCAGAACCGGTCCGCCGGCTGGTAGAGCTGCCAGTGGCAGGTCGTCGCCGGCTGAGCCCCGTCCGTAGGTCCGTGGGTCCCGGGTCAGGTTCGGCGGCCCTCGTCGCGGGTGGGGATCTCCTGGCGCTGTTCGAGTGCGTCCGCCGGGTTGGCATCGGCCGGAAGCGTCGTGACCTCTTCCAGCGTGCCCGCCGGTAGGGCGCCCTGTTCGGCCAGGTCGGCCTCGGACGCCTCCGTGTCGACGTCGCCCGACACCCGGTCCGGCGGCCCGTAGTCGACGGCGTTCTGCCGTTGCTCCACGGCGTCCGCCTCCGGAGGAGGAAACGTCGCGCCCTGTTCATCCCGGTACGTGCTCATCGGAGCCTCCTGCCCGGCGGGTGTCGACGGCCGCCGGGCCACTGCCTACCCGCCGCCGTCACGCTCAGGCATCCGAGCCGGCGCCAACGCCCTGGTGGGGGTCTCGCCGACAGGTGTGCCCGGATGCCGCCGGGGGCGCTCGGCATGCGCCAGGATGGGCGGGAGGACCGGGCCACGGTCACGACGAGGAGGCGCACGATGCGGGTACGCGGCTGGGTGACCCGAGGGCGGCGCGCCCGCCTGGGTACGACGCTCGCCGCCGCGCTGGCCGTGGCGCTGCCGCTGGCCGTGGTGCCGGCCCCGGGTCTGGCGGCGGCCGCGCCGGCGGGAACATCTGTGTGCCAGGTACGCGACGACCGGCTCACCGAGATCTCCGGGATGGTCGCCACCGACGACGGGTACGTGGTGGTCAACGACGGCGCCGACGACGAGGCCCGCCGCCGGATCTTCTTCCTCGACGACAGATGTGCGGTGCGGCGCGCGGTCAGCTACCCGTCCCGGCCCCGCGACACCGAGGACTTGGCGATCGGCCGGGACGGCACCGTCTGGGTCGCCGACATCGGTGACAACGACCGCACCCGGGAGACGATAGGGCTGTGGCGGCTCGCTCCGGGCGCCGACCAGCCGGTGCTGTACCGGATGACGTACCCGGACCGCCCGCACGACGCGGAGGCGCTGCTGCTCGACGGCAAGGGACTGCCGCTCGTCATCACCAAGGGCGGCAGCGGGGCCGTCTACCTGTACGCGCCGACCACCGCCCTGAAGCCGGGCACCGCCACGCCGATGGCCCTGGTTGGCGAGGTGGCCCTGCCGTCCACCACCACGAGCAACCCGTACTCGTTTGTCGGGCGCAGCGTGATCACCGGCGCGGCGAGCGCCCCGGACGGCCGCCGGGTGGCGTTGCGCAGCTACGCCGACGCGTTCGAGTACGACGTACCGAACGGTGACGTCGTCGCCGCGTTGACCACCGGCACCCCGAAGATCGTCGCGCTGCCCGACGAGCCGCAGGGCGAGTCGATCACCTACAGCCGGGACGGTCTGTCGCTGCTCACCGTCTCCGAGTCCGCCGGCCAGCCGCCCGGCACCCACCCGAGGGTCCTGCGCTACCCCGCAAGCTCCGCGCCGGAGCCGACGCCGCAACCCGCCGAGGCCACCACCGCAGCCCCACCAGCCTCCACGCCGGGCAGCCCGACGACCCAGGCGGCAGGCATCGGTGTGGGCCGGATCTGGCCGCTGGCGGCCGGCGGGGGGACGCTGCTGGCGCTCCTCGCGGTGGGTGGAGTGCTGTGGCGGCGGCACACCCTCCGGCGCTGACGCGGCAGGATGTGGTGATGTCCGTGCTCTCCGCGCTGCGCCACCCGATCATCGCCGCCCCGATGGCCGGCGGCCCGTCCACGCCGGCCCTCGTGTCGGCCGTCTCCGCGGCCGGCGGGCTGGGCTTCCTGGCCGCCGGAATGATCGACACCGGGCGGCTGGTCGCCGACATCGCCGAGGTCCGCGCGCAGACCGACCGACCATTCGGGGTGAACGTCTTCCTGCCCGGTGACGGCGCCGTCGACGAGGCCGCCATCCGGGTGTACGCGCGACGACTCGCCCCGCAGGCCGACCGGTTCGGGGTGAGCCTGGGCGAGCCGGTGGGCGGCGACGACGCGTACCCGGAGAAGCTGGCCGCGCTGCTCGCGGACCCGGTCCCGGTGGTGTCCTTCGCCTTCGGGCTGCCCGATCGGGCAGCCGTGGCGGCCCTGCGTGAGCGGGGCACCGAGGTGTGGGCCACCGTCACCCGTCCCGACGCCGCCACGGCCGCCGCCGAGCGGGGAGTGGACGCCGTCGTGCTCCAGGGCACCGAGGCCGGCGGGCATCGCGGCGGTGTACCGGACGACGACGACTACGCGGTGCTGCCGCTGCTCCGGCTGGCCGCCGCCCGCTGCGACCTGCCACTTGTGGCCGCCGGTGGCATCGCCGACGGCCCGGCTCTGGCGGCGGCGCTGGCCGCCGGTGCCGTTGCCGCGCAGCTCGGCACGGCGTTCCTGTGCTGCCCGGAGGCGGGCAGCTCGCACCTGCACCGCGCGGCGGTGGCCAGCGCCGCGCCTACCGCGTTGACGCGGGCGTACACCGGCAAGCGCGCCCGGGGTGTGGTCAACGCCTTCCTGCGGGAGCACGACCCGGCGGCACCGACCGGCTACCCGCAGGTGCTGCACCTGACCCGCCCGCTGCTCGCCGCGGCCCGGCGCGACCAGGACGCCTCGGTGGCCAACCTGTGGGCCGGACAGGCCCACCCGCTGGCCCGGGACGTGCCGGCGGCGCAGGTGGTCGCCGGGGTCAGCGCCGGTGCGCGGGCCGCGTTGACGGCGGCGGTCGAGCGGTCGACCCGCTGGGGCTGACCAGGCGACCGGCGGTCGGCCCCGGGCGGGCGGGACGCACCGGGTGGGCAACCCGTTAGAGTCTCGCCGTGATCGAGATCGACGCGCACGTCGACCTGTCCCACCCGCCCGACCGGGTCTGGCTCGCATTGACCGATCGGGAGCTGATCGGCCGGTGGTTCGCCGAGGCCGACATGGTCGAGGGAGTGCCGGACCGGCTGCTGTTGCACACCGCCGGGTTGCCCGGCTTCGATGCCAACGTCGAGGTCGAGGTGACCGAGCGGCGGGTGCCGGAGCTGCTGGAGCTGCGCTGCGACGAGGCCGGCCGGCTCACCGAGCTGACCTGCGTCATCGCCACCACCAGGCAGGGCAGCCGGCTGACCGTTCGGGAAGTCCCCACGCACGGCTCCTGGTCGGCCGAGCAGCACGAGCCGCGCGAGCAGCAGCTCCGTCAGGCGTTGACCGTGCGCCTGCCGGCCATTCTCGACTGGCTCGCGTTCCAACAGGTCGACCTGCGTCGCGACGACGCCGGGATGACTACCGAGCTACCGATGATCGGCGCGCGCGGCCCCGCCCGGGCCCGCCGTCGTCGCTGGGCGCTTGTCGCCGCGCTGGTCGGGGTCGTCCTCGTGGCGGGTCTGGTGGCGTGGATGACGCGCCCGGACGGGCCGAAGAACACCGCCGCGGCGGTCTCGGCGTCGCCGTCGGCGCCGGAGTCGACCGCCGCGGCGGTCGCGCCCAGCGCACCGCCGAAGGCGACACCGTCGGCGCGCCCGTCCCGGACCGTCGCATCGCCCACCGCAAGCCCGAGCCGCACTCCGACGGCGAAACCATCGAGTACGCCCACGACCGCGCCGCCGCCCCCGCCGCCGCTGACGGCCCGCTACGGCATCGAGGGCCGGTTGTTCGGCTACACAGGTGAGGTGGTGGTCGCCAATCCGGGCAGAGCACCTGCGGAGCAGTGGTCGGTGGTGGTGACCCTCGCCGAGGGCAGCAGCGTGGACGACGTGGACGGCGCGGACTGGCGGCAGGACGGGCGGGCGATCACCTTCAGCGGGCCGCCCGTGCCGGCGGGCGGGTCACGGACGATCCGCTTCGACGTGCGGGACGGCCGGCCCAAGGCCAGGGAGCCGGTGGGCTGCACGGTGGACGGCAACCCGTGCGCGGCCCTCTGACCTAGGCTCTCGACATGGCACTGCTGCACCGGGCGACGCTGCGCCCCACGAAGCTCGACCTGCTGACGACCTGGCTGCCCGGCCGACAGTGGTACGAGGGGCCGGCCGGGGTCGACGTGGTGAGCGCGGGCGCCTACCGATTCGACGACCCGGCCGGCTCGGTGGGCATCGAGACGATGCTTGTCGGTGCCCCCGGCGGGGCCGTGCACCAGGTGCCGCTGACCTACCGTGGCGCGCCCCTCGACGGCGCCGACGAGTGGCTGGTGGGCACCACCGAGCACTCGGCGCTCGGCCCGCGCTGGGTGTACGACGGCTGCGGCGACCCGGTCTACGCGGCGGCGCTGGCCCACGCGATCCTGGCCGGCACCGGTCAGGCGGAGCAGTATTTCGAGGTCGACGGCCGGCGTGAGGTGCGCGAGCCGACGATGACCGTCGTCGCCAGCGGCGCGGGGGACACGAGCGTGCGCCCGGTCGGCGACATCCGTCGGGTGGTCGACGGGGCCAGCGCTGTCATTTTCACCGACTCCGTCGAGCTGGTAGTGGTCCGCCGACCCGCGACGGACGGGGCCGTGGGTGCGGCCGGTGCCACCCTGAGCGGCAACTGGGACGGGCAGCCGACGATCGTGCCGCTGGCGTACGCCCGGACGCTCTGACGTCGGGGCGGTCGGAGAAGCCGTGCGGTGGGCGGCCCGACGAGATCGGGCCGCCCACCGCGTTCACCACCGCGACGGAGGCGGCGGCGGCGAGACCGGCGGCCGGTCGTCGCAGGTGATGGTGTTGGGCAGCAGCCACGGGGCGAGCCAGCCGCCGTCGTTGCCGCCGAGGTCGGTGAGCGTGAACTCCGATCCGGCAGGTGTGAAGTGGAACGACCCGCAGTTGTTGACGCCTACCGCGCCGATGTTTCGGGCGTCCACGTTGGCGAACGACGCCGACCCCGCCGAGCGGGCGCTGACCACCGAGGTGCCGGTGCCGTCGATGCGGATGTCGCGGAACCGCACGTTGCTGATCGAGTAGAGGTCCTTCACGGGCCAGTCGCTCACCAGCATGATCGCGTTGTAGGTGTTGTCGAGGTACGCGTCGCCGGTCACCTCGATGCTCGCGCCGATGCTCCGGTCCAGGGCGAAGATCCAGATGGCGCCGAGACCGATGTTCCAGTTCAGCTCGTACGTGCCGGCGCGGGCGGTCGTGTTGTTGGTGAACCGCAGGTGCCCGGTGAACGGCTCGGCGCCGAAGCGCGACCCGGCGTGCAGGCCGCTGCCCTCGCGGACCGGATCGGCGACGAGGTTGTTGGAGACGGTGGTGTCGGTGCCGCCGTAGATGGCGATGCCGTTGGCGAGCGTCGGGGACTGCACTGTGTTGTGGTCGAACGTGTTGCGCGCGTTCGCCGTCTTCTCCGACCACATCGCCAGGCCGTCGTCGCCTGTGTTGCGGACGAAGTTGTGCGCGACGAGCGAGTCGGTCACGCCGGTGTGGAAGTTGAGCGCGTCGGCGATCTGGTCGACGATGATGTTGTTGGTGACGCGTACGTTGCGCATCGGCCCGTCGAACCACACGCCGACCTTTGTGTGGTGCAGGTAGAGGCCGTCGATCGTGGAGTCGCTCATCGCGCCACCGATCGCGTTCACCTGGTCGGTGTCGATGCGCTCCCGGACGTCGCCCTCGATGGCGAAGCCGGAGAGGTGGACGTTGCGGCTGCCGCCGTCGGCGGCGTCGCGGCCGTAGAAGCCGACGCCTGTGTGCACCGAGCCGTCCGGCGCGGGCGTCGGCAGGGCCACCTCGCGCCCCCTGATGATCGTGTGCCAGTTGCCGGCGCCCTCGATTGTCACGTCGTCCACGACGATGTGCCTGTTGACCTGGTAGGTGCCCGGTGGGATGTAGACCTTCAGGTGGGCGCGCCGGGCGAGGGCGATGGCCCGGTCCAGGGCGTCGGCGGAGTCCCGCCGGCCGGTGGGGTCGGCGCCGAAGGCCAGCACGTTCGCCGCGAGCAGTCGGATGCGCGGTGGCGCGACCAGTTCGGAGTCGAGCAGGTCGATGACCGTCCAGGCGGCGGCGGTGCCGGTCGGCGCGGTGAGCCGGATCGTGTCGCCGGCCCGGTAGGTGCGTCCGAGCAGCAGTCGCTGTTCGTCGTAGAAGTGGGTGGGCCGGAACGGCGTGCTGATGCTCGGGTACGGCGTGGTGGCCGCCGGCACGCACTGGCACTCGGTGATCCACCAGTCGGGGTGCAGCAGCCCGGCGCGGGGGTCGTTGGAGAACGGGTACTGGTTGTAGAGCCACGAATATTGCGAGGTGAGCGTCATGGTGCGCAGGTGCGTGCCGTTGGCGGCGACCCGCAGCGGCGCGGTGATCCCACCGCCGGCCGGCGCGTCCGGGATGCTGTACCGAACGGTGATGCCGTTGGCCGCGCGGGGCAGGACGAACTCGACGTACTGGCCGGGGGCGAGCCGGACCGCCCGGCGGCCGGACGCCTCGGAGGGCAGCGTGTAGGCGGACCGGTCGGGGCCGATGACGGTGCCGTTGGTGCGGGCGTTCTCGGCCTCCTGCTCGACGAAGTCGACGTCGGCGCCGCGTCCGGCGACGAGCGCCGGGTCGAGGGCGGCCCGGGTGACCACCGGCCGCGCGGTGGACGAGGGCGGCCCGGCGACGGCGACTGTGGACCCGCCGGTGACGAGCAGGGCGACGGCGGTCGCGAGGGTGACGGCGGTCAAGGCCGACCGGCCTGGGCGCCCCCGCGCTGGCATCGACATCCGAAACATCGGTGACACTCCTCTGTGGGTGGTGGTGGGAGGCCCGTCCGGCGCTTCCCCCGCGCCCGACATTGATCGTTATGATGCCAGCACCGAACATAGCGCTGCAAGACCGCAATCGAGTAGCGAAAAGAACAGACAGCTCGACTGCAAAAAATGGACCTTCGGCGAGTTGAGGTGTCGTTCTACGGGTGCGCCCCGGCCGCACCCGCCCGGCGTAGGCTGTGCCGCGTGGAGCAAGAAGACCGGATCGCCCTTTTCCTTGACTATGAGAACCTCGCGCTGGGGGCCCGCGACAATCGTGGCGGCGCGGCCTTCGACTTCCGGCCGATCGCCGACGCGCTGGCCGAGCGGGGGCGGGTGGTGGTGCGGCGGGCGTACGCCGACTGGTCGTTCTTCGACGAGGACCGCCGGATGCTCACCCGGTCCCACGTGGAGCTGATCGAGATCCCGCAGCGGATGGGCGCCTCCCGCAAGAACGCGGCCGACATCAAGATGGCAGTGGACGCGATCGAGTTGGCCTTCGAGCGTGACTACATCTCCACGTTCGTCATCTGTAGCGGTGACAGCGACTTCACCCCGCTGGTGCACAAGCTCCGCGAGCTGAACAAGAAGGTCATCGGCGTCGGCGTCGAGGGGTCGACCTCGGCGCTGCTCCCCCCGGCGTGCGACGAGTTCCTCTACTACGACCGGCTGGAGGGCGTGGACATCCCGCCGACCTCCAGCCGGCGGGGCCGCCCGGTCCGGCAGCCCGGGCCCGGCCAGCGACCGCCCGAGCCGGAGCAGGAGGAGCGGGAGCAGGAGGCGGAGGGTCGGCCGGCGGGGGAGGAGCCCGGCCGCGACGTGGACGCCCTCGCCGTGCTGGTGGCCCAGACGGTGGCCGGGTTGCAGGGCAGCGCCAGCGGCGAGGTGACCGCCTCCCGGCTCAAGCGGACCCTGCTGCGCAAGGACCCGACATTCAGTGAGTCCGACTACGGCTTCCGCACCTTCGGCGAGCTGCTGCGCCACCTCGCCCAGCACAACGTGGTCGAGTTGGCGGAGGGCCCGGCGAAGGGCGACCCTGAGGTCTCGCTGCCCGAGCACGGCGACCGGGAGGTGGCCTTCGGTCTGCTCCGTGGCGTGGTGGGCGACCTCGGCAGCGCTGGCAACCCGGTGGCGCTGTCCGGCCTGAAGAACCAACTGCGTCGCGCCCGTCCCGACTTCAGTGAGAAGAAACTCGGCTACCGCAGCTTCCTCCAGTTCTGCAAGGCCGCCGCCACAAGTGGTGCTGTCGACCTGCGCTGGAGCCCGGAGGCGGACGACTACCTGCTCACCACCCGGACCTGACCCCCCACCCCGATCCGGGTTGGTGAATGGGGCCGTCGTCGTCTGAGCTGGCGCTCAGGTGGAGGAGGGTCGCCCGTTGGAAGGTTGCTAACCGTTAACACTGCGCCGGATTTACGCCCGACTTGTTCTCCTTGCCCCGTTCTGGCCATTCCTGCGCCGTACCCTCCGCGCAAAATTTGCTATACGGTCGGCGAATGAAGGTCGAGGAGCATTGGTGGAACGGAGACACGACTCCGCGCGGGCGCCGGGACGTGTACATCCGTACTGATGGGCAGGGTTGGGAGGTCCGCGCCCAGATCGGTGGGGCGTCGGGTCGTGAGCGGGTGCAGCAGTGCCCAAGCCGGGCCTCGGCGGCCATCCTCGCCGATGCGTGGCGCGGCACGCACCCATCCTGGCGTGAGCTGAAGCAGCGCTGATCCGGCACCGGGCCGGGCCGGCAACGCTCCTGGGCTCCAGCCCGGCGCGCTAGCCGGCCGGCCCGGTGTCCACGTCACCCGGGCACCGGTGCTGCGGACGACGATCAGGCGATCGGGACCGGGAGCGTCACACCCTCGGTGGCCGACAGGTGCGCCAACTCGATCAGCTCGACCGTGGCAGCCGAGTCCCGTGGGTCCACAGGCATCGGCGTGCCGTCGCGCAATGCCGCCGCCACCTGCTCGTAGAAGTTCTGGTACGCCCCGGGCTCGGTCGGCACCGGGCGCAGGTCGCCGTCGACGCCGAGCAGGCCGTACCGCTCCGGACCGACCTCACCCCAGCCCGGCTGGTCCGGTCGGCCACCCTCGTGCAGCGCTGCCTCCTGCACGTCGAGGCCGTACGTCGTGTAGCCGGCCCGGTCGCCCAGCACCCGCAGCCGAGGCCCGAGCTGAGCGGTCACCGCACCCATCCACAGGTGCGAGTGCACCCCGTTGGCGTGGGTCAACGCCACGAAGGCGTCGTCGTCGACGGCCGCACCGGCACGGCGACGGTCCACCTCCGCGTAGACGCGCTCGACCCGACCGAACAACTGCACCGCCTGGTCGACGAGGTGGGCGCCGAGATCGAAGAGGGCACCACCGGCCTCCTCGGGGCCGGCGAGCTCGCGCCAGCCCGGCTTGATCGTCGGCCGGAACCGCTCGAAGCGGGACTCGAAGCGCAGCACCCGCCCCAGCTCGCCCTGCTCCACCAGGCGACGGGCGGTCAGGAAGTCACCGTCCCAACGCCGGTTCTGGAACACCGTCAGCGGCACCCCACGCTCCGCGGCCTCGTCGACGAGCGCGCGGCTCTCGGCGGCGGTCGGGGCGAGCGGCTTGTCGACGACGACAGGCAGACCGGCGGCCAGCGCCGCCCGCGCCATCGGCACGTGCTGCCGGTTCGGCGTCGCCACCACGACAAGGTCCAGAGCCTCCGGTGTACGCCACAGCTCGGCGGCGTCGTCGACAAGCCGGGCGTCCGGGAAGTGCTGGCGGGCCTGCTCGCGCCGCTGCGGGTCGCGGGTCACGATGGCGTCGAGTCGCAGCCCCGGCGTCGCGGCGATCAGCGGCGCGTGGAACACCCGCCCCGCCAACCCGTACCCCAGCAGACCGACCCGCAACGCCTCCGACATGCCGTGCTCCTCCCCGGCCCGCGCCCGAGTGGCTGCGGCACCGCCTGTCGAATCTACGCGCTGCGGCAGGAGGCGTGATCCGGCCCCGGTGCTGGTCAGCCGGCCGGGTCGGCGCGCAGATAGGTGAGAACGGCGAGCACGCGGCGGTTGGTGTCGTCACTCGGCGGCAGGTCCAGCTTCAACAGGATGTTGCCGACGTGCTTGCCGACCGCCGCCTCGGTGACGTGCAGTCGGGCGGCGATCGACGCGTTGGACCGGCCCTCGGCCAGCAGCGCCAGCACCTCACGTTCCCGATTGGAGAGGGCGCGCAGCGGGTCGCGCGGGCGGTGCAGCAGTTGCCGCACCACGTCCGGGTCGATTGCGGTGCCGCCGGCGGTGACCCGGCGCAGCGTGTCGACGAACTCGGTGACCTCAGCCACCCGGTCCTTGAGCAGGTAGCCCACCCGCTGGCCGTCGCCGCTGTCCAACAGCGCCGCCGCGTACCCGGTCTGCACGTACTGGCTGAGGACCACCACCGGGAGCCGGGGTCGCTCGGCGCGCAGCGCGACTGCCGCACGCAGCCCGTCGTCGCGCCGGTCCGGCGGCATCCGGATGTCGGTGAGCACCAGATCCGGCTGGTGCGTGCGCGCCGCGTCCAGCAACTCGGGCGCGGAGCCGACGGCGGCGCACACCTCGAAGCCGAAGCGGGTCAGCAGCGCGACAAGGCCCTCCCGCAACAGCACCTCGTCCTCGGCGAGCACCACAGTCACCGGGGCCATGGCAGCTCCACCCGGATCAGGGTAGGCCCACCGGGTGGGCTGGCCAGCAGCAGCCGCCCATCGGCGGCGGCGACCCGGTCGGCGAGACCGGTCAGGCCGGTGCCCCGGGACGGGTCGGCGCCGCCGCGTCCGTCGTCGGACACCTCGATGACGAGATCGCCGTCGGCCCGGCTGAGGCGGACCTGGGCGCGGGTCGCCCCGGCGTGCCGGACCACGTTGCCAAGCGCCTCGGACACCACGAAGTAAGCGGTGGTCTCGACGATCTCCGGCAACTCCCCGTCCAGGTCGGCGGAGACGGTGACAGCGACAGGAGCCGCGTCGGCAAGTTCCCGGACGGCGCCGGCGAGGCCGAGATCGGTGAGGCTCTGCGGGCGGATGCCGTGCACCAACTGCCGGAGCATCACCATCAGGCCCTTCGCCTGGTCGTGCGCGACCGCGAGCGGCCGGGCGGCGGGGGAGTCCTCTGCCAAGTCCAGCCGGGCCAGGCCCAACTGGAGCGTGAGGCTTGTCAGCCGGGGTTGCGCGCCGTCGTGCAGGTCGCGCTCGATCCGGCGTCGCTCGGCCTCGTACGCGCCGACAAGCCGGGTCCGGGACCGGGCGACCTCGCGCAGCGCGGCCGCGTCGACCGGCCGGGCCAGCATCCACCGGGCCACCGCGGCCTGACCGGCGGCGAGCAGCCCTGCCGCGTACCAGAGCACGGGAACGAGCAGCACACCCACGATCGCGTACGGGATGGCCTCGCCAGCGGTGTCCACCGTGCCCCAGACGACTATCACCTGCGCGGCGTCGCCGGACTCGGACGTGCTGTCGAACGCCAGCCACGGGCTCGCGATCAACCCGAGGTCGAGGAGCACCAGAAGCAGGAACACCCAGTACGCGACGGGCGCGATCCCGCCCAGCCAGAACAGGTACGCCACCTCACGCCAGCCGGCAGCGCTGCGGTAGCGGGCGGCCAGGCCGGTCCACCGCGGCGCCGGCAGAGGGCGGCCGTCCACGAGGCCGAGCCGCCAGCGTTCGACGACGGCGACCGGGAAGCTCACGATCGGCGCCAGCGCCAGCAGTGTGAGACTGCCGACGGCCAGGAACAGCATGAGGGGGAGATCCGGCGGTCGGCCGTGCTGCCGGAGCGCGTTGACGGCGGCAAGCAGTGGCGCGCCGATGACGAGAAGCCCGACGGCGAGCACGCCGGCGACCGGCACTGTGCTGATCAGGTAGGCAAGCGCTCGCCAGGGCCAGGCGGACACCAGCCAGTCGCGGCGGCGCAGCGCCTCGGCCAGGTGACGACTGTGTTCCGAGGTCATGCCGCAGACGCTATTCGCCGACGGCCCGGCACCCCAGCCGTCCAGATCCCCAACCGAGGTATGCCCAGGCCTACCTGTGCCACCTGTCGTCGATACGAACCCCGCCGGGTGTGGCATGACGACAAACGGGAAGAAGGTGCCGTCACGCCCTCAGGTCGCGGATGGAGAGACATGGGTGCAGGAACGTCTGTGGTGGTCGGCGGTGGGCGCCGGCTGCGCGCGGACGGGCGGCGGTGACAGCCGCGGCCGGACCCGCTGAGCGTCCGGCCCCCGCCTGGGCGCCCCTGCGCATCGCTGCCTACCGCAATCTCTGGCTGGCTCTGCTCGCCGCCAACGTCGGCACGTGGATGCAGACCGTCGGCGCGCAGTGGCTGCTCATCCACCAGGCCAACGCCTCCACGCTCGTCGCGCTGGTCCAGACCGCCAGCCTGCTGCCGGTGCTCCTGCTGGCGCTGCCCGCCGGGGTGCTGGCCGACAGCTTCGACCGTCGGCACCTGTTGATCTCCGTGCAGCTGTTCCTGGTCGCGGTGGCGGCGGTGCTGGCAGTGCTCACCTTTACCGACCGGATGCCGCCGGCGCTGCTGCTCACCCTCACCTTCGCGTTCGGGGTCGGGCAGGCGCTGACCCTGCCGGCCTGGGCGGCGGTGATTCCGGAGCTGGTGCCGCAGGAGCACCTGCGCTCGGCGTCGGCTCTCGGCTCGATAAGCGTGAACGCCGCGCGGGCCGTCGGACCGGCGGTGGCAGGCGTGCTCATCGCCCAGACCGGCGTCGCCCCGGTCTTCGCGCTGAACGCTGTGGCGTTCGGCATCTTCGCGTACGCGTTGTGGCGCTGGCGGCCCGGCAACACCCGCGCCGTCGAGGTGCCCGAGCGGTTCACCGCCGCGCTGCGCGCCGGCAGCCGCTTCGTACGTCACTCACCGATCGCCCGCCGGCTGCTGCGCCGTTCCATGGTCTTCGTCGTCCCGGCCAGCTCGTTGTGGGCGTTGCTGCCGCTCGTGGCGGATCGACGGCTGGGGTTGGGCTCCGGCGGGTACGGGCTGCTGCTGGCCGCCCTCGGGGTCGGCGCGGTGGGAGGTGGATTCCTGCTGTCCGTTTTCCGCACCCGACTGTCGGCCAACCAGCTGCTGCTGATCTCCGGCGCGCTGTTCACCATCGCGTTGACAGTGGTCGGCACGGTACGTGTGGTGCCGCTTGTGCTCGTCGCCCTGTTGCCCGCCGGGATGGCCTGGGTGACGGTGCTGGCCAACATCAACGCCGAGATGCAGCTCTTCCTGCCCGGCTGGGTACGAGCCCGAGGGTTGGCCGTCTACCAGATCTTCTTCGCCGGCGGGCAGGCTGCCGGTGCCCTCGTCTGGGGTCTGGTCGCCGACCTGGGCGGGCTGGTGCTCGCCTATCTGGCTGCGGCGGCGGTCATGCTGCTCGGCACCGTGACGAGTCGGCTCTGGCCGTTGCCGGACCTGCGCACGGACAACCGGCAACCGGCGGTCTACTGGCCGCAACTGGACCTGGTGTACGAGCCGGATCCGGGGGTCGGGCCGGTGCTGGTGACCGTGAATTACAGGGTGCGGCCGGAACGTGCGCAGGCGTTCCTCGCCGCGATGGACGTGGTGCGCGGTGCCCGGCAGCGGACCGGCGCGATGCGATGGGGGCTGTTCCGGCCGGCCGAGACGGAGAACCTGTTCGTCGAGGTGTACCTGGTGCCGTCCTGGGGCGAGCACCTGCGCCAGCACGGCGGCCGGTTGACGGCCGAGGACCGTGCGGCCGAGCGGCGGGTCCAGGAACTGACCGAGGGTGCGCCGGAGATCCTCCACCTGCTGCCGGCGGCCGCAGGCCCGACACTCAGCGACGATCGCGAAGGCGTCTGACCCGGCTCCGGGTGACGTACGGCGTACGGGCACGTTGTTAGGATGGCCGGATCATGGCGAGTCAGCGTAAGGCGACCGCGGGTCCGGCCCGCAGTCTGGCCATCCTGTGGCGCACCCGGGAGCCGACCAGCCGCAGTGCCGGGCCGGGGCTCACCGTCGACCGGATCGTCCGCGCCGCGATCGAGATCGCCGACGCCGAGGGCCTCGACGCGTTGACCATGCGTAGGGTCGGTGAGGCGCTGGACGTCGGCACGATGTCCGTCTACACGTACGTGCCGGGCAAGGCCGAACTCGTCGACGTCATGATCGACACCGCGTACGGCGAGATGCCCCGCACTCCCGTCCCCGGCGACTGGCGGGCCCGGTTGGAGCGGATCGCCCGCGACAATCTCGCGCTCTATCAGCGCCACCCCTGGATGCTGCGGGCCGAGACGACCCGGCCGGTGCTCGGTCCCCACCTGGTCGCCAAGTACGACCACGAACTCGGCGCGGTCGCCGACATCGGGCTCACCGACGTGGAGATGGACGCGGTGCTCACCCTCGTCCTCGGGCACGTCAAGAGCGCCGCACGCGCCGCGTCGGAGGTTCTCGACCTGGAGCGGGAGACCGGCCTGACCGAGGGTCAGTGGTGGCAGTCGCACGCGCCGTGGCTGGAGACGTTCCTGACGGCCGAGAAGTTCCCCACCGCCTCGCGGGTCGGCACGGCGGCAGGTCAGCAGCACGGTGCCGCGTACGCCCCGGAGTACGCCTTCGAGTTCGGCCTGCAACGCGTCCTCGACGGCATCTCGGTGGTTGTCGCCGAGCGGGCGTCCAGCGGGCAGGCCGGCTAGCGAAGCGTCCCGGCGGCCCGCCGGAATCACCCCGGGCACCTCCCCATGGGTGGTACGACTGTGGCGGCGACGTCGGCTGCGGCCCGGGGAGGACGGCGAATGGCGAGCGGTCTTCCGGCGCGGCTGCTGCAACGGCGGGAAAATCCTCGCCGCACGTCGTTCCTGGAGCTCTTCTTCGACCTGACCGTCATCTTCGCGCTGACCCGGCTGTCCCGGGCGATCCTCGACGACCTCAGCATCCGCGGCGGCTTTCAGGTGTTGCTGCTGCTGGCGGCGATCTGGTGGGTGTGGTTCGTGACCGCCTGGTCGGCCGACTGGTTCGACCCGCGCGCCCCGCTGATCGTCGTCCTGCTGCTCTGGGTGATGTTCGGCGGCCTGTTCATGGCCGCCGCCGTGCCGACCGCGTTCGACAAGCACGCCCTCGTGTTCGCTGTCGCCTACGTCGCCATCCACCTGGGCCGGGCGGCGCTGCTGCTGCCGGCCCTGTGGGGGCACCCCGCGCGGCTGCGGACCGCGCGCGTGGCTATCTGGTTCGCGGTCTCCGGCGTGCTGTGGATCGTCGGCGCGGTGGTCGCCCGGGCACGGGAGGTGCTCTGGGCGCTTGCCCTGCTGATGGAGTACGGCCTGGCGCGGCTGCGCTGGCCGACGCCGAAGCTCGGCCGCAGCTCGTGGTCGGACCTCCAGGTCAACGGCGACCATCTCTCCGAGCGCTACCAGCAGATCTTCATCATCGCGCTTGGTGAGCTCATCCTGATGGCCGGCGTGACCTACAGCGACGCCGGCTTCGATCGGCAGCGCACCACGGCGTTCGTCGTGGCGGTCGTGACGGCGGCTGCCCTCGCCCGGCTCTACCTGGTGCCCGCCGGCGGGCGGGTGGGCATCGCCATCCAGGCGGCCGGCCCGCCCGGCAGCAAGCTGGCGCTCCTCGCCGGTTACCTGCACCTCGTCATGATCGCGGGCGTGTTGGCCACCTCCGTCGCCGTGGAGATGACGATCGAGGACCCGGCGTTGCGCGATCAGGGGCACCTGGTCGTGGGTGTCGTCGGCCCGGCGCTGTTCCTGACCGGCCGGATCCTGCTCTCGACGCTTGTCGACTCCAACCTGCCCTGGGCTCGGCTGATCGGTGTGCCGGTCATCATCGTGGGCGGGATCGCGAGCATACGGCTGTCGCAGCTCGCCGCCAGCGCAGTCATCACCGTGCTGCTGCTCCTGATCGTCCTGCTCGACGCGATGCCCGGCCTGTGGAGGCGGGAGACAGCCGACGGAAGCGACGTGGTCGACAAGCGGCGCCGTGCGTAGCGGGCCGATGCCTGAGGGGCCGGCACGGCGGGGCGACATCGTGGAGTTGCGGGTGCACGGCGTGTCGGGGGCACGACCGGAGCGGATCCTCGACCGGGCGCACGTCCGGCAGGTCGCCGGCGACGAGCACGGCGGCTTCCACCGCCCCGATCCGCCGGACGGCACCAGCCCGGACGGCGTGACGCTTGAGGCGTACCGGTGGGGTGATCTGCCGTCGGGCACCGTGGCCCGCACGCTGTCCCTGGTCTTCCTGCTGCCGTTCATGCTCAGCAACGTGGCGGTCTGGATGCGGCCGGTCGGCCGGCGCCGTGGGCCGGCGGTCACCGTGCTGTGCCGGCTCCTCGCGCTCAACCTCACCACGCTGTACGTGCTGTCGACCGCAGGTGTCGCACTCGACCTGCTCGCCTGGAGGTGTCTCGGCGCGGCAGGCTGCCGTGGCCCGTTCGACACCCTGGCCGGGCTCGACGACCGACAGGTCGGGCAGCGGCTGGCGGTGCTGGCGCTGCTGCCGATCGCCGCCGTCGCCTTCCTGCGCCTGCTCGGCACCCGGCGGCCCCGAGCGGCCGACATCCCGCAGGTGGCAGTCGAACCGACTGTGGGACGGCTGCGCGTGATCCACATCGCCGTCGCGCTCGTCGTGCTGGACGTGCTGCTGCTCGTGGCCCGGTCGGCGGGCGGGGCGACGGCCTGGACGTCCACGCTGCTGGCGCTCGCCGTCGTGGTGCTGCTGGTCGGCGCCGGTCTGGTCGCCGTACCCGGGGGCCGGCTCGGCGGGATGCGGGTCGAGCGCGGCGTCACCCGGGTCGCCCACGCGACGCGGGTGATGGCGTACGCCCTGAGCGTCGCCACCCTCGTGACAGTCGCCATGGACTCGCGCGGGTGGCCGTCGTCGGCCGGGCTGCCCGGCTATGACCAGATCGTCGCCGTTGCGTTGCTGAGCCAGATGGCGTTGCTTGTGGCGTTGAGTGGTGTGGTGCTGTGGCGGCCGTCCGGCTGGAGCGGTCGGTCGGCCCTCTCGGGTGGGCTCGGCGCGGCGGTCGTGGCGGCCCTCGCGGTCGGCCTGGCAGGTGCGTTCTCGGCCAACCTCGTCTATCAGACCGGGGACCTGCTCGGCGGTTACCGGGGCGATGGTGGGCCGCCGCGGGCGTACCGGTGGACGATCCTGGCCTTCTTTCTGCACGTCGCCTCGGCGGCGGTGCTGTGCGGCGCGTTGCTGCTGTTGTCGTGGCGACGCCGGTGGCGCGCGGCGGAGGCGATCACCGCGCGGGACTTCCCGGTCGCGCCCTCCGTGGCCGGCGGACGACTGCGGCAGGTGACGGCGACAATCGCGCGGGCCCGGATCACCGAGTGGCTGGGGCTGCTCACCGTCACGTACGCCCTGCTCGCGGTGGTCGGCCTCGGCACGAGCGTGCCGGGGCTGTTCGGGCTCGAACCGGACCGGCTGGCCGAGCAGGTGCTCGGGTTGTCCGCCGGGTCCGTCGGCGTCGGCCTCGCCCTGGGCAGCTATCTCGTCGCCGGCGTGGTGGTCGCCCTGGTGCTGGGCGGTGTGTTCGCCTACCGGACGACGTGGTTCCGCCGGCACGTCGGGATCCTGTGGGACCTGGGCACGTTCTGGCCCCGCACGGCCCACCCGTTCGCCCCGCCGAGCTACGCCGACCGGGCGGTGCCGGAGCTTGTCGACCGGATCACCCGGTTGGCTGAGCGACACACAGGGGTGCTGCTCTGCGGGCACAGCCACGGCTCGGTGTTGCTGGCCCTGGCGGTGCTGCGGCTTCCGGCGCGGGTGCGTCGACGGGTCGCGCTGCTCACCTACGGCTCCCCGTTGGACCGCCTGTACGCGCGGCTGTTCCCGGCGTATCTCGGTGTGGAAGTGCTGCGCGAGGTGGGGGAGCGGGTCGGCTGGCGGTGGGTCAACCTGTGGCGCGACACCGACCCGGTCGGCGGCTGGATCTTCGTCGCGCACCGGCCCGGGGATCCACCGGCCGACGCCGCCGACCCGGCCGGACGGGTCGACAGTCGCTTGCGGGACCCACGGGACGTGTCGCCGGCGCCGGGCGAGCACCACCCGCCGCCGGTGCGGGGCCACCACCCGGGGGAGTCCGACCCCGAGTTCCGGGCGGCGGTGTGCGACCTCGCCGGACGGCTGCGCGACCTGGACCGTCGCCGCGCGGATCGCGAGCCCGGGGACAGGTCATGAGCCTTCGGGTTGCCTGTCGGACTCGGCGACGACGGTCCGGACCTTGCGCAGGGTCGCGTCGGGCGCCCGGATCGCCGCCCGCCACCGGTCCAGCGTGCGGGTGAGCACCCGGACGACGAACTGCAGCTGGTTGACCTGCTCGCGCAGCAGCCCCAGCTCCGATCGGGCGCTTATCGCCTGACCCTCCAACTCGGTGATCCGGGTCTGCAACGGTTGCACGAGGGTCAGGGCGGCTTCGGTGAGGGTGTCGGCCGCGTCGGCCTTGAACTTGCCGCGCTGCACCACGACTGTGGCGATGGCGGCGAGGCCTGTGGTTCCGCCGAGGATGCCGAGCAGGCTGAGGAGCACCTGCACCCAGTGCGGCGCCTCGGGGGCGGGTGCTGAGATCACGTGACACCTCCGACGACCTGTTGATGGGTCGCGCACTGGTGGCTGTAGGCCAGGCAGCGCAGGTCGGCGGCGATCTGGGCGGCCCGCCAGAACGACCCCGCCGGCACCGCGCTGATCAACGACGCCGCGACGACGCCCTGCTGGCCCGTCACCGCCACGAGCGCCACCGCGTACATGCCGGTGATGGTGCCGAGCACCAGGACGGACGCGAACTCGATGCCGAGGCCTGTGGAGAGCCGACCCGGCCACAGGATGCCCAGCAGCCCGGCGACGCCGACGATGATCAGGGAAACTTCCCAGCCGAGCTGGACCACGTCCGGCATGGACAGTTCGACCGACTGAGGTCGGGCGTCGAGCGCCATCAGTAGGACACCACAGATGGGCGTCGTGACAAGCGCGGCCACCTCGAACGGCTGGTGCTTGGCCCGGTTTCGCAGATTTCCCACGGCAACTCCCTGGTCGAGGACCGTGGTCACCCGCCGCCTGCCCGGGGCCGTTCCGTTGCTGCTGGCGCGCGACCGCGGGGCGCCCGGTGGAGGCGGTACGTGTGGACGGTCGATGGTCGAGGAGGTGAGCGACTCGCCGCCGTTGGCTGGCCGGTATCTGCCTGTTTATCACCGGCAGGCGGTTTGCGTCCACCTGCGTAACGTCGTGTTTCCGCAGGTCAGAGCCCGGTTGGAGGCCCTGCGGAGGGCGTTTGGGCGGCGCACGCGCGTGGAGGGGCCGGCTCACCGACCCCTCCACGCCACTGACTACTTTCAGTGTCGGATATTTAACTGAACGTCATGAGGGTTGGCTGATCGATCACCGCAGCAGCAGGGCACGCAGCGCCCGGACCACCACTGCCGGCGCCTCCTCGGCCATGAAGTGCCCGCAGGTGACCGTCTGGTGCTCCAGATCCGCCGCCCACGCCCGCCACACCGCTGCGGCGTCGTAGCCGAGGGCCGCGCCCCAGTCCTGCTGGAGCACGGTCACCGGCATCCGCAGCCGATTACCCGCCTCCCGGTCGGCGGTGTCGTGGGCGACGTCGACCCCGGCGGACGCCCGGTAATCGGCCACGATCGAGGTGACCGCCTCCCGGGACGCGCGCAGGTACGCGGCCCGCACATCGGCCGGCAGCGCGTCGGGATCGCGGGTCCAGACGTCCAGGAAGTGGCCGAAGAACGCGTCCGGGCTGGCACCGATCATCTCCTCGGGCAGGCCGGGCGGCTGCGCCATCAGGTACAGGTGGAACCCGACAGCCGCGGAGACGCCGTGCATCACATCCCACATGTCAAGCGTGGGCAGGACGTCGAGCAGGGCGAGCTGGCTGACCGCCGCCGGATGGTCGAGGCCGGCGCGGAACGCGACAAGGGCGCCCCGGTCGTGCCCCACAAGCGCGAAGCGCTCGTGGCCGAGCGCCTTGGCCAGCGCCACGACGTCGGCGGCCATGGTGCGCTTGGCGTACACACTGCCGTCGGTGTCCACGGGCTTGTCGCTGTCGCCGTACCCCCGCAGGTCGGGGCAGATGACGGTGTGGTCGGCGGCCAGGTCGGCCGCGACGTGACGCCACATGAGGTGGGTCTGCGGGAAGCCGTGCAGCAGCACGATCGGAGGTCCGGAACCGCCCACGGCGGCGGTGAGCGTCACGCCGTCGGCGACGGTGACGCGCCGGTAGTCGAAACCGTTGATCCTCGGGTCCACGGGGAACCTTCCTGGTGAGCGGGGCCGGCGGGGGCGGTGCCCGTCGCCGTCGTACGCTGTCGAGCCTGCGCGGCGGCGATCAGTGGCCGGTCAGCGTCGGATCAGTGCCGGCGGCCGGGCCGCCCGCGACGATCCGCCTAGATTGGTGCCATGACCAGGCAGCCGACCGCACCCCCGGCGGTGACATTCGGTGTGCTCGGGCCGGTGACCGCAGTGGCGGAGCACGGCCCCGTCCCGCTCAAGGGGCCTCGGCAGCGCTCGGTGCTGGCCCGGCTGCTGATCGCCCGCGACCGGGTCGTGCCTGTGGAGCGTCTCGTCGACGATCTCTGGGAGGTCCCGCCGGTCGGCGCGGTCGGCGCGATCCGGACCTTCGTCGCCGACCTGCGACGGGCGCTGGAGCCCGACCGTCCGCCCCGGCAGCCGCCCCGACTTCTGGTGACGGAGCCCTCCGGGTACGTCCTGCGGGCCGCAGCCGAGGCGGTCGACGCCGGGCGGTTCGAGGCGGCGGTGGGCGAGGCGGGACGGCTGTTGACGGCGGGGCTGCCCGCGCCGGCCCTTGACGAGTTGGACGCCGCGCTCGGCCTCTGGCGTGGCCCCGCGTACGCCGACTGCGCGGGCGAGGTCTGGGCGATCGCCGAGATCAACCGGCTGGACGAGCTGCGGACGCTTACCGTCGAGCGGCGGGCCGAGGCGCTGCTGGCGTTGGGCCGGCCGGACGAGGCCGCCGCCGACCTGCCCGCCCACCTCGCCCGCCACCCGCTGCGGGAGGACGCCTGGCGACTGCTCGCGATGGCCCGGTACCGCGCCGGTCGGCAGGGTGAGGCGCTGGCCGCGCTGCGCCAGGCCCGCGACATCCTGGTGGCCGAGCTGGGTCTGGACCCCGGGCCGGAGCTGCGGCGGTTGGAGGCCGACATCCTGGCCCAGGCGCCGCACCTCACCGTCGCCCCCGCCACGGCCAACCCGGCCGGACCGGCGCGGGCAGGCGTGTCCGGACCAGTGCCGCAACGGCCGTTCGTGGGGCGGGACGCGGAGCTGGATCGGCTGCGACACGCCGCCGAGACCGCTGCCCGCGACGGCCGACCCGCGCTCGCACTGATCAGCGGTGACCCGGGCGCCGGCAAGACCGCGCTGGCCGAGGCGTTGACCCGGCGACTCGCCGCCGAGGGCTGGACCACCGCGTGGGGCCGCAGCCCGGAGTACGAGGGCGCGCCGGCGGCCTGGCCGTGGACACAGATCACCGACGCGCTCGCCGGGCCGCCCGCAGGCGGTCCGGTCCGGGCGGCCGGAACGGACGTCCCGGGCGATCCCGCCGTGGCCCGGTTCCGCAGGCACCGCGCGGTGGCGGCGTTGATCTCGGCCGCCGCCGACCGGGCGCCCGTGCTGCTGGTCCTGGACGACCTGCACCGCGCCGACGGTGACACGCTCGACCTGCTGACCGCCCTGCTCACCGGCCCGCAACCGGCAACCGGGCCGGTGCTGATCCTCGGCACCTACCGGGCCACCGAGATCAGCCCGGAGTTGACCGCCGCCCTCGCCCGCGCCGCCGGCCTCGAACCGGTGCGGGAGTACCTGGGCGGCCTGGCCGACGAGGCGACAGGCACGCTTGCCCACGTCGTCGCCGGTGTCGACCTGGACCCACCCACCGTCCGGCTGATCCACCACCGCAGCGGCGGCAATCCGTTCTTCGTCCGCGAGCTGGCCCAGCTGTACGCGGCCGAGGGTGCCGCCGCGCTCGCGGCGGTGCCGCCCGGGGTACGCGACGTCATCCGGCACCGCCTCGCACAGCTGCCCGAGCCGACCCGCACCGTGCTGCGGCAGGCGGCAGTGCTCGGCCGGGACCTCGACCCGGAGGTGCTCGACGCGCTGACGGGCGACCCGGCGGCCCTGCTGGACGCCCTGGAACGGGCGTTGCGGGCCGGGTTCCTGACCGAGCAGGAGCCCGACGGACGGCTACGGTTCACCCACATCCTGGTCCGCGACACGCTCTACGCCGACCTGTCCGCGCCACGCCGCGCGGCCTGGCACGCCGCGGTGGCCGAGGCGTTGCAACGACGCGAGCCCGTCGACCCGGCCGCGCTCGCCCACCACCTGCTGCGCGCCGGCGGGCCGGCGGCCGCCCACCGAGCGGCCGGCTACGCCCGTACCGCCGCCGAACTGGCCGAGCGGGACGGCAATCCGCACGAGGCGGCCCGGTTGTGGGCGCAGGTCATCGAGGCGTACGACAGGGCCGGCGGGACCGAGCGGCGCGAGCGGTTGGGCGCGGTGCTCGGCCTGGGGCGTGCCCTGGCGGTGACCGGCCGGCTGGCGCAGGCGCGGCGGTATCGGGCCGAGGCGATCGCCGACGCCGAGGCAGTCGGTGACGCCCGTCTGATCGCGGAGGTGCTTGCCGGCTTCGACGTGCCCGCCATCTGGACCCGCAACGACGACGACCTGCTCTCCGAGCGGATCGTCCGCGCCGCCGAACAGGCCCTGGCCGGGCTCGGCCCGACCGGCTCCGCGCAGCGCAGTCGGTTGTTGAGCACGCTCGCGCTGGAGCTGCGCGGCACCACCGGTGACAGTGGTCGCCGGGCCGCCGTCGAGGCCGAGACGATCGCCCGGGCCGCCGGAGACCCCGGGCTGTTGGCCTTCGCGCTCAACGCGCGCTTCATGCACGCCTTCGACCGCGTCGGGCAGGCCGCCCAGCGGGCCCGGATCGGCACCGAACTTGTCGACCTGGCCCGCCGGCACCAGCTGGTCACCTTCGAGGTGCTGGGCCACCTCATCCTGGTCCAGGCGTGCTGTGCGCAGGCGGACCGTGTCGGCGCCGACGGGCACGCCCGCGCCGCCGACGACCTCGCGCTGCGGTACGAGCTGCCGCTTGTCGGCGTCTTCACCGGCTGGTACGCCGCGCTGCGCCTGGCCCTGGACGGTGACCGGGCGGCGGCGGCCGACGCGTACCGGGCGGCGGCCGATCGGCTGCCCGCCGACGGCATGCCGGGTCTGACCCGTGGGCTGCTCCCGCTCGCGTTGCTCGGCCTGCGTCTGGCCGAACCGCCGGCCGACCCGCCTCCCGCCGACGGGGCCGGCACCGCCCCGCCGGCCGGTGCCACGCGGCCGGTCCTCGGCCTGAGCGGTGTGTCGATCCCCGGGCCGGACGACGCGGCCTGGGCGAGCCTCGACTGGGGTCCGCACGAGCCGTGGGTCCGACCGTTGCTGCTCGCGGCCGACGGCGACCGGGAAGCCGCCCGAGCGGCCCTGCGGGCCCTGCCGGACGGACCGCACGACCTGCTGCGGGAGGCGCGGCTCTGCCTCACCGCCCGCGCGGCGCTCGCCGTGGACGACCGGGCGATCATGGAGGACGTCGCCGCGGCGCTCCGGCCGGCCGCCGCCGAACTGGCCGCCGGCAGCGGGGTGCTCACCGTCGGCCCGGTGGCCGCTCACCTCGCCGATCTGGCCGCCGCCCTGGGCCGCGACGAGGAGGCGGCGCACCACCGCCATACCGCCCACGCGGTCACCGCACGGGCCCGCGCCACCGTCGACCCCGCCTGAACGTCCCCGACGCTCGCGCCCGAGGTGACTTACCGGATCTCGCGGAACGGGCCGGCGACGTGCGGTCAGATGGAAGCACCGGCGTGTGCGCCGTCGACCACGGATCGAGGGGGTACGCGTGGAGGTGCTTGTCCTGATCGTGGTGCTGGGCGCCACCGTCCTGGTCGGCACCACCCTCGGTGGCCGGTACCGGGTCGCCCCGCCGGTCCTGCTCATCGCGTTCGGGGTCCTGCTCGGGCTGACGCCGCCGCTGTCCGAGCTGACCCTGGAACCGGACCTGGTGCTGCTGATCTTCCTGCCGGCGATCCTCTACCGGGAGAGCCTCACCATCAGCCTGCGCGAGATCCGGGCCAACCTGCCGGTGATCGGGCTGCTCGCCGTGGTGCTCGTGCTGCTCACGATGGTCACTGTGTCGCTTACCGCGCAGGCGTTCGGGGTGAACCCCGCCGCCGCGTGGGTGCTCGGCGCGGTTCTCGCGCCGACCGACGCCGCCGCGGTCACCGGCCTGGCGAAACGGCTGCCCCGCAAGCTCCTCACCACCCTGCACGCGGAAAGCCTGATCAACGACGGCACCGCCCTGGTGATCTTCGCGGTGGCCGTGGGTCTGCTCACCGGCGGAGCGGAGCCGGGTGTCCTGGGCATCAGCGAGGAGTTCGTCGGTGCCAGCCTCGGCGGGGTGCTCGCCGGTCTGCTGGTCGGCGGCGCCGTGGTGCTGGTCCGCAAGCGGCTCGACGACCCGTTGCGCGAGGGCGCGTTGAGCGTGCTGACGCCGTTCGCCGCGTTCCTGCTCGCCGACGCGGTGCACGCAAGCGGTGTGCTCGCGGTGGTCGTCGCCGGCCTGGTCCTCGCCTACGCAGGCCCACGGGTGATCCGCGCCCGCTCCCGGGTGCTGGCGTACGCGTTCTGGGACCTGTCCACGTTCCTCATCAACGGCGGGCTGTTCGTCCTGCTCGGTACGCAGATCCCTCGGGCCGTCCGGGGCATCACCAGCACGTCGCCGCAGCGGGCCCTGGTGATCGTGGTGGTGGTGACGTCGGTAGTCGTCGGCACCCGGCTGCTCTTCGTCTACCTGACCGCCGAATCGGCGATGCTGCTGCGCCGCCGGATGACGGACGACCAGAACGCGGGAGTGTCCCGCTGGCGGGTGGGGACCGTCGCCGGCTGGGCCGGTTTCCGGGGGGCCGTCTCGCTCGCCGCCGCGCTTGCCGTCCCGACGATGACGGTCGCCGGTCGACCGGTCGTCGAACGCGATCTGATCATCTTCGTCACCGCACTGGTCATCGTGCTGATCATGCTGGTGCAGGGCACCACCCTGCCGCTTGTGGTGCGCTGGGCGGGACTGGGCGGCGACCCCGGACGTGCCGACGAGTTGCGGCGGGCCCAGATGCGGGCCACCGAGGTCGGCCTGGCCGAACTGCCCCGCATCGCGTCCGAGGTCGGCGCCCGGGAGGAGTCGGTACGCCGTTTGCAGGCCGAGTACCAACGGCACCTGGCGGACATCAACGAGATCGACGGCGACACCGCCGAGGAACGCCAACTGGAACGCCGACTGCGCCTCGAGGTCCTCGCCCACAAGCGCCGGGAGGTCACCCGGCTGCGCGACAACCGGGAGATCGACGACCTCGTGTTGCTGGAGTTGCAGGCCGCGCTCGACAACGAGGAGATCCGGCTGCTGGGCCGTGGCCCCGAGGACTGACGTCGCCCTGCGGGGCGGTCCCAGCGCCCTTCAGAGCACCTGGTCGAGGAAGCGACGCAGCCGGGGATGCTCGGCCCCCTCGAAGATCGCCTCCGGCGGGCCGGCCTCCAGCACCACGCCCCGGTCCATGAAGGCGACGGTGTCGGCGACCTGCCGGGCGAAGCCCATCTCGTGGGTGACCACCACCATTGTCATCCCGGCGGAGGACAGGTCGGCCATCACCGCGAGCACCCCCTTGACCAGCTCGGGGTCGAGCGCCGAGGTGGCCTCGTCGAAGAGCATCACCTGGGGTCGCAGCGCCAGCGCCCGGGCGATCGCCACCCGTTGCTGCTGACCGCCGGAGAGCTGCGTCGGCCGGGCGTCGGCCTTGCCGGCGAGCCCCACCAGCTCCAACTGGGCGCGGGCGACGGCCACCGCCTCGTCCTCGCCGAGCTTTCGCAGCCGGCGCAGCGCGAGGGTGATGTTGCGCAGCACGCTCATGTGCGGAAAGAGGTTGAACTGTTGGAAGACCATGCCCACCCGCTGCCGCAGCGCGTCCGGGTCGTCGCCGAGCACGCTGCGCCCGTCCAGCAGCACGTCGCCGCGGTCGGGCTCGATCAGCCGGTTGAGCGTACGCAGCAGAGTGGACTTGCCCGAGCCGGAGGGCCCGATCACGCAGGCCGCCGCACCGCGCGGCACGCTCAGGTCGACGCCGCGCAGCACCCGGTTGGGCCCGAAGGCGAGGTGGACGTCCCGCGCGTCGAGGCTTACCGATGTGGTCGTCACGATGCTCATCGCCGGTCTCCTTCCGTGCTGCCGGCCAGCGCCGACTCGTCCTCGTCGTCGTCCGGCGGCGCGGTCGCCGGCCGGCCGTGGCGCAGGCGCCTGTCGATCCAGTTGACGATGTGTGTCAGCGGGACTGTCAACGCGAGGTAGAAGAGCCCCGCGAGCAGCAGCGCGGACTGGTTGCCGGTGTTTGCCGCGTAGTCCTGCCCGATCCGGAACAGCTCCCGCTGGCTGGCCACCAGCCCGAGGAAGTAGACAAGGCTGGAGTCCTTGATCAGCGCGATGAGCTGATTCACCCAGGCCGGCAGCACCCGCCGGATGCCCTGCGGGATGATCACCAGCCGCATCGAGTCGGCCCAGGAGAAGCCGAGAGCCCGCGCGCCCTCCAGTTGGGCGGCCTCCACCGACTGGATGCCCGAGCGGAAGATCTCACCGATGTACGCGGACGCGATCAGCGACAACGCCAGAATGCCGAGCGGGTACGGATCGGGTCCCCAGACCTGCATGCCCAGCGGGGCCAGCCCGACGCCGATCAGCAGGATCGTCGCCGCCGCCGGCAGCCCTCGGAACACGTCGGTGTAGACCCGCGCCGGCCAGCGCAGCCACCGGCTGCGGGAAATGCCGGCGACGGCGAGCAGCAGGCCCAGCACCGAGCCGAGCAGGGCGGCGGAGACCGCGAGGATCAGCGTGTTGGGCAGCCCGACCGTCAGCATGTCGGGCAGTGCCTCGCGCATGGCGTCCCAGTCGAAGAACGTCTCCCACAGGGTGCTCAACGGATCCATCGGTCGCCTCTCCTACCGCCCTGCTCGCTCGTCACCGGTACGTCGTCAGGACACGGCCGGCGACGGCACTGCCACCGTGCCGCTGCCTGGCTTGAAGTCCTCCGGGACCGGCCGGCCCGGGTAGTACTGCAACTGCAACCGGCTCCACGTGCCGTCCGCGATGACCTCGTCGAGGCCCTTGTTCAGCGCCTCGCGCAGCTTGTCGTTGCCCTTGGCCACGGCGTACGCGGTAGGGGCGTTGCTGAGCTGCTTGGCCGCCACCGTGATCTTGCCGTTGCTGTCGGCCGCCAACTTGTCGCCGATCTCCGCCGGGGCGATCCACGCGTCGGCGGTGCCCGCCTTGAGCTGGTTGATCGCACCGTTGTAGTCCGGCACCCGCACCGGGTCGAGCTTCTGTGCGGTGGCGTAGTCGTCCTGGACGGTGCCCTGCACCACGACGACCCGCTTGCCGGCGAGCTGGTCGAAGCCGGTGATCGACGAACCGGCCGGAACGTCCAGGCCGAAGTAGCTGAAGTCGTAGCCGTTGCCGAAGTCGACGTTCTTCTTCCGCGCCTCGGTGATGGTGATCGAGGAGCTGCCGACGTCGAACTTGCGGTTGTTGACCTGGGACAACAGCGCGGAGAAGTCGGTGCCGACGAACTCGACCTTCAGGCCGATCTTGTCGGCGACCGCCGTGAGCAGGTCGTTGTCGAAGCCTGTGAACTTGCCGTCCTTGAGGTACACGTTCGGCGGCGCGTCCGACAGCGTGCCGGCGCGCAGCACGCCGGCCTGGATCAGCCCGTACGGGTTGCTGTCGGCGTCGGACGACGAATCGTCGGAGCCGCAGGCGGTGAGCGCGGTCGCGGCCAGGATGGCGGCGACGCCGACGGCGGCGGCACGGGTCAGGGCAGGAAGGAATCGCATGAGTGTCTCCGAGGGGTCGCGTCTGGCGGCCATGGGCGTGCGCCGCCGACGGTGCGCCCGATGAGGGCGTACCGCTTGTGTGGTTCGTGGAAAGAGGGCGTGCGCTAGTGCGCTGCGCGGCCGCGACAGGCGGCGCTGCACACTCGCATCATGTCCACGTGCCGCCGCCGAATCAGTGCCGGCGAGGGTCGACCGGCGCGGACGTGCGCGCCGAGGGCGGGTGGATCGGTGCTGAGGATGTGCATCAGGTCTCCCGGGTCTGTGCTGACCTGGGTGCCAGGCCACGCTTGCACCGGCGTGCTGCCGGTGCCTGGTCTTCACCCGGGGCACCCCACCGCGGAGGAGGGTTGCCGGCCAGCGAGCCGGGGCTTCGCGCTGGCACTCATGACCTGCGCCGAGGCTAGCAGCAGAGCCCGGCCGATCGTCCAGCCGATATGACCATGCTCACCGTCCGTCGCCTGGTCAGCCGGCGTGCACGTGCGGCCGGCGGGTCTGGTCGGGCTCCTGGCGGCGCAGGATCTCCCGGGTGACCGAGGCGATCTCGCCCTGCCCGAAAGCCAGGTACCGCAGGACGTTGCGGGCCGGGCCACCCTCGGTCCACTCGAAGTAGATGTGCGGGCGTCGTCCGCTGCGGTCGCGGATCTCCAGGAGCAGGGCGGCCAGCGCGTTGGGCACCGACGAGCTGGCCAGGCTGAGCACCGGGAACCGGTCGTGCGCCACGCTGCCGCGCACCAGCAGCCCGGTCTCGAAATCCGACGGGTCGGTGACGTGGACCTCGACGAATATGACGTCACTGTCGTCGGGGAAGTCGTTGTCCGCCATGGTCTGCGCCAGCTTGTCGCGGTATTCGGTCAGGTCGCGTCGCGCCGGTTCGTGCGCGATGAGGCGGATCCGTCGCCCGCTGCGCTCGGCCACGAACGCCGCCGCGTCCGGGTCGAAATCGACCCGGTCGATCCGCAGTTCGAAGGCCCGCATCAGCCGCGACAGCGCCGACACCAGGATCATCGCGCCGATGAAGCAGGCGGCGATCTTCACGCCGTCGGGACGTTGCACCACGTTCGCCGCAGTGGTGTAGACGAACACCACAGCGATGATCCCGAACGCGATCATGCGCCCGCGCTGCCGGCGCCGTCGCGCCGCGAGGGTCACCGCCGTCGACGCCGAGGTGATCAACACAAGGACCCCCGTGGCGTACGCGCCGCCCTGCGCATCGACGCTTGCCCGGAAGACGATCGTGATCAGGAACGCCACCCCGGTGAACACCAGCACCAGCGGCCGGATCGCCCGGGCCCAGGTCGGCGCCATGCCGTACCGGGGCAGGTAGCGGGGGACCAGGTTGAGCAGGCCGGCCATCGCCGAGGCGCCCGCGAACCAGAGGATCCCGATTGTCGACAGGTCGTACGCCGTGCCGAACACCTGGCCGAGGTGCTGGTGTGCCAGATAGGACAGCGCCCGCCCGTTCGCCGGACCGCCCGGCTGGAACGCCTCGGGCGGGATCAGCACTGTGGTGGTCACGCTGCTGGTGATCAGAAAGACGCTCATGGTGGCGGCGGCGGTGGTGAGCAACCGACGCGCGCCCCGGATCCGACCCAGCGGCCGATCCTCCGAATCTTGGCGGTCCCCCCGGATGTGCGGCATCACCGCCACGCCCGTCTCGAAGCCGGACAGGCCCAGCGCCAGCTTCGGGAACACCAGCAGCGACAGCGCGACGACCATCAGCGGATCGCCGTGCCCGGTGGTCAGCGTGCTCGTCCAGTCCCCGACCGCGCTCGGATGGGTCACCACCCGCCACAGCGCGTCGACGATCACCACCGCGTTCAACGTCAGGTAGACCGCGACCAGGACGACGGCGATCCCAATGGCCTCGCCGAATCCCTTGAGGAACACCGCGCCGAGCAACGCCACGAGCAGCAACGTGAGCAGCACCTCGTGGCCCTTGAGGCCACTGGGCCAGAAGGGGTTCTCGTCGAGGTGCGCTGTCGCGTCGGCCGCGGACAGGGTGATGGTGATGATGAAGTCGGTGGCCGCGAAACCGAGCAGCACCAACACGAACAGCTTGCCCGGCCAGTAGCTGAGCAGGCGTACCAGCATCGCGATCGAGCCCTCACCGTGCGGGCTCTCCGCCGCCACCCGCCGATAGACAGGCAGCGCGCCGAGCAACGTCACCAACACCAGCACCAGTGTCGCCACCGGCGACAGCGCCCCGGCGGCGAGCGCCGCGATGCCCGGCTGGTAGCCGAGCGTCGAGAAGTAGTCGACGCCGGTCAGGCACATCACCTTCCACCACGGGTGGTGCCGCTGCTGCGCTTGGCGGACATGCAGGCCCTGCGGCACCTGCCGCTCCGACGCGTCGGCGAGCAGCCAGCGCCGCAGCCGGTCGGTCCGCCGACCGGCGCGCCTGTCGACCTCCATCGGCGCTACCCCCGTCGTCCCGCCCATGGTCACCGCGAGTATCCGCCGGCAGGCCGGCACCCGTCCGCCGTGCGCGGAAACCCGCCCGTCGTGGCCACCTGCGAGCGCGTGTCGGAGGGTTTCGGGCCGGAGGCCGGGGGAAAGCAGCGCCCCCACGGCAGGCAGGCCGCCGGACGGGCGACACCGGGAAAGGGGAGCGGGCCATGGTCGGCGGCCGTCGGTTCCGCCCGGGTGGTGGCTTCGGCCGCCAGCTCGACGAGTACGAGACCCGCGTCGGCGTCCCGCCCGCGGGGGAACCGGCCCCCATACCGGCCGGCGGGCTGGTGGACAGCGCTGTCTACATCAGGGGCCACCGCTTCGCCTCGCCGAACGGCCTCGCGGAGACGTACCGCTGCCTTCAGGAGCAGGACGACGCGATGGCCTGGATCGGGTTGTACCGACCCGACATCGACCAGATCACCTCGCTGGCCCGGGAGTTCCGCCTGCACGACCTGGCGGTGGAGGACGCGATCAACGCCCACCAGCGGCCCAAGCTGGAACGTTATGGGAACACCCTGTTCGTGGTGCTGCGCGCCGCCCGCTACGACGACATGCGGGAGGAGGTCGAGTTCTCCGAGCTGCACCTGTTCATCGGGCCGGGCTTCGTGGTCACGGTCCGCCACGGCGAGGCCCCCGACCTGGCCGCGGTACGGCGGCGGATGGAGGCCGACGCGCCGATGCTCGCCCAGGGACCCGAGGCGGTCCTGTACGCGATCCTCGACCAGGTGGTCGACGGGTACGCGCCGGTGGTGGCCGGTCTGGAGAACGACATCGACGAGATCGAGACGCAGGTGTTCGGCGGCGACCCGAACGCCAGCCGGCGCATCTACGGGCTCAGCCGGGAGGTCATCGAGTTCCAGCGGGCGGCCCGACCGCTGCTCACCATGCTCGACGCCCTGGCCGACGGCGCCGGCAGCTACGCCGCCGACGAGGAGCTGCGCCGCTACCTACGCGACGTCACCGACCACCTCACGCAGGTGGTGGAGCGGGTGGACGGTTTCCGGCACCTGCTGCAGAACATCCTCACCGTCAACGCCACACTCGTCTCGCAGCAGCAGAACGAGGAGATGCGCAGCCTCACGGCGGCCAGCTACGCGCAGAACGAGGAGCTGAAGAAGGTCTCGTCGTGGGCCGCGATCCTGTTCGCGCCCACGTTGATCGGCACCGTGTACGGCATGAACTTCGTCCACATGCCGGAGCTGCAGTGGCGCTTCGGCTACCTGTTCGCGCTGCTGCTCATGCTGCTCGTCTGCGGCACCCTCTACCTGATCTTCAAGCGGCGCGGCTGGCTGTGACCGGGCCGCCGAGGGTCACTCGATGCCGCGCAGGATGTGCCGCTCGTCTTCGACGTCGTCCTCACCGGCGCCGATCCGGCCGAGGAGCACGGCGGCGGCCCAGATGGTCAGCGGTGTGGCCGCCCCGGTCATGCCGCCGCCGGTACGGTCGTCCCGGGTCTGGCTCCGCTGGTTGCGCGGTGGCCTGCGCTGAGCCTGCATGGGCCCTGCCTCTCCTCGTCGAAGCCGCCCTCGGCGCGCGGTGTGCACCCACGCCACCGGCCGGGCCACCCAGGACGGGTCGACACCGGTACGGCATCCACGTCGAACCATCCCACGCCCGGCCAGGTTCGCACCGCTTGTTTGCGTTTTCCCGACTGCCGCCTGCCAAACCGGACATTCCGCACCGAGGTCAGTGGTCGCGCCGCGGACGGTCACGGGGCACGATCATCACAGCGGACGAGGTTTGACGCGTCGGCGTCGGCGGTACCTGATCCGCAACAAGACCAGGAGGCGTGACCCGTGGACGTGAGTGACCTGCTGACCGAGACGTACGACCGGCTGCCCGACCTCGTCCGCGCGGCGGTCGACGGGCTCACCCCTGAGCAACTGCGCTGGGCACCCGGCCCGGGCGCCAACTCGATCGGCTGGCTCGTCTGGCACCTCACCCGGGTCCAGGACCATCACGTCGCCGACCTGCTGGACGCCGAGCAGATCTGGGCTAGCGGCGACTGGGCGGGGCGGTTCGGGCTCACCCCGGACCCGGACGACACCGGCTACGGCCACTCGGCCGAGCAGGTCGCGGCGGTGCACCCGGAGAGCGCGCAGGCGCTCATCGACTACTACGCGGCCGTCTCGGCGCGTACCGGATCGTTCCTGGCCGGGCTGCGACCGGCGGACCTGGACCGCGTCGTCGACGAGGCATGGGACCCGCCGGTCACCCTCGGCGTGCGGCTGGTCAGCATCGCCGAGGACGACCAGCAGCACGCCGGCCAGGCCAACTACGTCCGAGGCCTGCTCGAGGCCCGCTGACCGTCACGGCACGATCACGGCCCGACCCTCCAGCGTCCCCGCACGCATCTGGCGGTACGCGTCGAGGGCGTCGTCGAGCGCGAAGGTGGTGGTCTTCGGCCGGACCAGCCCCTGAGCGCCCAGCTCCAGCACCTCGACCAGCTCGGGACGGCTGCCCCAGTAGGTGGTGGCGATGCTCACCTCGTACGGCACCGAGAAGAACGACACCGGCAGGGTGCCGCCGCCGATGCCCACGATCGTCAGGTCGCCAACGGTGCGGGCCACCGCCACACCGAGCGCCAGGGTGGCGTCCGCGCCCACGAAGTCGAGCACCACGTCGGCGCCCCGGCCCCCGGTGGCCGCCCGGATCTCCTCCGCGGCGGTGGGCCCGGCGGCGACGGTCTGGTCGGCGCCGCACTCCGTCGCCAGCCGCAGCGCCTCGGCGCGGTTGTCCACGGCGATCACCCGGGCGGCAGTGGTGGCCTTGAGGATCTGCACGCCGACGTGGCCCAGCCCGCCGACCCCGATGACGACCGCGGTGCTGCCCGGTGGCAGCTTCGCCCAGGAGCGCCGGATGGCGTGGTACGGCGTGAGACCGGCGTCGGTGAGCGGCGCCGCGTCCACCGGATCCAACCCGTCCGGCAACGGCACGATGTGCCGCGCGTCCGGCACCAGCTCGTACTCGGCCATGCCGCCGTCCAGGCCCAGCCCGCCGCCGCCACCGGGCACCGGCGCGCCGGCCGGGTTCTCGCAGTACGGGTCGACGCCGACGCGGCAGCGGGCGCAGGTGCCGCAGCCCCACGGGCCGTACACGGCGACGGGCTGACCGATCGTCAGCCCGCGCACGCCGTCGCCGACGGCGTGCACCCACCCCGCGTTCTCGTGGCCCAGCGTGAACGGCGGGTTCCACGGCACGGTGCCGGGCTCGAACTCGTCCATCAGGTGCAGGTCGGAGTGGCAGGCGCCGGCCGCGCCGACGCGTACCACCACCTCACCGGGGCCGGGCGTCGGCTCGGGGACCTCCATCAGTTCCGGTTCCGACTTCCACTGCCGTAGTCGCAGCGCACGCATCCGATACCTCCCGTTGGTCTGGCTCTGCCGGTGCCTGCCCACTCGAAAGATCGGCAAACAGCCGGTTTCGGATGCCCGATCCGGGGGCGACCCCGCCGCTCGGGTCGGCGTCACCCGGTCCGGGTGAACCGGACTCACCCGGACGTCGGTGATCCTGCCGCTATGCCGGGAGAGGGGACGTGATGGCCACGACCGCGCAGCAGTTCCTGCGAGACCTGGGCGCCGGTCGGCGTCCCGAACTGCCGGAGACCACCGCCGGGACGGTGCGGCTGGACATCCGCAGCGACGGCTGCACCGAGCACTGGTACCTGACGATCGCCGACCAGCACGTCCAGGTGACCCGGTCGGCCGACGACGCCGACCTGGTGGTCAGGGCCTCCCGCGCGATCTTCGACCAGCTGGCCAACGGCCAGATGCACCTCGCGGTGGCGTTGGTGCGCAACGAGCTGACCGTGCGGGGCAACATGGCGCTGCTGATGCTGCTGCGGCGGATCTTTCCCGGCCCGCCCGGCGCGCGGCACCCCCGCGAGCTGGGCCGGGCCGCTCTGGAGCAACGGGAGGGGCGGTCGTGAAACAGGAGCAGGTGCACGTCGTCGCCGGCAACGTGTTCGCCATCAGCGACGCCCAGGGCGACATGGAGGTCGATCCGCGGGCGCCTGTCGGTCTCTTCTCGTTCGACACCCGCTTCCTGTCCCACTGGGTGCTCAGCGTCGACGGGGAACGACTCAACGCCCTCTCCCGCGACGACATGGCGTACTACGAGACCCGGTTCTTCCTGGTGCCCGGCGTGGCGAGTCACTACATCGACGCCGACGTGTCGGTCATCCGGCACCGCTCGATCCACGACCGCATGCACGAGCGGATCACAGTGCTCAACCACTCGTCCAAGCCCGCCGACTTCACCGTGCGGATGGAGGTCCGCAACGACTTCGCCGACATTGCGGACATCGCCTACGTCGCCGAGAACGGCGGCCCACGGCAGCGCGACGTCCAGGTCACCGTCGACACCAGGGACCAACGGTTGGTGCTGCGCTACCAACGGGAACGCTTCGTCCGCGTGACCACCGTGATGAGCACCGCCCCCGCCGACATCGACGAGCGGGGACTGACATTCCGGATCCGCGTCGCACCCGAAGGTACGTGGGAGACCACACTGCACGTCGCCACGACCATGCTCAGCGAGGGCGGCCGGGACGTGCGTGCCAGCCTGGAGTCCCACCAGCGCGACATCGGCGGTGGGATGCGCGACGACCTGACGACCTGGCTGGACCGGGCGCCGCAGCTGATTGCCGAGCGGAACAGTCTGGAGCGGATGTACCAGGGCAGCCTCGCCGACCTGGCGGCGCTGCGGTACACGCCGCTGGCATACAGCGAGCGAGTGCCGGTCGGTGGCCTGCCGTGGGCCATGACGCTGTGCGGGCGGGACAGCATCGTCACCTGCCTACAGACCATGGCGTTCACCCCCGAGTTGACCCAGGCGACGCTGCGGATGTTGGCCCTGCTGCAGGGAAGCCGGCTCGACGACGAGCACGAGGAGGAGCCGGGCAAGATCCTGGCCGAGGCGCGTTACGGCGAATCGGCGGCGTTCGGCGACCGGCCGACCGCCGGGTACTACGGCGCGGTGGACACCACCCCGCTGTTCGTCGTCCTGCTCGACGAGTACGAACGCTGGTCCGGCGACGCCGACCTGGTCCGCGAACTGCGCCACCCGGCGCGGATGGCGCTGGACTGGATCGACGAGTACGGCGACCTGACCGGCGACGGCTACCTGCGCTACCAGCGCCGAAACGAGCGGCACGGCGTGGTCAACCAGTCCTGGAAGGACTCCGCAGACGCCATCGTCGACGCGTACGGGCGGGAGCCCGCCTTTCCTCGGGCCACCTGCGAGGTGCAGGGCTACGCGTACGACGCCAAGCGGCGCGGCGCGCGACTGGCCCGGGAGTGCTGGGGAGACCCCGAGTACGCCGACCGGCTGGAGCGGGAGGCGGCGGCGCTCAAGGAGCGGTTCAACAGGGACTTCTGGCTGCCACACCGGGAGTACTACGCGCTGGCCCTGGACCCGTACGGCGAGCCCGTCGACGCCCTGTCGTCGAACATCGGGCACCTGCTGTGGAGCGGGATCGTCCCTGACGATCGCGCCGAGGCGGTCGCCGAGCACCTGGTCGGGCCGCGGCTGTTCAGCGGCTGGGGTGTGCGGACCTTCGCCACCGAGCAGCGGCGGTACAACCCGATGGGTTCGCATCTCGGGTCGGTGTGGCCGTCGGACAACGCGCTCATCGCCGCCGGGCTGCGGCACTACCGCTTCGACGCGCAGGCGGCCAAGATCGCGGCAGGCATCTTCGACATGGCGCAGACGCTCGGCGGGGCGGTGCCGGAGGTGATCGCCGGCTATGAGCGCAGCCTGACGAAGTATCCGGTCCAGTTGCCACTTGCGGGTCGCCCCCAGTCGTGGTCGTCGGGGGCGCTGCTGATGCTGCTGGGCACCCTGCTGGGCCTGCGACCAACAGGCGACAACCTGTTGGTGAACCCGGCCCTGCCCGCGGGCTTCGGCCGCGTCGAGCTGCTGGGCATCCCCGGCCGATGGGGTCGCCTGGACGCCTACGCCGGAGACCGCACGGCACCCCGCTCACCGAAGCCCCAGCGCTGACCCCCCGGCCAGGAGGGGTCGCGCCGAGGCTCAGCCCATCGTCTTGGCGCCGTCGATCGTCTCGCGCAGGATGTCGGCGTGCCCTGCGTGCTGGGACGTCTCGGCGATCACGTGCAGCAGCACCCGGCGAACCGTCCAGGTCGCCCCCGGCTCGAACCACGGCGCATCGGGGAGCGGGTGGGCCGCGTCCAGGTCGAGGGTGCCGACAAGCTCGTCGGTCTGGTCGGCCACGGCACGGAACCGTTCGACAAGCCCGGCGAGGGTCTCGCCCGGTGCCATCCGGAACTGACCGGCCCAGTCGAAAGCCTCGCGCTGCATCTCCTGGGCGCCGCCCACGGCGAAACGCATCCACTGCTCCTCGATGCCGGCCACGTGCTTGATGAGGCCCCCGAGGCACAGCTCGCTGACGGTGCTGCGGGTCGCCGCCTGCTCGTCGGTCAGCCCGTCGACAGTGCGCAGCAGGAAACTCCGGTGCTGGCGCAGCGCTTGCAACAGGTCGGCCCGCTCGCCGGTGAGTTGGGTGGTGCTGGTCATGGTGACGTCCCTCCGTAGTCGTGGGTTCGCCCGAGGGTATGGCGACGGACCGACACTTTCCGGGACGGGACGCCCGGAAGCCCTCAGCGGTTGCCAATCCGCCCGGACAGCGGTCCACTGAACAACATGGGTGTCATTAGGGTGGGTACGTCCTCCTGGGCCGACCAGTCGCTGCTGCGCTCGGGGTGGTACCCGCGCTCGGCGAACACGCCGGCCCGACGGCTGGGCTTCTACGCCACCCGGTTCCCGCTCGTCGAGGTGGACACGTCCTACTACGCGATCCCCGTGCCGGAGGTCACCCAGGGCTGGGTGGACGCCACACCTGACGAGTTCACATTCGACGTCAAGGCGTTCAGCCTCTTCACCGGCCACCCCACTCCGGTGGCCACGCTGCCCCGCGACCTTCGTCCGGCCGTCGGCCCGAGCCGGGTCCGCCGTCGGGACCTGCCGGAGTCGACGTACGACGAGCTGTGGGCCCGGTTCCGGGCGGCGCTGGCCCCGATCGCGGGCGCCGGCAAGCTGGGCGTGGTGCTGTTGCAGTTCCCGCCGTGGCTGGCGCGCGGCGCCGCCGCGCAGCACCGGATCGTCGAGCTGGCGCAGCGGTGCCGGCCGTGGCGGGTCGCTGTGGAGCTGCGGCACGGGTCCTGGTTCGACGGTCCGGCGGCAGCCGACACCCTGGACCTGCTGCGCGCCCACGACCTGTCGCTGGTCTGCGTCGACATGCCCCAGGGGCACCCGTCGTCGGTGCCGCCGATCCTGACCACCACTGCGGAGCCGGCGATCGTCCGGTTCCACGGCCACAGCGACGCCTGGCACGACGGCGACAAGCAGGAGAAGTTCCGCTACGCGTACGCCGAGGAGGAGCTGCGGCGTTGGGCCGGGAGGTTGGCCGAGGTGGCCGACCCGGCCGACGAGCTGCACGTGCTCTTCAACAACTGCTGCGCCGGCCAGGCGCAGCGCGACGCGACCCGGATGGCGCAGGTGCTCACCGAGACACTGGTCGGCGACGAGGCCGGGCGGCCGACAGTCCCGGCGGTCTCCGGCAGCTGACTGTCGGGCCGGCGGGCAGCCGGCACGCGGGGCGGGCCGGCGGGCGCCTCAGGAGCGTCGACCCCGGCTGCGCAGCGCGTCCTGCGCCCGGTCGTCGATGTCCGCGTCGTCGGGAAAGGACCTGCCGCTCGGAGCCGGGTCCGGAGGCGCGGTCGGTCCGGCCGCTGTCGTACGCGTCGGTTCCACCGAGCCGAAGCCGTGCCGTCCGGCCGGGTCGTGCCGGCCCGTCGGGGCTCCCGCGCGGCGTTCCCCGCGCCGCCCCTGCGGCACCGCCGTCTCCTCGCTGCCCTCGTCCAGCGGCGAGTCCTCATCGGTGCCCCAGGGCGGTTCCGCGTCGAAGCCGCCGTCGGCCTTCCACGGCTTGGTCGCCTCCGGCTCCAGCCGGGCGCCCTCGCCACTGCGTCCCTCGTGCGCCGTCATGGCCACCTCGCTCGTCGGTCCGCCGCAACCGGCGGACGATTGCCCGTCCTCAGACGGCTGTGCCGCCCGGGGTTGTGGTGGCGCCCCGGACCGCCGTGCCCGCCGGCCGCGTGGTGTGCGGGGACGGCGCGTCGTACCCGGTGCAGGCCGGCCGGCGCCCCGCCGTCGAGGTGTCGGCGGGACGCCGGCCGGGCCGGGGCGGTCAGCGCCCGGCCATCGCCATCGGCCGCTTGCCGGCACCCATGCTCATGCCCATCTTGGCCATCGACTTCGGGGCGCTCATCAGCCCACCGGACCGATTGAGAATTCCCCGGAGAACCTGGCCGGGCTTCTGTTGCTCGCCCATGTACGCGGTCACCACCACAAGCGTTCCGGTTATCGCCGGAACCGCCCACTGGAGCAGTTTCATCTGCCGCTGTGAGGACGCCACACTCGCCGGCGTCTGGTGATTCGGCTCGGTGGTGCCGTTGACCGGTGGCCCGCCCGCCTTCTCCAGCCGCATGCCGACCAGGCGGCTGTAAGCGGTCACCGCGAGGGCGCCGATCGTCAGCGCCGTCTTGAGTGCGCTGGCCCGGGCCACCCCGGACTGGGCGGCCACGCGTGGGCTCTCCGTCACCAGTTCGCCGACCGCGCCGGCCAGGTGGGCGCCGATCGCTGCCGCGTTGACCGGAGTCCACTTGGACCACCCCGCCGATGCGATCGGGAGCCGTTGGGTTGAATCGTTGATTTTCGTCGCTGCGCCGTTGACGCCCAAGGCCCCCATCAGGGAGCCGCCGAACCAGGCCGCCAAGCCCAGATCGTGCATGGAGCGCAGTGCGGTATGCCGTTCGGACATCTGATCCCCTTCCGCCGTGTCGGGCGCTGCGGCTTACCCGCCGCCCGGGTCGCTAACCCCGGCCCGGGCCGGCCGATCCCCGTCCCAGCGGGCACGTCACGGACATCCGGGTCCGGAGGTCGGTGACAGGAGTCGTCGGGGCGGTGGCGGGTAGATCCCTCCGACGCCGACGGAGGGGGAGACGCGATGTCGCAGCCGGAGGAGAGCAGGGAGAAGACCGCCACCACCGACCCGGTGCTCATGCACCCGGGCAACGACCCGCACAGGAACATCGCCGAGGTCGCTCCACGCAAGGACCACGGCGAGATCCAGGTGGAACGCGACGACGAGTTGGTCCCGCTGGACGAGGACGAGTAAGCCGGCGGGCGGCGCGACTCAGCGGGGCGGAAGGCCGCCGGCGAAGCGGGCCACCTGCTGCGCCAGCGGGGCGCCCGCGCGTACCCAGGTGAAGTGGTCCAGCGCGGTGCCGGCCTGCTCCACCGTGTAGCGCTGGCGGGTCACCGGGGCGGCGGCGAGCTTCGCGCAGAGCTGGTCCATTGTCTCGTGCGGGGTGTACTGGTCGTCGTCAACGCTTATCGCGAGCACGGGTGTCCGCACCGCGCGTACCGCCGCCTCGGTGTCCGTACCGTCGAGGTGGGGGAAACGGCCGGTCCGCGCGGTGTGTGCCCAGTCGCGGATCACGCCGCGTGCCTGCCGGCCGCCGAAACCCCACCCCGGCCAGACGCCGAGCAGCGCCGCCATGGCGGCGATCCCCTGGGTGTACGGCAGCACGCCGAGCCCGCGCAGGCCCGGGTAACCGCGCCAGTAGGGGATGCCGACGGCGATCAGCGCCAACCCGTCGACAGTGTCGCCGCCGTCCAGGGCGAGGTGCAGCAGCGCGGCCTGGCCGCCGAGGGAGTGGCCGAGCAGCAGTCGGGTACGTCCGTCCAGGCGAGGCTTCAGCGCGGCCAGGACGGCGCCCACGTCGCCGGCCAGTTCGGTGTAGCCGTAGCGGTCGGCGCGGCTCGGCGCAGGGGTGCTCGTCCCGGTGCCGCGCAGGTCGGCGACCACCACGGCCAGCCCGGCGGCGCGCAGTTCGGCGGCGAACGGACGGTAGTAGCGGGCCCGGACCCCCATCGCGGGCCAGATCACCACGACCGGGGCGCCGGGCGGGCCGTCCGGCTCCGGATAGATGTGTACGCCGATTCGGGCGCCGTCGACGTCGACGAACTCCTGCGCGTACTCCGGGTCACCGTTCACCGGCTCAGCCTAGTCGCCGAGGTTACCGGCTGGTAGCGGCCGGGTCGGGCGGCCGGACGCCGGCGGAGGCCCCGCCGGGGTGGCGGGGCCTCCGGTGACGCGGGGTTGGCTCAGGAGACGGTGATCGTGCCGTTGCCGGCCCGGACGCAGCTCACCGCGCGGGCGCTCGTGGTCGCCGCCCCGGCGAGGCACTGGCCGAGCACCTGGTGTCCGCTGGCGTTCGGGTGCCACGACTCCTGGCAGGTCTGGAAGTAGCTGACGCAGGTGTTGGCGATCCGCTGAATGGCGATCTTGTCCTTGCCGGAGAGGCTTGTGACGAATGTGCCGTTCGGGCTGTCCTGCAACCGGATCGGCGTGGCCAGCGAGCCGGTGGGGCTTGTGGTCGTCTCGCAGAGCCGTGCGCCGTCGAAGGCCCGCTGCACGTTGAGGTAGACCAGGTCGTCGGCGGGGAACTCGGCCGCGAGGGTGTCCCGGGTGGTCTTCACGATGGTGCCCAGGCCCTGCGAGAAGCGGTGCCCGGGAGCGAGGCTGGCCCGGTGGATCGGGCAGCCGGCCGCGTACCGCTCGGCGCCGAGGGCGCGGAACTTGTCCCGGGTGTCGTCGCGGCTGTCCTCGCTGTGGAACGTGGCGTTCAGGTCCAACGGCAGCGGGTTTGTGTAGTCCTGGAACACCACCCGGTGCTGACCGTCCGCGTCCACCTGGTCGAGGGTGGTGAGCAGTTGGCGTACGGCGGCGGTGGTCTCCGCGGTGGCGGCGCTGAGCTGTGCGGCGGTGGCCAGGTCGGCGTCGGTGCACGGCTTCTGCTCCACCGGGCCGCCCAGGTATGCCCAGAACTCCCACCAGCCGGTCCAGGCGTCGGCGATGAACCGGTTGGCGCACTTCTCCGCGACGCTGCCGAACGTGAACGAGCTGTTGTTGGACCCGAGGCCGACAAGCACCAGGTCGATGTCGTTGGTCTGTGCGACCGCCCGCAGCTGGTCGAGCTGCGCGGCGACCGTGCGGCCGTTGGCCCGCGCGCCGGAGGCGTTGGCGATGTCGTGTGGCTGGCCGCCGGAGCAGGCGAGGTTGAACCGGTTCTGGATGCCCGGCAGGTTCGCCTTGTTCAGTGAGGCGTTCGCCGACCGGTGGCAGAAGTACGCGTTGTTGTTGGGAGCCGTCCAGCCCGGGAAGCCCTGGGCGACCCCGTTGGCGTCGACAACTGCTGTGTACGCCCCGGCGCCCTCGCCGCTGATGAAGCTGTCACCGAGGGCCACCGCGGCGGTGGGCAGTGCGGCCACCGCGGGCGCGGCGGCAGCGGGCGCGGGTAGCGCGACGGCCGTCGACAGGGCGGCCGTGACGATCGTGAGTGCCGCGGCGAGCGCGGTACGCCGAATTCTGGGCATGGGGCCCCCATCCATCGAAAGATGAAAGATTCTCTGAGAGCGCGATCAGATCACCCGCGCATGACGGGCGTCAATGGCCCGTAACGGAATCGTTCAATGAATGACACGACCGAGCGGACGTAGCGTTCCGTCAGTGGCCGCGCGCTGCCCGAGCCGAGACCGCCGAACCCGCGTACCATCGTGGGTGTTTGCTGGCTCACGTCTGAGGGCTGCGACGCGGCGGGTCGCGTAGGTCCTCCGGGGGTTGTCCTAGCCTCGGGCTAGGCTCGCTGCGGCGCGCCACGCCGGCTGATCTCGCCGGTGACGGGCAGCACACCGCCGAGACCGGGGAGTACGACCAGTTGACCGCAGAGCCTGACACCCTGTACGGGGCCGATGACCTCACCCACCTTGAGGGGCTGGACGCTGTCCGCAAGCGGCCCGGCATGTACATCGGTTCCACCGACAGCCGTGGCGTGGGTCACCTCGTCAACGAGATCCTCGACAACTCCACCGACGAGGGTGTCGCCGGCCACGCCACAAAGGTCGAGGTGACACTGCACGCCGACGGCTCGGTGCAGGTCGACGACGACGGTCGCGGCATCCCCACCGACGTGCACGCCAAATCCGGCATCTCCGGCGTCGAGCTGGTGCTGACCCGCCTGCACGCCGGCGGCAAGTTCGGCGGCTCCGGCTACAAGACCTCCGGTGGCCTGCACGGCGTCGGCGCCTCGGCGGTCAACGCGCTCTCCCGCCGGTTCGACGTGACCGTCCGCCGCAGCGGCAAGGTCCACGCGATGTCGTTCCGGCACGGCGTCCCCGGGATCTTCGACGGCGACGGCCCGCAGGCGCCCTTCACCGCCGGCCCCGGCCTCCAGGTGATGGGCGCGATGAAGCGCGGCCACCGCACCGGCACCTCGATCCGCTGGTGGCACGACGCCCGCTACTTCGAGACAGGTGCGGCGCTCGACGTCGACGCCGTCCGCACGAAGCTGCGCAACACCGCGTTCCTGGTCCCCGGCGTGAGCTACCTGCTGCGCGACCTGACCGGTGAGATGCCAGTCGAGGAGCGGTTCCACTACCCCAACGGGCTCAGCGACATGGTGGAGTTCCTCGCACCGGCCGGCGACCGGCCCGTCTCCGGCATCCTGCTCGTCAACGGCGAGGGCACCTACCGGGAGAACGCCGCAGACGCCAACGGCGTCATGCAGTCAAACGTGCAACGCCGCGCCGAGGTCGAGGTGGCGTTCCGCTGGGGCACCGGCTACGAGCGCACCGTCGAGTGCTTCACCAACACCATCCGCAACGCGCACGGCGGCACCCACCGCAAGGGCTTCGAGCGGGCACTGGTCCGCTCCCTCGGCGACGCCGTCCGCAACACCCGCGGGCTGCTCAAGGCCAAGGAGGAGCCACCCACCCTGGACGACGTCCTGGAGGGGATGACAGCCGTGGTGCACGTGCGGATCCCGGAGCCGCAGTTCACCTCGCAGACCAAGGACGAGCTCTCCACCACAGGCATCACCAAGGTGATCCAGTCCCTCGTCGACGCGCACGTCAAGGCGTGGCTGGACGACAGGCGCACCAAGGCCGAGGCGCGCGTCGTCCTCCAGAAGATCGTCGACGCGGCGCGGGTGCGGCTCACCCAGAAGCAACAGAAGGACGCCGCCCGGCGCAAGACCGCCCTGGAGGGCGCGTCGATGCCGCCGAAGCTCGTCGACTGCCGGGCCACGGGCATCGACCGCAGCGAACTGTTCATCGTGGAGGGTGACAGCGCCCTCGGGACGAGCCGGATGGCCCGCTCCTCGGAATACCAGGCGCTGCTGCCGATCCGGGGCAAGATCCTCAACGTGCAGAAGGCAAACCTCCAGCAGGTTCTGGACAACGCCGAGTGCGCGGCCATCGTCCAGGTGCTCGGGGCCGGCTCGGGGCGGACGTTCGACCTGTCCGCGCTGCGCTACGGCCGAGTGCTGATCATGGCCGACGCCGACGTGGACGGCGCGCACATCCGTACGCTGCTGATCACGCTCTTCGCGCGGTACATGCGCCCGCTGATCGAGGCCGGCCGGCTCTACGCCGCGATGCCACCCCTGCACAAGATCACCACCAAGGGGCGCAACCCGCAGACCGTCTACACGTACACCCAGGCCGAGATGGAGACGACGGTCCGCAAGCTGGAGAAGGCCGGCAAGCAGATCGTCACGCCCATCCCACGCTTCAAGGGCCTCGGCGAGATGGACGCCGACGAGTTGTGGGACACCACTATGAACCCCGCCACCCGCGCCGTACGCCGGATCACCATCGAGGACGTGGACGCCGCCGAAAGCATCCTCGAACTGCTGATGGGCGAGAAGGTCGAGCCGCGCCGCAACTGGCTCATCGACTCCGCCGACCGCGTCGACCGCGAGGCGATCGACGCATGAGCACCCGTTTCGTTCGAGTGGAGATCTGAGTCATGGCACGCCGTAAGGAAAACAAGGTCGATCTCTCCTCGTTCGACCAGGCCGGCGCGCGGGTCTTCGACAACCCACTCGTCACCGAGGTCTCCGACTCCTATCTGGAGTACGCGTTCTCGGTCATCCACTCCCGTGCCCTGCCCGACGCCCGCGACGGCCTCAAGCCGGTGCACCGACGCATCCTCTGGTCGATGTACGAGCAGGGCTATCGCCCCGACCGTGGGCACGTGAAGTCGGCGCGCATCGTGGGCGACTGCTTCGTTGCCGGCACACTGGTCTCCACGCCCGATGGCCTACGGCCAATCGAGGAGATCGAGGTAGGGGACCTCGTGCTGGACGGAGACGGAGCCTCCGTGCCGGTGAATGCTGTGTATCGGAATCCGACTTCCGACCTCGTACGCGTCACCTGGAGCAACGGGCACACGATGGTCGTAACCCCGGGCCAACGGTTCCGCGTGGTAGCCGATGACCTCTCAGTCAGATGGGTCGAGGCTCAGGATCTCGCGGGGCAGGTGGCGCTGGCGTACGGGAGCCGCCGCCGTGCGGTGTCGATTCCTGCTGGCGACGTCTACGACTATGTGCGCGGGCTGTTGGTGGCTGAGGGGTTCCCTGTGCAGCGATCTCGCGATGCGGACGGTCGTGTCCGGATCCACATGTGTGACGTCGAGCCGCTGGATGTCGCCCACGGCTGGGCCATCGCCAGCGGACTGAACGTCTCCCGAGGCAAGCGCGAGGCGCAGAATCCGCTCCATCGCGACCAACACATTGTGACCTTCGCTCGACATGAAGGGCTGCTGGAGGCCGCACAGCCGCTCAGCCGCGACAAGCGCGTGCCCGACGACATCATCCGGGACCGGTCGGCGTGGGTGCCGTTCCTCGCCGGCTTCTTCGACGGTGACGGCTACGTCCGTAAGCGCTTTAGAGAGATCGTCTTCGTCAGCACGAGTGAGGTGCTGGTGCGGCAGATCTACGCCATGCTCGCCGACCTGGGGTTGCATGGGCACCACTGGACCAGCGGTCGTGCCTCCGACGGTAACCCGCTGTTTGGTCTCTCGATCAGCGGGCGGGACGCCGCAGACCTTGCTCGGTTGCTGCTGCCATGGGTGCGGATCGGTTACAAGCAGGACGGCCTGCAGCGGATCACCGAGATCGACTACCGGTACAGCGGCAAACAGGGCAACGACCGGTTGCCGTACGGCCCGGTCATCGCGGAATTCGCCGCAGCGCATCAAGGTGGCGGTTGGTTTCGGGACCAAAACGGGCAGGCGTTCCGTGATTCGCTCTCGGCGAGCGGTGGACCGAAGGTGCGGTACGGCAAGGACCGCAATGGCGTCCCCCTCGCCGACCGGTCGTTCCAGTTGGAGCGGGCGGTAAGAGACGGCTGGATTGGCAAGCTCCACCGCATCGGCTCACCGCTCGCTGCCCGGCTGGAGGCGCTGGTCGGTAGTGCGTTCCTGCGGGTCACCTCTGTCGAGGCGGTGTCGACCGATGTCACGTACGACATCCAGGTGGACAGCGACGAGCACGCCTTCGTTGCCGAAGGCCTTGTCGTTCACAACTGCATGGGTAAGTACCATCCGCACGGCGACACGGCGATCTACGACGCCATGGTCCGCCTCGCGCAGGACTTCTCCCTCAACGTGCCACTCATCGACGGGCATGGGAACTTTGGGTCTCCGGACGATGGCCCGGCAGCCTCGCGTTACACCGAAGCCCGGATGTCCCGCGAGGCGATGCTGCTCGTCGGTGAGCTGGGCGAGGACACCGTCGACGTCGAGCCCAACTACGACGGCTCACTGACCCAGCCGACGGTGCTGCCGGCGGCCTTCCCCAACCTGCTCGTCAACGGCGCGTCCGGGATCGCGGTCGGCATGGCCACAAACATGATCCCGCACAACCTGGCCGAGGTCGTCCAGGCCGCCCGGTGGCTGATCAACCACCCGGACGCCACACTGGACAAGCTCATGGAGTTCGTCCCCGGCCCCGACCTGCCCACCGGCGGCGTGCTGCTCGGCCTGGACGAGGTGCGCCGGGCGTACGAGACCGGGCGTGGCGTGGTGCGGATGCGCGGCAAGGTGGAGATCGGCCCGATCGAGGGCAGCCGGGGCCGTCAGGCGATCACGGTTGTCGAGCTGCCCTACGGCGTCGGGGCCGAGAAGGTCATCGCCGCGATCACCAACGAGGTCACCAAGACCAAGCGGCTGACCGGCATCGCCGACGTCAAGGACCTCACCGACCGCGAGAGCGGCACCCGACTCGTCGTCGAGTGCAAGGTGGGGGTCAACCCGCAGGCGCTTCTCGCCGACCTCTACCGGCTCACCCCGCTGGAGCAGTCGTTCGGCGTCAACAACCTGGTCCTGGTCGACGGTCAGCCGCGTACCCTCGGGCTCAAGGCGCTGCTGGAGGTCTTCCTCGCCCACCGCTACGAGGTGGTCACCCGGCGCACCTCGTACCGTCGCCGTAAGCGTCAGGAGCGGCTGCACCTGGTCGACGGTCTGCTGATCGCTCTGCTGGACATCGACCGGGTGGTTCGGCTGATCCGGGGCAGCGACGACGCGCAGGCCGCCAAGGACGGGCTGATGAGCCAGTTCGGCCTCTCCGACATCCAGGCCACCTACATCCTGGACACTCCGCTGCGCCGGTTGACGAAGTTCGACCGGATCGAGCTGGAGGCCGAGCAGGAGCGTCTGCGCTCCGAGATCGCCGAGTTGTCCGCGATCCTCGACGACGAGCGGGTGCTCAGGAAGCTGGTCTCCGACGAGCTGGCGGCAGTGGTCAAGCAGTTCGGCACCGAGCGGCGCACCACGCTTGTCGACGGTGACCTCAAGGAGGTGCTTGCCGCGTCCGCGCCGGCCGGGCCGCTGGAGGTGGCCGACGACCCGTGTCAGGTGATCCTCTCCGCGACCGGGCTTGTCGCCCGGACCGCCGCCGAGTCGGAGGAGAGCGCCGAGGGGCGTCGGCGCAACGGCCGGGTCAAGCACGACACGGTACGCGCGATCGTGCACTCCACGGCCCGTGGCCGGGTGCTCCTTGTGACGAGCGCCGGCCGCGCTTTCAAGATCGACGTGCTGCCGTTGCCGGTGCTGCCCGAGCAGGCCGGCACGGTGTCGTTGCGTGGCGGCATGTCGGCCGCCGAGTTGGTGCCGCTGGAGGCGGGGGAGACGGTTGTCGGGCTGGCCCCGCTCGGCGGGTCGGCGGACGGCTCGCCCGGGCTGGCGCTGGGCACCCGGCAGGGCGTGGTGAAGATCTGCTCGCCGGAGTGGCCGGTGCGGTCCGACGAGTTCGACGTGATCGGTCTGCGCGACGGCGACGAGGTGGTCGGGGCGGCGTGGCTGACCGACGGCACCGAAACGCTCACCTTCGTCACTTCGGAGGCGTCCCTGCTGCGCTTCGCCGCCGGGGTGGTCCGCCCGCAGGGCCTCAAGGGTGGCGGAATGGCAGGCATCAACCTGCCGGCCGGGGCGCGGGTGGTCTTCTTCGGGGCCGTGCGCACCGACGATCCGGGGCACGGTGAGCCGATGGTCGTCACGTCCACCGGGGCGACGGTAAAGGTGACGCCGTTCAAGGCGTACCCGCCGAAGGGCCGGGCGACCGGCGGCGTGCGGGCGCACCGCTTCCTCAAGGACGAGACGGACGTCGCGGTCGCCTGGGTGGGGCCGCGCCCGGTCGGCGCCACAGGCACCGGCGAACCTGTCGAACTGCCCGCCGCCGACCCCCGTCGCGACGGCAGCGGCTTCGCGGTGATGCTCGGCCCAACCGTGGTGGGCCATCTGATAGAACGCGACTAACCCCGCCTGCCCCCGCACCGCCCCGGCCCAGACCGGGGCGGGCGGGGATTAGGCGACGTTTACGGGGCGGAACTGGACGCTCACCCGGGGGCCTACGGGGCGTGTGGTTTTGGGGATGGCGTGTTCCCAGGTGCGTTGGCAGGAGCCACCCATCACGATCAGGTCGCCGTGGCCCACCGGGAAGCGCAGGCTGTCGCCACCGCCGCGCGGGCGCAGCAGCAGCGGTCGGGGTGACCCGAACGAGACGATCGCGACGATGGTGTCGCTGTGCGCGGAGCGGCCAATGGTGTCGCCGTGCCAGGCGACGCTGTCGCGGCCGGAACGGTAGAGGCACATGCCCGCGGTGACGAACGGCTCGCCCAACTCGGGAGCGTAGTGCCCGCTCAGGGCCGCCCGTGCCGCGCTGAGCACGGGGTGTGGCAGTTGCCGGTCGCCTGCATACCAGCAGAGCAGGCGGGGCACGTCGACCTCGCTGTCGTACATGGTGCGTCGCTCGGCCCGCCACGGCACCTCGCTGAGCAGGGTGTCGAGGACCGCGTCGGAGCCGCGCACCCAGCCGGGCAGGTGGTCGACCCAGGCGCCCCGACTGAGCTGGTGCCGCCGGATCTGACCGGCCAGTGGCCCCAGAGTCGGCCCGGCGTCGGCGAGGTCGAGCATCGACGGCTGGTAGGCGGCAGGCGTCATGCGGCCACCCTAGCAGCACATTCGTACACCCGTGCTACTCCCGGCCGGGTGGGCGTGACCGGGTTCAGCCGCGTACGGCAGCGGGGCGTACGGCGTCGAACACCGCGTCCACGACCCGTGCCCGGCCCTGCCCGTCGACAGTGGACCAGGCTCGGGCGGCGAGCGCGGCGCGGCGCTGCGGCGAGCTGAGCAGACCGTGCAGGGTCCGTGCCGCCGCCGCGCGGGCGGTACGCCCGGGCAGGCCGCCCTCGGTCAGCTCCGGCAGTTCGCCGAGGCCGGCGGCCAGGCCGTGCTGGACCACCCGGGCGTACGACTCGCGTTGGTTGTCGACCACGCAGACAAGTGCGGCGGGTGCGCCGAGGCAGCACAGCTCCCACGTCGAGGTGCCGGCGGCGCTGACGACCAGGTCCGCCTCGGTGATGAGCGACGGCAGTGAGCCGGTGGGTGGGACGGTACGGACGAGTTGCCCCCGACCGGGGGTGATCTCCTCCAGTTCGGTCTCGATCTCGGGTCGGCCGACGACGACCGTGAGGTCCATCGGCTGGCGGGTGGCCAGCAGCACCCGGGTCAGCACCGGGGCGGCGCCGAGGGCGTCGGTGCCGCCGAAGAAGGCAAGCACCCGGGGTCGGCTGACCGCTGTGGCGGGCCGGGGTGTCGCCGGCCGGGCGGTCGTTACCGAGTCGCGCAGCAGAGCGTATCCGCTGCCGGCGAGCAGCCGTCCGGGCAGGTCGGGAAGCCGCGCACCGAAGTTCTGGTCGAGGTAGAGGTCGGCGTCCTGGCCCCGGCTGTCCCCGTCGATCACCGCGAGGGTGAACACCCCGGCGGCGCGCAGCGCGCCCGCGCCCGCCGGGTCCAGCTCGTAGGAGTCGAGGACCACCACGTCCAGGTCGTGCCGGCGGGCCGTCTCGACCAGGTCGGCCGGCGACTCGGGGCCGGGGTGCAGGGGGATCCCGCGTGCGGCCAACTCGACGGTGGCCCAGTCGAGCCGCTCCACAGTGCCGAACACGGCGACGTGGGCGCCGCGGGCCAGGAACTCCTCGGCGAGCGCGAGGCAGCGGACGAGGTGGCCGACGCCGCGCCGCGGCCCGGCGTCGCAGCGCAGTCCGACGCGTAGCGTGCTCAGGACTCCTCCAACCGCTTCTGGCGTACGTCGGCGTTGAGCGCCCGCAGTCGGGGCTGCCCGTCCAGCCAGTCGGCGAGCTTGGCCAGCGGCACGCTGACGTCGCCGAAATGGTCGGTCACGGCACTCACAAGCGCCCAGTCCTGTTCGGTGTCGAGGGTCAGCCGCAGCGCCGAACGGTCCGGGGTGAGGGTCACCCCGAGCACCCGGAACAGCTCCGGGTGGGTGTACGCGTACGAGGTCACGTGCACCCGGTGGTGCCCTGTGGCGAGCCTGTCGAGGGTACGCAGCGCCTCCGCGCGGATGATCTCGACGTCCAGGCCTCGGGGCAGGGTACGGGCGATCGACGTGCTCGCGTAGTCCAGGCCGGGCACCGCCCGGTACACGGAGGCGACGAGTGTGATGATCTCCGGGTCGAGCAGTGGGCAGTCGGCCGTGAACCGCATGACCGCGTCTCCCGGGTGGGCTGCCAGGGCACCCACGAACCGGCCCAGCACGTCGTCGACAGGCCCGCGGTGGCAGGGCACGTCCAGTCGCCGGCACTCGGCCGCCACCGCGTCGTCGACCGTGTCCGTGCTTGTCGCGACCGCCAGGTCGGCGAGGACGCCGCTGTCCCGGGCGGCACGCACCACCCGGCCCAGCACGGATCGCCCGGCGAGCGGCCGGAGCACCTTGCCGGGCAGTCGCGACGAGCCCATCCGGGCCTGCACGATCCCGACGATGCGCGGCCCCGCGCCCTGCGCCCCGAAGGCCCGCGCCCCGACGGCCACCCCCGTGCCGGCCGTCGGGGCCGTCCTGCCCGTCCCGGCGGGAGTCACGGTGCCGTGGCTGTCGCCTGTCACTGCTGCTCCTCCTGCCTCGGCGCGAGCACGGCACGCGCCCGGCGTTTGGCAGCCCGGGCACCGCGCTTGGCGAGCCGGGCGGGGGTGATGGCCAGCCGGCCGACGCGGTAGCTGATGGACCCGCTGAGCAGGCCGATCGTCGCCTCGGCCCGGCGCAGCGCGCGTTCCCGGGAGGTGAGCAGCTCATCGGTCCATCTGGTCAGCGCAGTGAGACGGCTGATCTCCTCGCGCTGGCGCAGCCACGCCTCGCGCAGCTGCTGGTAGCTGTGCGAGCCGACCGGCGGGTCGGTCGGCTCGACGGCGCGTAGTTCGCCGGCGAGGTTCGCCTGGTCGTCGGCGTCCAGGCCGTGCAGCGTGGCCGTGATTGCCGCCTCCGACTGCACCGCCTCGGCCACTGTCGCCCGGTCGAGGTCGTGGCCGGCGAGCCCGCCGAGGACGACCGTCAGACCCGCCACGTCGAGTGTGGACGGCCACGGGTGGGCGTACCCGCCGGTGAGCAGGCCCGCCGCGAAGCGCCACAGGCCACGGGCCAGCACCACGTCGCCGGGCAGGGTGCCGGTGGCCTGCCAGCTCGGGTCGAGCACCGCGTAGCGCTCGCCGCTGACCACCACGTTGTCGGTGCTGGCAAGCGCCACCGCGCCGGTGAGCCGGCCGTCGGTGTCGGCCTGGTCGGCGAGCCAGGCCGCGTACCCGTGCAGCAGTGTGCGCAGCGTCGTCAGGTCGCGGCGCAGCGCGGCGTCGAGCAGCAGGGTGCGCAGCAGCCGCCCGGACGGCACCGGCCCGGACAGCGCGTCGAGGTCCCGGTACGCGGCCTCGCGGCTGGCGAACGGCGCGGCCGGCGCGTTCGTGCCGGCCGCGAGGCCCCACCGCCAGCCGGACGGGCCGTCCAGGACCTCCAGCACACCGATGCCGGGTCGACCGGGCCGCCCGGTCTGCACGAGCGCCACCGGCAGGTCACCGTCGACTGCCGTGACCGCAACGCCGGGTCGGCTGGCGAGCATCAGCCAGCTCGGCGCGAGGTCGGCGGCCCGTCCCGCGTGCAGCGCGTCCACCGCCAGCCGCGCCGGGTCCTGGAGAACCGTCGCGGTGCCGACGGCGCAGGCGCCGTGCAGCACCGCGTCGAACAACCCCGAGCCCGCGCCCCGGTCGAGCTTGTCGGCGTCGAGCAGCGCCGTCGCGGTTTTCCCATCGGGGTACGCGGCCCAGCAGGCGCTCGGGTGCAGCCCTGCACGTGTGAGCCGCTCCCGCAGTTGGTCCCGGTTGGCCGGGTGGGTCTGGTCCAGCACCCCGCCGATCACCCAGGCGGAGTCGTCGCGGCCGGCGTACCAGGGGGTGGCGGCGACGAGCCGGTGCAGCCCGATCGGGTTGTCCAGGCGCAGCAGCAGCGTGCCACCCGGGCGCACCGCCGCCGCCAGCCGTGCCAGCACGCCGTCCCAGCCGAGCCGGGTGCCCTCCACGGACTCCACCGGGTCCAGTCCGGCACCGGCGATGACCACGTCGTACGTCTCGTCGTCGGGCAGCCCGGCCGGGCCACCTACCACCACGCGGGCGGCCCGCTGGGCCAGCGCCACCGCGTCCCGGTGACTGCGCAGTAGGCAGGTCACCTCGGCGTGGGCGAGTCGGTCGAGCAGTGCCGGGTCGTGTGGGCCGGCGAGCAGGACCCGGCCGCCGGGCGGCACGATCCGGGCGGCAAGCGTGGCGAGGGGCCCTCCGTCGGCCAACGGTTCCGGCGGCAGGTCGGACCAGGCCAGCATCTCGCCGCCCGGCAGGGTGATCCGGCCGGCGGGTGCCGTCTCAGTCTTCACTGTCGTCCTCTTCCTCTTCCGGGAGGTTCGCCCAGCCGAGCAGCTCGCGCAGCTCGGCGGGGGTGCAGCGGTGATCGGTGCCCAGTTCGGCGCGGGCTATCTCGACCGCGGTGGGCAGGTCGACGGCGGTGCCGTGCAACTCCGGCCACTGCCGTCGGATGCGGGCGGTTCCGCCGAAGGTCGGGTCCTCGTTCGACAGGATCATCGGGTCGCCGTAGACGGCCGGCTCGCAGCCGGCCGCGATTCCGTAGAAGATCGCGCTGGTCAGCCGGTTGGATGCCACCCGGCGGTGCCGGCGCAGCTCGGTCAGCTGCTTGTCGAGGAACTCCGGGTCGGTGTCCTTCCACCAGTGCCCCCGGTAGCCGTGGCAGATCACCCGGAACCCGGCGCGTTCGTAGAGCCGGCGGACGTTGCGCATCCGGTATTCGTGCCAGTAGAGGCAGACGGTGACCGGGCCGGGCTCGGTGTCCCGGATCAGGGCGATCAGCGCCCGGTGGTCACCCTTCACGTGTTGGCCCTCCCAACCGTGGAACGGGTACCAGATGGTGCCCTCGCGCTCCTGCGCCGGCGGGTCCTCGGGCCGCATGCCCAGCAGGTAGACGAACGGGGCGCCGATCACGACGACGTTGCGCCGCCCCACCGACCAGGCGCGGCGGCGGGTCTGCTCGGACCAGAGCAGGCTCGGGGTGCGGTCGGCGTACGGGTGGCCGGGGGCCAGGCCGTCGCCGATGTTCCAGCCGTGCTGCACGTACCCGTTGATTCGGGGCGGGTGGCGGTCGCCGAGCCCCGCGTAGCGGGCCAGGACGTGCGCGTGGCCATAGAAGTGGTTGGCGTGGTGCATCAGCGTCCCATCACGCGGCGGCGGACCGCGCCCGGTGGCCGCGCAGTGCGGCGGTGAGCACGTCGATGACGCGATCCTGGTCTGCCTCGCTGAGTGTCGGGTAGAGCGGCAGCGAGAGTTGCTGGGCGTAGAACGACTCGGCGACCGGGCAGGACCCGCGCCGGTAGCCCAGGTCGGCGAAGGCCGGGTGCCAGTGCACGGGGATGTAGTTGACCTGCACGCCGATGCCGGCCGCGCGCATCGCGTCGTAGATCTCGCGGCGACGCCCGTCCAGGACGCGGATCGGGTAGAGGTGCCAGGCGGGCTCGGCCCACGGTTGCTGGACCGGCAGCCGTACCCCGTCCAGGTCGGCAAGTGCCTCGTTGTAGCGGGCGACAAGTGCGGCCCGGCGGGCGACGAACTCACCGAGGCGGCGCAGTTGGCTGCGGCCCAGCGCGCAGAGCACGTCGGGCAGGCGGTAGTTGAGCCCGAACTCGGGGACCTCGTAGAACCAGCCGCCCTCGTCGGGCCGTCGCAGGTCGTCGCGCTCGCGCACCATGCCGACGCCGCGGAACCGGCGGGCCCGCTTCAGGACCTGCGGGTCGAGGGCGGCGACCCCGCCGCCCTCGGCGGTGGTGAGGTTCTTCGTCGGGAAGAACGAGAACGTCGTCAGATCAGCGAGCGAGCCGACCGGCCGACCGTGGTACGTCCCGCCGATCGAGTGCGCCGCGTCGGCGAGCAGCAGCGCGTCGCTGCCCTCGACCGACTTGCGCAGTGCGTCGTAGTCGGCCGGGTGGCCGGCGTAGTCGACCGCCGCGACGACAGTCGTCCGCGATGTCACAGCGGCGGCCGCCGCCGCCGGGTCGAGGCAGAAGGTCTCCTCCTCCACGTCCGCGAAGACGATGGTCGCGCCGAGGGCGACCGCGCTGCTGGCGGTCGCCACGAACGTCATCGGCGAAACGATCACCTCGTCGCCGGGGCCGACACCGGCAGCCGCGTACGCCACGTGCAGCGCGGCGGTGCCGTTGGAGACGGCGGCGACACCGACCCCGCCGGTCACCTCGGCCAGATCCGCCTCGAAGGCGTCGACCTGCGGGCCGGTGGTGAGCCAGTCACTGCGCAGCACCGCCGCGACCGCCTCGACGTCCGCGTCGGTGACCGACTGCCTGCCGTACGGGAGCATCGCCATCACGCGGTGAGGCCGAGCATGGTGCGTAGCTGGTCGACCGTGAGCCACTCGTCGTTGCTGTCCGACTGGTACGCGAAGCCGTCCGGCACCGGCTCGCAGTCGACCGGCGGCTGGTAACCCCAGCCGGCGATTGTCGGCTGGACGATGTAGCGGTCCGTGGCGCGCAGCGTCCGTCGGCTGTCGTCCGGGGCGATCATCTCCTCGTGCAGCTTCTCGCCGGGGCGGATGCCGATCTCGTGCGTGGTGGCCTCCGGCGCGACGGCCTCGACCAGGTCGAGGATCCGCATGCTGGGGATGCGCGGGACGAACAGTTCGCCGCCCTGCATCTGGTCGAACGAGTCCATGACGAACTGAACGGCCTGCTCCAACGTGATCCAGAACCGGGTCATCCGCTTGTCGGTGATCGGCAGGCTCTTGCCCTCGGCGGCCAGCCGGTGGAACAGCGGGACCACCGAGCCGCGGCTGCCCACCACGTTGCCGTAGCGGACCACCGCGAACCGGGTCGGGTGATGCGCGGCGTAGTGGTTGGCCGAGACGAACAGCTTGTCGCCGACCAGCTTTGTCGCTCCGTACAGGTTGATCGGGCTGGACGCCTTGTCGGTGGAGAGCGCGACGACCTTGCGGACGCCGGCCTCGATCGCGGCGTCGACAACGTTCTGGGAGCCGGTGATGTTCGTGGCGATGAACTCGGAGGGGTTGTACTCCGCGGTGTCGACCTGCTTGAGGGCTGCGGCGTGCACGACGTGGTCGACGCCGTGCATCGCGCGGGTGAGGCGGTGCCGGTCCCGGATGTCGCCGATGAACCAGCGCAGCCTCGGGTCGTCACCGAGCTGCTGGCGCAGCTCGTACTGCTTGAGCTCGTCGCGGGAGAAGACCACCACCCGGGCGGGGTCGGCCTCGGTGAGAACGTGCTTGAGGAAGGTCCTGCCGAAGGAACCCGTTCCCCCGGTGATGAGAATGGACGATCCATTCAACTCACTCAATGTGGTGCTCCCGTGATCGTGGATGAACGGGCGGCCCTCGGCCGGCCGACCGGGGTGAGACGCTAACCGTGGCGGGTTAACGGGTCGGCGCTCGCGGGTTAACCACCAGACCGGCAGAGGTGAATGGCCGGCAGCGGGCAGGCGAACACTTCCGACCGCCCGGAAGGTGGGCTGACCAGGCCGGATCTGGTCGCTACAGTGGCCGCGCGAGCGACCCGGCTCGCACTTCAGGAGGCGTTGATGGCATCCGGCAGCCACGTGATGGAACGGCCGGCGGTCCCGGCCGAGACGCCGCCCGAGGCACCCGCGCGGCGGTGGCTGGTGCCGCTGCTGCTCGTCGTCGGCTGGGTGCTCAGCGTCGCCTGGCGGATGTGGCTGTCCCGGCACATCGTGCTGCCCATCGCGCACACCGACGAGGACAGTTACCTCAACACCGCCCGCGCCCTCGCTGGCGGGCCCGGTGGGTTCAGCAGCGAGAACGACCTGCTGCGGCGGGTCGGCTATCCGATGCTGATCTCACCGGCCTTCCTCGGCGACAGGGATTTCACCGACAGCTACCGGCTCGTCCAGTTGATCAACGCGATGGTCAACTCGGCGCTGTTGCCGCTGGCGTACCTGCTCGGTCGACGCGTGCTCCACCTGCCCCGCCCGTACGCCCTGCTCGCGGCGGTGGTGGCGGCGACCCTGCCGGCCACCGCCTTCTACGCCGGCGTCGCGATGATCGACACGGTGATGGCCCCGCTCGTGGTCGCCTGGCTGCTCGCCGTGCACCGCTGGATCGAGCGTCCCGGCCCGCTCGCCGCGGCCACCGTCGGCCTGCTGGTCGGCGCGTTCCACCTGCTGCACTCGCGCGGCCTGGTGATCGTGGCGGTGCACGCCGGTCTGGTCCTGCTGCTGCTCGTCCGCCGCCGCATCACGCCGGCGGCGGTGCTCGCGGCGCTCCTGCCGGTGCTGGCCATGGCGCTTGTCAACGAGGCAGGCATCCGCTTGCTCGGCGACAAGGTCTATCTGCTGGGCAGCACGCCGGGCGGCGGCACTGTCGCGGCGGTCGCCTCCGGCCAGGGCGTGGTACGCGTCGGCGCTGCCGTCGCCACCCAACTCTGGTACCTCGTGGTGATCACGTTCGGGATGGCAGGGGTGGCCTGGGCCGCCGCCGTCCGGGAGTTGTGGCGCCCGCGCCGGGGCGACGCCACCCGCTGGACGATGGGTGTGGCGCTCGTGGTGAGCGTCGGGGTGGCCAGCGGCGCGTCGGTGATCCTGGCCGGCATCACCGGCAAGCCGCTGGACGCGATCTACGGCCGCTATGTGCAGATGCTCGCCCCGTTCTGGCTGCTGGTCGGCCTCGGGGTGCTGCTCACCGCCGGGCGCCGGGTGGTGCTGCGCCGGGCCGCCGTCGCGGTGGCGCTGCTCGTCGCGGGCGGCGCGCTTGTCGCCGTCCGGCTCGCCTATGTGGCCAGCCGGGGGCACACCCTGCGCTACGGCGGCTTTGGCGCGCCGGACCTGATGACGCTCACCAACGGCTGGCGGGAGATGCGACCCGTCGTCGGATCGCTTGTCGGCATCACCGGCTGCCTGCTGCTCGTCGCAGTGGTCCGCGTGCCCCGGCTACGGCTGCCGATGCTCGGCGCACTGGTAGTGGTCAACCTCATCACCATGCAGGTGATCGACCAGAGGCTGGTGCGGCCGATGGTGGCGAGCACCGCGCCGACCCCACGGGTCGCCGACGTCGGGGTACGCCCCGGCGAGCGGGTGTGGGCCTCGACGGGAGTGCACTACATCCTGCGGTTCAACCTCAGCCACCAGGTGACCTGGACCGACGTGCGGTGGTTCCGGGAACAGCCGCCGGCCGCGGCGCAGGTGGTCTTCACGCGCTGGGCGCCCGGCCAACCCGACGACTGGGACGGCGCGAAGTACGGCTTCGTCCGGCTCGGCGGCAACGCGCAGCAGCACTGGGCTGCCTGGCGGCGAGCCTGACCGCCAATTCTTTTCGCCCGTGCCCCGGTGGGAATCGCCTTTTGTGAACGGCGGATGGCCACCGGGGGCACGGGCGGTTACATGTACGACAATTGCGCGTCGACAATCAGCGTCGACGACGATCGGCCTGGGCCAGCGAAATCGGGATGACGGTGATTTCCCGACCGTCGGACAACTCCTGTCGCGGCGTGCCCTCGACGAATCGGAAACGCCTGTTCATCTGCCGCACGACGGTGTTGTGCGCGAGCACCTCCCCGTCGAGCCGATCGAGGTGCAACCCGTCGAAGGCGTACTCCACCGCCTCCCGCATGACCGCCAGCCAGGCGGGCAGCGTCTCGTCCCGCTCGGCCAGCCCGTCGGCGTCCAGATAGAAGCCCCAGGCGCCTGTGCGAGGACCGTCCAGCCGCAGGTCGAAGAAGGTGACCACGCCGCAGGGCCGGTCGTCGCGGACGTACACCAGAACCCGCCGCGACGGGTCGTCGCGCACCGCCGACCACCACCGGTCGTGCTCGTCGGAGGTGATTTCGTGGCTCGTCTTGCTGACCTGACGGTTGGTTTCCTGATTACGCCAGGACAACATCAGATGAACGTCGTCCGCCGTCGCTTCGCGCAGCACGTGCCTCTCACTTTCGCACCTGTTAACAGTTGGTCTCCAGGCACCTTACCGGGTCACCGGAAATCGAATATCCATTCGTTGGGTTGTAGACTCCGGCGCATGAACGAATTGAGTCGCGCGCAGATCCGCGACCTCATGGCTCAGGTGTTGAAGAACCAGGGCAAGGAGTTGCCCGCCGACGACACGGCGCAACTGCGGGAGATCGGTTTCCGCTCGCTGGACTTCTCCGAGCTGGCCCTGCGGGTGGAGGACGAGACGGGGGAGGAGCTCAACTTCGACGCCCCCGGCCTGCGGCGCATCGCCACCGTCTCCGACGTCCTCGACTTCCTCGTCGAGCTCCAGCAGCAGCAGTGAACGTCCCGCCCGCCGGTCCGGCCTCCGCGCGCCCGGCGCCGGCCGGCGTCGACAACCGGCTCGTCGTCGGCGGCACCCCGCTGACCTGGCGGACGCTGCCGACGCCGGTCCTACCCGACCCCGCCGCGGTGCTGGCGCACAGCGCGGGGCACGCGCTCGCGGCCGCCCGGCAGCACGCCACGCACGGCACCGAGCTGCTGCTCAGCACCGCGAGTCGGGTCGACGCGACGATGCGCTCGGAGCTGTCGGACGCCGGCTTCACCGTCACACTCGTCGACGACGACGGCGTGCACCTCAGCGCGCCGACCCGGCCGCGTGCCGCCGAGCCCAGACGGCTCTGGCTGCTGACCTCCGGGTCGACAGGTCGCCCGAAGCGGGTCGGGCACACCCTCGACACGCTCACCACCGTGCGGGGCGACCAGCCGGCACGGACCTGGCTGTGCCCGTACGCCCCCGGCACGTACGCCTGGTGGCAGGTGGTGACGCTGTCGCTGACCCAGCCCGGTCAGCACCTCGTGGTTGTCGAGCCGGACGAGCTGGACGACTGGCCGGCCGTCGCCGCCGCCCACGGGGTCGACGCCGCGTCCGGCACCCCGACCTTTTGGCGGCGCACCCTCTACCGGGACCCCGACGCGCTCGCCCGGGTGCCGCTGCGGCAGATCACCCTCGGCGGTGAGCCTGTGGACCAGGCGATCCTGGACCGGCTGCGGGAGGTCTTTCCCGCCGCGCGGATCTCCTGGATCTACGCGTCCTCCGAGGTGGGAGCGTCAATAGTGGTGCACGACGGGCGGGCCGGGTTCCCCGTCGAGTGGCTGGGGCGGGAAACCCCGGGCCGGCCCACCCTCTCCGTCCACGACGACGAACTGGTCGTCACCTCGCCGCACCACGGGGCCGGGCTGGCCGGCCCGATCCGCACCGGCGACCGGGTGCAGGTGCTCGACGGCCGGGTGCTGATCACCGGCCGCCTGGACTCCGACGAGATCAACGTCGGCGGCAGCAAGGTGTCCGCCGGCGTGGTCCGTGGCGTGCTGACCGGGCACCCCGCGGTGGCCTGGGCTCGGGTGACCGGACGCCGGGCGCCGGTGCTCGGCGCGATGGTGGTCGCCGACGTGGTCCTCGCCCCCACAGCCGGTTTCTCCGCTCCGGCCGACAGTGCCGCCCCCCTGGCCGACAGTGCCGCCCCCCTGGCCGACAGTGCCGCCTCCCGGGCCGACCGGCCCGTTGCCGTGCCGGACGAGGCAGCGCTGGTCCGCTGGTGCGCCGACCGGCTGCCCGAGCACGCGGTGCCCCGCCGGATCCGTGTGCTGACCGAGATTCCCGTCAAGGAGACCCTGAAGAGCGATGTCTGACCTCGCCGACACCCCACTCGTACCGCCCAGCTCCGTGGTCCTCGTCTCCGGCGGCTCCCGAGGGCTGGGCCTGGCCATCGTCACCGACCTGCTCGACGCGGGCGTACGGGTGGCCGCGTTCGCGCGTACCGTCACGCCGGAGCTGGAGAAGCTCGCCGCCGAGCACCCCGACCGGGTGCACGTCGGCGCGGTCGACGTCACCGACATGCGTGCCGCCCAGAGCTTCGTCCGCGAGGTGGAGCAGCGCCTCGGCCCGATCGACGGCGTCGTCAACAACGCGGCCATCGGGCAGGACTCCCTGCACGTGCACACCGCCACCGACGACATCGCCCGGATCATCGACACCAACCTGACCGCGCCGCTGCAACTGACCCGGCTCGTCATCCGCCGGATGCTCGGCAAGGGCCTGCGGGGGCGGATCGTCAACATCACCTCGATCTGCGCGCAGCGCGGTTTTCCGGGTCTGGTCGCGTACTCCGCCACCAAGGGCGGCATGGACGCCGCCACCCGGTCGCTCGCCCGGGAACTCGGCGGCCGGATGCTGGTGAACGCGGTCGCGCCCGGCTTCTTCGCCTCGGAGATGTCAGCGGTGCTCGGCCCGACCCAGCTCGACCAGATCGTGCGCCGCACCCCTTCCGGTCACCTGACCGAGCCGGCGGAGGTCGTGCCCGTCGTGCGGATGCTGCTGCGTGAGCACACAAACATCAACGGCCAGGTCATCGTGGTGGACGGTGCGGCCTCCATCTGACCGGCGCCCGGGTGGCGCCGGTGGGCCGCGTCCGGTGCCGGGACTGCTGGCCGCCGCCGAACGGCACCTGCGTATCGGCCCCGCGGACGCGCTCGCCGACGCGGTGACCCGCAGCTACCTCGACGACGGCAGGTGCGTCGGCTGGTACGGCCCGCCGGCGCCCGGCTGGCAGGTGGCGATCGACGCGGAGCGCGCCGACGCCCCGGTGCCCCCGGCGCTCGCCCGCCGGTTCGGCGCCGGGGACTTCTGGGCCCGGTGGACCCGGGCCGAGTGCTGCTGCAAGCTTGCCGACGTGCCGGTGGTCGCCTGGTGGCGCCGCTACGGCCTGGGCACACCGTACGACGGGGCGGCGATCTGGCGGACCCTGCGGCTTGCCGACCTGGTGGTCACGGTCGGCTTCGCCCCCACCCGGTAGCCAGCCCCTCGCCGCGTCCAGCCCTCGCCCACCATGGACTGCCTGGGTGGGGATCGTTCAGATCAGGTTCCAGCTCAGGGGAGTGCCTCGGGGGACGTCGGTGGTGAAGGTGCGGCCCAGCACCCGCTCGATCTCGACCGGGGCGAGTCCGCCCGCCGGCCGGATGGACCTGACGTTGTCCGCCGTCACCGTGTCGCCGGTGCGGACGTCCTCGACCACGAACAGCGAACGGCGGAACCGCAGGCCCTCCCGCTCGGCAGGGGTGGGGCCGATCGCGGTGCCGCCCAGCGCCGCGTACGCCCGGCCGGACTCGGCGACCAGGGCCGTCAGCTCCGCGGGGTTCAGCGAGAAGTCCGAGTCGACGCCGCCGTCGGCCCGGTCCAGGGTCACGTGCTTCTCGATGAAGCAGGCGCCGAGCGCCACCGAGGCGACCGCCACGCCGATGCCGGGCGTGTGGTCGGAGAGCCCGACAGGCACGTCGAAGGCGCCGGCCAGCACCGGCAGCCGGCGCAGGTTGCTGTCGGCGGGCGGCGCCGGGTAGGAGGCGGTGCAGGCCAGCAGGACGATGCCCGCCGCGCCGCCGTCCCGGGCGGTCCGTACGGCGGCGTCGATCTCGGCCACCGTCGCCATCCCTGTGGAGATCACCATCGGCTTGCCGGTGCTGGCCACCAGCCGGATCAGCGGCAGGTCGACCAACTCCGACGAGGCGATCTTGTAGGCCGGCGCGTCCAGCGACTCCAGCAGCTCCACGGCCGTCGAGTCGAACGGTGACGAGAAGACCGTCAGCCCTCGCTCGCGGGCGCGCTCGAAGATCGGGTCATGCCACTCGTACGGGGTGTGCGCCCGCTCGTAGAGGCGGTACAGGTTCTCCCCGCCCCACAGCTCGTGACCACTGGAGATGCGGAACGCCGGGGTGTCCACGTCGATCGTGATGGTGTCCGGTCGGTACGTCTGGAGCTTGAGGGCGTGCGCCCCGCTCTCCGCCACCGCGTCCACGATGGCCAGCGCCCGGTTCAGGTCGCCGTTGTGGTTACCGGACATCTCGGCGACCACGAAGGGTCGCTCCCCGGCACCGACCGCGTGCGGTCCGATCTTGATTGTCGCCGTCATTCCGACCTCTGCTCAGGTACCCGCACCAGTGTGCGGTGGTGCTGTCGTCGTCCGCCCGGCGGGCGGACGGCCTGGGAAACAAGGGCACCGGGAACCGGTGTGGTGTGCGGTGGTCGGCCCGGGTCCTCGTCGGCCGAGGCCGAGCCGCCGCCGGTGCCGCCGGTTGCGCCCGACCGGCGCAGCCGGCCCGCGACCCGGTGCGCCTGACGCAGCGCCGAGTACGCCAACCAGTCGCCGCGCCCGACCAGCCGGTGCTTGACCCCGTTCACCCCGGAGGGCATCGGGTAGCCGCCGGAGGGCAGGTAGCGGCGGTAGTGCTGGGCCACCCGACGGAAGAAGGCCCGCCGCAGGTGCGGGTGCAGCCGGTCGTCGTTGCCGACCACCACCAGGTAGTGGCTGATCATCAGCTGGAACAACTCGGCCTGCAGGCCCTCGTCCGGGTGCCGCCGGCTGACCCAGTCCATCAATCGCTCGTACTGGGCGAACGCGTCGAAGTGCCGGCCGCTGCGGGTGGACGTGATGGCGCCCTGGCGACCCTGCCGGTACAGGTAGCAGACCCGGTCCAGCACCGAGATCTTCTCCGCGCCGATCAGCAGTGGGTGGCTGAACGGGATGTCCTCGTACCAGCCGGGAAAGAAGCGCAGCTCCAACTCGTCGAGGAACGCCCGGCGGATCACCTTGTTCCACGCGGTGTGCTGCACCCGCAGCAGGTGCGGCTGGTCGGCCAGCCGGGCCACGCCCGACACCCCGCGCAGCAGGTGGCTGCTCGCGTCGACCTCCCGTCGACCGTCCTCGTGCACCCGCAGGTGGTCGAGCATCAGCACGTCGGGCTGGTGCTCGCGCAGCCGGTCCAGCACCGCCGCGACAGTGCCCGGGGGAAGCCAGTCGTCGCTGTCGACGAACCAGACGTACCGGCCGGTGGCCTCGTCGAGGCCGGCGTTGCGGGCCAGGCCCAGGCCCACGTTGCTGGTCAGGTGCACGACCCGGACGCCGTCGCGTCCGGCCGCGTACGAGCGCAGCATCTCACCGCAGCCGTCCGGCGAGGCGTCGTCGACGGCGATCAGCTCGACCGCGTCCGACTCGCCCGTCGGGATGCCGGCCCGGATCGATTCGAGGCACTGGTACAGGTACGCCTCGACACCGTAGACCGGCACGACGATGCTCAGCAGCGGTGCGTGCGTCGGCTCATTGACCACGTCGCCACATTCGACGACGGGGGTGGACAGCCCCGGAACCTGACGTGGCGGCGGAAGGTGAAATTCCTGAACTCCGGCGGAGCGGAAGGTTAACAACGCCGCCCGGTTCACCCGGGAGTGACCCGGTAAGGTGCCCCGGGGCGGCCTTCCGGGGCCGCCACGTCGTTTGACCCGCGCCCAGGAGGAGACGTACGTGCTGGTGACCCTGCGGAGCGTCGGGACCCCGGCATGACGAGCACCGCCGACGTCTCGGTGACGCCGCCCGTACCCGCGTTCGCCCGGCTTCCCTCGCTGACCGGGCTGCGGTGGATCGCAGCGCTGCTGGTGTTCGGCTTCCACGCCGGCACCATGCGGATCATCGCCGAGCCGGACTACAAGGCAGTTGTCGACGCGGTGTTCTCCCTCGGCCTGTCCGGGGTGCAGTTCTTCTTCATCCTCAGTGGCTTCGTGCTGGTCTGGTCGGCCCGCCCGGGTGACTCCCGGCGCGCCTTCTGGCGCCGGCGGGTCGCCAAGATCTATCCGAATCACCTGGTGCTGTGGGCGGCGGCGCTGCTCGTCGCCTGGTGGTTCGCCGACCCGGTGCTGCCGGCGGCGGCCCTGGAGAACCTGCTGCTGTTGCAGGCCTGGGATCCCCGGCCGGGCTGGTTCTACAGCATCAACACGGTGAGCTGGTCGCTCTCCTGCGAGTTCTTCTTCTATCTCTGCCTGCCGCTGGCGCTGCCACTGCTGCGCCGGGCCCGTCCGGCGGTGCTCTGGACGCTCATCGTCGCGCTGCCGCTGCTGATCCTCGCGCTCTGGCCGGCCCAGCAGTTGGTGCCGGAGGTCAGCCGGTGGTGGTTCACCCAGATCTTCCCGCCCGTGCGGTCGCTGGAGTTCTGGCTGGGTGCGGTGGCGGCCGAGCTGATGCGTCGGCGTCTCTGGCGCGGCCCCGGCCTGACGGCGGCGACTGTGATCTTCGTGGCGACCTGGGTGGTCGCCGCGCAGTGGATCCGCGCCGAACTGTGGACCACACTGCTCGCGGTCGCGTACCTGCTGGTGATCACCGCCGCCGCAGACGCGGACGTGCGGGAGCGGCGTTCGCCGTGGCGGTCCCGCCCGCTGGTCTGGCTCGGCGAGGTCTCCTTCGCCTTCTACCTGGTGCATGTGCTGGTGATGACGAGCGTGCTGCGCTGGAGCGGGGACTGGGGGACCGGCTTCCGTGGCTGGCGTGGCCCGGCGGTGGTGCTCGGGTTCCTGGTCGTGAGCCTGGCCCTTGCCGGGTTGCTGCACCGCTTCGTCGAGACGCCGCTGATGCGCCGGCTCGCGCCGCGCCGCACGCCCCGGCCGGCGGCGGTCCCCCGGCAGCGGAACGGCGACACCGAGATCGCCGGCAGCGAGGCCCGTGGCAGCGAGGCCGCCGGCAGCGGAGGCGCCGACAAGCCCGACGAGCGATCGACGTACGCCGACTCGCGCTGACGGGAGCCGTCCTGGTCGGACGCCTTCGGCGCGGCGTGTGCCGACACGCCCGCTGCCGATGCGCCCGATCGGGCCCGGCGGTAGCGTGGGACCGTGCTTCCGGTTGCGCTCACCTGTCCCTTGTGGTGGGTGGCGCGCTGGGCGACACGGGTGCTGACCAGCCTCGCCGTCGTCGCCGCCCTCGCGCTGGGTGCCTGGGCCGCCCCGGGTGCGGCGTCGTCGCCGGCCGCCGGGACGTTCGCCGTCGGGTCTGCCGTGTCGTCGCACCAGCCCGCCTCGGTGGTCGGCGTCGGGCACCCGGCTTCCGCCGAGATGACCGCCGACGAGACCGGTTCGGTGCGCGCGACCGACCCGCAGCCGGCACCGCCCGGCGGCGTGGGTGCCGTGCCCGCCGTCGCGGTCGGGCTGGTGCCGGCGGGCCCGACCGCCGACCGGTTGCCCCACGCCGACGACCCGGCCAGCCCGGGTCCTCGCGCCCCACCCGGGCGCTGAGCCCTCGGGACGCCCGTCCCGCCCTCCGGGACGCCCGTCCCGCCACCGCACCTGTCGACACGCCGCTCCGCACCCCGCCGACCCGTGGCCCCGCCCTGGCTCGGACGGTCGTGCGGCTTCCCATCGCAACGCTCTCTCGCCGAGGTGCCGACCATGGAAACCATCGTCTTCTACCAGTTCCTGACCGAGGTGCCGCAGGCCGCCGCCATCTGGTCGCTCCTGCTCCTGCTGGCGCTTACCGTGCTCGCTGTCCTGGTCGCCCGTCCCGAGCGGGACACGCCGGCTGTCGACCCGGCGCCCACCGCCCGGGAGTTGGCCGCCGCCGAGGCCGCCGACCTGCGCCGGTACGCCGACGAGGTGGCCGTCGCCGCGGCCGGCGCGGCGCAGACCGCCCGTCGTCGACGCGCCGACTGGCTTACCGCTCAGGAGCAGGTGGAGCGGGCCTGGGTCAGGTACGACGAGGCGGACGCCGCCGCCCGCCGGTTCGCGGGCGCCGGGGCGCTGCCCACCCCGCGTACGCCGCGTACGCCCGCCGAGTACGCCGCCCGGGAGCGCTACCTGCACCAGGCGGCGATGGCGGCGCACTGGCGGGGGGACCTGGCCATGCGGCAGCTCAGCGACGTGTTCGGCCACCGGCACGGTTGGGATCCGCGCCGGCACCCGGTGGAGCAGGAGGCGCTGCTCAGCCGGGCGATCCGCAACGCGAGGCGAGCCGACTACGAGGTCGCCGCCGCGCGGGAACGGTCGGCCTGGCGCGACGCCGAACTGGCCGCGTCCTCGGCTCGCGCCCTGGCCGACGAGGCGTACGCGGCGGCGGCCCGGCTGCGGCCGACCCGGGCGATGCCCCGCCGACCCGTGCGCGTGGCGGCGGCCCTTCCGGCGGCTGCGGCGCGGTGGCGCCCGGCCCGGGTGGGCTGATCGCCCCGAATATTCGGTGAGCCCGGTCACACGCCCCGGAAACCGGGCGGCTGGCGCGTTCGGCCGGATTGTTCGCGCGGATGTGTCGCCATTGTCGACGGCCTGTCCGATTGTCGACCTGAGGTGCCGCCGTAACCGCTCGTCCTATCGAGTCACGTCAGCGGCAATACGCCCAGAAATTGTCGCGCCGTTTGGGGTTTACGCAGCTGAGCCAGGCTTGGCAGGGGTTAAGGCCGGCCAGTAGTGTCGTGCCGTCGAGTGCGGTAATTGATCGCAAGTGGCGACGCCGCGCTGACCCGCTCAATCGTGATCAACGAACCGGGGACCCACACGTACGTCTGGGGTGAATCCGCGAGCCACGGCCCGCGGTAGGGCGATCTTCCCGCCCGAATCCGTCAGCTAACCCGGTAGGCGGTGTCGGAAGGAGTTCCATCTTCATGCAGCACCCCTGCACCCCTGCGCCATTCCTCCGCCTTCACGGCGTCGCGGTACCCGCGCTCGTCCGTCTCGTGACGGTGAGCTGACCCCCCGGGCCACCGCATCCCCGCCCGGCCGCGCCGGGCGTACCCCTGAGCGGTTCACCATCCGCGGACCACGGTCCGCGCGCTGGCGCCTGCACGGATACCGGGCTGCCCCGGTGTGCCGCTCTCCCCCCGAACCGTGGAGGAACCGTGAAGCACACCCTGCAGCGTCAACTGCGTCGCCTCGCCACCGAACGTCCGTACCAGATCGCCGCCGCCTCCGCCGCGGTCCTCGTCATCGCGACCACCGCAGGCACCCTGGCCGCCGGCGCCGATGACGCCCCGGCCAGCCAGCACACAGCGACAACTGTCGCCGAGATGCGCAGCGACACCGCCGCGTCCCGCAGCGAGGCCCGCGTCGCGCCCCCCTCGGCAAACACCGCGCCGACAACCGCCGCGCCGACAACCGCCGCGCCGGCCACAAGCGCCGCCCCGCCCGCCGCCAAGGCCAAGAGCGACCCGGACCTGACCGCCAAGGCAGCGCCGAAGCCGCCCGCGACCAAGGTGCTCGACTACGACTACCAGGTGCAGAACACGTACTACAACTGCGGCCCGGCTGCCACCCGCAACGCCCTCAGCGCCGCCGGCATCAACCGCACCCAGAGTCAGCTGGGTGCCGAGCTGGGCACCACCGAGATGGGCACCAACTCGGCCCTGGACACCACCCGGGTGCTCAACGCCGAGGTCAAGGGCTCTCCGTACCAGACCCGGATGTTCGCCGGCTCGCCCAGCCCGGCCCAGATGGACCGCCTCCAGGCTGACGTCGTCACCGCGATCACCGACGGTCGCGGCGTGGTGGCCAACGTCGCCGGTGACGCCGTCGACACAGGCGGCGGCTGGCACTCCTACGGCGGCGGGCACTACATCGCGGTGGTGGGCTACAAGGACGACGGCCGTACCGTGCGGATCGCCGACTCGGCCAACGCGGCCTACCCCGAGTACTGGATGACCACGATCGACCTGGCCAACTGGATCGCCACACGAGGCTACTCCGCCTGACCCAGGCGGAGTCCGAAGACGCCGCGAGCGCCGTCCCCCACAAGGGGCCGGCGCTCGTGGCGTCTTCGTCGATGCGGGGGCGACGGCTCTCGTCGCGGGCTGTGAACCGTGGGAGACTGCGGCCGTGGTGGATGAATCGGGTGGTCACGCCGACCGTAGGCCGGTCCTGCTTCTGCTGCACGGCATGGGGGCGACAGGTGACGTCTGGCTGCCCTGGGCCCCGCTTCTGGAGCGGCACTGGCCCGGGCGGTGGCTGGCACCGGATCTCGCCGGCCACGGCTGGTCGGCCCCGCTGCCGTCGTACTCCTTCAGCGGTTTCGCCGAGCGGATCGCCCAGGCCCTGGCGCCCGGCGACCGCGTGGTGGTGCTCGGGCACTCGCTGGGCGGGGTGGTCGGCCTGGCGCTGGCCGCCCGCGCCGCCGGGACGCCTGTGGACGCCGTCGTCGGGTTGGGTATCAAGGCCGTCTGGTCACCGGACGAGCTGACCCGCGCCGCCGACCTCGCCGCCCGCCCGGTCAGCTGGTTCGCCAGCCGCGCCGAGGCGGCCCGCCGTTACCTGCGGGTCGCCGGCCTGGCCGGCCTGGTCCCGCCGGACGCCCCGATCGTGGACGCCGGCCTGCGCCAGGTCGACGGTCGGTGGCGCCTCGCCATGGACACGGGCGCGTTCGCCGTCGGCGATCCCGATCTCGCCGCGCTGCTGGCGGCGACCGACGTGCCTGTGGTGCTGGCGCGCGGTGAGCACGACCCGATGGTCACCGACGCGCAGCTCAAGGAGTACGGCGTGCCGGTCGCCACGCTGCCCGGTCTCGGGCACAACGCGCACGTGGAGGACCCGGCGGCAGTGCTGGCGCTGCTGGACGCGTACCGCTGAGCGGCGGCGTCAGGTCAGGGGAGTGAGTTGCGCCGGCCGCTCGATCGTCTGGTGCGCCGGCGCCAACTCGCGGCGGGCGGCGGTCAGGAACGCCTCGGCGTACGTGTCGGCGGGGAAGTCACCCAGGTAGTGACGGCGGGTGGCCCAGCGCGCCTCGGCCAGCGGGTCGGTGTCGAGCAGCGAGGTCAGCACCTCGACCGCGTTCGACATGTCCCGCCGCAGCACGTAGCCCGACCCGGCCAGCGGGAAGTTCTCGGTGAACCGGTCGCCCTCGTCGCCCATGTCGGTGACCGCGTACGGCTTGCCGGAGTAGAGGTAATCCGAGATCACTCCGGACACGTCGGAGATCAGCGCGTCGGAGCGGTTGACGCACTCGGTCAGGCTCAGCTCCCGAGCCGCCGCGCCGACCACGTGCTGCCGGCCGGTGCGGCTGCGGTCGGCGACCAGCAGCTCGGTGAGCCGGCCCAACTGACGGGCCGACGTCGGGTTCTGCGCGGTGTAGGGGTGGGCCCTCAGGATCACCGTCGCGCCACGCTCCAGCAGCCGCCGCAGCAGCTCCTCGGCCACCGGCAGGGAGCAGTAGTCGGCGTCGGCGTGGTGCCCGGTCCAGGTCGGCGTATACAGCACCGTGGGGTGGGCCAGGCCGACCGTCGGCTCGGGGCGTACCTCGATCGATTCGACCTGCGGCCGGCCCACCACGACGAACTTCTCCGCCGGGATCTGCACCCCGGCACGGACGTACCTGTCGATCGCCGCCGGACCGGCCACGAAGATCCGGTCGAAGATTCCCGACACCGGGTTGGCGCTGGGCGCCTTGTCGCTGTCGCCGTGGTGCAACTGCACGTGGGTGAGCTGGGTGAACCGGATGCAGTGGCTGTTCTTCGCGCCGTGGTTGACGTAGAAGGCAGCCCGCAGGCTCGGCACCAGCACGTCGTCCATGGTCCGCAGGGTGGGGCAGTAGACGACAGGCGCGTTCGTGGCCGCGGCGATCGGCGCGAGGAACTCCGGCTCACGCACCATGACCATGAACGGGCGGCCGATCCGCTCCAGGTACGGCAGCCACATGGTGACCTGGTATTCGGAGCCGGGCGGCGCGGAGAAGTGGAGCAGGAACTCCGGCTGGTGCCGGCGCAGCGCGCGGGCGACCGAGCCGCCGCCGTTGCTCGGCCGGAACCGCCGCCGGGCCAGGTCCAGCGCGACAGCCCCGGCGCCGGCGCCCACGAGCAGGCTGGCGGCCAGTGCGACGGCGGCGGGCAGGGCGAGGGCGGCGGCCAGGGCCACGGCGGCGAGCAGCCCGAGCACGCCGACACCGAGATGGCCCACGATCAGCGGGGTCCAGGTCCGTACCGGCAGGTTGGCCGCCCGGATCTCCAGGTTGCCGGCGGTGCGCAGCGGCCCCACAAGCAGCACCAGCCCGAGCACGACAAGCGCGGTCGCGACAAGCGCCAGGTCGACCCCGTCGTCAAGCCGCCGGGAGTAGCCGACAAGCACGGCGGCGGCGATCAGCGCGGTCTCGGCGACGAGGTCGGCGCCGGGCCGGATCCGCTGTTCGGCGGCGGCCGCGGCCAGGGCGGCGATCCCAAGCGCCAGCCCCCACCCGGTGGCGCCGGTAAGCGCCACCACGACGAACGCCAGGACTGCCAGGCCGACGCTCAGGCACCGAGCGGCCAGCTTTCGGATCAGGTCACCACGCATGGCGCTCCGTTCGCCGCTGTCCGCGTCAGTTCGCGGCGATCGTGCCGGCCGACACCTCGACCCGCTCCGACCCGGGCTGGGCCGGCACGGCGGCCGGCGCGTCCCCTGGCGCTCGGCGTACGTCGATGACCTGGCCGGTCAGGTCGGACACGAGCACGTCCAGCGACGACTGGGCGACGGCTTCCGCGGCGAGCAGTGTGTGCTCCGGCTCCTCGCCGAAGGCACGGGTCCGCATCGGGGTGGCCGTCCGCTCCGGGTTGATGCAGTTGACCCGGACCCCGACGTCGGCCCACTCGTCGGCGAGCGCCTGGGTCAGGTTGACAAGGGCGGCCTTGGTGGCCGAGTAGAGCGCGTAGCGAGCCCGACCCCGGGTGTACGAGCTGGACGTGTAGAGCAGCAGCTGCCCCTTTGTCTGCTGGAGATAGGGCAGGGACTGGCGGGCGATGGTGACCGGGCCGACGAAGTTGACCTGCAGGAGCCGGTCCATCGTCTCCTCGTCCATCTCGGCGAGGGCGCCCCGCTCCAGGATCCCGGCGGTGACCACCACGTGGTCGATCCGGCCGGTGGCCCCGAAGGCGGTCTTCAGCGCGGCCTCGACGTCCGCGGCGCGTTCCACGTGGGTGCCTGTGGTGGAGCGGCTGAACGGGAAGACCTGGGCGCCGTAGCGGCGGGCCAGCTCGGTCAGCTCGTGGCCGATGCCGTAGCTGCCGCCGAACACCACGATGGTGCGGCCGGTCAGCTCCTCGGTGTAGCTGCGGTGGTCGGTCAGCCGGGGCGCCTGCGCCGCGGCGAGCTGGAAGAGCTTGTCCGCCAGGTGCACGTCGACCGGGTGGGTGACCTTGATGTTCTCGTCCGAGCCGTCGATCACCTTGATCGGGGTGCCCGGCAGGTAGCGCAGCACCACGCCGCAGTCGTCGGTGGCGGCGAAGTCGGGGTCACCCTCGGCGAGCCGGTACGCCTCGCGGATGGTGGGGGAGCGGAACGCCTGCGGGGTCTGGCCGCGACGCAGCCGGGAGCGCACCGGGATGTCGGTGATGCAGTCGTTCTCGTCCACCTGGATGATCGTGTCCGCGGACGGGATGGCCACGTCCACGGCGTCGTAGGTCCAGAGCGCGTTGACACACTCGCGGACGATCCGGCCGCTGAGCAGCGGGCGTACCGCGTCGTGGAAGAGGATGTTGCAGTCGGCCGCGCCGACCGCGTCCAGTGCGATCCGGGTTGTCGCGTTGCGGGTGTCGCCGCCCTCGATCACCTTCGTGACCTTGCGCAGGCCGGCCTTGTCGACGATCTGCTGGGCGTCCTCGACGTGACCGGTGGCCATCAGCACGATGATCTCGTCGATCTCCGGTGCGGCCTCGAAGACCGCCAGGGTGTGCTCGATGATCGGCTTGCCGGCGATCTTCAGCAGCTGCTTGGGGATGCCGAGGCCCAGCCGGGTCCCGGTGCCGCCCGCCAGCACCACGGCCACTGTCCGTGCGGGCCGCCACGGCACGGGAGTCTCCGTTGCGGCGTCCGGGCCAGTGGTCTGGTCCTGCGTCATTGCCGGATCCTCACTCTCGGGAATGCGTTAACGGAAGGCTCCGCCCCAGCGGCGACGGAATGAACCTTAACGCGCGGGCCGCGCCGCCCCAACGTGGGCGACGCGGCCCATGGTGCCGTGTCGATGCCGCAGGTTTGCCGGGACTCTACTTGCTGTTCGCGTACGCCTCGTATTCGCGGATGACCTCGTCAGTGGGGCCGTCCATCCGAAGGACGCCCGATTCCAGCCAGATCGTCCGCTCGCACGTGTCGCGTACCGAGGAGAGCTGGTGACTGACCAGGAACACCGTGCCGGCGCCCTCGCGCAGCTCCCGCACCCGCTGCTCGCTGCGCTTGCGGAAGCCCTTGTCGCCGGTGGCGAGCGCCTCGTCGATGAGCAGCACGTCGTGCTTCTTGGCGGCGGCGATGGAGAACCGCAGCCGGGCCGCCATGCCTGACGAGTACGTCCGCATCGGCAGGCTGGCGAAGTCACCCCGCTCGTTGATCCCGGAGAAGTCGATGATCCCCTCGGCCTGCTTGGCGACCTCGTCGGGATGCATGCCCATGGCCAGGCAGCCCAGGACGACGTTGCGCTCACCCGACAGGTCGTTGAGCAGTGCCGCGTTGACGCCCAGCAGCGACGGCTGCCCCTGCGTGTGGATCGCACCCCTGTTGACCGGCAGCAGACCGGCGATGGCCCGCAGGATCGTGGACTTGCCGGAGCCGTTGCTGCCGATCAGCCCGATCGCCTCGCCCCGGTACGCGGTGAACGAGACGCCCTTGACCGCGTGCACCTCCCGGACGTTCGGCGCGTTGGTGCGCTTGATCAGCCGGCGCAGCGCGGCCACCGGCGTGGTGCCACCGCCGGCGCCCTGGTGCACCCGGTAGATGATGTGCGCGTCGTCCACCACCACTGTCGGGATGCGTTCCCGCGTGGGGGTCAGTGTCGCGGTCGCCTCGTTGGAGGCCCCGATGTGCTCAACCACGGCCGTACTCCTGTTCGCCGCGCCAGAAGTAGATGAAGCCACCGATCCCGGCCGCCACCGCCCAACCCGCCGCTACCAGCCAGAGCTGGGTCAGTGACTCGTTGAGCAACGGCGGCTCGTCGAGCAGCGCGTAGCGTGCCAGCTCGATGTAGACAAGCAGCGGGTTGTACTGGACAAGCGTCGCCGCCCAGCCGGGCAGCCGCGCGAAGAGGCTGACGCTGTAGAGCACGCCGGAGCCGTACATCCAGGTGCGCATGAGGAACGGCATGACCTGCTTGAGGTCGCTCGCCTTGGAGCCCAACCGGGCGACGAACAGCACCACGCCGGCGTTGAACACCGCCTGGAGCAGCAGGGCCGGCACCAGCATCAGCCATTTCCAGGTGATCGACTCGCCGGTGACGAGCACGATCCCGATGAGCACCACCATCGAGGCCAGGAGCTGCTGGAACTGGGTCACGGTGGTGGACAGCGGCAGGCTGGCCCGGGGGAAGTGCAGGGCCCGGATCAGCCCGAGGTTGCCACTTATCGACTGGGTGCCCGCCAGCACCGCGCTCTGGGTGAAGTTGAAGATGAAGAGCCCGGTGGTCAGGTAGCCGATGAAGTTCGGGATCCGGTCGTTCTGCCCCAGCACCACCCCGAAGATCAGGTAGTAGACGGCAGCGTTGGTAAGCGGGGTGAGCACCTGCCAGAGCTGGCCCAGCCTGGCATTGCTGTACGAGGCGACCAGCTTGGCATTGGCGTACGCGGCGACGAAGTGCCGGTAGGCCCACAGTCGGCGGCTGTACTCGACGAGAGAGGGGCGCTCACCGGCGACCCGCAGTCCGTGCCGAGCGGCCAGCTGCGCCTGGGTCAGGCCCGTGTCGGGGTCGACCAGCGCGGTGGTGGCCATGGAAATGGCGCTCCGATCTTTCGTGCAGACGGGTGGCTCGCGACGATGAGATCCTAGTGGGAAGTGTGCGCGGGGCGCCGCCTCGTCGCTGCGAGGACAGTAGTCCGAAACACGTCGGGACGCAACCGTACCGTCGTTGCGCTACGCTGATGGGCGTGACCTGCGAGAAGAGATCCTGGTGACGACCGAGAAGAGGCGCGCCCCGGCCGGGGCGGCGGTGCTGCGTGGCGAGATCACCGCGGCCATCCGGCACGCGCTGATGCAGGAGCTCGCCGCGGTCGGCTACGGCCGGCTCTCCATCGAGGCGGTGGCCCGCCGGGCCGGCGTCAGCAAGACGGCGATCTACCGGCGGTGGAACTCCAAGCTCGACCTGGTGGTGGAGATCGTCGCCGCGGCGGTCCACGGCAAGCTGCCGGTGCTGGACACCGGCACCCTGCGCGGCGACCTCGCGCTGCTGTTCCAGGCGGTGGCCCACGCGCTGCGCCACCCCCTCGCGTCGCAGATCATCCCGGACCTGCTGGCCGAGGCCGCCCGCAACCCGGCCATCGACCAGACCCTGCGCCAGGTGCTGCACGCCCGGCAGCAGGAGATCGGCGGTCGCCTGGTCACCCGCGCCGTGCAGCGCGGCGAGCTGCCCGCCGGCACCGACGCGGACGCCGCCGTCGACCTCATCGTCGGCCCGCTCTACTGGCGGCTCGCCATCGCCCGGCTGCCGCTCACCGACAGTTACCTGGACAACCTCGTCGAATCCGTGGCCGTCGCTCTCGGCGCGGGCAGCGCGGGCGTCACCCGCCAACGTGACGCCTCGGTGGGCAGTTGACCATCTCGTGACGAGTCGGACGAGGTGTCGCCAGGACCGATTCCGCTAGGCTTGCCCCCGCCGTGGCGGGGCCCTGCGTCGCCACCTATATCTGATCAACGTTTCGCGAACTCGTTCGTATGACGACAAGGACCTCCTGTGCCCAACGTCGAACACGTCGCCGTCGCGCCCACCTCGGCAGGCGCCGGGCCGGAGCCGGCGCAGAGCGGCGCCAGCGAACCTCGGCCAACCACCGGAGCGCGACTGCGCGCCCTCGTGGCCGCGGCCCCGGTGCTGGTGACCGACGCGGGTGTGTTGGCGTTCGCGCTCTGGACCGTCCTCTACCACCTGGCCTTCCTGTTCGGCCTGGCCCCGTCGACGACGTTCCTTGTCTGGGCCGGCACCTGTGTCGTCGGGCTCGCGGGGTGGCTGTGGCGGCGCCGCCGGGCGCGTCCGGCGTCCGCCGCCGGTCCCGCCGATCAGGAGGCCGCCGGCGGCGTCGCCCCGGCGTATCCGCGTCCCCTGCTCGCCCTTGTGCTCGGCGCGGGCATCGTGGCCGCCGTCACGGCGGGGTTGACCACCGTCGACGACGGCTTCGGCGCAGGCATCCCGTGGTGGATCCCGGGTGGCTTCGGCGCCCTCGCCGGGGTGGGGGCACTACACCTGGCCCGGTGGCGCTGGCTCGCCACGCCGGTCGGCGCCGCGCCGGCCGCCGCCGCGACCCCGCTCTCGTCGGCGTACGCCCTGATCGTCGCCGTGCTGGCCGCGATCTCCGGGCTCTTCTTCGCCCGCAACTCCGTCGACGACGCCTTCTTCGTCGGTAAGTCGGTGTGGGTTGCCGAGCGCGACCAGGTGCCGCTGCGCGACTTCCTGTTCACCGACGGCGTCGCGCCCGCGATGAACTCCCAGCCGCCGGTGCCCTCGATCGAGGTCTTCTACGGCGCCTTCGCGCACGTCTTCGGCCTGCACGCCGCCTCCGCCACCTGGTACATCGTGGTGCCTGTCATGTCCGTGCTGGCCGTGCTGGCCCTGTGGCGGCTGGTGCAGCGCTGGGCGCCGCGCCGCGCCGTGCTCGCCTTCACCGTCGCCGTGGCCTACCTCTACCTGGTCGCCGGCCAGGACGCGGCCCTCGGCACGTTCCACCTGACGCGGCTGCACCAGGGCAAGACCATGTTCGTGGCTGCGGTGGTGCCGCTGATGTGGGTCTACCTGACCGAGTGGTTCGACTCGCGGTCCCGTCGCGGGTTGGTTCTCATCGCCGCCCTCTCCATCGTGGCCACAGGCCTCAGCACCACCTCCGCGATCGTCCTTCCCCTGTTGGTCGGCGGCGCGGCGTTCGCGATGATCGTGGTCGGCCGTTGGCGGGACGCGATCGTGGCCGGTGCGGCGGCGCTGCTCTATCCCATCGGCGCGACCATCTGGTCGCGGCTCAACGCCGGCCCCATCACCGAGAACGCGGCGGCGGCCTTCTACGACGCCGAGATCACCTACCGGCGGACAATCCTCTTCGGTGTGCTCGGCGTGATCGGTGGCCTGGCCCTGTGGCTCGGCCCGCTGGTCGCCCGCCGACGGACGCCCCAACTGCTCGTCGCGGGCAGCACGCTCGCGATGAGCGTGCTGCTCTTCCCCGGTGTCCTTGAGGTGATCAACAGCCTGACCGGCATCGGCGTCGTGCTCTGGCGAATGCCGTGGATGTTCGCCCTCCCGGCGGTTATCGGCATCCTCTGCACAGTCGAGCTGCCGCGCCTGCGGGTGTTCGGCAGCGTCGCGATCGCGGTGGCGCTTGTCGCCGGTTTCGCCCTCGTCGGCACGCCGATGTGGTCGCCGAAGAGTTATGTGACGGTGCACGACAAGCCGGTCTGGAAGCTGCCGCAGCAGCGCAAGTCGATCGTCTTCTGGATGACCCAACTCGACCGGCCCAACGGCGTGGTGCTGGCTCCGTCCACCCTGATGCACACCGCTCCGATGGTGACCAGCAGGATGCGGGTGGTCAGCCCCAACGAGCGCTACCTGCCCGACTACGGCATCGACACGCCGTTCGCCCAGGACCGGCTGAAGTTGGCGGCGCTCGCCAACGGCAGTGCCGACCTCGCGCCGACGGCCGAGCTGGCCGGGGCGATCGAGCGGCTCGACGTCACCACGATCTGCGTCTACTCGGGAAACCGGGTGGCCCGGGATCTGGCTCCGCAGTTGGGCTTCGAGCAGTTCGCCACTCGCAAGCGGCCGGGGGCGATGACCTGTTTCCGGCGTGGGTGAGAGCCCGTACCGGCCGTTGTGCTGCACGAATGGCGGGGTGCGTCGAACGCCGAACGGGTAGCGAGTTTTGACCGGTCGGGGCATTGATACCCGAGCGGCGCCTCGTTGTCGCCTCGCGTTAAGGTCGCAGGTGTACGAAGCGGCGGATCGGGTCGCTTCGTACAGCTTGCGATGCGGGAGTTCGGACATGGGACGAGGCTGCGGTGCTGTCGACGGCCACCCAGCTCCGCGACGGTCACCCACGGTGATGGTGGACGGACCGGGCCGCGACTTCCCGAGCACAGCCGTCCGGTCCTTCCGTGACGACCTCGGGCCCTGCCCGTACACGACCTAGTAGGGGAGCGAACTCGTTGTTCGGCACGTTGACAGGACGCCTCGGAGTGGCCGCTTACAGCGCGTTGCTGGTGCTGGCCTATCTGCTCATGCTCGTCTGTGGCGTATTCGGCTGGATCGGCCTTTTCGCCGTCGCCGGGCTGGCCGCCATCATCGGCGAGTTCGCGGTCGCCCGCTGGTCACCGCCGTCGCTGCTGCTCCTGGAGAAGGTCGGTCTGCACTGGTCGTACCGGCAGCTGACCCGGGACCTCGCTGCCGTGTTGCTTGTCGCCGCCGAGGTGCGGCTCACTGGCGGCGAGCTGACCCTGCTGCTGGTGCTGCCGGCGGCGGTGTGGGTCGTGTCGGTCTTCGCCGGGGCGTTCTCCACGATGATCGAGCGTCGTAACCCGCTCTCCGCCATGGTGCGCAACATCGAGCTGGGTCCGCTGCACGCCGCACCCCAGCCGCCCGCCTGGGCGGCGGCGGTCGCCGGCGATCGGATGCCGCTGCTCAACCTGCTGCTGGTGCCGGCCGCCGTGGTCGCCGCCGTGCAGCACGATCCGACGCCGTTCTTTGTCGCCGGCGCGGTGTCGGTCGCGGCGACAGGTGTGGTGGGTGCCATCGTCGCGCTGACCTGGCTGCGGGGTCGGGGCCAGGGCACGGGGCAGGGCCCCGTGCTGTCGGCCGTTCAGCGGTGGCTGGACACCTACCGGCCGGAGGTGGCGCTCTACTTCGCCGGCCCCGCCAAGGACGTCTACCAGGCGAACATGTGGCTGGCACCGACCGAGGCGCTCCAGCAGCGCGCGGTGGTGCTGCTGCGCAGCAAGGAGGCGTTCCTGGAGTTGGCCGACACCCGGCTGCCGGTGATCTGCGTACCGGCCGGTGTCGACTTCATGAACCTCGAACTCAGCGGTGTCCGCGCGGCGCTCTACGCCGCGAACGTCGGCGCGAACATCCACATGCTCCGTGAGCCGAGCACGAAGCACATCTTCGTCGGGCACGGCGACAGCGACAAGCAGGCAAGCGTCAACCCCTACAGCAAGGTGTACGACGAGGTCTGGGTCGCCGGTCTGGCCGGCCGGGAGCGCTACGCCCGGGCCGGGGTGGGGGTGCTCGACTCGGACATCGTCGAGATCGGCCGGCCGCAGCTCGCCGGGGTGCACACCTTCGGCGCGGAGTCGGTGGACCGTCCGTTCACAGTGCTCTACGCCCCCACCTGGGAGGGCTGGCTCGACGACGACCCCTACCACACCTCGCTGGTGCTGATGGGTGAGCGGATCGTCAAGGGTCTGCTGGCCACGAACCCCCGGCTGCGCCTGATCTACAAGCCGCACCCGCTCACCGGGTCGCGGTCCAGGGCGGCCAGGGTGGCGCACGAGCGGGTGGTGGCGGCCATCCGCGCCGCCGGCGGCAACCCGGACGCGTCCTCCCTGGACGGCACCGCGCATCTGGTGGTCACCGGCCGCACGCCGGCGCTGTTCGACTGCTTCAACCAGACCGACCTGCTGATCAGTGACGTGTCCAGTGTGGTCTCCGACTTCGTGCAGAGCCAGCGGCCGTACGTGGTGGCCAACCCGGCAGGCCTCTCGGAGGACGACTTCCGCCGCGAGTACCCGACGGCTCGGGCCGCGTACCTGCTCTCGAAGGACTGCGGTGAGCTGGAGAAGATCGTGACGGTGACCCGGGCCGGCGACGACCCGATGACCGAGGCCCGCCGGGAGCTGAAGACCTACCTGCTCGGCCCCGCCGAGGCCAACCCGATGGACCGGTTCCAGGAGGAGATCGCCCGCCTCTGCCGCTGACCCTCGCGTGTGACGACCCGCGCCCGGCCCGACACCGGCCGGGCGCGGTCGTGTCAGCCGAGCAGGGCGGCCACCGCGTCGGCGACCGGCGTGTCCTCGGGCAGCGCCTGCGCCGCCACCACAGCCGTCACCGGGAGCGGGCCGTACACGTGCGGAAACAAATGCCCGCCGCGGGACGGCTCCCAGCGCAGCGCGTCGCCCAGCGGCTGCTCGTCGACGCTGAGCAGGGTCAGCCCGGTGGCGCCGGCGAAGTGCCGCCGGGCCGTCTCCACCACCTGGTCGGCGGCGGAGAGGTGGATGAAACCGTCCTGCCGGTCCACCGCCGAGCCGGTGAAGCTGCCGGCGGCCTGGGCGTCGTCCCACTCGATGGTCGGCAACAGCTTGTAGATCACCTCCGCAGCCTACGTCGACAGGCACGCGTTTCGGCCGTACCGCCGCCGACGCCGGTCGCGGCCCGGCATGCTCAGGTGGAGCGGCCGTGGAGGGATGGACGATGGCGAGCTACGACGACGACTGGACCGACAGCCAGCGCGCACTGTACGACGAGTGCTACCGGGCCGGCGGCGAGTGGGCCGAGGACCCGGACACCCCGTCCGACGACGTGCAGCATGTGATCAATCTCGCCGAGGCGGACGACGACGCCTTCAACGACGCGGAGATCGACTATCCGCCTCTTGTCGACGCGGTCACCCAGGCCAGCGGAGTCGACGTCACAAGCGTGCCGGCCCGCCACGACGACCCCGGTTTCCGGGGCTTCGCCGACGGCGTCCGGGACGCCGTCGCCGACGACGTCTTCGGTCTGTAGATCGAGACGACGGGAGGCGGCGCTCCCGTTCGCGGCACCCTTCTGCCACCATTCGCAGAACGACGCTGCGATGGACGGGGGCACGGGTGCGAATCCTGCTGGTGGAGGACGACCGCCGGGTGGCCGCCGCGCTCTCGTCCGCTCTCACACGCCGTGGGTACGAGGTCGAGCACGCGGCCACCGTCGCCGCCGCGTTGTCCGCCGCCCCGTGCGACCTGGTGCTGCTCGACCTGACCCTGCCCGACGGTGACGGCACCGACCTGTGCCGTGAGCTGCGTCGGCGCAGCAGCCAGATCGGCATCATCGCGGTGACCGCACGTGGTGAGGAACGCGACCGGGTGCTCGGCCTGCGCCTGGGCGCCGACGACTACGTGGTCAAGCCGTTCTCGATGGTGGAGTTGCAGGCGCGCATCGAGGCGGTGCTGCGCCGGGCCGCGAACGCCGCGCCCCAGCGGCACCTGATCGAGGCGGGAGCGATGCGCATCGACGTGGCCGCCCGCATGGTGACTGTCGACGGCCGCACTGTCACGTTGACCCGCAAGGAGTTCGACGTGCTGCTGTCGCTGGCCCGTCAGCCCGGCGTGGTGGTGCCCCGCGACCGGATCCTGCTCGACGCCTGGGGCACCACCTGGGCCGACCGCCACACAGTCGAGGTGCACGTCGGGTCGTTGCGCGGCAAGCTGGGCGACCCGCGCCTGGTGGAGACCGTACGCGGGGTCGGTTACCGGCTGCGCGATGCGTGAGGGGCTGTCGTGCGCCGTCGACTGGTGATCAGCTATCTGCTGTTGATGGTGCTCGTACTCGTCGGGCTGGAGAGCCCGCTCGCGATCACCCTGGCCAGCCGCGAGACCGAGCGGGTACGCGCCGACCGGCTCGCCGACGCCACCCGGTTCGCCTCGCTTGCCGGCCCGGCGCTGCGCGGCGGCGCACCGGGCCCGATCGAGGCGGAGCTGCGCAGCTACGGCGAGCTGTACGGGATCGGCGCGGCCGTCGTCGACAGGGACCGGGACATCGTGGTCGGCTCGGCGCTCTGGCCGGCCGCCGACACCTCAACGGTCCTGGACACCGCGCTGTCCGGCCAGCAGGTGAGCCACCCCGAATCGGTGTGGCCCTGGTCGGCCGGCCCGGTGGTGGTGGCGGTGCCGATCAACGACGTCGGTGAGGTGCTCGGCGCGGTGGTGATCGTGACGCCTGCCGACGAGATCCGTCGGGCCGTCGTCGCGTGGTGGCTGCTGCTCGCCCTTGCCGGCCTGCTCTTCGTGCTGGCGTGCGTGCTCACGGCGTTCGGGCTGGCCGGTTGGGTGCTGCGCCCGGTCACCGAGCTGGACGCGGTCACCCACGAGATCGCCGAGGGTGACCGGGGTGCCCGGGTGCAGCATCGGCTCGGCCCGCCGGAGCTGCGTCGGCTCGCGGCGAGCTTCAACCACATGGCCGACGTGGTGTCCGACGTGATGGACCGGCAGCGGGCGTTCGTCGCGCACGCCAGCCACCAGTTGCGTAACCCGCTCACCGCGCTGCGGCTGCGGGTGGAGGAGCTGGGGCCGAGCCTCACCGACCCGGACGGGCGCGCCGAGCACCGGCTGGCGTTGGAGGAGACCGACAGGTTGGCGCTGGTGCTCGACGCCCTGCTCACCCTGGCCCGGGCCGAGCGTGAGGAGAACGAGCGGGTCACCGTGGACGCCGCCGCGGTGGCCGCGTCCCGGGTGGCGGCGTGGGCGCCGCTGGCCCGGCACCGGTCGGTCGAGCTGCGGCTCGAAACGAGCGACGCCCCGGTGTACGCCCGGACCGTGCCGACCGCCGTCGACCAGGCGCTGGACGCCCTGATCGACAACGCGGTGAAGTTCAGTGGGGCCGGCGCGTCGGTGACGGTGACGGTGGCACGCCACGACGACGGGGTGGCCCTGGAGGTGCGCGACACCGGCCCGGGGATGACCGAGAGGCAGCTCGATCAGGCCACCGAGCGGTTCTGGCGGGCGCCGGACGCGCAGAACGTCGACGGCGCCGGGCTCGGCCTGACCATCGTCGCGGTGCTTGTGGACGCGTCCGACGGACGGCTCACCATGCGCGCCGGAAAGCCGCGCGGGCTGGTCGCGGGCCTGTGGTTCCCGGCGCCCCCACCGGACGCGGTGGCGGAACCGGCGGACGGGGACGCGGTCGTCGACCTACGGCCCACCCTGGCGCGGTAGCTGCCGGGCGTCAGGGTTTCGCCGCCCGATACCAGGCGGCGGCCCCGGGGTGCAGCGACAACGGTGCGATGGCGATCGCCGAGCGGGGACTCATCCGTCCGGCCGCCGGATGCGCCGCGGCCAGCTCGGCCCGCCGTTCCATGAGCAGCCGGGTCACGTCCCGCACCAGCGACTCCGGCAGGTCGGGTCGCACGATCAGGTAGTTCGGGTTGGCCACCGTGATCACGGAGCTCACGCCGTACACCGAGCGGGGTATGTCCCGGGAGACATAGACCTGGCCGTAGCGGTCGCGCAGCGGCTCGATCCAGTCACCGAGGTCCACGATTCGGGTGGCGCTCTGCCCGGCCAGCTCCTCGATGGCCCGCACCGGCAGGCCGCCGGAGAAGAAGAACGCGTCGATGCGCCCGGCGAGCAGCGCGACAACCGAGTCGTCCAACCCGAGCCGTGCCCGGCGTACCCCGTCCCCGGCGAGATGGGCCACCTCCAGCAGCCGGGTGGCGGTGATCTCGGTGCCGGAACCGGGCGCGCCCACCGACACCCGCCGGCCGCGCAGATCCTCGACCGTGCGGATGGGCCCGCCGTCCATCGCGACCAGGTGCAGTTGGTCGTCGTACACCCGGGCGACCGCCTCCACCGACTGGACAGCCGTCGCGCTGGCCGGCAGCACGTCGGCCTGGGTGAAGCCCAGCTCGGCCGCACCGGAGCCGACCAGGCGCACGTTCTCCGCAGAGGCGGCGGTGACCACCACGCTGGCGCGTACCCCGGGCAGTTCCCGGTTGAGGATTGTCGCCAGGGACTGCCCGAACGCGTAGTAGACGGCCGTGGGACTGCCGGTGGCGATCCGGATCGCCACCGGCTCGGCCCGGGCGTCCCGGCAGCCGGCGGCGAGGAGGGCCGCGACCAGCACCAGCGCGGCCGCGCTGGCACGGTGCTGACCGAACCGGCCCGACAAGGTACGACTCACGCGGTGCACTGTGCGCTGTCGGAGTGGCGGTGCGCAAGCTCGTCTCGCCAGCGGGCCGCCGTGCCGGGCGGCGCGAACCTGCCTCAGCCGGCGTGCTGGGCCGGTTCCAGTACCGTGCCGCGTGCCGGCTCCATCGACGCGCTCCGCAGAATGCGGTCCCGATCCGGGCCGTCGGCCACGCTCACCAGGAAACAACCGGTGCCCGGGCGGAGGACGGCAGGCACGTCCAACACTGTCGCGCTGCGGATCAGCACGGCGGCCATCTCCCGGTCGGTGATCCGGACACCGAGGATGTGCCGCCGGACGTGCCGCCCGCCGGCCAGCAGCGCCGACCGCCACGCTGCCGCCGCGAGCCGGGACACCCAACGCCGGCGGGCCGGCGAGGCGCCCGGCAGGGGACCGCCGAGCAGTTCCCGACGACCCTGCCACCAGCCGGAGTTCACCATCCGGGTGTACGTCCCCCGGTGCTCCGGGGGCACCCAGAGTCGGTGCAGTTCGTAGCGGCGGCGCAGACCGCCGACCGCCACCTCCTGGGTGACCGGGATGTCGAGTCGGGCGAGCAGTTGCCGCATCCGCTGCGCGGCGTCCTCCCGATTGAACTCCACCCCAGGTGAGTGCCACTCCAGTGCGGTGCTCGGCCGCGCGGGGATCGGCGCCGCCGTGCAGCGCAGCAGGCAGGCAGCCTCGAACGCGTCGCCCAGGGTCAGCCAGTCCAGCGGGGGTGGGGTCGCTGGAGGGCGGGGCCGGTCGAGCAGGGCGGGATTGCGGGCCAACAGAGGGCTCCCTCGTCGGAATCTGGGCTTCCCTACCGTGACCTGTGCGGGGCCGTTGCGGAACCGCTCTCGCCCAGCCTTGAGGAAATCTTGCGGCAGAGCGCCCCTACAGGTCGCTGACCACCAGATCCACCTGCCGGATACGACCGGCGACGGGGGTTTCCTCCTCGACCGTGAACTTCAGTTCGCGCAGCGCGCCGACGAGTTCTGTGGCGGTTCGCGGGCGCGCCCCGGCGAGCAGAAGGTCACGGACCAGCCGCCCCTTGGTGGCCTTGTTGAAGTGGCTCACCACGGAACGCGTCGGCACACCGTCGACGTCGCGCTCGTGTAGCACCCGCACGGTCACCGTCCGCTCGGCCAGCTCCCCGCGCGGCGTCCAGGTCGCCGCGTACGCCCCGGAGCGCAGGTCCAGTACCGGGCCCCTGCCGGCCGCGCCGGCCAGGACCGGCGCCAGCTCCCTACGCCAGTACGCCGACAGCGCCCCGACGTCCGGCAGGCGTGTGCCGATCGGGCAGCGGTACGGCGGGATCCGGTCGGCGAGGCGTACCGCGCCCCACAGCCCGGAGCTGATGAGGATCGTGCGGCGTGCCGCCCGCTTCGCCTCCGACGGCAGCGACGCCAGGTCCAGCGCCTCGTAGAGCACCCCTGTGTAGATCTGCGCGGCGGGCGCGGTGGCCGCCACCCGCAGCCGGGCGTTGCGGCGCAGCTCGCCGCGCTGGCCCTCGCTGAGCCCCAGCGCGGCCCGCGCCGCCTCCTCGTCGGGGCCGGCGCTGAGTGTCACGAGCGCGTCGAGGACCCGTTCGCGGGCCCGGTTCAGCTCCGGCAGCGACATTTTGTCGGGAGTCCACCGTCGTCCGGTGCCGGCGTCGGCCTTCCCCTCCGAGGGCGGCAGCAGGATGAGCATCGGGGTCTCCTCGACGGGCGGTACGGCGCCCCACGCGCCGGCCCGGCCAGCGTACGACCCGCCGTTACCGCCAGGGCCGCACCGGGGTGTCGGGGTGGTACACGCGATAGCCGCCGACCTCCCGCACCAGCGCGGTGTCCGCCCGGTCGGCGAGCAGCCCGCGCAACCGCCGCTCCATCGGCGAGTCGACAGCCACCACGTAGCCCGGCCGCTCGGCCCGCCCGACCTGCCGCCAGTACGGCCGGTAGCGGTTCTGCCCGGGGGACAGGTCGCCGTCGAGCACCCCGCACACCACCGTCTCGTCGGTGTTGAACACCAGCCGGTTGCAGGTCCAGTAGTCCCCGTACACCTCGCGGGGGCCGTCGGCGCGCAGCGCGGCGGCCAACTCCCGCGCCTGGCGCTCCTCGGTCCGTGGCGCCGCCACGCCGCTTGTCGCGAAGAGCACGGTGACCACGAGCGTGGTCGCGGTCAGCGCGGCAAGCACGGCGGTGGCAAGCGCGCCGGTGAGCCGGCCGAGCGCGCCCACAGTGCCCCGCCAGCAGGCGACCGCCGCCACCCAGAGCGGCCACAGCACCGCCGGCAGCGACAGTTGCAGCACCGACAGGTAGCGGGCGTTGTCCAGCGGGCTGGTGGCGGCGAGCGGGCTGCGCACGTACGACAGCAGTGTCAACGCCGCGCCGGCGACAAGCGCGAGGTGCACCACCGGCCCGACCCGCGCGCCGCGCGGCAGGCCGGCGGCCCTGCGGTACGCGAGCAAAGCGAGCACCGCGGCGGCCAGCAGCAGCACCGGGTAGAGCAGCCCGAACCATTGCTGCCAGCGGCCGCAACCGTCCACCGGGCAGAGCCCGTGCGCCAGCGGCACCCCCTCCAGCAGGCCGCCCCGGATCCGCTCCGACCATGCTGGCATCGGCCCGGCCTTGGTGCTGACCTCCTGGAACACCGACAGCGAGTCCTCGCCCGGCCCGGCGCGCAGGTTGTCCCAGATCATCGGCGCCACGCCGCCGACGACACCCGCCACCAGCAGTAGCCCGGACCAGCCGAACAACTCCCGTCGCACCGCCCAGACCAGCGCCAACCCGGCCACCGCCAGGTACGGCACGATCAGCCAGTCCGACCAGACGGCAAGCCCGACGAGCAGGCCGAACAGCGCGACGGCGAGCCGGCGGTGGCGAATCGTCCCGGCGGCCAGCCCCACGGTGATCAGCAGCATCAGCAGCACCGCCGGCTTCACCTCAGGCCGCCCGCCGACGACTGTGAGTTGGTCGCGCACCACCCGCTCCGGCCCGAGTGCCAGCAGACCGACGACGAGGACGGCCAACCAGGGCGTGTAGATCCGCCGGGTGAGCCGGTAGATCAGATAGAGGAAGACCGCGTACAGCGCGAGCATCGGCAGCCGCAGCACCGGCCAGCTCGGTCCGGTCACCGCGATCAGCGGCGCGGCGAGATACGACTCCAGCATGCCCATGTAGTGCTGGCCGTAGAGGAAGACGGGCCGTTCCCGACCCTGCCCGATGTGCAGCGCGGCCAACCCGAAGGTCGCCTCGTCGCTGTTCGACGACGGCACGGTGTACAGCGTGAGGACCAGCCGGTATCCCACGCCGATCAGCCCGAACAGCAGCGCCACGAGCGCCGGCCTGTCGAGTCGCGGACGCCACCGCCCACGGTGCTGCTCTGGATGTGTCACGACCACGCCCCCGTCGTCGCTCCGACGGAGTGTTTCACGTTCGGCGGGGCCGCCGAGGTGGATCGGCGTAGCCGGGTCGGCTCGCGTGGCCGCGAGTGCCGGGGTGTGGCAGGGTTGGCGGGTGCCCCCCACTCCCGCCGGTCAACTGGCCGTGCCAAGCCTGCACCGGGCCGCGCGGTTCGAGGACGCCGTGCACCAGCTCGTGGAGCGCCGGTTGCGGCGCACCGGCTGGCGGATGAACATCGTCGCGTACGCCGGCTATGGCCGTCCGGGCTGGGTGCGGGTGATGTGCCGGGTGTTGCTGGGCCGCCCCGACACCCGCCAGCGGGGCCGCCTGGACAAGGTCCGCGGCTGGCGCAGCTTCACCACCCTGCCCGCCAAGCACGTCACGGTGCACATCGAGGCCGGCGGGGTGCGGCACGAGGCCCAGGCCGACCGCAGCGGCTTCGTCGACACGCTCGTCGAGGCCGACCTGCCGCCCGGCTGGGGTTCGGTCCGGCTCAGCGTCGCCGACGCCGAGCCGGTCGACGCGCCGGTGCGGATCCTCGACCCGGACGTCACGTTCGGCATTCTCTCCGACATCGACGACACGGTGATGGTGACCGCGCTGCCCCGGCCGCTGCTCGCCGCGTGGAACACGTTCGTCCTCGACGAGCACGCCCGCAACGCCGTGCCGGGCATGGCGGTGCTCTACGAGCGCCTGGTCACCGCCCACCCCGGCGCCCCGGTGTTCTACTTGTCCACAGGCGCGTGGAACGTCGCGCCGACGCTTACCCGTTTCCTCTCCCGGCACCTCTACCCGGCCGGGCCGCTGCTGCTCACCGACTGGGGCCCGACGGCCGACCGCTGGTTCCGCAGCGGCATGGAACACAAGCGCAGCACCCTGGCCCGGTTGGCCAAGGAGTTCCCCGACGTGAAGTGGCTGCTGGTCGGCGACGACGGCCAGCACGACCAGGAGATCTACCGCGAGTTCGCCGCCGCCCACCCGGAGAACGTCGCCGGCGTGGCGATCCGCCGGCTCTCCCCGACCCAGTCGGTGCTTGCCGGAAGCCTGCCCGCCCCGGCCGGCTCGTCGTCGGCGGGGCCGGTGGGGCAGAAGTGGCTGTCCGCCCCGGACGGCGCAGGCCTGTGGCAGTTGCTGCGCGACGCCGGCCTGGTCTGAAACCGCCGGCTGGCCTCGGCCGAGGGGGTTGCCCGTCGCCAAGATCCGCGCAACATCAGGGCTGTTGGTGTCTCCCACGCGTCGGAGGCAGCAACTTCCGGGAAGTTGTTCGGCCCCGTACTTTGATGCCGATGAGGAACTGGGGCCTTTGGTTCGGCGGTTTGCTGCTGTGGGCCGTGTTCGGCTTCATGATGGTGATGTTCAGCAGGAACCCGGCAAACGGTTGGGGTCAGCTGATGGTGGTCGCCGCGTTCTTCGTCGGCCTCTGTCACCTCGTCACGCTCGACGCCATGTTCTCCTACGTGAAGGTGACTCCGACCGCCCTTCTGGTGGTCAACCCGGGCCTGTCGGCCGCGATACCGTGGAATCGGGTCGAGAAGGTGGCCGCGGAGCGTGGTCTGGTGGTGCGGGTCCGAGACGCGGAGGATGTCCACTGCTCCGCGTTCCAGCCCTCCGTCGTCGGCCGGCTGCTGGGGTATCCGGGCGCCCATCGGGCGGTCAGAAAGATCGAAAGCTATGGGCAGGCCGTTGTCCGGACAGCCGGCGAGGACGATCCACAAAGAGCAGTTGCCTGGAGGCGGCACCTCGTGTTTCTGGTGGGTGGCTGGTCGGTTTTCGCGTTGCTCATACCATCGTTGGTCCGCGTCCTCTGAGGAGCCGGCAGATGCCCAATGAGCAGGTGGCCGCGACCAGGCGTCGCACGTCCTACCGTCTGCACGTGTTGTCCTGGCGGCTGGCGTTCCTGGCCGGTGCCCTTGCCGCGTTGACCCAGGTCCTGCGCGCCAATCACATCATCGGCCATCTGGCTTCAGTGGTCGTGGTCGTTCCGCTTGTTGCGGCCTTCGGTGGTTCCTTGTTCCTGTTGCTCGTGACCGGTGCGATTCAGGCAGCTCACTTCTCGGTCGACCCTCTCGGCAGAGGGGCCTTGCAGCGGCAGGTCCGGTTCAGTCGCATGCTTCTGGTGGATCTGGTGACCCTGCCGTGGAGTCCCAACGCCCGCCGGGAGTGACCTGGACCGGGCCACCGTGAAACCGGCCATCATTCAGAGCTACGAACTTCACCTCCGCTGGTGACCAGGCGTAGTCGTCCGGCGTCGCCGACCTCCGCCTTCACGTCTCTCTCCACGATGGAGAGTGCGTGATCGAACAGCCGGTGTTCGGCCGGTGTCGGCGGCGGCATGGTCAGCCTTGCCGGAGCCAGACGGCACCGAGCGGCGGGACCTGAAGGGCCGCCGAGGCGACCATCCCGTGCCACGGCACGTCCTCGGCCCGCACCGCGCCCAGGTTGCCCACGCCCGACCCGCCGTAGTGCTGCGCGTCGGTGTTGAGTACCTCGGTCCACGTCCCGCCGGCCGGCAACCCGATCCGGTAGTCGTGCAACGGCTGGGCGGAGAAGTTCGCCACGCAGACAAGCGTCGAGCCGTCCGGGGCGATCCGGATGAACGACACGGTGTTGTTGGCGACGTCGTCACCGGCGATCCAGCGGAACCCGGCCGGTGCGGTGTCCTGTGCCCAGAGCGCCGGGGTGTCCCGGTAGACCCGGTTGAGGTCGCCGACGAGCCGTTGCACGCCCGCGCGGGCCGGGTCGTGGAGCAGGTACCAATCGAGGCCGCGTTCCTCGCTCCACTCCCTGTCGTCGGCCAGTTCGGAGCCCATGAAGAGCAGTTGCTTGCCGGGGTGCGCCCACATGTACGCGAGCAGCACCCGTACGTTTGCCAGCCGCTGCCAGGTGTCGCCGGGCATCTTGCCGGCCAGTGAGCCCTTGCCGTGTACGACCTCGTCGTGGCTGATCGGCAGCACGTAGTTCTCGCTCCAGGCGTACGCCAGGGAGAACGTGAGCTGGTGGTGGTGGTGCTGGCGGTAGATCGGGTCCTTCGACGTGTAGAGCAGGGTGTCGTGCATCCAGCCCATGTTCCACTTGAACCCGAAGCCCAGCCCGCCCTCTGCCGTGGAGCTGGTGACGCCCGGCCAGGCGGTGGACTCCTCGGCGATCATGACGACACCGGCGTGGTGCTTGTAGACCGTCGCGTTCACCTCCTGCATGAGCGCGATGGCCTCCAGGTTCTCCCGACCGCCGTACTGGTTGGGGGCCCACTGGCCGTGCTCGCGGGAGTAGTCCAGGTAGAGCATCGAGGCGACCGCGTCGACGCGTAGCCCGTCGATGTGGAACTGGTCGCACCAGTAGAGTGCGTTGGCGACAAGGAAGTTGCGCACCTCGTTGCGACCGAAGTCGAAGACGTACGTGCCCCAGTCGGGATGCTCGCCCCGCCGTGGGTCGGGGTGCTCGTAGAGCGGGGTGCCGTCGAAGCGGGCCAGGGCCCATTCGTCCTTGGGGAAGTGCGCGGGAACCCAGTCCAGGATCACCCCGATGCCTGCGGCGTGCAGCGCGTCGACGAGGTGCCGGAACTCGTCCGGGTCGCCGAAGCGGGAGGTCGGCGCGTAGTAGCCGGTCACCTGGTAGCCCCACGAACCGCCGAACGGGTGCTCCATCACGGGCAGGAACTCCACGTGCGTGAAGCCCAGCTCGGTGACGTACGCGGTGAGCTGCTCGGCCAACTCGCGGTAGCCCAGGCCGGGCCGCCACGAGCCGAGGTGCACCTCGTAGACGCTCATCGGCTCCTGGTGCGGCTGCCGCTCGGCCCGCCGGGCCAGCCAGTCCGCGTCGTTCCACAGGTACGTCGAGTGGTACACCACCGACGCGGTGGCCGGCGGCACCTCGGCGTACGCCGCCAAGGGGTCGGCCTTGTCGCGCCACTGCCCGTCGGCGCCGAGCACCCGGTACTTGTAGCGGGCGCCGACGCGGGCGTTGGGCACGAACAGTTCCCACACGCCGCTGGACCCGAGCGACCGCATTGGCCAGCCGTCGTCGGGCGACCAGCCGGTGAAGTCACCGATGACCCGCACCCCACGGGCGTTGGGCGCCCACACGCTGAACGCCACCCCCTCGTCGAAGACCCGCGCGCCGAGCGCGTCCCACAGCCGCTCGTGTCGGCCCTCGCCGATGAGGTGCAGGTCCAACTCGCCGAGGGTCGGCGGATAGCGGTACGGGTCGTCGTGGACGGCCCCGTCGACCTCCACCCGGTAGTCGAGCACGCTGCCCTCGACCTGCGCCTCGAAGACGCCCGCGTCGTGGACCCGCTTCATCGGGTAGCGCTCGTCACCGACGAGCAGCACCACGTCACCGGCGCCTCGGCGCATCGTGCGGATCGTCGTCGAGGAGTCGGCCGGGTGCGCGCCGAGCAGCGCGTGCGGGTCGTGCGTCGCGCCGGTGATCAGCTGGTCCATCGGGCGTCCTTCGGGGCGGCGTCGGTCGGTGCGGTGTCGGTGCGGGGGGCGTCGCCCGGTGCTCCGTTCAGGCTGCGGGACGCGGGCGTGCGCGAGCCGGACCGGCGGGGCGGGGTCGGAACGGGAGCGGACCGACGAGGCGGGGTCGGCACGGGCTTTGGCGGCACGGGCACGGTCGGCGAGGGCGTAGTCGGCACGGGCGCGGTCGGTGCCGGCGCGGTCGGTGCGGTTCCGCCGGAGATGTCGTCGGGGATGTCCGCGACGGTCAGCTCCGCCGCGACGGTAGCGGCGGGCGCCGGTGCGGCGGGCGGCGTCGGGCGGCGCACTGTCAACACGTGTGCCGGTTGCAGGTACGGGTCGAGGCGCACCGCGTTGCGTTGACCCCAGTCGTAGCTGGTGCCGGTCAGCTCGTCGTGCACGGTGAACCGCTCGTGCCAGTCGAACCCGAGCGCCGGCATGTCGAGTGTCGTGTTGCCCCACTGCACCTCGCGCGAGTCGAACGAGCAGACCACGATCACCGTGTTGCCGGTCGCCGGGTCGTGCTTGGACCAGCAGAGCAACGCCGGGTTGTCGATCTCGTGGAACCGCAGGTTGCGCAGCTGGTGCAGGGCCGGGTTGTCCCGGCGTACCCGATTGAGGGTGGTCAGGAACGGCGCCAGCGAGCGGCCCTGCGACTCGGCGGCGGCCCAGTCGCGGGGCCGCAGCTCGTACTTCTCGTTGTCCAGGTATTCCTCCGCGCCGGGCCGGGCCACGTGCTCGAACAGCTCGTAGCCCGCGTACAGCCCCCAGGAGGGGGAGAGCAGCGCGGCCAGCACCGCCCGGATCTTGAACATCGGCGGCCCGCCGTGCTGCAACGACTCGTGCAGGATGTCGGGTGTGTTCGGCCAGAAGTTCGGCCGCATGTAGTCGGCCGACGCGACAAGCTCCTCGCAGTACTCCCGCATCTCGGCCGCCGTCGTGCGCCAGGTGAAATAGGTGTACGACTGCGTGAAGCCGATCTTGCCCAGCCCGTGCATGATCGCGGGCCGGGTGAACGCCTCGGCCAGGAACAGCACGTCCGGGTCGACAGCCTTGACTTCGGCGATCAGCCAGTGCCAGAAGTCGAACGGCTTGGTGTGCGGGTTGTCCACCCGGAAGATCCGGATGCCCTCGCCCACCCAGTGCAGCACCACCCGCAGCACCTCGGCCCGGATGCCCTCCGGATCGTTGTCGAAGTTGACCGGGTAGATGTCCTGGTACTTCTTCGGCGGGTTCTCCGCGTACGCGATGCTGCCGTCGGCGCGGGTGGTGAACCACTCCGGGTGCTCGGTGACCCACGGGTGGTCCGGCGCGCATTGCAACGCCAGGTCCATCGCCACCTCCAGGCCCTGCGCCGCCGCCGCCTGGATGAAGGCTCGGAAGTCCGCGGGCGTACCCAGGTCGGGGTGGATCGTGTCGTGGCCGCCCTCGGCGGCGCCGATCGCCCACGGCGAGCCCACGTCGTCGGGCCCGGCGGTGAGCGCGTTGTTGCGGCCCTTGCGGTTGACCCGTCCGATCGGGTGGATCGGCGGCAGGTAGAGCACGTCGAAGCCCATCGAGGCAACGCCCGGCAACCGCTCGGTCGCGGTGGCGAAGGTGCCCGACCGGCCGCCCGCGGCTCCTTCGGAGCGCGGAAAGAACTCGTACCAGGCCGAGTAGAGCGCCCGCTTGCGGTCAACCCAGATGGTGTACGTCGCACCGGCGGTGACCAACTCCCGCACCGGGTGCTCCCAGAGCAGGTCGGCCAGGGCCAGCGCCGGGCCGACCCGCTGCGGCAACGGCAGGTCGGTGGCCGCGAGGGCGGTGAGCGCGTCGGCGACCCGGGCCTGGTCGGCTGCGGGAACGAGGTCCCGGGCGGCGGCGAGCACCCGCGCGCCCTCGGCCAGGTCGTTTGCCAGATCGGCAGGCCCCTGCCCGGCGGCGATCTTCTTGGTCACCGCGTTCTGCCAGGTCAGGTACGGGTCCTGGAACGCCTCGACGGAGAAGGTCCACTTGCCGACGGCGTCCGGCGTGATCGTGGCGTGCCAGCGGTCCTGACCGGGCTCGCCGGGGCGCATCCGGGTGAACGGCCGGCTCGTGCCGTCCGGGCCGCTCCACACCACGTTGCAACCCAGCGCGTCGTGCCCCTCCCGGTAGGCGCGCGCCGACACCGGAACCGGTTCGTCGACCACCGCCTTGGCCGGGTACCGCCCGCACGAGACGACGGGGGAGACGTCTTCGATCGGGAACCGTCCAGTCACCCCGCCAACCTACTGCGCGAGATCCGTTCGCGCGCGGCCAAGCACCCCTGTCAGTCCCTCGTCGCCGACCGGCGTCACACGTCACGATCCGCGAACTTTCGGGAGGTTGCTGCCTCAAGGCGCCGTGACGGAGCAACATCCCCGAGGTCGTGTGGATCTTCGCGGTGGCCGGTGCGATGCCGACGGAGTAGAGCACGGTGCGGTCGGCCCGTCGTCAGCCCTGGCTCCGCGTCGTGGCGGCCGCTTATCGCAGCGTCGCGCCAACACCTGCGGGTGGTGGTGGCCCATGACGCCCGTGCGCACGCTTCAGCAGTGAGGTCGTCGGCTATCTGCGTCGGTGGTAGTGGTTGCGGCGGGGGAGTTGTTCGGGATCGAGCCAGGCCGGTGGGACGAACTCGGGGTGCCCGTCGCCGCCCAGGCGGACGGCCCAGTCGCCGTTGTGGACGTGTCGGTGGTGGTGACCGCAGAGCAGGACGGCGTTGTCGAGGCTTGTGGTGCCGCCGTCGGCCCAGTGCCGGATGTGGTGACCGTCGCACCACCGGGGCGGGCGGTCACAGCCGGGGAACGCGCAGCCGCCGTCGCGCAACACCAGCGCGCGCCGTAGCGGACCGCTGATGAGGCGGCGCTGCCGGCCGACGTCGAGTGCCTGCCCGGCGCCGCCGAGGACGGCGGGAAGGATCGCGGCGTCGCAGGCGAGCCGACGCACGGCCTCGGGGGTGAGCTGAAGACCGGTGTCAAGGGCACCGGCGCCCAACTGCCGGGCCAGTGCGTCATAGCCCGCGGTGACCACGACCTGGGCGGGGTCGCCGCCGGTCTCGGGTAGCTCACCGGTCCGCAGGGCGAGCCGGCACACGTCGGCTAGCGCGTCGTGGCGGCGCTGGCCCGGAGCGCGGGCGTCGTCGGGGCCGCTGGGTGTGGTGAGCGGGTCGATGGCGGCGCGCAGCAGGGCGGCGGCCTCGGCGTCGAGGACGCCGGTGAGGCGCAGCCGACCGTCGGGCTGCTCGCTGACGGTGACGTGCCGGTCCCGTGCGGCCCGCGACTCCTGCGCCCGTAGCGCGGCCTCGTCGGCAGCGTCGGCCGCCTCGGGGGCGACGTGGTCGAGGATCCGGGTGCCGAGCCTGCGCAGCAGGGCGGCGTCGAACTGCGCCGCCCAGTCGACGAGGACACCGACGGCCTTGTCGGCGGCCTGCGCGCCGGCGCTGGCGTGGACGGTCTCGACCGTCTCGGCGATGACCCGGATCTGCTCCACGGTGACCGACCCAGCGGCAAGCGCGTCGCGCACCCCGGACGGGGCGGCGTCGAGGGTCACGGCCAACTCGACCAGACGGCGTGCGGCACCGACCCCGAGCCGCAGTCGGTCCCGCAGCCACACCGCCGTCGAGGACGCACCCTGCGCGGTGGCGGTGCCTCGACCGTCCAACTCGCGCACGAGAGTCAGCTTGACCGCGGCCAGGCGTTGCTCCAGGCGGTGGGCGGCGTCCAGGGCGGCGACGAGGTCCTGATCGGTGGCGGCCCAGGTGGAGCGGTCGAGGCACGCCACCACAGCGGCCTCTGCCTGCGCCAACTCATCGATCACCACCAAAGACTAGAACACGTGTACGACACTTTTCGGCGCTGCCAGAGCGGGTCACCGAACCACCGGATCGGCTCGGTGACGTAGCCTCCCAGCGCACCTCAACCTTGAGGCGCAGGGTTGGGGTGAGACCTCGGTGAGCCTCGACGTGAAGCTGACGGTGCACGATCCGAGTGGTGCCGCGGGCGTCAACAGCGACCTGATCCGCATCGCCGCCAGCGCGCTACGGAATGGGCGTGGTGGTCATGCCGCCGAGGCGACGTCGTTGCTCAAGTCCCCGCCGGGAACGTCGATCTGAGATCGGCCCAGGCGTGTCGGCCGGACCGATCGGGTGACGCCGTCCACCCATGGCCGGCGACGGGGGACGCCGGTGGGTGAATGGGTGCATGACAATCCTCGCGATCGTCGTCGGCGGTGGCATCGGCGCCACGCTGCGGTACCTGCTGGGGCTGGGGCTCGCACCGTCCACGCCACCGGACTTCCCGTGGGTCACCTTCGTGATCAACATGGTGGGCGCCTTCGCGCTCGGCGCCGTGATGACGCTGCTCGCGGCGCGTCGGCTGCCCGGCCCGTGGGGCAAGCCGTTCCTGTCGACCGGGCTCATCGGCGGGTTCACGACCTGGTCGCACTTCATCGTCGAGTCCGACCAACTGATCGGGGCGCGGCGCAGCGGGATCGGCATCGTCTATCTGGTCGTGTCCATCGTCGGCGGGGTGATCGCGGCGGCGCTCGGCGCCCGCCTGGTGGAAATGCGGATCGGGCGTCCGGCGGAAAGGGGCGCGTGATGTGGGTTGGCATCGGGGTGTTCCTGGCCGGCGGACTCGGGGCGCTGAGCCGCGCCGGGGTCGACGCGCTGGTGAAGCCGTGGTGGAGCAGACGGGCTACCGGGTCCAGTAAGGCGTTCCCGGCGAGCACCTTCCTGATCAACGTCTCGGGCGCATTCGTGCTCGGCATCGTCACCGGCTATGCGGTCAAGCACACCGCTGCCGGGGCGCAGGACTTCGCCGCGATCGTCGGGGTCGGCTTCCTCGGCGCGTACACCACGTTCTCCACCGAGGAATGGCACACGCTGGGGTTGCTGCGCAAGAACGCCGCCGTCGAGGCGTTCAACGTGCTCGGCAGCATCTGCGCGAGCCTCGTGCTGGCAGCCCTCGGCCTGTGGATCGGCAGCCTGCTCTAGCCGAGCCGAGCCGAGCCGAGCCGAGCCCGCGAGCCCGAGCGCCGAGCTCGCGAGCCCTGAGCCCCGAGCGCCGAGCCCGCGAGCCCCGGAGCCCGCGAGCCCTGGTCAGCCGGCGGCGCGGACCTCGCGGTAGATGTCGAGGGTGCGGGCGGCGATGGCGTCCCAGGAGAAGTGGGCCACCGCACGCCGCCGGCCGGCGAGGGCCATCTCGGCGGTCTTCACCGGGTCGGCCAGCAGGGTGTTGATCGCCGCCGCCAGGTCGGCCACGAAGCGGTCCGGGGCCAGTGGGGTACCGGAGCCGTCGGTGGCCTGCTCGATGGGCACCAGCAGGCCCGTCTCGCCGTCGGCCACGACCTCGGGGATGCCGCCGGTGGCTGTCGCCACCACTGCCGTCTCGCAGGCCATCGCCTCCAGGTTGACGATGCCCATCGGCTCGTACACCGACGGGCAGGCGAAGACCGTCGCGTGGGTGAGCACCTGGATCACCTCGCTCTTGGGCAGCATTTCCGCCACCCAGACCACCCCGGAGCGGTTGGCCCGCAGCTCGGCGACCAGCCCCTCCACCTCGGCGGCGATCTCGGCCGTGTCCGGAGCGCCCGCCAGCAGCACCAGCTGCGTGTCCGCCGGCAACTCCCGGGCGGCACGCAGCAGGTAGGGCAGCCCCTTCTGCCGGGTGATCCTTCCCACATAGACCACGCTGGGGCGGGACGGGTCGATGCCGAGCCGGTCCAGCACGTCGGTGCCCTGGTCCGGTGCGTACTGGATGGTGTCGATGCCGTTGTAGACCACCCGGACCTTCGACGGGTCGATCTGCGGGTAGGCGGTCAGCACGTCGGTGCGCATCCCCCCGCTGACCGCGATCACCGCGTCGGCGGTCTCCATCGCGGTGCGCTCGATCCAGGACGAGAGCGCGTAGCCGCCGCCGAGCTGCTCGGCCTTCCACGGCCGCAGCGGCTCCAGGCTGTGCGCGGTCACCACGTGCGGCACCCCGTGCAGCAGCTTCGCGGTGTGCCCGGCCAGGTTCGCGTACCAGGTGTGGCTGTGCACCACGTCGGCGCCGGCCGTGCCGGCGGCCATCTCCAGGTCCACGCCCATCGTGCGCAGCGCGGCGTTCGCGCCGGTCAGGCCGGGCGGTTCGGGGTACGCGGTGACGCCCGCCTCGGTGCGCGGCAGGCCGAAGCAGTGCACCCGCACGTCGGCGAGGCGGCGCAACTCCCGGGCCAGGTACTCGACGTGCACACCGGCGCCGCCGTAGACCTCCGGCGGGTACTCACGGGTGAGCAGGTCGACGCGCAGCGGGGTGGGTTCCGTCATGACCTCGCACCCTAGTGCAGAAGACTCACCGTACGAGTGGTGAAGTCCGACGCGGGTGGATAGCGTCGGGGCATGGCTGCCAAGGTGCTCGCGATCGTCCTGGCGGGTGGGGAGGGCAAGCGCCTGATGCCACTCACCACGGACCGGGCCAAGCCGGCCGTCCCGTTCGGCGGGATGTACCGCATGGTCGACTTCGTCCTCTCCAACCTGGCCAACGCCGGCTATCTCAAGATCGTCGTGCTGACCCAGTACAAGTCCCACTCCCTCGACCGGCACATCACCAAGACCTGGCGGATGTCGACGCTGCTCGGCAACTACGTCACGCCGGTGCCGGCGCAGCAACGTCGCGGCCCCTGGTGGTTCGCCGGCTCGGCCGACGCCATCTACCAGAGCTTCAACCTCATCCACGACGAGCAGCCCGACTACGTGATCGTCTTCGGGGCCGACCACATCTACCGGATGGACCCGCGGCAGATGGTGGAGGACCACATCGCCTCCGGCGCGGCGGTCACCGTCGCCGGCATCCGCCAGCCGCTGTCGATGGCCGACCAGTTCGGCGTCATCGAGGTCGGCGAGGACGGCCGGCGCATCCGGGCGTTCCGCGAGAAGCCCACCGACGCGGTCGGCCTGCCCGACGCGCCCGACCAGATCTACGCCTCGATGGGCAACTACGTCTTCACCACGCGGGCGCTGTGCGAGGCGGTCGAGCGCGACGCGGACGACAAGACAAGCAAGCACGACATGGGCGGCAGCATCATCCCGATGCTCGTCGAGCGGGGCGAGGCGAACGTCTACGACTTCCGCGACAACGAGGTGCCGGGCAGCACCGATCGGGACCGCGGCTACTGGCGCGACGTGGGAACGCTCGACTCGTTCTACGACGCGCACATGGATCTGATCAACGTGCACCCCGTCTTCAACATGTACAACTTCGACTGGCCGATATACACCGAGCAGCTGCCGTGGCCGCCGGCCAAGTTCGTCCACCAGTGGGGGGAGCGGGTCGGTCGGGCGGTCGGCTCGATGGTCTCGCCGGGCGTGGTGATCTCCGGGTCGCTTGTGGAGAACTCGATCGTGTCGCCGAAGGTGCGGGTGCACTCCTGGGCGCACGTCGAGGGTTCGGTGCTGATGGAGGGTGTGGAGATCGGCCGGCACGCGGTCGTCCGGCGGGCCATCCTGGACAAGAACGTGTTCGTCCCGGAGGGCGCCGAGATCGGCGTCGACCTGGAAAAGGACCGGCAGCGCTACACCGTCTCCGACAACGGCATCGTCGTGATCGGCAAGGGCCAGAAGGTCGAGCTGTGACCACCCGTACCTGCTCCTGGAGGTTCCCGCAGTGACCCATCCCCGTGCCGGCCAACCCGCCCAGCCCGGCGACCTGGTCGACGTGCCGCGCCTGGTGACCGCCTACTACGCCGAGCACCCCGACCCGGCGGACCCGGCGCAGCAGGTCTCCTTCGGCACCTCCGGCCACCGGGGTTCCAGCCTGCGCAACGCGTTCAACTCCGACCACATCCTCGCGGTCACCCAGGCGCTCTGCGACTACCGGCGGGAGCAGGGCCTCGACGGCCCGCTGTTCCTGGCTCGGGACACCCACGCGCTCTCCGCGCCGGCCGCTGTGGACGCGCTGGAGGTGCTCGCCGCCAACGGGGTCACAGTGCTCGTCGACAGCCGCGACGGCTACACGCCGACGCCGGCGCTGTCGCACGCGATCCTCACCCACAACCGGGGGCGCACCAGCGGCCTCGCCGACGGCATCGTGATCACCCCGTCGCACAACCCGCCTGACGACGGGGGCTTCAAGTACAACCCCACAAACGGCGGGCCCGCCGACACCGACGTCACCCGGTGGATCCAGGACCGCGCCAACGCGATCCTCGCCGCCGGGCTCAAGGAGGTCCGCCGGATCACCTACGCGCGGGCCAGGGTCGCCGACACCACAGGGGAGTACGACTTCCTCGCCAACTACGTCGACGACCTGCCGGCGGTGATCGACGTGGACGCGATCCGCGACGCCGGTGTGCGGATCGGCGCGGACCCCCTGGGCGGGGCGAGCGTCGCGTACTGGGGTGAGATCGCCGAGCGGCACCGGCTGGACCTGACCGTGATCAACCCGACGGTCGACCCAACCTGGCGGTTCATGACGCTCGACGGCGACGGCAAGATCCGGATGGACTGCTCCTCGCCGAACGCGATGGCGTCGCTGATCGCCGCCCGCGCCGACTACCAGATCTCCACGGGCAACGACGCCGACGCCGACCGGCACGGCATCGTCACCCCCGACGCCGGCCTGATGAACCCCAACCACTTCCTGGCGGTGGCGATCGACCACCTGTTCCGTACCCGCGCTGACTGGGGTCCGGCCGCCGCGGTGGGCAAGACCCTTGTCTCCTCGTCGATGATCGACCGGGTTGCCGCCGACCTGGGACGGCCGCTGCTGGAGGTGCCTGTCGGCTTCAAGTGGTTCGTGCCGGGGCTGCTCGACGGCGCGGTCGGCTTCGGCGGCGAGGAGAGCGCCGGCGCGTCGTTCCTGCGCCGGGACGGCTCCACCTGGACCACCGACAAGGACGGCCTGCTGCTCTGCCTGCTCGCCTCCGAGATCCTGGCCGCCAGCGGTCGCAGCCCGAGCGAGCACTGGGCGGAGTTGGCCGACCGGTTCGGCGCACCCGCGTACGCCCGCATCGACGCCCCGGCCACCCGCGAGCAGAAGGCCGTGCTCGCCAAGCTCTCCCCGGAGCAGGTCACCGCCACCGAGTTGGCAGGTGAGCCGATCACCGCGACCCTGACCACCGCGCCCGGCAACGGCGCCCCGATCGGCGGTCTCAAGGTCAGCACGAAGTCTGGCTGGTTCGCCGCCCGACCCTCCGGCACCGAGGACGTCTACAAGATCTACGCCGAGTCCTTCCAAGGCCCCGACCACCTGAAGCGCATCCAACAAGAAGCCAAAAGCCTCGTGGACCAGGCCCTAGAAAGCGCCTAACCCCACCCCCACTGGGATGGGGTTAGCAGCGTGGGGGGATTTCTTGGTTGGGTGCGTTGCGGAGTTCACTGGGGAGCAGTTCGCGGAGCTGCTCGGGTAGGAACGGCAGGTCCAGCAGGGTCATCTTCAGCTGGTTGCGTTCCTGGTAGCGCTGCGGGTCGAAGCGCACCACCAGACCCGCGTTGCGGCGGTAGCTGATGTCGACGGCCCCCTCGGTCGCCGCGTCGCGGAACACCAACCCGTCCATCTCCACAACGACCGCCGACGAGTTGGGCTCCAATTCGAGGCGGACCCTCTCGTCCGGCGACAGCACCACCGACCGGGAGATGCCGGCCATCGGCGCCGACGGCGTGATCACCACCGCGTCCGTCGCCGGGGAGATCAGCGGACCACCGGCGGCATAGCTGTACGCTGTCGAACCGGTCGGCGTGCTGACCACCACGGCGTCGGCGCGGTAGTAGCCGTACTGCTGGCCGTCGACCGCGAGGGTGGCGGTGACGAAACCGGACCCGGGCTGGCGGACAAGAGCGATGTCGTTGAACGCCACGACGTCGTCGCCGCATACGTCGCAGGCCAGGCAGGCGTGCGACTCGACGGTGAAGTCCTTGGACAGCAACCGGCTCAACGCCTCCGGCAGCTCCGGCGGCTCGACCTCGACGAGAAAACCGAGCCGACCCAGGTGTACGCCGAGCACCGGCTTGGGGTCGAGGACTGCCGAACGCAGCGCCCCCAGCATGGTGCCGTCACCGCCGATGCTGATCAACGCGTCGGCGCGTGTCGCCACCTCGGCCTCCGGCACCGGCTCGATGCTGCCCGGCACGCGGTGCGCGTCCTCCGTGCGCACCATCAACGACTTGTGGTGGCGCGTCGCCCACCGTTCGATGATCCCGACCACCTCGGTGACATCCCGGGTGGGGTGCAGTACCAGTCCCAGCCCCGACACCCGTACAGCTCATCACACAGGCGTCGGACGCGTCCGGCGTACCGGGCAGGTCGCCGGCCGACGAAGGCCCGGCCCCGGCTCTCGGACGGGATTGCCGCCCTCGCGCCGGCCTGCTAACTTGCGCTTCGCCGATCGCCATTGTGCAACGGCACATTGGGGGCCGGCACGGGGCCAGGGCCCCCTTGACGGGGAGTTCGTGTGAAATCGCCTTCCGGGGTCGCGCCCTCACGCCTGTATGTGCTCGATGGCCTGCGACTGGTCGCAGCCCTGTTCGTCGTAGGTTTCCATCTCACGGTCTTCGGCGGCGCCTGGGGTGGTCCGGACGGCGCGGCCCTGCCGACGCTCAGCCTCTACACCCAGTTCGGGTGGCTCGGGGTCTACCTGTTCTTCCTGATCAGCGGTTTCGTGATCTGCATGAGCGCGGAGGGGCGTGGCCTGGGGCAGTTCGCCGCCGCTCGGATCATCCGGCTCTACCCCGCGTACTGGTTCGGGGTGCTCGCCACCACCGCGGTGCTCACCCTCTGGCCGGTGGTCCGCCAGCCGATGCGTCCCGGCGACGTGCTGACCAACCTCACCATGTTCAACGACCTCATGGGAGTGGACGCGGTCGACTCCGTCTACTGGACCCTCGCCCACGAGCTGCGTTTCTACCTCCTCTTCGGTCTCTTCGTGCTGGTCCGCGGATACACCCCGCGGCGGGTGCTGCTCTTCGCCTCCGGGTGGCTGATCGCCAGCCTCTTCGCGTACCACTCCATCCCGATGCTCACCGATCTGCTGGTGCCCCGCAGCGCGGCCTGCTTCGTCGGCGGCATGGCCCTGTTCCTGATCTACCGCCACGGTTCCGACATCTACCTCTGGGGGCTGGTGGGCGCGTCCTGGCTCGTCGCGCTCCAGATGATCGGCACGGTCAACCCGTACGCCCCGAACCGGACCATGCTGTCGTCGACCCAGATCAGCATGGTCGAGGCGGCGCTGGTCACGCTCTTCTACCTGGTCCTGGCTGCGGTGGCCACCCGTCGTCTCGCGGTCGGCTGGCGCTGGCTGACCACCGCCGGGGCGCTGACCTACCCGCTCTACCTGCTGCACGAGTACATCGGCTGGGTGATGATCCACTACCTGCACCAGGTGCTCCCGGCCTGGTTGACCGGGCTCATCGTGGTGGTGATCCTCCTGGTCGCCTCGTGGCTCGTGCACCGGTTCGTCGAGAAGCCCGTCTCCGGCTGGCTGCGGCGCCGCTTCGCCGAGGCCCGGAAGTCGGCGTACCTGCGGAACCCGGCGGGCGCCGCGCCGTCCTGGCTGCGTCCGCCCCCGCCGGTGTCGACCGACGGCCCAGCGGCCGAGCCCGTGCCGGCGACGGCAGCCGTTGACGCGGTGCCCGTGCCGGACGCACCGCGGTCGCCGATCGACGGCCCGACCCTCGCGATGGCCACGGTCACTCCCCGGCCCACCGACTGAGCCGGACGAGCGAGGTGCCCCGGACCGCGTCCGGGGCACCTCCCGTTCCTTGCGCTGTCTCCCGCCGTCAGCGGCGGGGTCGGCCGCTCAGGTGGTTGAGCGAGCGGGCGACCAGGTCGTTGCGGGCCGCCGGCGACAGCCCTTCCAACCCGAAGCCCAGGTAGACGGTGTCGGCGGTGACCACCACCGAACCCTCCTCGAACGCCTGCTGGCTGCGCGACCAGTCGTTGGCGTTGCCGGCGGACCCGGCCGGCGGACCGGCCACCGTCCAACCGCCCAGGTCAGCCGACTCGAACGACGTCTCGCTGACCGTGGACCCGTCGACGAGCACCCGGGCGTCGTCCACGAAGACGCCGAGGCCCTGGGTGGCCCAGTCCGAGGCGTACGAGATCGACACCTCGACCTGCTTACCGGCGTACGCGGACAGGTCGACCACGAACTCCTTCCAACCGCCCGACGAGCCGGTCGCCGCGTTCCAGCTGCCCGTGCTGCCGGTGGGGGAGCAGTCCGCGCCCTGGTAGTGCGCGAGGAACGGGTGCACCTGCGCCACCCAGCCCGAGGCGCAGCTCTCCCCGGTGGAAGTGCTGGTCTTGCCGTTGGCGTCCGGCAGGGTCGTCCAGGTGTCGCTGCCCACCTCGTGCGCCTCGACGAAGAGGAAGTCCCAGTCCGCCTCGATGTCGTACGAGGTGAAGAAGCGCAGCTCGCCGCTCGTCGCCCCGGTCAGGTCGACAGTGCGGGAGAGCCGCTTGTACGACTCGTCCGCCTGGCCGCCGTACAGGTACCACTGCCCGGTGCGCGGGTCGAACGGCGCGCCGCCCGGCCTGCTCCAGCCCACCGGCGCGGAGCTGGCGAACTGCGGGAACTGGTCCGCCGGCAGGAAGCTCGACGTGGTCAGGAACGAGGCGGTGTGCGCCTGGTTCTGCGCCGAGCCGGGAGCGTTGAGCTGCCCGGTGAACCCGGTGAACGCCGCACTGTTGCCGGCGACCGGGTACGGGTCACCCTCAGGTGCCGTGCCGCCGTCGCTGACGTAGGTGTGCGCGCCCAGCCAGTACTGCTGGAAGTCGTTCAACAGTGGCAGGCACGTGGGGTCCTCGGCGTCGGTGCACTCCGGCGGCGCGTCCGGGCGGTACACGTACGACCCGTTGGCGCCCTGCCCGTACAGCGCGTACTGACCGCTGACCAGCAGTTTTCCGCCCTCGTTGAGGTAATCCCGCACGGCCAGTTCGGTGTTCAGCGCGGCCTTGGCCGCCGTGCCGGGCACCTGACCGGGGGAGCGCAGGATCACGTCGTCGCCGGTCTCCCAGACCACCGTCTTGTAGTGCGACAGCACGCCGAGCGGGTGTGGCGCCGCGCGTCCCCGCGCGTCGAAGTCGTACACGTCGCTGCTGCGCCCGGCGGCTTTCAGGGACGCCGCGATCTCGTCGGCGTACTTCGCGGTGGTGCCCGTCTGCGCCGGGCTGAGCCCTGTGACGTCCTCCATCGCGAGGACCAGCACGTCGCCGCCGATGTCGGTGTGCACCCGGTAGGTGAAATGTTCGCTTGCCACCACCCCGGCCCGCTGCTTGACCCCCGTGAACCAGACCTCCACCCGGTCACCAGGTTTCGTTCCGGTGACCGTGCCGCGCAGTTCGGCGTAGTAGTCGTTGTGCGTGTCGCCGTACCGTTCGCCACCGCGCCACTCGCGGACCGGCGCGGTATTCGCTCGACCGCCGTTGACGGTGTAGTGCATCCGCACGTTCTTCAACGCCCGGCGGGTGATCGCGGCGACCTGCTGGGTGCGCCCGTACGACGTGTCGAACGAGTCGACAACGAAGTCCGGAGTGCTGCGGCCGACGACCGACACCGGGTCGTCCGGGTCCGCCGCGGAGCGCGCCACCGACAGCGCGAACGGCAGGTTCTTGCTCACCTCACCGGCGATCAGCTTCTCGTCGTCGGGGAAGTTGAAGCCGCTGACGCAGTCCTCCGGGCGCCACTGGTCGTTCGGGTCGATGGCCGAGACGGATTCACACGTCGACATCTCCGGGGTGAAGCCCAACGTGCCGTACTTGACGGTGGCGTGGCTGTCGGTGTCACCGTTTGTCGTGTACAGCTCGGCGGAGATGTCCGGGTCGTAGCCGGGAACGGCCGGGTTTGCGTCGTCACCGGCCATCGCCTCGTAGATCACGTCGTCCGGGGTGGGCGTGCTCACCTGCCAGCCGACGCCGTAGAGCAGCAGTTGGGCCGCCGAATGGTAGTTGACGAAGAACTCGAAGCCGACCCGGCGAAAGAGGCCGTCCAGGGCCTTGGTCTCGGGCTCCGAGTTGGGGCCCGGGCCGCGGTACGTCTCGCTGTTCGGCTCCGGCGACGAGCCCTCGTTGTCGTAGCCCCACTTGTAGCTGAAGTTGCGGTTCAGGTCGACGCCGTCACCTGAGGTGATCTGCCCGTCGCCGTTGTTGTCGCGCAGGTTCTTGCGCCACAGCCGGTTGCCAGGGGTGAACGTGAAGTCGTAGCCGTCCGGGTTGGCCACCGGCAGGAACCACAACTCGGTGGTGTCCAGCAGACGGGTGATCTCACGGTCGGTGCCGTACTTGCCCAGCACGTGGTGCATGAGCCGGCGGGTCATCTCCGGCGTGATCCACTCCCGGGCGTGCTGGGCGCCGGCGTAGAGCACCGCCGGTCGCTTGCCGTCCGGGACGGTCCGCGCGTTATTGGTGACCTTCACGGCGACGATCGGTTGCCCCTGCTGGCTGCGGCCGATCGTCTCCACCTTGGCCAGCTTCGGATAGCGGGCGGCGGTGGCGGCCAGCTCGTCCCGGATGCCGCCCGGCTTGCCGTACGGGCGAAACGACGTCCAGCCGGCGGCGGCCTGCTCCCGCAGCGCCTGCGAGGCGTCCTTGCCACGGACCTTCTTCACCGACAGCGGGACGCCCTTGTCGGTCAGCCGCTTGGCCTGCCGACGGGTGAGGACCGTCTCGACGTTGGTACGACCGGCCGAGTCCGCCTTCGCGTCGTGACCGAGGTCCACGCCCGCCGCGCGTAGCTGGTCGCGCTGTTTCGCGTCGACGGTGCCGACGTACACCTCCAGACCGTCGCGGGCGCCCGGGTCGGATGGTGGCCGCGCGCTCGCCGGTGGGGCCAGCGCCAGTGCGCCGAGCAGGGTGACCACGCCGGCGATCGCCAGTGGTCTCGGTCTCATCGCGCCTCCTTGGGTGAAGGACCTGTAGGCGCGAGCCTTCGGTGTGAACTGATCAATGTCAATCGGTCGATGGGAGCGTCGTGGCTGACCGTGTCGGTGTCGGCGCTGCGGGTGATGGGTGGGTTCTGCTCCCCACGGGTGGCGGCGAAGCCAGGAGTCGAATCAAACGTGCGTGCGCTGATGGAGCGCGGGTGGCTGTTCGCGGAACGCCGCCGGCGTCCGGTCGAGTAACGCCGGGGTGCCGCTCGTCATCCGCCGACGGCGGCGGAGGGCCGGGGGCGGTCATGTCCCTGATCAGCGGCACCCGGGCTACGACCCTTCGCCTTCCTGCTCCGGTACCAACGGGACGCGGCCAGCGAGACGAGGACGCCAGCGACTGCCGCTTCCGCGCCCAACGTTGTGGCGGCGGCGCCCGCCGGACCGAGCCCCATGGCCTGGACGAGCAGCCCGCCGGCGACCGCCACGGAGATGGACACCACCACCCGGGTGGCAGCGCGGTAGTTGCCGTCGCCGATGCGATTCAGCGCGAAGGCCCGGTTGACCGTGGTGAACGGCAGGGCGAGCGCCAGCAGTTGCAACCAGGTCGCCGACGCGGGGATCTGCAGGCCGAGCACACTGGTCGCGAGCCACGGAGCGGAGACGATGACCACCGCGGCGATGAGGGTCGCGCCGCCTATCGAGATCACCTCGCCGTCCCGGTTGACGGCCTCGGTAGGCCCGAGGTTGTGCCGCCGCCGAGTACGGATCGCCATCGGCACCCGGAGCCCGCTGAAGACGACGGCGATCAGCGCCTGATAGATGCTGATCAGGGCGCCGAAGCAGCCGACCACGTGCGGGCCGGCGACCAGGGAGATCGCGATGGTGCTGGCTTTCCCAGTGAACGCGTCCGCGAGACTGTACGTGAAGAGCTGGCGGTTCAACCGGAAGGCCCGTCGCGCTGCGGGCAACGACAGGTCGCGCCACATCGGCCGGGTGCCGGATCGGCCGCGGCAGGCGAGCACCTCGGTGGTGAGCAGGTACGAGGCTGCCCCGACCGCCAGGGCGAATGTGAGCGGCACACCGGCGATCAGCAGCAACGTGGCGAGTAGCCGGGTGGTGGTCAGCGCGGCCGCCGCCGCCAGGAACCTCATCCCCCGGATGAGGTCGCTGAAGCGTAGCTCCGCCAGGCTGTTGAGGATCAGCACGCCGCCGGCGCTGATCAGAGCCGCCGTACCGTATCCCCGGCCGGCGTAGGCCCCGGCGATGAGCAGTGTGGCCACGACCATTGCCGGTACCGCCAGCAGCAGGCGCTGACTACGCACCGAGCGCCGCTCGTCGTCGTTTCCGGAGACGTACAGGAGCGACGACCCGCCCATGATCAGAATCGCGACCCAGGTGAGCGCCGCCGTCATGACGCTGTACGCGGCGAGCTCACCGGTCTGGCCCTGCCGTGCGCTGTAGGCGAGCATCCCGGCGTTCAGCAGGCCGCTCACCAGACTCGCGGCCGACGCCACTATGGTGTTCGACCGGACGCCACCTGTGCGGAACCGGCGCGGTCCGGGGAGCCCCGCGGGCGGCGGCTCTGTTTGCTCCCGCGTCAACCGGTCACTCACTCGCAGTCCTTTCGCGCTAACGGGGGACCGGCAGCCGTGGCTGCTCGTCGCCGGTGATTCCACCGGGCGGGCCTCCAGGCGGTCCGGCGTCAACGCCCCCCTGCGCTCAGCCTGATCCGGTCGAGGATGTTCGGACCCGCCGTGTCGGCGCGCCACGACCGGTACGCCGTACCCGCCGCCCGGCGTGCCCGAAGCCGGTCGGCCGCCGACATCGTCGCCACCCGCTTCAGCTGGTCGGCCAGGGCGGCCGGCGTGAGGTCGTTCAGCACGATCCCCCCACCGGCGCGCAGCACCGGGCTCCACGGCGTCTGGTCGGAACAGATGACCGGACACGACGCGGACAGGCTCTCGGCGATGACGTGGCCGAAGTTCTCTCCCTGGGTCGGGAAGACGAACGCGTCGTACCTGGCGAAGGTGGCCCGGACCTGATCTGGCGTCAGTTCCCCCTGGTAGGTGACCCGCACGGCGTCGGGAAGTTGCCGGGCGTGTTCCCGGCACTCCGCCCAGTACGCGCTGTCCTCCAGCGGGCCGTAGACGTCGAACACCACCGGCACCGTGACCTGCGCGAGCGCAGCGATCGCCAGCGACAGGTTCTTGATCGGATTGATCCGTCCGATGAAGACGAGTCGTACGGATTCCCCCGTAGCGGCCGGCGGTATTGGCTCCGGCGGAAGCGAGACCTCATTCTGCCGAATCTCGATTCGGGCCCACGGAAAGGTTTCCCGAATGAAGTTCGCTTCCTGCGGATTGGTGGCGTGCCAGCGTACCCCGGACCACCTGAGAAATGTTCGCCACATCGGCAGGAACAGTCGCTTCCTACCGGCTTTGGCGCTGAGTGCGCTCGGCGCGAGCTCACCCCGTGGCGCAATAAGGATCTGCGTGACGTGGATGAGTCGGATCCGCGCCGCGAGGATCGGCAGTATTGATGAAGTCGCCCACAGGCTATTGACGTACAGCAGGTCGAAACGGGTGTATCGGAGGCTGCGGAGCAGTGCGCGCCAATGCCGCGGACTGCTCGGGTCGAGGTAGAAGATCCGGGTGCGCCCCCGCTGGACCCAGCGGCCGGAGAGACCGGGGTACGGTGTTGTCGAGCCGAGGTCCCGGTCTCTGGTCACCATGGTGACCTCGACCGCCGGCGAGACGGCGTCGAGTAGTTGCGCGATGGACCGGACGGGCCCTCCGGCGCGGAATCCCGGCTCGAAGAAGTCGCACGTCAGCAGCACTCGGAACGGCTGGGAAGGCGTCTCCGGCCGAATTCTTTCTGCCGCGTGAGTGGTCAATCGCCCGTCGTGGACCGTCACGGCGGATTCCCCCGGATCGCGAATATGGTTCAGGGCATATCCTGTGCTGTCGTGGCGCGCGGTGGTAGAGCGTTCAGCCACGCCTGGCTAACGACGAGGGTGTGAGATGGTGACGGTGGAATTGGCGCGGGCATATCGCCGGAGTTGACGATGAGAGGTCATTGCTCGTAATAGGCTTCGCTGTTATGGGACTAGTGATCGGCGCGCCCTCAGCGGTGGGCGTAACTCAACGCGCGGGTGGGCGCCATCGCCGTGATCCGGACGACGGTCGACCGGCCGGGGGAGCCATGCCCGCTTTCCTCCGGCGCGGCTTCGCGGCGTTGACGTGGCTGGGGTTGGGCGCGGCGTGTCTCGTCTTCGATCCCGTGGCGTCAAGCGGTTGGGGGCACGACGGGACGCTGCTGCTGGGCGTGCTGGCGACCCTGTTCGGCGGCTGGGTGTTCTGGTGTCACGGCGGCAGCCGGATCACGGCCGTGGGGGTCTACAACCTCGCCTTCGCTGTCTTCGTCGGCTTCGGTGGCCTGTATTACGCCCTGAAGATGTCCACGAACGACCCGGGCGTCCCACTGCTCACCGTCGCGGCGGTCTGCTATTTCGGTCAGGTGACGACATGGCTGTTCTTTTGGAGTGCGGAGCCGCCATCCCGGCCACTACCCGATGCCGCCCGTGCGGACGCGAAGACGGCGTGGTGGGCGGTGAAGTACGGCTGTGTCCTGCTGGTGCTCGCATTAGCCATGTCGGCCCTATTGCCGCAGCCAGGGCTCATGGTCGATGCGACGGGATTCGTCGGCGTCCTCCTTCTCGGAGCGGGTCTGCTGCGCGGGCCGATGGGCCGGTGGACGGTGGTCTGTGGAGCGATCGTCGCGGTCGCCTTCGCGCTCTACTTCATCTACCTCTTCGATGGTTTCGGGCGGATCGTCATCGGTACGCTCGCGCTCGCGTTGCTCATCGTTCTGGCCCACCGGGACCGACAGCGGCTCACGAAGGCCGTCCTCGTTCTCGGGGCGGCACCGGTCCTGCTGTTCCTCGCCGGGCTTCGGGCCGCCGAACCGGGCAGCCCGGGTTTCACGGCAGATCCCGACGGATTCAAGTCCGCGGTGATCCCGCTCTACTCGTTTGCCCAGTTGCTGCGTCTGGACACGGAAGGGCTGCTGCCCCACGGAGGGGGGGTGACCTTCCTCAACTCGTCCGTCGCATTGGTCCCCCGCGAGTTCTGGGCGGACAAGCCAGTTGGCTTCGGCACTGAACTGGTGCCTTTCCTGTCGCCGGAACTGGTCGGCACGGGGCACTCCTCGGCAGCGCTCTGGCAAGGGGAGTGGTTGTACAACTTCGGCCTGCTCGGTCTGGCGCTCATGATTCCGGTGACCGGCCTCGCCGTGCGAGGCATCGACCGGCTGCTCGCCTGGGCGTCGGGCCGGCCCCTGACCACGCCCCGCGCGATGGGCGCCTATGTCGCGGCGGTCCTCGCCGTCGTGGGTCTGTTCGATCTCGTCTGGGTCGGTAGTTTCACCTACATGGCGCGGACCGGCGGTCGCCTGGCGGTACTGGCGGTGCTGGTCCTGGCCGTGGGATGGCTACGGTGGGCCGCGCCGGAGGTCGGGCCGGGGTCGCCACTCGATGACCGAACTCGGCGAACGACTGCCCGGGGCGGCCCGGCCGCCGGCGGTTCCGGCGGCCGAAGCTCCTGGTCGCGGGGGCCTGTGGGGACGCGACGACCGTGACGCCCACGTGAAGGTCGGGCAACCGCGCGAGCGGAACCCACGGCCGGGAGGATATTCTGCGGTCACCGGACGGGCAGAGCGGTTTGACCGCCGGTAGGGGCCGGCAGGCCCCGCGCCCCTGCGTTCCGCGGGTTCGCGTCATAGTAGGCGCTCCGGCCTTCGCGTCGTCCATGGTCGGTGCCCCGGCTGGCCGGGGAAGATGAGTCCAGCGCGTTTGTAGGCTCAAGGAAACGGCAGATCGCCAGTAACACCGGTGCCGACGCCAGGCGACCGTGCCGCCGGTGCGGGAGCCGTGTGATCAGGCAGGACCGCGAGCGCGGCTGCGCTATCACACAACTCCCACCGTCTCACGCCGAAGGCCCCAAACACGACTGTGCTGGGGGCCTGTGCGGCAGCGAAAGATTTACGTTGGACAGTGAGAGGCTCGACCGGGCGGAACCGTTCTCGCGCCAACGGTCCGGTTCAGTACCGAAATCGTTCAGGAATGTGCCGGCTGGGCAGAGTCGAGCGCCACCGGAAGGTGCCACTGAACAGCGCGTCGGTGCATCTCCACGATCATGTCCCGCCACGCGGGCGCCTGGTAGCCGGTCCGCTTCCGAAACGCTTGCGCCGACAGCGACCGGTCGCACCGGACCTGCTCCGACGGCTCCAGCTGGCCCGACCACCCGTACACGTCGGCGACGATCTGCAGTAGCTCGTACTTCGAAATCGGGGTTGAGGCCACGTGGTAGAGGCCGGTGAGATCCTGCCGTGGCAGCACGACCGTGCGCAGCATCGAGGCGAACTCAACAGTGGTCAATCCGCTGTAGATCGCCTTCGTGTAGCCGTTCACCGTGCCGCGCTGGGTGAGGAACCAGTCCACCAGGGACCGCGAACTCGCCAGCTCGTGTCCGATGATCGAGGTTCGCAAGGTCAGCGCAGGCGCCCGGGAGGTCTCGCCGAGCAGCTTCGCGCGACCGTAGAGGTCGTACGGGTCGGGAACATCCTCTTCCCGGTAGTCGCCGTGTTTGCCGGAGAAGACGCAGTCCGTGCTGACCTGCACGAGCCGGGCACCCTGCGCCTCGCACTCCCGTGCGAGTACGTGGGGGAAGAGAGCGTTCACCGCGATGGTGTTGAGGGCGTCCTCCGCGTCCGGGCGTTGCTTGATGACGCCCACGCAGTTGACCACGACGTGCGGGTTCAGCCCAGTCAGGATCCGGCGGAGCGAGCCGGGCTCGGTGACATCGATCCCCGGTGTGATCTGCTGCGCCAGGTGACTGGGAAACATGGCCTGCGGCACTGCGGTGCTGCGCGCACAACCATGGACCTCCAACTCGGCGGCCTCACTCAGCTCGCGCAGCAGGGTATGGCCGAGCATCCCGGTTGCCCCGAGGATCAGCACGCGTTGCGTCATCTCACACCTCGTGTCTCACCACTGCGGGTCCGACGGCGCCGACCGGCCGAGGCCCGGACGATGTCGGCCAGCGCGCGGGCGTTGATTTCCTCGCTGAGTCGGGACCGGTAGTACGCGTACCCGGCCTGGCCCATGGACCGGAGTTCGGCGCGCGGCAACTCGGCGGCCCGCCTGATGGTCTTCGCCAACTGATGTGGATCGCCCGGTGGTGAGCTGAACCCTGCGCCCGCCTCATGCGTCACCCGGGCGGCGTCGCCCGGTGCACAGGTGAGGATCGGTTGGGCGCACGCGAGGATGGACTGGACCTTGCTGGGCAGTGTGAATCGGAAAAGTTCCTCGTCGGCGAGAGCGACCAACTGCATGTCCGCAGCGGCCATGACGCCCGGCATCTGCTCCGGCTGCACCGGGTCGAGAAAGTGCACCGAGCGAAGGCCGAGGTCGGAGGCAAGCGCACGAAGCCGGGCCTTTTCGATGCCGTCGCCGATCAACACCAGATGTATCGGCACATCGCGCAGCTCGTCCATCGCCTGGACGGCGACGTCCAGGTTCTGTGCCGCGCCGTGGTTACCGCCGTACATCAGCACGAACTCGGACGACAGGCCCAGGCTGGCCCGTAGCTGCTGGTCGGGCTCGCTGGGCCGCATGACCTTCTCGTCGGTCCAGGTGTAAACGACCGAGACCTTGTCCTCGGGCACACCGCGCGAGACCAGCGCGTCCCGCATCCCGGGCGACGTGGCGGTGACGTGGCTGGCCCAGCGGTACGTCTGCTCGGTGTACCAGGTGAGGACGGGCTCCGCGATGCGCCGCTTGGCGCCTGCGGTGAGGAAGCCGGTGGCAAAGACCGAGTCGGGCCAGACGTCCATCACCATCAGCACGTACGGCAGTCCCCAGCGCAGGCGCGCGTACATGCCTGCAGCGGCGGCGGTCGCCGGCGTTGAGTAGATCACCGCCACGTCGGCGGACCGCAGAACCGATGCCCCCATGGTCGCGGCGGACGCGGCATAGCTGGCGTAGTTGGTGACACGACGCACCGCGGACTGGTCATGACTCGGATACAGCGGTACGCGGCGCACCGGGATGCCCTGGTGGATCTCCCTGCTGCGCCGCCAGCGCGAGTAGCCGTCGTGGACGACACCGGTCGGATAGTTGGGCACCCCGGTCAGGACCTCTACCCGCAGATCCTGCTCAGTGAGTGATTGTGCGATCCAGACCGGAGTCTTGTTCGGCTCGGGGGCGAACCACTGAGTGACAAAGGCGACGCGGGGCCGGGCCTGTCCCCCCACCCCGTCGGCGCCCGGGGAGCCCGTAGCCGGGCTCATCCGCGCGCCGCCAACGACAGAGACTGCACCGGATCGAGGTGTTGCTGTACCTCTGGCAGGGTGAGCAGCAGCGCCATGATCTCCGGCACCGACAGCCGCGTGGTGTTGTCCGAGGTGTAGTCCACGCGGTGGTTGCTGGTGTTGTCGCCCTCTTCGAAGTAGAGGGCGTAGTTCAGGTCGCGGCTGTCGACCGGCACGCGCAGGAATTCGCCGAAGTCCTCGGCTCGGGCCAGTTCCTCGTGGCTCGCCAGGGTCTCCGACATCTTTTCGCCGTGCCGCAACCCCAGCACGTCGAACTTGGCCGGTACCTCGAACAGGTTGCACAGCGCCGTAGCCAGGTCGCCGATGGTGCAGCCGTCGGCCTTACGGATGAAGACGTCACCGGGTTGTGCGTGGTGGAACGCGTGCTCGACGAGGTCCACCGAGTCCCGCAGGGACATCAGGAACCGCGTCATGGTCGGCTCGGTCACGGTCAGCGGCACGCCGCTCTTGATTTGGTCGATGAACAGCGGGATGACCGAGCCCCGGGAGCACATCACGTTGCCGTAGCGGACAGCACAGACCCGGGTGTTGGCCCGAGGGTTGTTGCGGACATGGGCCTGGGCGACCTTCTCCATGAGCGCCTTGGTCATCCCCATCGCGTTGACCGGGTAGACCGCCTTGTCCGTGCTCAGCATGACCAGGGAAGCGACTTCGTTGCGTTCGCAGGCGTCGACCACGTTGGCGCTGCCGAGGACGTTGGTCCGCACCGCCTCCAAGGGGAAGAACTCGCAGGAGGGGACCTGCTTGAGCGCCGCGGCGTGGAACACGTACTCGACGCCCCGGGTCGCCTTGTTGACACTGTCCATATCGCGGACATCGCCCACGTAGAACCGGACCCGGTCGTCGACCCGGCGGATCCGCATGGCCTCCTGTTTGGCCTCGTCTCGGCTCAATACGCGTACCTCGGCCGCACCGGCGTCGAGCAGCCTGGACACCATCGTCTGACCGAACGACCCGGTCCCGCCGGTGATCAAAACGCGTCGGTCCATAAGTGAGGACGACACATCTCCTCCTGTCTGATTCGCCGCTGATGGCGAAAGGTAAGGGACGGGATCAGAGAGTGACGATAGCGATCGAACTGGCGCTTCAACCGCGAAACGCCAATAATCGGTTCTCAATTCACTACACTTGTGAAACAGAAAATTAGTTCATGCCGCGTTACGGCGTGGCGATCCAGTCGTTGCTCCGCCAGAGAAGGTCATGCGGCGTGGTGTGCTCAGGCAGGCGAACGGCGACCCGCTGGCCCCGGCAGGATCAACGGTGAAAGGGTGCTGCATGACGCGGGTTATGACGGTCGTGGGAACGCGACCCGAAATCATCAGGTTGTCGCGGATCATCGAGCGGCTCGACGAGACCGTGGATCACGTACTCGTGCACACCGGGCAGAACTGGGATCCCGCGCTGTCCGACGTGTTCTTCCGCGAGATGAAGGTGCGACAGCCCGACCGCTTACTCCAGGTGGACACCCAGTCGCTGGGTCACGTCCTCGGTGCGGTCCTGGTCGGCACTGAACAGGCGATCGCCGAGCTCCGACCGGACGCTCTCCTGGTGCTCGGCGACACCAACAGCGCCATCGCGGCCCTGATGGCCCGTCGTATGCGCGTGCCGGTTTACCACATGGAGGCAGGAAATCGCTGCTTCGACCTCAACGTGCCCGAGGAGACCAATCGCAGGCTCGTGGACCACGTAGCCGACTTCAACCTGGTCTACTCCGAGCACGCTCGCCGCAACCTGCTCGCCGAAGGGCTGCATCCCCGTCGCATCCTGCACACCGGATCGCCGATGCGCGAGGTGCTGGACCATTACCGGCCCGACATCGAGCGGTCGACGGTGCTGCGTCAGCTTGAGATCGAGCCTGGCCAGTACTTTGTGGTGAGCGCTCACCGCGAGGAGAACGTGGACCATCCCGAGCGACTGCGGCGGTTGCTGGCTTGTCTGCGAGCGGTCCGGGACCGGTGGGGCCTGCCGCTGCTGGTCTCCACTCACCCCCGGACCCGCAAGCGGCTGGAAGGCCTCGCCATGGACGACGCGGTGCTCGACGGGATCGCCTTCCACGAACCGTTCGGCTTCTTCGACTACATCACGTTGCAGCGGCACGCCCGTTGCACATTGTCTGACAGCGGCACCGTGAGCGAGGAGGCGACGATCCTCGGCTTTCCGGCGGTGACACTGCGGGAATCGATCGAACGGCCGGAAGCCCTGGACGTCGGCGGCATCGTCATGACAGGGCTCGATCCTGAGTCCGTGCTGGAGTCGGTGGGGGTGATGGTCCAGCAGGCCACCGTCGGCGCTGCTCCGTGCCCGAGTGACTACCAGGTGTCCGACACGTCGCGACGGGTCGTCGATTTCATTCTGTCGACCGTGCGTCGCCACCACGACTGGGCGGGCATTCGGCGCTGACCTGGTCGCCGCCTGCCGCGCCTATCGTCACGCTCAACTCGATCCGGTAGTAGCGCGTGAATGGTGGGCTCGGGCTTATTCCCGGGCCCACCATCACCCCATCCGTCGTCACGTCCGCAGGTGTCGCCGCGACGGCCCCCACCCGACTTCCTCTCGCCGTCGACCGAAGCCGATGCGTCGAGCAGAATTGCTATCTAGTGCCTCGTCATGCGGCCTTGAACGGGTAATCGGGATGGCGGATCTTGGAGTTGATCGCGTATCCGGTTTTGGGTTGGGCGTGTTGGTTGCGCCAGCGGATGTAGGCGCCGATGGCGGTGTCTTGCTCGGCGTGGGTGCGGTGGTCGGTGCCGTTGAGGGCGAAGTAGCGTACGGCGGCGAATTCGGCCTCGATCCAGTTCAGCCAGGAGGCGTAGGTCGGTAGGAACACCAGGTCGACCTGGTTGGCGGTGCACCAGGCGCGGACCTCGGGGTGCTTGTGTGGGGAGAAGTTGTCCAGGATCAGGTAGAGCCGGTCATCGGGCCACCGGGCGCGCAGTGTCTTGAGGAAGCTGAGGAACTCCCGCCATCGTTTCCGGTCGCGGATGCGG